>NZ_JBITJP010000044.1:0-41892 GCF_044460165.1 Embleya sp. NPDC050154
CCGCGACTCATCATCCACCTCGCGACTTCCCACACCCACGCATCGCGCGCCGCCGAGACCCGCCGGGGTACCGGCGGCGAGGATCCCGTGAGCCTGCGCAGACGTGCCGTCGAGTCGTCGACGCCGGAAACTGGGATGTTTCGAAGACGCCGAGCGGTTGTGGCGGACCGCTGCCGACACGAAGCATGTTCACGCTCAGACCGACCTGGGACGGATGTTCGCCGAGCAAGGGAACCACGACGAGGCCGCGGCGTTGCCGAAATCAGCCGAGATCTGCCACCAATGTTCTGCACAGCCACCCAAGGTTGAACAGCGCAGCCGTGTCGCCCGCGTCGGCACAACGCCGCTACCAGGTCTCGGCCTCCTCGTACCCTCTGGCGAAGTCTCAGGAGACGGTCTGGCTGACAGGCTGGTTTACGCCCCTCTGGGTCGATGCGTGTCTCATCGGAGTGGGCGTTTCTCATCGATGTCTGCCGTGACCGATGAGTTTCGTGCGGATCCGTGGTCGGTACGGCTGGATACACCGACGGCGATGGGTCTGTGCCGGGAACGTGCCGGCGCGGGCGGAAGCACGGGGAGGCAGTGATGAGCGTCGACGACTTCGACCGAGGGTACGCGATCCGGTCGAGCGGGCAGGGGACGCGAGTGGGTGGACCCAGCGTATTGGTGGCGGGGGCGAGCATCGCAGGGCCCGCGCTGGCCCACTGGCTGCGCCGGCGGGGGGCCGAGGTGACCGTGGTGGAGCGGGCACCCGAGTTGCGCGCGCAGGCGGTGGACGCGCGGGGGCGCCAGGGAGGTCATCGGGCGCATGGGGTTGGCCGCGGCGGGAGTTGAGACCCTCCATCGTGTACGTCTCAAGATCCGCGCCCTGCTCTCATCCGCGACGCCATTATCGCGTCGCTGTGAGAACGCGCTGGTCAGCCGTCGCGCCCATCAGCGGTCCGCACCGTTGGTCCGATGTCGGGAGACCTGTTCACGTGCCGCCCGCCACCGTGACCGTGTCTGCTCGACCACGCTGTCCCACTGCCGGCGGACCTCGTGGTCGGAAGGGCGTCGGCCTTCACGGATCCGACCGAGCTCGTCTCGTACTTCTCGTCCCAGCGCAGCCGATGCGACGAGGACGAGCATGGCCGCGAAGAGGGCCGAGATCATCGCGAAGACGGCACCGACCACCCCATAGCGCGAGACGGAGGCGTTGAACAGACGCGGCAGGTAGAGGCCGGCACCCACGGAATAGACCGCTGTCAGAACGGCCGCGGTGACACCGAAAGGGATCAGGTCGGGCCACACGATCCGCTTCGCCGACAGGATCCAGCCGCTCCAGACGAGAAACACGGCGGTCACCGGTGCCTCGCCGACGGCGGCCACCACACCGTGCCTGCTCCCGCCGAGGACGGCGGAAAGCCACCCGATGACAACCGTGTAGCCACCGAGAGCGAGGATCCACCACAGGTCGTTTCGCGTGTTGCGCACGCTGAGCGGCTTGAGTTCCCACGTCTGTTCGAAGAGCCGCTGGGCGGCTCGCGCGAAGCTCAGCAGCGAGATCAGCAGGAACACCGCCCCGAAGGTGCCCACGCTCGCGTTCGTGCTTTCGGCAGGGGAGAAGAGGGATTCGACCGCCTCGGCGCCCGCTCCGGTGAGACGGTAGCGCTTGATGATCCGCCCCCCGGAGTCGTAGCGGACGAAGTCGCCCAGGACGGCGCTACCGAGGATCGCCAGCGGAATCAGTGCGGTGAGAGCGCTGGACGCCAGGGCCATCGAGCGGTCGAAACCAAGGATCCGCTGAAACCGATTGACGACGCGCAGCGCGAAGGCCGGACGCAGCCAGAACGTCAGCGTTCCGACGAGACGCTCGCGATTGATCCTCGCCGTCCTGCCCTCCGTGAAAAGTCGGAACCTGCATGGCGGCGCGAGCTTAACGGACGATTCTGGGGTCGATGACGGGACGACACGGATGTTTCCCTCAAACGGCTGTCCTGCAAGACCTCCTCCGCATCACCTGTGCAAGCCACAGTGCACCGCGGGGCGGGCGTGGTCGACCTGCAGTGTTGGATCGAGAGAGCTGCGCAAGAGCGCTGAGGATTCTCGCCGGAGGGTTGTGCCCGAGACCGGCGCCTGGTTGTCGGCGCTACGCCCGCCGCATCCGGAGTGCGGTGAGGGCCTCGACGTGCTCTGGCGCCCAAGAAGCCTGTCGTTGGCGTGTCAACAGGGGGGCGTCGCAACGTGCCGGACTTCACGCCCGAGCGCGGGCCGTTCAGGAACCAGGGTGCTTCGACGTCCCGTTCGACGTCGGTGACGGTCATGCCGTCCACGCCGACGGTTTGGACGCCCTGGTCGCTCGCGACCAGGGCGAACGCCACGATGATTGATGGGGAGTAGTCGAGACCAGAACGATCTCGTCAGGCGTCTCCCGCTTCGAAGTCTTCAAGGACGCCCACGACCATTTCGCGCAGGAGGCGATGCATAGGCTGTCGCGAAGGTGCCGGCGTCGTTGGGGTTTGGGGCCCACCGAGCATCGCCGCGACTCGCACGGCACAGCTCCACGACAACGTCACACCGCTGCCGCCGTGTCCGTAGTTGTGCACGACTACCGGTTCATTGCGGGATTCGGCCTCGAGTCGGACGCCGCCACGACCCGGGTCGCGCGTGCAGCGGTAGCCGACGACGGCCCGCATCGACCGATCGCGGACATCAACCCCCGTGAGGCCGATGATCAGCTCGCGAGCACTCTCGGCGTGGACGGGTTCCGGCAGGAGGCGTGTCAGCCGCAAGTGCGTCGACCACCTCGCCCGGACCGCGAGCGTGTGCGCCAGGGCGAGAGCCGGCGCGGCCGGCATCACGGCCACCCGCTGCAGCGCCGCCTGCGGCCCACCCGTTCCGGAATGTCAGCTCGTCGACCTGTCTGTTGGGGCGCCCCGTAACCCTCGGCTGCTGCCACCGGATGTGAGGCAGGCCCGTTCTCTTTGCCGATCCAGGGACTGCGGATCAGCACCTCGATCGGGTCGAGAGGCGGCGGCACGGCGCGAAACTATTTGAACGACAGTACTAGTTGTACTATGGTTCAACTTGTTTGCCGGGGGTCTCACACGGACGGGAGAAGCCGATGCGTGCAGGAGCGAGAGAGTGGGCGGGATTGGGGCTGTTGGCGTTGCCGACGGCACTGTTGGGACTGGACGTGACGGCGCTCTATCTCGTGGCACCGAGCATGACGGCCGATCTCTCGCCCTCCGGGGCGCAGTTGCTGTGGATCATGGACGCGTACGGATTCTTCATCGCCGGTTCGTTGATCACGATGGGAACCCTGGGCGATCGGATCGGCAGGCGGCGCCTGTTGATGATCGGCATGGTCGCCTTCGCTGCGGCCTCGGTGTTCGCCGCGTTCGCGCCCACGGCCGAGTTGTTGATCCTCGCGCGTGCGCTGCTGGGAATAGCCGGCGCCACGCTCATGCCCTCCACGCTGTCCCTGATCTCGAACATGTTCCCCGATGTCCGCCGGCGCGCGGTCGCGATCGGCGTGTGGGCCACGATGTTCGCCCTCGGTATGGCAGCCGGACCCATCGTGGGCGGGCTGCTGGTCGACGCCTTCTGGTGGGGCGCGGTGTTCCTCTTGGCGGTGCCCATCGCGGTCATCGTCCTGATCGGCGGGCGCACCTTGCTGCCCGAGTACGCCGACCCCTCGGCGGGTCGGCTCGACCTGATCAGCGTGGGTCTGTCGCTGGCTGCAACCCTGCCGGTCATCTACGCCGTCAAGCACATCGCCGCCCACGGGACCGGCGGCCGGCCGGTGGTGCTCGCCGTCGCGGGCCTCGCGGCCGGTGCAGTGTTCGTGCGCCGGCAGCGTCGCCTGGCCGACCCGCTGCTGGACGTATCCCTGTTCGCCGATCGGGCCTTCACCGTTGCGCTCCTCGTGCTGCTGATCGGACTCGTCGGCGTCGGGGGCTCCATGTATTTGGTCACCCAGTACCTCCAACTCGTCGAAGGCCTCACACCGTTCGCGGCGGGATTGTGGATGGGCCCGCCGGCGCTGGCGATGTTCGCCGCCGCGGTCGGCGCACCCTTGATCGCCCGGCGCATTCGACCCGGCTACGTCATGGGCACCACCCTCGGTGTCTCCCTCGTCGGCTATGCGTTGCTGGCGACCGCCGGGCTCGGCGACGAGGTTTCCGTCGCGATCGGGTTCGCGTTCGTCTATCTCGGCCTGGGAGCGATCGCCGCCCTCGGCACCGACATCGTCGTCGGCGCGGCCCCGGCATCGAAGTCCGGCTCAGCCGCCTCGATGTCCGAAACCGTCCAGGAACTGGGCATCGCCGTGGGAGTCGCGCTGCTCGGCAGCCTCACCACCGCGGTGTACCGCGCTCAGGTCCGCGTGCCCGAGGAGCTTTCGCCGGAATCGTCGAACGCGCTCACCGACAGCCTGAGCGCGACGGTCGCGATCGCCGAGGATCGCCCGGGCGTGACCGTGGAAGCGGCCCGACTGGCCTTCACCACGGGTCTGAACGTCGCTTCCCTGATCGCCGGTGTGGCCATCGCCGCCGCTACCGTGCTGTGCCTTTCGATGCTGCGCCACGTCCCCCGCCTTGGACACAACCAGGACATCGACGCCAACATTTGAACAATGGTCCGACTATTCTGGAGGTAGGCGCGAGGAGGACTGCATGGCTGACAACGACCCCGATGAGCACGCCGACGGACGCCGGGCGCGCGGAGAGAAGCGCCGCGCCGGAATCATCGACGCCACCCTCGCCGTGGTCACCCGCGACGGTGCGGCAGGAGTCACCCACCGCACTGTCGCCAAACAGGCCGGCATCACCACGTCCCTGAGCACCTACTACTTCGCCACCCTCGATGACCTGCTGGTCGCCGCCCTGACCAGCGTCGCAGACGCCTATACCGCCCGTGTCCGCACCATCATCGACGGCGACGGTGACAAGCTCACCGGGCTGGCCGAACTGATCGCCGAGACCGCCGGCTCGGGAAGGGATCGAGCCCTCGCCGAACGTGAATTGGCGACTCTTGCCGCCCGCCGTCCCGCCTTGCGCCCAGTGGCACGGCGCTGGCGAGAGAACATCGCCGAACTGGGCACCACCCTCACCGACGACCCCCAGGCCATCGCGGCCCTCGTCGCCGCCTCAGACGGGCTCTGCACCGCGATCCTCCTCGACAACGGCCGCGCCGACATCGGCCATCTCCGCGCTGTTCTCCACCGAGCCGTCGACAAGTGACCGACGAGGCCAAGCCGCTCTTTGAGCGTTGGCAGCCCCGTCGATTCGCAGAGGCGCTCACCGACCCACCCCCATCAACCATCGGCAAGCGCGCCCAGATCCAGGGCGCGGTCCCGGTTGTGGCGATCGGTGCTCGTGGCCAGGAGGCGGCGGGCGTGATCGGCCAGTTCGCTGCGATGCCCGCCCAGGAGAGGGTGTTCGGCGAGGGGGATGGTGGCGACGAAAGCCGCGTCGCGGACGTCCGCGTTCTCGTGGCCGAGGAAGGGCCGGACGGCGGCGAGGATGACCGGCCGCAGGTCTCGAAACGCGCGCATCTCCGCGTACTCGTGGAGGAACCGCTCCCCGTGCCGGCGTTCGCCTATGGCGACGCATTCGTTGTCCGGGTCGTAGGTGATGTCGCCGAGCCATTCCAGCAGTCTCACCAGGGTCGGGCGTGACGGCGCTGCGGCGTCGGGGTCGAAGTCGCCTGCTGTGAGGTGGGGTTGGTCGAGGATGGCCGCGACGTAGCGGGCCACGGGCACGGTGGCCTCGTAGATGGTGTTGTCGACGAGGGTGACGTGCGGCGCGATCTCATCAAGCAGCAGGACGAGTTGCGGCAGGTCGGGACACCGGGGGAACGACGCCGATCCACGGGTTGTGCTGGGCTTTCCACACGACGATGGCCTGCACCTGCTCCCAGGGCAGACGGGCGAGGCACTCGCCGCGGATCGTCGTGGCGCAGATCGCAGGCCCGTCGACGTCAGCCCTGAAGTACCAGTCGCCACGCAGGGCGCCTGCCACCGTGCGGACCAGGACACCGCCGAAGAGTCCCCAGATCAGGATCGACATCATCGAACCGTGATCGGTGAAACCGGAGGCCACCATGACCGCGGCCGACGTTCGCGACCCGGCTCGGCGCAGGCCACCATTCGCTGTGACTGGTGGCGGTTTTTGAGCATCGGGGAGTTTGTGACAGGGGCCGGGGTCGACTACGCGGCGATGATCCGGGGACATCCGGCACGCCGGCGCAGTTCGGACGCGGCGTACTGGCTGGGATCGAGAGGCACGTGAGGCGACGCGTCGCCTACCTGGTGTATCTGCAGGAGGAGTTGTCCTCCGAGGAATTCATGCTCCTTGCAGCGGCGCCGAGCAGGGATGTCTCCGACCACTTCGGCATGCCCGGGTGGGAACCTCGTGTGCGGGCCGCGATGGACCGTCTCGGTGGCCAAGATCCCGACTTCGCGGAGCGGTTTCGGGACTGGGCCGGGCGAGTGGGCCGTTCACGATGGCGTTGTCGTTCATGAAGCTGCGAGCCCAACGTGCGGTGCCGCCGGTGATCGACCTCCCCGAGGGATGGCCGGGCGTGGCGCGTGCCGGCGGCACCGAGCTGGCACCGGCGGACGTGGTCGGTGGTCCCCACGATCCGATCGCCTTCGTCATCGGTATGCGGGTTCCGGGGTGTGTGCCGGTGTTGGTTCCCGGCGAGGGTGCCGGTGACGGCACGCTGTGGTTGACGGCCGGCGGTGCGGTTCCCTCGGTGGCCGCGGCGGGCTTTGCCGATGGTCGTCGTCCGAACGTCCTTCAGCCGGGGCCGCGTTCGCTGTGGACCGAGGTCGAAAAGGCTTACCGTTGGTGGGACCGGGTGGGTCGCCCGGAGGTGTTCGACTTCGGTCTGACCGTGACCGTCGGCGCGGGAGAGGTCCACCAGGTCCCCTGGTACGCGAGCCCGGATCGCGAGATCCCCGAACGCTCCTGACCCGGCCCTCGTCCCGCCGTGCCGGTCGGGCGGCAGGCGGTCCGGCAGCCGGTGCGCCGAACACGGGCGTGGTTGCTGTCGTGGACGACCGTGACCAACGGGGCTGTGCCGGTGGTGGGTGGTGGCCTGTGGTTCTCGCTCGGTTTTCCTGTCTGGTTTTCCGTACGACTTCCGGGCTCGGTTCCCGATGGGGGGGTGTCTTGTCAGTAGCGGGTCAGGGCCCGGTGCGTTCGGTTCGACGTCGATAACGAGGCAGGGGGCGCCACCGATCCGCCTGCTGGTTTGTGGGAGGACGTGGATCCGGTGGACGTGCCGGTATTCGGTGCAGGGTTCGGTCGGATCCGGGCTGACGTCGGTCCGGGCGGTGATGTCGGGTTTCACTCGGTCGGGCGCGTGAGGGTCGTGGCGGGCGGGGCAGGGGTGGTGGACGCCGTTCCCCTCTGTTTCCCGACCGGGGAGGGATGGCGTGTGGTGGGTGGGCGTCTCCTTCCGGCGGGGGAGGAGGCGCCCGACCGCACGGGTGCCGCCCGCGCCCGATGCCGTGTCGGGCCGCGCCGCCGGTTCGGGCCGTTGTGCCGGGAGTCACCGGATCGGCGCTGCGGTGTGCCGCGGGCGGCGGGCGCCGCTTCGCGGGCGGGTGGTCGGCCGACCACTTCACCGCGGTCCTGCGTACTGCGAACGTGCACCTCCCGATCCGTGTGGCGCCTGGTTCACGGTGGTGCGGGCGTGTGGTCGGTCCGGGTGGGGGTGACCGATGCGGGCAACTCGCGGGCGCTGGTGCGGAGTTTGATGCTTCGTTCCTGGGAGGTCCGCGAGAGGATCGCGAACGCGCGGTTGGCGTCCACGCCGTATCGGGCCATCGGCAGGCCCTTGGCCTGGTCGACGTCCGCCCGCGATGCCAGGGCCGGCGCAGGTGCCCGCCCCGTTGGCGGGACCGCTCCTGACGCGTCGGTTCCATGGGCGGCACCTTCACGGCCACGGTGTGGTCGAGTTCGCGGTCGACGCCTTGCCAGACCTCACCCATGCCGCGCGCGCCGACCGACTCCAGTTGACCGTCGCCTTGGCGTACCTGTCCGTGCAGGGCACGTTCAGCAGGCGTCCCAGCGCCAGGTCCCGGCCTCGAACGTCCAAAGTGGGACCCGCAGCCCCGCATCGCTGCGGGGCTGCGGACGCTGGAACCGGTTCCGTCGGACGAGGATCCCGTGCCGAGTGGGTCAGCGGTTCGGGGAGAGTTCGATGATCGAGCCGTTGGCCGCCCCGCTCACCACGATTGTGCCGTCCTCACGCGCAACCACATCCGACGTGAAGGTGAAGCCGGGAATCAACGTGATTCCGGTGATCTTGGTGGGCAGCCCGGTCGCCAGAACGGTTCGGCTCGCGGTCCCGGGAACGACGCGCAGCAGGCTGCCGGGAGCGGCGGGGTTCTGCTGGGCACTGCCCTGGGCATCGACGACGAGGAGTCGGCCCTGGCCGTCCAGCGTCACGCCTTCGGGCTTGTCGAGACCGCCGGCGACCGTGCCGGGGGTGCCGCCCTGGACCGGCACGGCAACCACGCGCCCGGCGCCCGCCTCGGCGATGTAGACCTGCTGCGTGTGGGCGTCGTACGCGAGGCCGGCCGGAGAATTCAGCCCCGTGGCGACTACCGTCCGGGCGCCGTCGGCGACGTTCACGCTGTAGACGTTGCCCAGTGCCTCGTCGGACACCAGCACGGTGCCCGCAGGGCCTTGCCGCACATGCCAGGGGATGACGAACCCGCTCGCGACGACGCTTCGGGTGCCGGTGCGGAGGTCGAGTTTCATCAGGCGTCCGGGACGCGAAGAGTCGAGCCAGTCGGTGTAGTACAACGTGGTGCCGATCTGCACGGCTCCGGGGGTGACGCCCTGGTTCCGGCTGATCAGGAATTGCGAGAGCGTCGTCACCCGGCCGCGGGGCGACACCGAGGCGAGCGACGTGGCACCGGCGACGAGGAGAGATCCGTCGGGGTTGAGGCTCAACGACGTGGGGGTGGCCAGCGGCCCGGTCGGGAAGACCCCGGTCAGCGTGCGCGTGCGCGGATTCACCCGCTGGATCCCGCCCTGCACGAAGTTCGAGACGTAGATCGTGCCGCTGCCCGGATCGATTGCCAGGTTGTCGAAGGCTCCGCGGCCGGCGGCGAGCAGCGTCTTGCTCCCCGAGGCCTGGTCCACCCGCCACACGTTGCCTTGGCCCGGAAGGTTCTCCACCAGGACCAACGACTCGGCCGGGTCGAGAGTCTTCGGCATCACCTTCACCGCCGACACCAGACCCTGGAACCGGGTGGAGAGTCCGGCGACAGAGCCCGGGTTGCCGGGGTCCACGACGGCGATCCGCCCGGCGTAGTACTCCGGTATGTATGCCAGACCGTCGGACGCCATGCCGAAGCCCTCCGGCACGCGAAGCCGGTGGGTGAGCTGCCTCGGAGCGGCTGCTCCTTGGGGATCGACCTGCCACAGGCCACCCGGGTGCGCGGGGTCGAACGCCAGATCGCTCACGAACAGCCGTCCGTCGGAGGCGAAGGCGATGCCGTTCGGCCCGGTGACCCCGTCGGTCACCTCGGAGGCGATGGTGGTCCGCGCGGAGCCGTCCGGCGCCATCCGGACCACCGACTTCTTCAAGGCGTTCGTGACGTAGAGGTTCCCGTCCGGGCCGACGGCCACATCGTCGGGAGATTGCAAGGCATCGGCCACCGGATCGGTGTCGTCCGCGATGCGCACGGCGGCACCCGTGGTGAGATCGATCCGCGTGATGCGGTCGTAGAGCGCCTGGGCCACATACAGGTTCCCCCGGCCATCCAAAGCCAACCCATTGGTTGATGGCAGCGGATTGGGCTGCACGAGGTAGCGCGCACTGTAGGCGTCGCTCTCGACCGCTGCCGCCGGCGCACCGCTTGGCGCCGCACCGCTTGGCGCCGCAACGCCGGGCGCCGCAACGAGCAGCGGAGCCGCTGTGAGGAACAGCACGGCGGACGGGCGGGTCGCCCACCTGCCGACAAGCCGGGATCGTGGTGTGCGAGCCATCCTGAAAACCTCCGTGTCACCAAGCACCTGCGACGCAGGCGGGTCTCGTTCCCGGTCGCGCGGCACAGCGGCGCCGGGCGACGAAAACCGTCTCGCGTCGTATACCGAGACCCTCGCAAGCGGCGCAGCATTGGAATCGGCGGTCCGCGCACAGCGAACAGGCGATCCGCGCACGGTGACCGGAAGGACCCCCGCACCTCCCGGTGGCCGTCCTCGGCCGGACACCGTCGGCGCGCCGCCCCTACGATGGGCCCTCGTCGATGGGCGGACGCTCCCCGATATGCCCACATTGGAAAGAAGTTGGCCGCATGACAGGTCCACGAGAACCCGACACGCCGCGTTCACGGAAGCGGTCGCTCGCGGGTTTGGGCTCCGGGAACGCCCCACGCCACCGCGTCGGTTCGGACGGTCGCCGGCGGTCGACGCCGCGCCCCGGTGCCGCGCCCTCGGTCGGCTCCGCTCCGGACGTCGACACCTGGCGCGAGATCCTGCGTGACGCGATCTTCCAGTTGGACGCCACCCCGTTCCGCCCGCCGGACCCTCGCGGCTATACGGGCTGGGTCAACGTCCACGACTTCGGCGCCGTCAGCATCAGTGATGTGGCCTCCGATCCGGTACAAGTCGCCCGAACTCCCCGCCTCATCAAGCGCAATCCGGTCGACATGTACCTCCTCCTGCTCGCAGTGCGGCCCAGCCGGGCCGCCGCCGGCACGTACCACGCTCTGCTGCGCCCGGGCGACGCCGTGCTGGTCGACTCGACCCAGCCCTACTCGCTCACCGCCGACGCCTTCGCCCACTACCTGTCCATCCACGTGCCACGCGCCGCGCTCCGGCGGGACCTGCGCACCGCTCCCGCCGTCGGTCGCGTCATCCCGGCCCACGACCCGACGCTGCGCGTGCTCACCGCGGTCGTCACCGAACTCGCCTGCAGCCCGCTCGGTCGACCGTCCGAGGTCCTGGCCGAACTCGGGCACACCACGTACGAGTTGCTCGTGTCCACACTTCGCACAGCCGCAGGACCAGGTATGTGGAGCTCCGACGTGCAACTCTCCCGGCGTGCACAGTCGACGCGCATGCGCGAGTTCATCCGCCTCCATCTGGCCGACCCGGACCTGTCCCCGAGAACGCTCGCCGCCGCTTTCGGCGTCTCGACCCGTTACGTCGACCTGGTCTTTCGCGAAGGCGACAGCTCTCCCGCCGAGTTCATCCGCGAGACCCGCCTCGACCAAGCCCGTCGCAGACTCGCCGATCCCCGGCAACGGCACCTTTCCGTCAGCTCGGTCGGCCAGTCCGTCGGCTTCACCGACCCCGGGGTCCTCACTCGCGGCTTCCGACGCCGGTACGGAGTCACCCCGGGCGAGTACCGCCGTACGCGCCTGCCGGAACCGCAGGGCAACGCCATGGAATTCGTCGACGTGACCGAACCGAAGGCGCAGATGGATGAACCGTGGGCGTGATTCCCGGGCCGATGGACGAGGAGCGAGCGGCACGCCCTCGCGGGCCCAGCCACGTTCGGCCACGCAGCGCGGGCCGGCACGTTCGCCTCGCGTTTTACGGATGTTCGCGAGGAGTTCTGCGGGTTTTCGGCCACGACAGCGTTGATTTCGTGCTGTTTCCTCCTTCCTGATAGATGCATCGTAACGGTTGGCCGGATATCGTCGGCAGGCCCCATGGCTTGTTCGTCTTCCCACGGACGGCCGATTCCGACAGCCCGGTCGCGCGCCACCCCTCACGTTCACACCGAGACCAGACCCGACCCGGGAACACATCGGCCGCAGAGACCCTGCCGGTTGCGAAAGTTCCCTGACGACCGTGAATCGCGTCACCTCCGATGCCGCCCACAGGCGGATCCCGACTGCGTATTCGAGATCACCAAAGGGTGCGATCCACACGACAGTTCATCGCACGACACCTATATCGACCAGGGAAATCGCCCTCGCCCGACTGGACATCGCCTGATGCAGATACCCCACGCACTCGCCGTGGTGCTGACCGTCGTCGCCGCCGCCGGCGTCATCGCAGTGCCCTGGCTGATCCGGACTGAACGGCGTGCACGCCGCCTTGGACGGGCATTGCACGAGGCCGAGGTCGGCACCGCCCGAGCCGAGCAGGCTCTCCAAGCACTCCGGATCGAGACCGACACGTGTCGTGTCGATCTCCGAGACGTCCACGAGGAGCTGCGTCACCTGGGCAAGGTTCGGCTCCCCGGCCTGATCACCCACCTCGCGCATCCCCACGTGCCCGTGCCGCCCCTGGACAATCCACGCTGGGCGGGGACCGAACTGGGCGAACTGCAACGACAGATCCTGGACGTCGTGGCCTCGGGCGTTCGCGACGAACGCATCCGCGTGGACGAGGCGGCGCAGGACATCCTGCGTCGCACGGCGGCCGGTTCACGAACCCTCTCCCAGCAGATGCAGCGCATCCTGATCGAGGCCCAGGACCGATTCGAGGATCCGCAGATCCTGGACAGCCTGGTCAAGCTGGACCACCTCAACGAGCGCACCAAGCGGCTGTGGCAGATCATGGCGGTCGCCTGCGGCGACTCGACCGGACTGTCGCGCGTGGACTCGCACTTGGAGGACCTGGTCGCCGGCGCCCAGGCGCGCATCGAGAGCTACCAACTGATCAGGCCCGTGAACAACCTCAGCGTCGAGCGACGCGTGGGCGTGGTCGCGCACGCGGCCGAACCGGTGGCCGTCATCCTCGCGGAGTTGATGGCGAACGCCGCCTACTTCTCCACGGGAACGGTGCCCGTCTCCGTCGCGATCCACGAAACGGCCACCGGAGCCTTGGTCGTCATCGACGACGCGGGCCCCGGAATCCATCCCGACGACCGGGAGTTCGTCGACCGGATGACCTCGGGCAGCAGGCGTGTGCTGTTGACCGAGCTCGGGTCACCGCCGCGGCTGGGCTTCGCGGGCATCGGCCGCTTGGTACGCGAGTATCCGATCGACGTGAACGTTTCGGTGTCCCAGTACGGAGGAGTGCACGCAGCCGTACACATCGCGAAGGACTTGCTGGTGTCGATGGATCCCGTCACTCAGCCGGTCTCGGCCGCCGCCGCCGTACCCGTGGGTCTGCTGCGGCAACAATCCCGGGCGTCGACGCCCGAAGCCGCGGCTGCGGCGCTGCCCGCCACCGCGCCCGACGGCATGCCCCGGCGGCGACGGCAGCGCCCGGACCCGAAGCCGGTATCGCTGGAGAGCGAACGACCGCAGGACGCGGACGAGGTGCGCCACCGCTTCGCCGGCTTCCAAGATGTCACCCGGCAGCACCGTGTCGACGCCGATCGTCCCAAATACATCGAAGGGAATCCCACATGACCCAGGCCCGTCGTCACTCGATGAACGAGCAGCCGGACCATTCAGCGTGGGCCGAGCGACTCGTGAGGTCCGAACCGGGCATCGCCAGCGCCCTGTTCTTCACCGCGGACGGTCTCAAGGCCGGTGCCCACGCGATGGACGTCGACACCCAGGACAGCGTCGCGAGCATGGGCTCGGGCCTGCACAGCACCGCGAAGGCGACGGTCCGCGCGATGGCTCCCGGTAACGGCGCCGAACTGGAGATTCGCAATGTGGTCGTGGACACCGATCAGGGCTACCTGATCGTCATGGACGCCGGGAAGAACACCCGCCTCGCGGCCTTCACCACGCCCGACGCGGAACTGGGCACGGCCGCCTACTCGATGCTCAAGCTGATCGCGCTGGTCGGGCGGGGCGTGGGCGCCGAGACACGGGAGGACGTCGCGCAATGAACGCACGCAGGCAGGCCCCACGGACCGTGCCTGCGTACCTGGCCACCGGCGGACGCAGCGCGACGCACCGGAACACCTACGACCAACTCACCAGGCTCTCACGGCTCGGGGAGTACGTACCCAACGGCCTGGACTCACCCCACCTTCGGCTCCTGGAGGTACTGGCCGGCGGGACGCTCACCATCGCCGATGCCGCGGCCTTCCTGCGCCTTCCCGTCTTCGTGATCCGCGTGTTGGTCGGCGACCTGGTGGACCTGGGCGTAGTGCAGGCCGTGCCGCCGGCCGACCTTCCCGACGTCGATCTTTTGGAGAGAGTGCTCAATGGACTCGTCAAGGCTCGCGAGAACGACCTCGCCCGTTGAACCGGCGTATCTCGACGAGTCGTCGACGTACCTGGTCAAGATCGTCGTCGCGGGCGGCCTCGGCGTCGGCAAGACGACGTTGATCCGCGCCGTCTCCGAGATGAGGTCGGTGCACACCGAGGAGGTGATGACGGCCGCGAGCGTATCCCTGGACAACCTCGAGTTCACTCCCGAGAAGACGACCACCACCGTCGCCATGGATTTCGGGCGGATCACGCTCGACCCCGGTGACACGATCCTCTACCTGTTCGGTGCGCCCGGACAGGGCCGCTTCAAAGAGGCGTGGGACGACGTCTCCTACGGAGCCAAGGGCGTCCTTGTCCTGTTCGACGTCCGCCGGCTGGACGCGAGCTTCGAAGCGCTCGACCTGGTCGAACGCAGCGGACTGCCGTACTGCGTGGCCGTCAACCGCTTCCCCACCTCACCCGATGTCAGCCCCGACGTACTGCGCGACCACCTCGACCTGGACGCGGACACTCCCGTGGTGTCCTGCAACGCCTTGGACTTCACGTCCTCGCTGGACGCGTTGATCGAACTGGTCCGCCACGCCCTCACCCGAATCCGCCTGGACGCCGCCTCGTGACCACACCGCTGTACTTGCCCAACGCCTACCAGCTGTACAGCCGGGAGTTCGCCCGGGACCAGCAAGGCCACTACCGCGACATGCGCGCCAACCACGGGGTGATCGCTCCGGTGGAGATCGCGCCGGGGGTGTACGGCCATCTGGTGATCGGCTATCGGGCAGCGCTGGAGTTGCTGCACGACACCGAGACGTGGAGCAAGGATCCCACGACCTGGGCCGCGAGCCTGTCGTCGGACCACCCCATCCTCGGCATGTTGGGGCCGCGTCCCAACCCGCTGTACACCGACGGCACCGCACACGAACGGTACCGCAGGGTGGTCACCGACTGCTTCGATCTGGTCGAGCCGCATCACCTGCGCGACCTCGTCCGCGAGATCGCCGATCAGCTCATCGACCGATTCGCCCACAGCGGGCAGGTCGACCTGATCACCGACTTCTCCCGTCCGCTTCCCTCCTACGTCTTCAACCGGCTCTTCGGCCAACGCGACGATGCCGCACCACAGTTGATCACCGCGCTGGCGAGCCTGCTGGAAAGCGGGGCGGGCGAGGCGGAGTTCTACGAGTACATGAACCGGCTCGTCGGTGCCAAGCTCGAGCGGCGCGACAACGACCTGACGTCCTGGTTCTTGGACCACCCGGCCGACCTGTCCACGGAGGAACTGCTGCACACTGTGGTTCTCACCGTCGCCGCCGGGCAGGAACCGACCACCAATCTGATCGCCAACACACTTTCGCTCATGCTCAGCGACAACCAGTACTACAACGACCTGTCCAACGGCGCGCTTAGTACCGAGCACGCGATCGGTCGCATCCTGCGGGAGCGACCGCCGATGAGCAACTTCGCCCCGCACTACCCCACACGCACGGTCAACTTCCACGGCACCACGATTCCGGCGCACACCCTCGTCATGGTGTCCTTCGCCGCAGCCAACACGGACCCGAACGGGCCCGGTACCGACCGGATCGCCGGGGGCGGCGCGCATCTGGCCTGGTCCGCCGGCCCGCACGCGTGTCCGGTGCGTCACGATGCTCTCGTGATCGCCACCACCGCGATCGAACAGCTCATCCGGCGCTGCACCGACCTCGAACTCACCATCCCCGAGGAAGAATTGGAAGCACGTATCGGCCCCTTCCACAGCGCCCTGGCGCACCTGCCGGCGCGGTTCACCCCGCTGCGGAGCACGAGGAGGGCAGGGAGTCGGGCGTGGCCGGGCAATCCGTTCTCGGCGGCGATCCCGACAACGACGAACTGACGTTCGTCGCCGAGCGGCCGGCGAGGCGGCGCCGAGACAGACGGAACGCGGGCCGTTTCGCCGAGCAGGTACCCGATCTGCGCTTCCGGTACGGACGTTGCACCGTGCTCCTGCGCACGATCCGCGAAGCGATCGCCCTCGCGCTCGGCGGCCGGGCCAGCCGCCCGTCTCACCGAGGTGCAGGCCATCGGCCTGGGCAAGGACGCCCTCCTGCGACTGATCCGGGCCCTGCCCGACCCGAAGGTCCGCACGGTCCGGGCGCTCGGGGTCGACGACTTCGCTCTGAAGAAGGGCCACGTCTACGGAACCGGGATCGTCGCCGAGTTCGGTTGGGACCCCGAGACCGTCCGCAGGTTCATGCGCGCCGACCCGGGCCAAGCCCGACCTCCTCCGCAAACGCGTCGTTCTCTACCGACGAAGATCAACACGAAGGAGATCGCGGAACTCGCGACAGAACCTTCGATCTGCCCGAAAGGGAGGGCCAGGGAGATGCTTGACAGTTCGGTCCTGGGACATCCCTGACGGTGTCTCGCGTGATGTTCGACGGTTCCGGTGATGGTTGACGGTCAGCGCGAGGCGTTGAAGCGGATGGTTCCTCCCAACGGAAGCGAGCTGATCCGCGACGAACCGTTGCGCCCCGGTGGAGGCGGGAAATCGCCTTCCGGCTCGGTCGCGACCCGACGGGTCCCGGATGTCACCGAGGCGGAAGCCCGGGCGCCGTGTCGGAGGTACTCCTGGCCCTTGTGATCGCCACGCGGTTCGACAGCCGGGGGTTCACCCTGGCCGACAGCGCGGCGGACAACGGCTCCCGCAACGGAGCGCGATTGTCGCCCTTGTGAAGACGCGCACCGGTGGGGTCGTGTGGAGCGGCTCGCCCGGGCCGATCGGACGGGGAACGCCGGTCCGACCGAGTCTTCGCTTTCGACGCGATCGGGATCAGGACCATGCCTTCGCCGGTCCGGCGGCCAGCCGGGTCACGGACCAACGTATGTCCTCGAGAAGGCGGTCGACGACCGTGCGATCGGTGCGCGGGTGGAGGATGCAGGCGCGTACGACCAGACCGACGCCGGGGAGTTCCGTCGTGGTCAGGTAGGTGTTCTTGCGGGAGCAGATCAGCTCGCACAAGCGGGCGTTCCGCCGGTCCTTGTTCTCCTGTCCGGCGTCGGCGGGGTCGGCGGCGGCGGTGAAGGTGACCACCGGCAGGACGGCGGGGTGGGCCTGGACCAGGTCGACGCCGGGCAGTTTCCTGATGCCTTCGGCGAGGTGGTGAGCGAGGTCCATGGTCGCGTCAAGGCGTTCCTCGAAGGCCCGGATTCCGTGCATCTTCAGCGGGAGCCACGCGGTGAGACCGCGTATCTCCCTGGAGAGTTCCGGCCCCAGGCCGCAGAAGTCGACGACGTCCTCGTTCTCGGTCAGGCCCGGGAGGTAGGCGGCACCGGGGACTTCGAAGGCGTCCGCGAGACGGCGTCGATCCCGGACAAGGAGTGCGGAGTTGCCGTGCGGGAGGAAGAGGGATTTGTGCGCGTCCACCGCGATCGAATCGGCGCGTTCGATCCCGGCGAGGGCGGCCTTTCCTCGGGTGGTGATGCGGAAGAAGCCACCGAAGCAGGCGTCGACGTGGAACCAGATGTCGTTGGCTTCGCAGTAGGCGCCGATGCGGTCCAGGTCGTCGATGGCGCCCGAGTTGGTGGTGCCGGCGGTCGCCACGACGCACATCGGGCTCAGCCCGGCCACGCGGTCGGACTCGATGGTCGCGATGAGTTCGTCGACGTCCAGAGTGTGGCTCGCGGTGGTGGTGATGGTGGTGATCGATGCCGCCGGCAGGCCGACGGTCCGGGCGGCTTTGGAGATCGAGAAGTGTCCTTCGCCGGAGACGTACATCCTGGGCGTGCGCAGGGTGGGGGAGATGCGCTCGTGGTGTCGGCGGGCGCAGACGAGGGCCATGAGATTGGCGATGGAGCCGCCGGTGGTGAGGTAGCCGAAGGACCCCTCGTCGTATCCGAGCATCGAGCAGTACCAGCGAATGACGTTGCGCTCGATCTGCTGGAAGCCCGGCGCGGCGATCCAGACACCGGCGAACCGGTTCACGGAGGCGGCCACGAAGTCGGCGACGGCGCTTTGGAGCAGGCCGCCGGAGGGGATGTGCGCCATGAAACCGGGATGGGGATGCATCGTGCCGTTGGTCATCGCCGGCCCGAAGAGCGTGTCCAGGAGCGGTTCGAGGTCCGTGGGTGCCGTGGGGACGTCGTCTTCGCGTAGTTCCTTCGAAACGCGCAGGCCGTCGGAGTAGGCCGCGACGTCGAGGGAGTCGTCGACGTAGGAGGCGGGATAGGCGCCGGCCGCGAGGTCTTGGTGGAACCTCAGCACATACGCGGACACGGTTTCCAGCAGTTGTCGCGACTGCGCGATCGAGAGGTTGAGTCCCGGCCCCGAGGGGCCGGCCGGTTCCGGGGCCTTGTCATGGGCGAATTCGGCCATGGATCGTCGTCGTCCCTCGTTCGCGGTGTGGGCGGAGAGTTGCAGGTGGGGCGGTATGCGATGCCTACGCGTTGTACAGTTCGGCGGGTCGCGATGACCCGACTCGGCGGCCGAATTCCTCGACGATTCGCTCCGCCTGGGACTCGGCATCGAAGGTGCGGAACAACTCGTACAGCAGCCGCCTGCCCCGGTCGTGCGTGTCCACGACCCGGTCGTAGGGGATCCGGGAGAATGCGACGCTCTCGTAGAGCCGGGTGAAGTCGTGCGGGTGTGCCTCCTGAACCAACCGCTCGACACGGTTGCGGTGTGCGAAGGTCGCGTCCGTCGTGTCGTCGGCCAAGGTGTCGAGGTGCGCACGTGAGAGGGCACTGATGGCGTGGCACGGACCGACGCGTGCCGCCGTGAACTCGGCCAACGTCTCGGGGACGAAGTCCCCCGTGTGACGTCCGCGAACGCGGTCGAGGATGTCGAAGAAGACGTGCGCGTCCTCGAAGCCGCAGTTGATGCCCTGGCCGTAGAACGGAACCATCGTGTGCGCGGCGTCGCCGACCAGGACGGCTCGGCCGTGGTGATAGCGTCCGGCCTCGATGATCCTGAGCGATGCGGGCGGCCGGTGCGGGAAATGGAGAGCCGTGCCCGGGAACAGGCGGGCGATGTCGGGGAATTCGGTCCGGAAGAATCGTTCCGTGTCCGCTGCCGTGGGCAGGTCTCGAAAGCTGGGAACGGCGAGATCGTCGACGCTCATCGGCAGGAACAGCGACGCCGAGTAGGAGTGGTCGCGGTTCGGCTGGGCGAGCAGCAGGTGGTCCCCTCGCGGCCAGACATGCAGTCCGGCAGGGAGATCCGGGTCCATGGCGGACTCGACCAGGATGTCCTGGCCGCGCGGGCCGGCGGGCATCCGTAGCTCGATGTATCCGTGCGTGATGTACTCCTGATGGACGTCGAGGCGGCTGCCGCCGCGGGACATCGCGTGGCGGACGACGCTGCCGGCTCCGTCGCATCCCACGAGAAGAGCGGCCTGTCCGTGGACGAGGTGGTCGCCGCCGGCGATGAACACGGCCCGGCCGGCGCGGGCATCGGCGCGGACGCACTCGTGGCCGAAGTGCAGTCGCGCCCCGGCGCGCTCGGCCTCGTCGAGCATGATGTGGTGGACCCGGTGACGGGGGATCGACAGCAGGTGGTGCCCGGGCTCGGAGCCGTACGCGTGCGCGGACAACGTCCCGTCGGTGTGATGGACGATGCGATGCCCGCACCGCACACCCTCGGACTCGAGCATGGTCCGGAGTTCGGGTTCGAGGACGCCGGTCCCGCGCAGGGTGAGTGTCAGATTGAAGGAATAGGTCCGCCGGGAGCCCGACGCGGGCAGCCTGGGATCCGGCCCCTTCTCGTAGACGTCGACCTCGAAAGCCCGGTCTCTGAGCCGTTTTGCCATGAGGCAGCCGATAGGACCCGCGCCGACGACTATTGCTTTCACTGCGTTCCCTCGATGACGAGCGGCCCCGCGAGAAGTCCGATGGTGGGGGTCCGGTGCGCGACGCGTTCGGCGTCGGCGGTGGGCCGGCCCTGTGGGGAAGGGGGCTCGCGGGCGTAGGCGCCCTGAGCGTGCGTCGAAGGCGGATGACACGTGACCACGTCAGGACCTCGGGCTTTCCCCGGCAATCGCGGCATTAAGAGGAATACGATCTTCCGCTTGCCCTTCGTGACTCGCTATCCATATTGCGCGGAGGGTGTGCCGGGCGCCGTCCGCACGTTGTGACTCCCAGCACCCGACATCCAACGGCGCTGGCCCGCGCTCGCCCAACCGGCGGGAACGGCCCGACCAACTCCCACTCGGAATCCGACGGACCACCACGCGCCACCCCCGACCATCATCGAACCCAGCCACGCACCACCGGGAATCCCCCGCGAGGCGTGGGGCAAGTCCCTCGGCTATCGCCGGGTGGTGGCGGATAGCTTGCGGGGCCCGCCGGTCGAGATCGCGGCGCACGATTACGGCTCCGGAACTCCCAGGCGCCGCGCACGGCGCCGGCGGCTACGGCTCGCGCCCGCTCGACATTCCCGCCACTCGGTGGACCGGTGGGCAGCACGCTGCCGACACATCGAAGGCGCAACGCCCTCATCGAACTCGACATCCCGTTCGTGCGCCCTGTCGCGGGGCTTCCACGCGCCTGGGAGCGCCACCGGGCCGGCGTCCTTGTCGGCTTGCGAACAGCGCTCGCCGGTCGCGGCATGCGCGGGCATCCGACGAGCGTGACGGGGTACCGGCGTGGCGAGAGTCGGACCAGTGGCGAGGGAGCACGAAACGATGACCGAGTACGGCTATTTCCTGTCCTGCGAGGAGTTCACCCCCAAGGAATTGCTCGACCAGGCCAGACGCGCCGAGCGGGCGGGCTTCACCCGTTTGGCGATCTCCGACCATTTCCACCCGTGGAACGACGCGCAGGGCAGCAGCCCGTTCGTCTGGTCGATGATCGGCGCGCTGTCGCAGGCCACTGACCTGCCGGTCACTACGTTGGTCACCTGTCCCACCGTGCGTCTGCACCCCACCATCACGGCGCAGGCCGCCGCCACATCCTTCGTTTTGCTCGGTGGGCGATTCGTGCTCGGCGTGGGCACGGGAGAGGCGTTGAACGAGCATGTGAACGGCAATCCTTGGCCTGCCTTCGCGGACCGGGGAGACATGCTCGAGGAAGCCGTCGAAGTCATGCGAAAGCTGTTCACCGGCCGCCTGATCAATCACCGGGGTCGGCACTACACGGTCGACAACGCGCGCCTGTACACCGCGCCCGAGGCGCCGCTGCCGATCTATGTGTCCGGCTTCGGGCCGAACGCGGCCGAACTCGCCGGGCGGATCGGCGACGGCTTCGTCACGATGACCCCCGACACCGATCTGGTGCGCGCATTCCGGGCCGGCGGCGGGCTCGACAAGCCGGTGATCGGAGGCGTCAAGGTGTGCTGGGGCACGGACCGGGACAAGGCCGTCGACACGGTGCATCGCCTGTGGCCCAATGAGCTGCTGCCCGGTGAACTCGCCCAGATCCTGCCCACACCCGCTCACTTCGAGCAGGCCGCCGAACTCGTCACCCGCGATATGGTCGCCGACGCCGTCACCTGCGGCGACGATGCCGACGAGCACGTGCGAACCGTCCGGGCCTACGCCGACGCCGGCTTCGACGAGGTCTACGTGGGCCAGATCGGTTCGCAGCACGAGATCTTCTTCGACGCCTACCAGCACCACGTTTTGCCCGCCCTGCGCGACTGACATGGGCGGTCGCCGCGAAGACGACGTGGCGATGACCCTCGCTGATCCGGCCGCCGGACGCGCCCGCGCGACGGTCGGCGTCGGTGATCGGCTCGCGTTCGATGCGTGCCTCCTGATGGGTGACCGTGACCGGCTTGACGCTTCCGACCGTGGACGGAGGCGTTGGTCAACCATTCGGTAGTCCGGAGGTGTTCACGCCGTTCGATGTGGTGGAAGCGCGTTTCGACACCGACCTGCACGCCCGGTGGCTTCCCGTGGGGTCGATTGCTGCTTGACTACGATGCCGATTCGCGTAGGTGGGCCGGTTGTGGCGGAAGCCTGTGCACGCTGGGAGAAGAAGAGCACACCCTTTCTGGCGGTCCTGGCCCGGTGTCCGTGACCGCGGTTCGTCGTCAGCGAGGCCACCGCCGCACGAGTTCGCAGGTGATCGTCGCGGTCGTCGGACGCATCGGAGCACCGTGGGATACGGCGACCTGCGCCTCATCACGCCCGGTGTTCGGTCGGGGACGTTTGGCGGGCGCTGCTCAGAATGCCGGAGGGAGCGTGATGCAGCACACTGCGGTATAGGGGCCGGCGCACTCCGCGCAGGCCATGGTGAGGTGTTCGGCGTGCTTGAGGTCCCGCTCTGGTTGTGGGGGGCGTTCGCCGCGACGGTGGTGGTGTCGCTGGCGGTGGACCTGCTGGCCCACCGAACCGCGCACGTCATCGGTTTCAAGGAAGCCGCCGCGTGGAGTGCCTTGTGGGTGAGCCTCGCCCTGATCTTCGGCGCGGTCGTCTTCCTCGTCCTCGGCACCACTGCGGGCACGGAGTACACCACCGCGTGGCTGCTGGAGAAGAGCCTGTCGGTCGACAACCTCTTCGTCTTCGCCGTGATCTTCGCCTACTTCAAGGTTCCCCGCGCCTACCAGCACCGCGTGCTGTTCTTCGGCGTCATGGGCGCCCTCGTCTTCCGCGGGATATTCCTGTCTCTCGGCGTCGCCGTCGTCAGTCGCTTCACCGCCGTGCTGTTCGCCTTCGCTGCCATCCTCTTCTACAGCACCTACAAACTCCTCAACGACGAAGAAGAAAGCTTCGACCCGGGCAAGAGCTTCACCGTCCGGCTGCTCCGCAAGATCATCCCGGTCCGCGACGAATACGCGGGCACGAAGTTCTTCGTCAAGGAGGCCGGCAAGCGAATCGCGACCCCGCTGCTCGCGGTGATCGCCGCCATCGAGGCCGCCGACCTGATCTTCGCCGTCGACAGCGTCCCCGCCGTCCTCGCCGTCAGCGACGACGCCTTCATCGTCTATACCAGCAACGCCTTTGCCATTCTCGGCCTGCGGGCGCTCTACTTCATGTTGGCGGGCCTCCTGGACCGTTTCCACTACCTGAACAAAGGCCTGGCGATCATTCTCGCCTTCATCGGGGTCAAGCTCATCCTTCAGGCTTCCCACAAGATAGTCAGCCCCGGGATCCCGGAAATCCCCTCACCGGTGAGCCTCGCGGTCATCGTCATCGTCCTGACCGGTTCCGTGGTGCTCAGCCTCAGAAGGCCGACCCCGACAGGCGATCCGGAACAGGTTGACAAACCGAGGGACGCCTCCGCAGCCACCGAGCACTTCGAGGCGCCCAACGCCCCACCCGTGGTGGATGGCCCCGAGTCCCCGGCCGGTTCACCGGGTCGAGACGGGGAATCCCCTCTGCCTCGAGTCGGCGACGAAGAAAAACACTTTCCGACATATAAAAATGAACATACTAGAAGAAATAGTCAAGATGAAGAGTGAGGTCGACGCGTACGTGTGTCCGACCTGCAAACAGCCCGTGCCAACCGCAGTCCACTGCCGCAAAACCTTCGGGGGATTCGTTCCCGTGCGGGGTCCGGGTGCAGTGCATGTCAAAACCGAGACCGTCCCGACTTCCGGTTGGAACCCGGCCGCAAGCAACGTGGGCTCGGAGTGACACAGTGCGCCCCGCCCCCACGTCCGCGTGGGGGCGGGGCCGAGCCGTTCGTGCGCCTGGACCAGGCCCGCTGTGCGAGGACCCACCGTCACCGGCCGTTACTTCGCCTCGTGTTGCTCGTGCGGGGTGACGCGGTGCGGCGGTTGACGCTCGAGGTGTTGGACGGGCTGAACGCGGACGACGCCGCCGGTGGCGGAAGCGCCGCGGAAGCGGCGCTCGCACGCATCAGCGCCGAGGCTGCGTGGGGTACGACCGTGGCGGCCTGGGCCGACCTCCTCGCACGCCTGGACCCGACGGACCGCGACCACGACATGTTCGGAGACGGCTCGGCCGGCGTGGACCGCACGTCGCGCAACGTTGCGCGGGGCCTGGTCGACGCGGCCGCCTGCGGCGAGGAGTTCGCGTTGATCGCGGCGCGCGAGGCGCTGCTGAAACTGTCGGAGCTGCATCCGTGGGCCACGACCTGAGGCGCCGGCGTGGGCGGTGCAGCGCGCCCTCGACGCGGCCGGTGGGCTGTGGCGGGTGCTCGCCGTGCTCGCGCTGCCTCTCGTCGTGGTGCATGGCGAGGCCGACCAGGACATCCGGACGAGGCCCGAGCGCGCCGCGCTGGACCGGATGACGCGGCCTGACCGATCACAGGCTTCCTGCTCGCCGCCCGCTTGGGGCGTCGCGATCGGAGCCCTGGTCGTCGGCGCCATCCTCACCCTGATGCCCTGGAAAGCGGGCGGCGGCCAGGACACCGACCTCCACACGCCGACCCCGGCCGTCAACGTCACGGTCTACGGTGCGCCTGGTGGTCCGGGGTTGGCGGGTATCGGTACTGCCGGGCTGCTCGGTGCCGGGGGTGGCCGGTTGTTGTCCTCCAATTCGACCTTGGCGAGAGAGGCCAACACGACCACTGCGGTGATCAGCACGGCACACAGCACCGCCACGAACTGGCGCCGGGGGCTCGTGTGTGGTTGGGCCTCGTCGAGGCGGCGGTTGAGAGCGGCGAGGCGGGCGGCGAGGTCGGGATCGTCATCGGCGAGGCGCTGTTCGATTCCGGCGAGGACGCGGTCGTCGCCGTTCGAGGTATCCATGTCGGTTCACCTGCCTTGTGCCGACGGCCGCCTGCGGGGACGGGCGGTGAGAGGCCGCCGGCACGGGTTACGCGGGTCCGGTCTTGGCGGCTGTGGAGGCTTGCTCGGGTGGTTGTGGCGTATCGGTGGACGCGGCGGTGGCGGGTTGGCGCAGCAGGTCGACGAGGGGCAGGATTTCCATGGGGAGGGGGAAGATGAGGGTGGAGTTTCGTTCCCCGGCGACTTCGGCCGTGGTCGACAGGATGCGCAGGTGGAGGGCTGCGGGGTGTTCCTCGAGGGGGATCGCGGCGGCTCCGAGCGTTTCGGCGGCTTCGAACTCTCCGCGCGCGTGGATGACCTTGGCGCGTCGGTCGCGTTCGGATTCGGCCTGCCGGGCATGGCGCGCCTCATGGTCTCGGGCAGTTCGACGTCCTTGACCTCGACGAGGGTGACCTTGATGCCCCAAGGGTCGGTGACCTGGTCGATGATCTGCTGTGGGCGTTGGTTGATCTCGTCGCGGTTGACGAGGAGTTCGTCGAGGTCGACCTGGCCGAGGATGCTGCGCAGGGTGGTCTGGATGTGGTTCTCGACGGCGACGACGGAGCGGTTGGGGTCGACGACGTTGAAGTAGGTGACGGCGTTGACGCGGACGGTGACGTTGTCCTTGGTGATGACGTCCTGCGGTGGGATGTCCATGGTGACGGTGCGCAGGGACACGCGGACCATGCGGTCCACGAACGGGATGATGAGGAACAGTCCCGGGCCCTTCGCGCCGATGTCGACCCAGGCCTGGCCGGTGGGTCCGTCGGCGTGGTGGACGACCGCGTCGTGTCCGACGAGTGCTTCCTGGCCGGTGGTGGGTCGGGCCTTGCGGGCTCGCCATGCGAGGCGCCCGGCGAGCAGCGCGCCGGCGCCGGTGACCACCGCGGTCGGCCACAACACCGCGGGGTCGACGCCGACGTCGCCGTCGAACAGCAGGAGACCGCCGAAGACCAGGGCGGCGGTGCCGCCGACGGCGAAGACCCCGAATCCGGCCGTGAAGACCTCGGCGGCGAACGACGCCGCCGCGAGCAGCAGCAAAAGCAGGCCCGCGACGTCGAACGGCAGGACACTCAAGGCGGTGAGCCCGAGGACCAACAAGACGACGCCGGCGACGCCGGCCAGGCCCACGGCGGGAGCGGCGAGTTCGTAGACGACCGCGAGCGTGCCGATGAACAGGAAGAGGAAGGCCAGTTCCGGGTTGGCGAGGGTCTGGCGTACGTCATCGAAGAAGCCGAGGTCGTGCCCGACCTCCTTGGCCCGGGCCGTCTGCAGCGTCACCTGCCGGTCGGGTGCCACGGTGACTTCACGGCCGTCGAGGCCGGCGAGCAGCTCGCCGCGGGTGGCGGCGGTGAGGTCGACGACTCCGTTGTCCAGCGCCTGCCGGTCGGTGATGGCCGTACCCTCGCGGACCATGTCCTCGGCAAAGGCGGTGTTGCGGCCAGGCTGTTCGGCGATGGCGATGGCGATGGCGATGGCGACGGCGAACGCCGCAGCGTCGTTGACGACTTTACTGCTCGCCGTATCGCCGCTTCCCGTGACGGGCGTACCGGCGCCGATGTGGGTGCCCGGCGCCATGGCCGCGACGTTCGAGGACAGCACGATGTATGCCCCCGCCGAGGCCGCCCGCGCGCCCGACGGAGCCACGTACACCACGACCGGCACGTGCGCGCCGAGGAAGTCGCCCACGATGTCGCGTGTCGATTCCAAAAGCCCGCCCGGAGTGTCCAGCTCGACGATGTACGCCTGGTGCCCGTCCCGCTCGGCGACCCGCACGCCGTCGGCCAGATGGTCGGCGATGACCGGGGTGATTGTGTCGTCCACCCGTGTGACCAGCACCGTTGACCCCGAGGCAGGAGGGGCGAGCGAGAGGGCTGCGACGGCGAACACGCCGATCACCGCGAGCAGCGGAGCCCGCGTCACAGCCACTCGGCCTCGAGGCATCGTCCTTTCCTCTCGCCATCCGATGCCCGCCGACATCGCAAGCGCCTACATCAGGCGTACCCGCTGCGGTCCGGCCGACCCGAGCCACAGATGTCGAGGTCCAGGACTCCTCGGATCGCGGGCTCGATAGCCCGGCTGATGGAGGGCGTCGAGGGCATCGCCAGGCTGCACGCCCTGGTCGCCCGGCACGGTGGCGAGCATCAGGAACCCGAGCAGGTGGTGGTCGGGATCGAGACCGACCGCCCGCGCCCGCTGCGACGAGGCCAACGCCTGGGCTCACCGTGGCGACCTCGCCGCGGCTTGACACCCAGCGTCATGGGATGTCTCAACCGACAAGACCACCCCGTCGGCCGAGACCCGCGACGCCTCTATGCCCGAACGCCTCACGATGTCGAGGGTGCCGAGTGTCCCGTCGCCGGTGATCACCGTGGGCGCGAGTCGCAACCCGGGCGTGGGCAGCGCGGGCGTCGTCCACGAGTGCTGGGCCGATCCCGACCGAGACGACGATCTCGTTGCCCAGGTATCGGGCGAGGAGGGCCGCGATCCGGCCGAGGCCGGTGCCGATCTCCAGGACGACGCGGCGGTGACCCTCTTGCCCGCGGTGGCGGCCATGATCCCCGAGATTCGCCGGCGCACACAGTGCCGTCCCGGGTGAGGCCGACCGGGACGCCGTTGCGGCGGTTAAGCAAGGCCGCTACTCGTGGGAAGACCCGAATGCTGATGCCCGGGCGGATCAGGGGAGTGCGCGACGCGTCCAGGATTCGCTGCCGGTCGATGACGTTGTCTTTACGGCGCCGGGGACGTCGGCGGTTGTCGGTCGGTGTCATGGGTGTTGGTGGATGTCGGGGATGCCGTCGTGGTCGAGGTCGGCGTTCTCGGCCTTGAACAACCTGCGGTAGAGCACGTCACGGCGTTTGAGGAGCGGCACGGCCAGGGCGGCGGCGAGCAGGGAGCCGACCAGGACGGCGGCTTTGACGTGTTCGGCGGTGGCCGGGTCGGTGAAGGCGAGTTCGCCGATGAGGAGGGCGACGGTGAAGCCGATGCCGGCCAGGACGGCGAGGGCGAGGACGTCGGCCCATGCGAGGTCGGGGTTGAGGCGGGCGCGAGTGAAGCGCGCCGCCAAATAGGTGCCTGCGAAGATCCCGACAGTCTTTCCGGTGACCAGCCCCAAGACCACGCCGAGCGGTTCGGGGTGGGTGAACACATCGCCCAGCGCGGGCCCGGAGAGTGTGACGCCGGCGGCGAAGAGCGCGAACAGCGGTGCGGCCAGCGCGGCGGAGACCGGGCGCAACAGGTGCGCGGCGCGGTCTCCCGGCGAGGCGTCCTCGTGGGGATGGGGTCCGGTGCCGTCGTCGGGGCGGGTACGCAGGATCAGTCCCATGGCGACGCCGGCGACGGTGGCGTGCACGCCACCGTTGTACATCAGCGCCCAGATCGCCACGCCGAGCGGGGTGTACCACCACCAGCCGCGCACCCGCAGCCGCTGCAGGACGTAGAAGACCACCAGCCCGCCGGCCGCGCCGGCAAGGGCGAGGGGGCTGAGGTCGGAGGTGAAGAACAGGGCGATGATCAAGATGGCGCCGAGGTCGTCGACGACGGCGAGGGTGAGCAGGAACGCCCGCAGCGCGGACGGCAGACGGGTGGAGAGCACGGCGAGGACAGCCAGGGCGAAGGCGATGTCGGTGGCCATAGGCACCGCCCACCCCTGGGTACTGCCCCCGCCGACGCCGACGGTGGTCAGGTAGACCGCGGCGGGCACCGCCATCCCGCACACCGCGGCAACCACCGGCAGGGCCGCGGTGGCCGGGGTGCGCAGATCGCCGACGACCAGTTCGCGTTTCAGCTCGATCCCGGCGACCAGGAAGAACACCGTCAGCAGCCCGTCCGCGCTCCAGTGCCCCACCGACAGGTCCAGGCCGAGCGCGGAGATCCCGAAGTGGAAGTCCCGCGCGTCGGCATAGCTGCTGCTCCAGGGGGAGTTCGCCCACGCCAGCGCCACCACTGCGGCGACGAGCAGCACGATTCCGCCGACGGTCTCAGCGCGCAGCGCGGACGCCACCGCAGCCCGCTCCGGCCACGACGGCAACCCCAGAAAGGTGCGGGGTTCCTTCTCGGATGCCATGACGATGGTGCCTTCCGGACTGGTTGAAGGGCGCACTCGCCCACCGACGCCGACCAGACTTCCCGGCACACCCTGCGCCATCGACGCGTTGCTCACACCTTGACCAGGCGGGATCGGCCGCACACTCGCGATCGGTGCCGCAACGGACGGGCGCGTTCACGGCGGCGGCGGGAAGGTTCCGGCGAGGTCGTACCCGGTCGGGCTTCCGACGCGGTCCCGCCGGTGGATGAGGGCGCGCACGCTCGGCCGGGGGCAGGGCCTTCCGCCAGGGCGTTCACGGTTGCTCGTGGTCCGGCCAGCCCAGCAGTCGGGCGCCCATGGCGGCGGTTTCGAGGGTGAAGCGTTGCATGGGGTCGGTGGTGTCGTAGCCGGTGAGGGTTTTGATGCGTTGGAGGCGGTAGGACAGGGTGCGGGGGATGATGTTGAGGCGGCGGGCGGCTTCGGCGCCGTTGTAGCCGGCCTCGGCCAGGACTGTGAGGGTTTCCAGGAGCGGGTCGGGGCCGCCGCGTGCCTGTTCGAGGGGTCCCAGGACGGTGCGGACGAGGTCGGCCATGGCGGCTCGGTCGCGCATCAGGACGGGGAAGACCAGCAGGTCGGCGGCGTGCAGGAAGGTGGCGGGCAGGTCCAGGCGGGTGGCGAGGTCGAGGGCGGCGAGGGCTTCCTCGTAGGAGCGCACGACTCCGCCGGCGCCGGTGTGCGGGCGGCCGAAGGCGACGGTGTCCGCCCCGGCTCGGTCACCGCCGGGATGGGTGGCGTATTTGGCGAAGGCGTCGAGTGCGGCGCGTTCGGTGCTTGCCGCGATGCAGACCATGCGGCCGTCCTTGGTGGTGAGCAGGATGTCGCGGTCGCCGAAGCGGCCGACGAGTTCGCGTTCGACCCGCCGGACCAGGGGGTGGACGTCGTCGTACGGGTCGCCGCCGACGGCGACGGCCACCGCGTGGGCGTGCGCCAAGCGCAGTCCGAAGCGTTCGGCGCGCTCGGCCAGGCGCCCCAGGTCGCTGCGCCCGTACAGGAGGTCGTCGATGAACTCGCGGCGTGCCGCCTCCTCCTGACGGACCGCCAGGCGTTGGGCGTGTTCGTGGCCTCGGGCGAGGGCGTCGACGGCGGCTTCGAGGGCCGTTATGACGTCGGCGCCGGCGGTGGCGGCTCGGGTGGTGTTCGTGGGGCGGGCGATGCCGGGGAGGGTGGTCCAGTGTTTGCGGGTTTCGGCGAGGTAGAGGGTGATGAGTTCGCGCCATCCGTAGCCGGCTTCGGCGGCGTATTCGCCTTGCGCGCGCAGCGCGTCGAGTTCGGGGCGACGCAGGCGGCGGCCGGTGGTGGAGACCTCCGCGAGCATGTGAGTGTAGGTGTCGAGGTAGTCGTCGGGTATCGCGGCGCGGGTCATGCGCATCCTCCCGGGCGTGTGGTGGGGAAGTACCGGTGACCGGTCGTCGCGCGCGACGGGTGGGGACTCGCCCGAGTGCTCGTTCACCAGGTCATGTGCGCGCATCACGAACTCCCTTTTTGCTCGCCGGCGGTGGTTCCGGTTCCTGGTGTGTGCACGTGCGGCTTCTTGACGGCCACGGCGTGGACGGGGGCCGCGTCGTCGTCGGGGATGCCGACGAGGTCCTCGACGTCGAAGGCGCGGGCGACGGGAACGTCCGTGCTGCTGTGCGCGACGATCGAGAAGGCTATGCATACCGCGATCACGGTGTATGCGTCCTCGCCGTGCGGGATGCCCGACTGGAGCACCAACAGGCCGTAGACGACGGACGCGAATCCCTTGGGCCCGAACCACGCCGCGGCCAGGCGCTCGCGCCGGTCGATGTCGGTGCCCACCAGCGACACCAGGAGCGAGGCCGGGCGGATCACCACGATCGCCAACACCACCGCGACGTAGCCGCCCACCGACAGGTCCCCGAACAGGCTCGGCGTCAGCAGCGCCCCGAACACCAGCAGCGCGGCGAATTTCGCCAGCTCCGACAGTGCCTCCCCGAGCGGCTCGAACACCACCTTGGACTCCGGTGAGATCGATGCCAGGACGGCGCCGGCGGAGAACGCGGCGAGGTAGGGGTTGGCGTGGGTGAGGTGGCAGGTCGCGTACAGGATCACCCCGGTCGCCAACGGCAACAGCGGCTGCAGTTTGGGTTCGGCGCCCAACAGCCTGAACCGGGTGAGCAGGTGGACCAGCAGCGGCAGCACGACGCCCAGGGCGAGTCCGGCGACCAGTTCGGCGCCGATCTTCGCCGGTGACGCCTCGGCGGAGTGCGCGGTGGGTCCGGCGGCGGCGATCAGCAGCAGGACGACCGGCAGGGCGAGGCCGTCGTTGACGCCGCTCTCGACGTTGAGCAACTCGCGCAACCGGGCCGGGACTTCCTTGCGTCCGACGATCGCCGACGCGAACACCGGGTCCGTCGGTGCGAGCACGGCCCCGACCAGGAACGAGGTGGTCCAGTCCAGGCCGACGAGGTAGTGCGTGGCCAACGCCATGCCGACGAACGCCAACGGCATCCCCACACCGAGTGCGCGGGCGGGGTTGCGCCAGGTGGTGCGCAGTTTGGGGAAGGAGACGTGCATGCCGTCGGTGAACAGCACCGCGAACAACGCCAGGTCGGCGGTGACCGAGACGATCCCGCTGCCCGGGGTGATGTGGATCAGCCCCAGGAAGCCGTCGCCGACCAGCGCGCCGCCGCCCAGGAACAGCAACGATGTGGACAACACCGATCGCGCTGCCAAACCGGACAACAGCACCGCAACCAGAAGCGCGACACCGAACACCGCGATGAGCACCACGACAAGCCCCCGATCGACGAAGAGAGTTCTCTTGACCGCCGACCAGGCTTCCCGGCACACCGAGGAGGAACTTACACGCTCTTGACGCGGCCGCGACAGGGAGGAAGAGATACCGGCGAGGGCCCTCTTCGCTGCCGGAACCCGGCAGTGGGCCTCCCGAATCGGTGCCGCGAGGGCCGGTGCGCGGATATCCGTGCGGCGCAACGGGTACGGCGGCGAACTCCCGCCGGGCGGCGTCCGTGATCACGAGGGTAGTTTCTTGCGGATGATCACTGCCTCGGGAACAACACGCACGGCGATCGCGGCGCTGGGCCTTTCGGCCGTCGTGGTCGCCTCCGGATGCACCTCGGACTCGCCCCACGAGGACGAGGCGATGTCCGTGCAGGACCTGCGCGAGCGCACGCGCAAGGTCGACAAGGGCACGCCCTGTCCGTTCCGTTTCGATGTCGCCGCGGCGGCCCGCGCGGCCGGGATCACGCAACCGGTCCGGCCCGGAGACCCGCAGAGCGAGGGCAGCGAGACCCCGGCGCGTCCCGCGCAGCCCGCCACACCCGCCGTCGGCACCGCGCCCGCCGGGCCCGAGATCCCGGCGAGTCCGGCCGTGTGGGGCATCACCTGCAACTACGAGGTCGGCGCTTCACGACTGGAAGTACACGTGGTGGGCAGCTCCGCCGCCGACACCGCGATCAACATGTTCGCCCCGGTGATCCAAAGGGGCGGCGCGTTGAAGACCGACGACCTGGTCGGGTTCCTGCGCGATGCCACCGCCGCGGGGCCGGGCACGGTGATGGTCACTCCCGGCCGAGGAACGGTCGCGACGGCGCGGCTGCCTGTCGCCGGCGACGGCGACATCGCCGTGGTCCTCACATCGACGCATCAGGACGCTCTCGCCGACCCGGCCCCATCGGGGCCGGCACTCGTGTCGATGACCGAGGCGATTCGAGAGGGTGCCCGATTCCGAGGCGACGGCGGGGACAGCCGGGAATGATTACGCTGCCCGGACGTGGCGGCGCTGCGGGTACCCGTCCGTCGGGTCCTCCCGTGCGGGCATGAGCCGGGCCGATTCAGCACAAGGGCGCACGCCCCACCGCCGAACCCTCGTTGGCGTTGTCCGGCATCGCCCACAGGACGTCCTGGGGCGCGGGCCCAGTTCGGGCCCCCGTCGTCGACGGACGCATCCCCTGTCGGGGGCTCCGTCCCACGCCGGGACAGGCCTGGCCTCGCAGCGGATGGTCTCGGACGTGGTCTGGGCCGTGTGTTTCCGTCGGGACGGACCGAACTCGGACCGAGCACCGACCGAGGGCCAATCGTGGCGGACCTGCGCGAAGACAGCGCGAACACTGCCGGAATGCGGCAGTGCACGCGGCCGGGCCGTTGCGCCAGCATCGAGCCCGTCCGGCACGGTTCGTGGGCCGTTGCCGACAGGTCGGCGGGCCGGTCGCGGCGGCGCGGTGCACGCACGGATCCCGCGCGCCCCGGGCGGGTTCCCCAGCGGATGACAGGGGTCGGGTGCGATGGGCAGGCAACATGGGGAAACAAGGACCCTGCGGTACTGCGGGCGGCTCGTCCTTCCGGCTGCGGCGGCCGTGTTCGGGTGCGGTGTCCTCGTGCTGAATCTGCTCGCGGTCGTTGCGGGGCGTGGGCCGTTCGCGTCCCGTCTTCCCCATGGCCCGGTGCCGTGGGTGTTGTGGACGGTGTTGACGCTGGTGTGTGTCCGGGGATCCTTGCGTCGGGTGATCCTTGGGCCGGACGGTGCCGTGGTGGTCGGCGTCTTCGCGAGCAGGCGCATCCGGTGGGCGGAGGTGGCGGAGGTGGAGTTGGCCCGGCGGACCGTGCGTTCCTCGGCTGCGGGACGTTGGCGGGTCGTGCTGCGCATGCGCGATCACGCCACCGTGTGGGTCCCCGGGTTCCTGCACGGCTCGGTGCTCGGCGGCCTGGATCGCAGCCTCGGCGAGATCAAGATCCTGGACCGGAGCCGCTATCCCGTGGGGCACACCGAAGCGCCCCCGGAGGCCCCTGCGGATCTCGCCCGGCTGCATCGGGAGTTGCGGACCGCGTGGCTGCGGGCCGGCGGAACTCCGGTGGCCCACGAGGCGCGGGTGCGCGAGATGGGCGGACGGCGGCGCGAACGGCGGGCCGCCGTCGAGAAGCACAGTGCCGAACTCGCGGACCGGGTGGCCCGGATCGAGTCGAGGGCCCGCGACCTCGGTATCGCGCTCCCTGAACCGCCGCCGGCCGCGGCCGGGCTCGATGGTGCCACGGCGCAGGAACGGATCGATGCCCTTCGGCGGCACCTGGACGCGGTGCGACGCCGGATCGAGGAGCACGCGAACGGCCGACCGATCTGATCGGTGACCAGGGCGGGACGCGGAATCCGTACCGCGACTCGGATTTGCCGGTGTCGGCCGTGCCCTGTCCCGGCCTCGCGTGCTCGCTCATGTGACCGTCTCGGGGTCGGGGCCCGTGCGGGAGTAGGGGACTCGGGCGGTGACGGCTTTGCCGGTGGGGGTGTCGAGGACCGAGAGGACGGCGAGGGAGCGCACCAGTTCGAGGCCGTGGCCGTGGGGTCGCTGCGGGTCGCGGGGGCGTGGTACGGGGTGGGCCCCGGCGGTGTCGTGCACGGTCACGCGTACCCGGGCTTCGGTGTGCTCCAGTTCCAGGACGCAGGGGCCGGGGGCATGGCGGACGGCGTTGGTGACCAGTTCGCTGACGACGAGTCCCACCGTCTCGACGAGGGTGTCGTCGGCGCGGGGGTGGTCGGTGACGAAGGCGCGTGCGGCTGTCCGCGCGGCGGCGACGACGCCGGGGGCGCCGGCGTCCAAGGGGATCGAACGTGTGGTGTGGGCGCGCGCCGACGGCGCCGGGTCGCGGCGGCGCGGCGCGGGTGTTGCCGGTCGGTCGTGCGCGTCGGACACGGTGCTCTCCGGGGTGGGACGGTCTGCGGCCGGGCGGTCGACGTGTGACCGTGCGTCGAATTCCCATGGACAGGGGCCCGTCGTGCGCGTTCGAGGTGTTCTTTGTGCTCCCGGCGCGCACTTCGAGGGAATCGGGAAGGCTCTCTCTACAAGGCGACCTGGTCGGCGGGCGGGCCCGGCTGGCTGTGCGGCATGGTTGTGGGCTGGATCTCGTTCGAGGTGGTTCGGTCGCCTGCCGCTGCGATCACGAACGCGGCGATACGTGCGGGGCGAGTGGGGCACGGAGGCGGAACACGCCCGTCCGGCGGGGCCACAGGGCATCCGTATGCGGCCGGTTCGCCGGAATCCCGGGTCATTGCGGGGGCAGGGGCGGGATCGTGACGGGTTTGCCGAAGTCGCCGTAGTCGGTGTGAGCGGTCAGGTGGGCGCGGGTGGATTCCTGGCGCAGGATGTGGGGCGGTCCTTCGGCGGCGACGCGGAAGAGGGCGGTCTCCCGTTCCGTCGTCGCGTTGACGGTGTCGGTCCGGGTGCCGTCGACGGCACCGCTGTTGCCGAAGGTCAGGGTCGCCCCCGGGGAAACGGGGATCGTGAACAGTCGGGAGCGGCCGCCGGGCACTCGGGAGAGGACGTAGTCGGTGGCGTCCGCCGGGTCGTCGCTGGTGAGTGACCGGCTCGTCGCGGAGACTCCGTCACGGCAGATGATTCGGCCGATGACCTCGAAGTTGCGTTTGACGACGGAGTGCAGGCCCTGGGCGGGGTCGTACCAGGTTTCGACGGTGGCATTGGACACCGCGGTGGTCGTCCCCGTGGCGTGGAAGGTCGTTGCCTCCATTGCCGCGTTTGCGCGCTCGGCACGCGCTGCGGCCGCGCTGTCGGTGGTCGGCTCGCCATCGCCGTCATTACCGCAGCCGGTCACGAAGACGGCCGACAGCGTCAGCGCCGCTGCTACCCCCGCGTCCGGGCACCTCGCGCGGCGTCGGGACGGAAGAGGCGACGAAGGTCGTCCACGGGTGGCCTTTCGAGTCGGCGGGTGGGGGCTTGGTTCCGCGGGGGAAGGTGTGTGCTCATCCGCAGCCGAGGCTTTCCGCGACGAGGTTGAGGACGGCTCGTTTGCTGTGGGCGTGGTCGGCGTCGGTGCCCGTGGTGATCAGGTGGACGTAGCGGCGTTCGGTGCCGCAGACGACTTCGGTGACGCCGTCGCGGTCGTAGCGCAGGTCCTCGTCGGTGAGGACGAGTTGGGCGCCGCGTGTGGCGGTGACGGTGGCGCGGATGCCGGTGGGTGAGAGGGCGGCCACGACCTTGGGGTCGTGGACGAGGGTGACGCCGAGCAGGCCGGGGCCGAACGCGGCGGAGCCGGCGGCGTCTTCGCGCTTGATGACGGCGCAGCGGCTGATGGCGTCGGCGATGTCGATGGTGCCCAGTTGGGCCAGGTCTTCGCCGTTGCCGTCCAGGGACGGCGGCAGTCCGGGGATGCCGCAGGGGGTGGGGTCGGCGTTGCGGGGGCGGGGGTCGAGTTCTTGCAGGTGGGCGGCGGGGAAGGGGGTTTGCCCGCCGCAGTCGCGGATGCGGGTGTCGCCGACGGCGAGCAGCAGGCGGGCGGTCAGGTCGATGCTCGCCCGGTCGTCGGTGCCGGAGGAGGGGACGTCGGCGTTGACGATGCGGTTGCCGCACGGCCCGAGGTACAGCCACCCGTCGGTGCGCTTTTCGCCCGGTTTGACCATGCCGGGCAGGCGGCCCCCCAAGGGCACGGCGCCGAGTTGCCACCACAGGTGTGTGCGCAGCGGGGTCTTCATGACGGTGACCGTGGTGGTCCAGTCGCCCTTGCGGATGGTGCAGGTCGCATCGCCCCGGTGGTCGGTGCCCTCCTTCACCTTCCACGCGCCGTTGCGGGGTGCGGCGTTTTCGAGGTCCCGCGCCTTGATCGAACCCCAGCACGCGCGGTCGGGCAAGCCGCCGGTGTGTTGGGCAGCCCAGATCATGCAGCCGGCCGCGACCAGGATCAGGACGGCGGCGGCAGCGGCCAGGCGCTTGGCGTTGCGATCGATGACGGGGGCGGTCACAGCGCGGCCTCGGCCCGGGGCGCGGTGTCGGCGTGCTCGATCCGCGCGGCGGTGGCGATCAGGGCGAGACCGGCCAGCAGCAGTGCCCCTCCGGCCATGGTGCAGGCGGCCACCACCGGTGGCGCGGCGTCGGCGATCCGGGGCACGGCGTTGAGCGGCGCTATCGCCCACCCGGCCGCCAGTCCCCACGATCTGCGTCGCCGCGACCGCGGGCTCGTCAGGCCTGCCCGGGGTGGCAGGCGCCCCGTGTGGGTCGCCCAGACGAGCGGGAGCAGCATCATCGTGGCCGCGGCAAGGGCTATCGCGTGGTAGGCGGGGTTGCCGTTCATGGTCCGTCCTTGGGGGTGTCCGAGTGGGGTGGGTGCCTATCGGATGGGTGGGTGCGGGCGGTGGCGCGAGGGTGGATCGACGCGAAGTCGAGCCGGTGGCGGCGACACCGCGAGTCGGCCGTTCGGGGCTTCGTCCATGTGGGTGGGCACCGGTGTCTTGGCCGAGCGGGGAGCGTGGCGGCCGGTGTTCGCCCGGCGGCCGGGTGGTGGCGGGCGTGTCGGTACGCACGGTGACGTACTCCCGGTGCCCGGCGGGGGCACCCGCCCACGCGAGTGGGCCGGCACGGGACGTGCGTCTTGTCGGTGAGCAGCACCGCGAACACCGCCGAAGCCGCGGCAATTTGGACCACCATGCTGTCGGCTGTGATGCGGATCGCCCCGGGGAATCCGTCGCCCGCGGTCGCGCCGGCCCGGGTGATGGGCAACGGCAGGGACGTGCACCGTGCGGACCGGGTTGCCGGGCCGGAGCCCGGTACCGGGAGAACGAGGGAGTGCGACACCGTGGACGGCAACCAGCACCATGATGTGAGCCCCGATCAGCGAAGAGATTGATCCCTTGTTCGCCGACCAGGCTTCCCGGCACTCCACCGGGAACTCTACCGGTCCCCCATGCACCCCCGACAGACCTTCAGCGTCTCCTCGACGTGACGCTGCGTCAGCAAAGCGGGGCGGGTCCGACGCGGGTAATCACCGGAGCGGAACCGGAAACCAGGTGAGGAGCGGCGGGAGTTCCTTCGGCCATGCTCGGTGGTCCGAAGGTCCGAACCGCGATCCGGACGTCTCGGAGAGGACACAAGCGATGGGCGTCAGCCTCAGCAAGTGCGGAAACGTATCCCTGACCAAGGCCGCCCCCGGTCTGTTGGCCGTGGTGATACGGCTTGGGCTGGGACGTGCGCACCACGACCGGTACGGACTTCGACCTGGACGCGAGTGCGCTGCTGTGTGACGCGTCCGGCAAGGAGTTGTCCGATCAGGACTTCGTGTTCAACAACCTGATCAGCCCGGACGGTTCGGTGCAGCATACGGGCGACAACCTCGCCGGTGAGGGTGAGGGCGACGACGAGCAGATCAAGGTCAACCTGGTCGCGGTGCCCGCGAACGTGGACAAGAGCGTCTTCCCGGTGTCCATTCACGACGCCGAGGGCGCCGGTCCCGGAGCGGGGTTCGTCGGACCTGTTCGAGACGGCGCTGCCGGCCGGTGGTCCGGGTCGGGCGGCGGACGTGGCCACGGTGACCTTGCAAGCGCGCGGGATCGTGCGGATCGAGGCCGACGGTCGCGTCGCCGATTCGGGGACGCAGGCCCTGGGGGATCCGATCGCCGGTGCGGTGGTCGAGGCACTACGACGACACGGTGGCGTGGCGTCGCTCGTCGAGGTGCGGGTGGCGGCGGCGCAGAGCCCGTCCGTCCTGGCCGTCGAGAGCGGCTCTTCGGCATGAAGTTGCTGAACCCGGCCGCGCGGGAAGCAGGCCGCGGTCGGCTCGGGTGGCCCTGGCGGTCGTGCTCGTTCTCGCCGGGAGCGCCGGATGCGCGTTCATGGCGTGGTGGCTGTCCGAGCGCTATGACGAGTTGGAGGGTCCGCTGCCGGAGCACGGTCGGAAGTACCCGGAGCGGCTCGCGCTGTACCCGCAGTCGAGCCTTGCGAACGTCGAGGCGGCGCAGCCCGGCGGCTCGGGGTTGGGGTTGTTCGCGGTCGCCGGGCCCGAGCGGTTCGGGGATCCGGCGTTGGCGTCCGTGCTGATCCCGGCGGGCCGGAGCAGCGCAGCCCGGATTCGCAGTCGTGGTTGGACCGAGGACCAGTGGCATCGGGCGGCGAACGCCCGCGGCCCGCTCGGCGGCCCCTCGCACCTCGACCAGGCACGTGCAGCCCCTGCCGGATACGGTTCGCCGAACGGGGCAGAGGCGGGTTGGTCCGAAGCCAGGTACGCGCAGCCGCCGTGGCACCTCCTCGAGGAACCTCAGGGGTAGGAGCTCACGTTGGTCGATGGCTCGTCGACTCCGGTCGACCCCGACGACCCCGCCGTACCCCTCGGGGCGCAGGGTGGTTGTCGCTTCATTTCCACTTTCGGAGGACAGGACACACCGTGGGCATCATCGCGTGGATCATCCTCGGTCTCATCGCGGGCGTCATCGCCAAGCTCCTGGTCCCGGGACGCGATCCGGGCGGGTGCCTGATCACGATCCTGATCGGTATCGCCGGCGCGGCCCTGGGCGGGTGGATCGCCGCCGAGGTCTTCGACCGCCCCTTCGAGAAGGACTTCTTCGAGCTCAAGACCTGGGGCGCGGCGATCGGCGGATCGCTGGTCCTGCTGATCTTCTACCGGATCTTCTTCGGCCGAGCCCGACGCTGACCTGCCGGTGCCCGTGAAGACGGCGTCCGTCCCCGATCCCATCGGGGCGGACGCCGTCTTCGTGCGATCAGACCCGATTGGGTCGGTGGCCGACGAGTTCCTTCAATACGTCGGCCATGGTGACCAGGCCGACGAGTTCACCGCTGTCGTCGGTGACGGCCGCCAGGTGGGCGCCGCTTTGGCGCATGACGGTGAGTACGTCGTCCAGGCGGGTTTCCGCGGCGACCTTGGTGATCGGGCGCAACGCGTCGGCGACGAAGGGGTCGTCGCGATCGGTGGCGTCGAGGGCGTCCTTGACGTGGACGTAGCCCAGAACGCTGCCCTGGTCGGTGACGGGGAATCGCGAGTAGCCCGTCTCGGCCGTCAGTTGCTCCAGTCGTGCCGGTGAGACGTCGGGGCCCACGCGTACCACCCGGGACAGCGGGAGCGTGACCTCCGGGACGGGGCGCTCGCCGAGTTCGAGGGCGTCTCGAAGCAGGACGCTCTCGCTACGGTCGAGCAGGCCGTTCTCGCGCGCCTCGTCGACCATGTCGGCGAGTTCGTCGCCGGTGAACGCGGCGTTGACCTCGTCCTTGGCCTCGACCTTGAACAGCTTGAGGATGGTGTTGGCGATCGTGTTGATGCCGAAGATCAGCGGACGCAGGGCCTTGGTCAGGGACACGAGCCCGGGACCGAGCATGAGGGCCGCGCGGTCGGGTGCGGCCAGGGCGATGTTCTTGGGCACCATTTCGCCGATGAGCATGTGCAGATAGGTGGCGAGGGACAGCGCGAGCACGAACGCGATCGGGTGGACGGCGCCGTCGGGGACGCCGATCGCGTCGAAGGCGGGCTCCGCGAGGTGGGCGATGGCGGGCTCGGCGACCATGCCGAGCACGAGCGAGGAGATGGTGATGCCCAGTTGCGCGGTGGCGAGCAGCGCGGACAGGTGTTCCAGGCCCCACAGCACCGATCGCGCGCGACGGTCGCCTTCCTCGGCGCGTGGTTCGATCTGGCTGCGGCGTACCGAGATAAGGGCGAATTCGGCGCCGACGAAGAACGCGTTGGTGAGCAGCGTGAGCAGCCCGATGACGAGCTGTAGGGCGGTCATGCGTTCTCGTCCTCGGTGTCGTCGACCTTGGGTGGCTCGATCAGGCGCACGCGTTCCGCGCGGTGCCGGGTGACTTCGGTGACGGTCAGCGTCCACCCGTCCACCATCACCGCATTTCCAGGGGCGGGGATGCGCGACAGTTGGTCGGTGACCAGGCCGGCGACCGTCTCGTAGGGGCCGTCGGGTGCGTCGAGACCGAGCTCGTGGAGTTGGTCGAGGCGATATCCGCCGTCCACGTCCCACCGCGGGTTGCCCTCGTCGTCGTGTCCGTCGGCGACGATCTCCGGTCGTTCGTACGGGTCGTGCTCGTCGCGGACGGCGCCGACCACCTCCTCGACGATGTCCTCGAGGGTGACCACGCCGGCCGTGCCGCCGTGCTCGTCCGCCACGATCGCCATGGTCTCCTCGCCGCTCGACAGGTCGAGCAGTTCGTCGACGGGGAGCGTGTCCGGGACCAGTACGGGTCGGGGGCCGAGTTCGGCGACGGTGCGGTGCAGGCGTTCGGCCTCCGGTACCGCGAGGGCGTGCTTGAGGTGGATGACGCCCTGGACGTCGTCGAGGCTGTCGGTGAATATCGGAAAGCGTGAATGTCCCGTGGCCCGGGTCAGGTTGACCACGTCCGCGGCCGTGGCCGACACGCGCAATCCGTGCACGCGCACGCGTGGCGTCATGATCTGCTCGGTGGACAGCTCGCCCAGGGTGACGGCGCGTGCGAACAGGTCGGCGGTGTCGGAGTCGAGGGTTCCGGCCTTCGCCGAGTGCCGGGCCAGCGCGACCAGCTCCTGGGGGCTGCGGGCCGAGGCGAGTTCCTCCGCCGGCTCCATGCCGAGCCTGTGTACGGCCCGGTTCGCGGTGCTGTTGAGGTGGTTGATCAGTGGTGAGAACACCGCGGTGAAGGCCCGTTGCGGCCCGGCCACGGCCTTGGCCACGGGCAGCGGATGCGAGATGGCCCAGTTTTCGGGACGAGTTCGCCGAACACCATCAAGTCTGAGAGGACGACGGGGAGAACACGGGGGCCGGCCACCCGTTCACGCCGTCCGATCACGCGGCCGGCCCGGCGGCGTTCACGATGCTCGACGGCGTCGGGCGTTCACCGTCGGAGCGGTGTTTCCCCGGGGTCGGCCGGAGCTTGGCTCGTGTGGTGTTTCGCGGTGAGGTGTCCCGGGCGTAGCCCGAGCAGGAACGCGTGGCGACGGGCGGCGCCGATCGCCGCGGCGCCGGCGTCGTCCAGGATCCGGATTGCGGAGAAGTCGAAGTCGATGTCGACGATGTGGTCGGGTAGCGCGTTGATGCTGTGCAGGAGGGCTTGGCGCACTCCGTGGGCGACCGTCGCGTCCACCACCTGGGGGAGTGTCACCAGCGCCCGGCCGTCGTCGATCACGCGCACACGGACTTCGCCGTCGTCGGTCACTGTCTTCCTCTGTCCGTAGGGATCGACCTCGCCTCCGACGTTGTGGTGTCGGTCGAGGATTGGTGCCGTGACGTGTGCGGTCGGTCGTCGGGGGGGTGGCCCCCCCCCCCGCCGGCGGGGGGCCACCCCCCCCCCCCGCGGGGGGGGGGGGGGGGTTTGGCCCGAGGGGGCGCCCGCGGGG
>NZ_JBITJP010000044.1:41902-48206 GCF_044460165.1 Embleya sp. NPDC050154
TCGTCATCTCCCTCGCCGCGGCGGTGGGGGGGGGGGGGGTGTTTGGGGGGGGTGGGGGGGGGGGGGGGGGGGGGGGGTGGCCCCCGGCCGGGGGGGGGGGGGGCCACCCCCCCGACGGCCTTCGGGGTCCGGGGGTCAGTTGCCCAGTCGTGCGCGCAGGAGTGTCTTGGCCTGTTCGGCGCCCTTGCGGCTTTCGCCCTGGGCGCGTCGGAAGAATTCGGCGAGTTCGTTGTCGCCGTCGCGTTCGGCGTCCCGGATGTAGGTCTGCGAGCGTAGGGCGTTGCTCAGGCATGCCTCGGTGAACCAGACGATGTTGTAGTCCTTGTCCTTGCTCCCGGTGTTGTCGCCGGTCCCGCTCATCGGTGCCTCCTGTGGTGGGGGTGTCGGGTTCCGCTACCCGGGCCGTGCCGTGGCGAATCGGGTTCCGGTCGGAAGCGGGTCGTGACCGGCGGCGCGGGCGGTCGTTGTCCGGGGGGAGGGGAAGGGACCCGCTCGCGGGGAGCGGTGGGCCGCCTCGCCTGTGCGCGTGTACGCGAGGCGGCCCTCGCGGGGCGGTTGTGGCGTGGGGCCTGCGGGGTCGCCTTCGCCGCGGCCGGGTCGCTGCGAGGCCGCCACCGATTCGGGGCGGCCACGGTGAACTCGCGGTTGTGGGGCGGACTCTCGGGCAGGCGCGGGGCGCGTCACCGGGCGGCGGTCGGCTCGTTGTGCGGGGCGAGCCGCCGACCATCCCCGTGGTTGGGTCTGTGCGCCCGGCGGCTCGTCCCCCGTCGGGGTACCGCACTGCCTCGTCGACGCACGTGTGGGCCCCGAAGATCCGTCCAGACGCAGTGGCCGCCTGCCATTGCACCCGGCCGGCGCCGGGCCGAGGCCGTGCCCTCTCTGTCAGTGTGTGGTGAGACGCCCGATAGATCCGGGTGGGCCTGAGAGGGCACGAGAGGAGCACCACCTTCATGACCAGCCCGAATCCCGGCGACGACCCGGCTCCCAAGCCCAAGCGCCGCACCTTCTCCCCGCAGTACAAGCTCCGGATCGTCACCGAGTACGACGGCGCCCCGGACGCCGCCGGACGCGGCGCGATCCTGCGACGCGAGCGGCCGTAGCACTCCCACATCCAGGAATGGCGGGCCGCGCGCGACGCCGGCGCCCCGGCGAAACTCACCGACCGACGCACGAGCCCCGCCCGACCGAAGAAGCCCGCGGCCGAAGCCGAGAGCGAGAAGCTCCGGCGCAAGGTCGAGCGTCTGGGGAAGGAGGTGGCCAAGCGCGACGCCGCGCTGGAGATCCTGGGAAAAGGGGTCAAGCTCTTGGCTAAGAAGTCGTTTCATTTGGTGTGTTCGCTATTCTGGCGTGTGTGACGACGCTTGTGGAGCGGCTGGTGCCGGACGAGTTGTGGGAGTTGTTCGAGCGCGTGCTGCCGTCGAAGCCGACCCGGCCGCAGGGCGGTGGCCGGCGGCGGTTCGAGGATCGTGAGGTGTTGGCCGGGATCGTGTTCGTGGCGACGTCCGGTTGCACGTGGCGGCAACTGCCGCCGGTGTTCGGCGCCTCGTGGCAGACCGTCTACCGCCGGTTCGCCGAGTGGAGCCGGGCGCGGGTGTGGGCCAAGCTGCACCGGATTCTCCTGGACGAGCTCGGCGCCCGGGGTGCGTTGGACTGGTCGCGGTGCGCCGTGGACTCGGTGAACATGCGGGCCCTCAAAAAGGGGATTTGACGGGTCCGAATCCTGTGGATCGGGGGAAGTACGGGTCGAAGATCCACCTGCTGACCGAACGCACCGGTCTGCCCCTGTCGATCGGGATCTCCGGTGCCAACACCCACGACAGCCAGGCCTTGATACCCCTGGTCGAGGGCATCCCGCCGATCCGTTCCCGCCGCGGACCACGTCGCCGCAGGCCTGCCAAGCTCCACGGCGACAAGGCGTACGATCACCGATTCATTCGCGCGTTCCTGCGGCAACGCCGCATCACACACCGGATCGCCCGACGCGGCATCGACTCCTCGACGCGTCTCGGCCGACACCGATGGGTCGTCGAACGAACCGTGTCCTGGCTCAACGCCTTCCGCCGCCTCCACCGCCGATACGAGGTCAAGGCGGCGCACTTCGGCGCGTTCGTCAGCATCGCTGCCGCATTGATCTGCTATCGCCAATATGCCAAATGAAACGACTTCTAAGCTCAGGCGGCGCGCGGGGTCCACCGGTTCCCGATCGAACGCTGAGCGCCACTCCCGGTGGGACCTCCCGGGCCATGCGTGGGCGCGAGCGCCGGGCTGTGGGGGATCCCGATGTGTGAAGTCCGCGCCCGTGGAAGGGGACTTCGCGGCGCGTGTGGCCGTGATCGCCGGACCATGGCGGCAGCGGCGCGTGGGGTCAGGCGTCCTGCGATCCAACTCGACCCCGCCAGCCGTCCCCGTGAGCAACACCCCGCCGACCTGCGAACAATCCCGCAACCACCGGACTCGACCGGGCGACCCGCTATCCTTGTCCACCTGAGAAGTGCTTCTCTTCATGCAGCCGACGGGACCTAGAGAAGTCCCATCGTTGCAGGTCAGGAGCACTTTTTCGCTCCTGGCCGCATGTCGGACGGCTCGCTCCACGAAGGCGCGAGGCGAATGGCACCGATGCCGACGACCGGTCGCGCGATCTGCTGCTTCGTGACGGGCCACCCGCCCGATCGGCTTCGTCCGGCATCGCGAGGTGCGACAGCCGCCGGAGATCGACGACAGGTGCTGCTCAGGGTCGTTCAACCGCGCCGCACCGCGGTATCTCCGCGCACAGGATCGCGTGACGATTCCACTCGCTGCGCGCGACGAACACGATCACAACCGTCCGATCGGGCAATGAGTTGCGGGCCGGCGATGCGAGTACGCCGCCTGGGCGGTGGGACGAGTACCGGGTCCGCGAACTCGTCACACGCGGAATGGTTGGTTCCATCCCGCAACCGCCGTCGGCGACGGACCCGCCACCGCCAGTCGCTACCTCGCGCCTCGGACAACCGGCCTCAGTGCCCACGCCGCCGGCACTACCGTCGACGCCGCCCTCCGCCGCACGGCCTGGATCGCGGGTCCAACGCCCGGCCCGCATGCAGCGAGCAGGCATGGGTCACCGGTTTTCGAGGTGCTCCCGTAGCGTTGGACCAACCAAAGCGGCGCTGTACTTGGCGTAGAGCGCGAGCGCCTCCGGTGATTCCGGGTCCGACTGCAGTTTGTCGAACTCTGCGAACAAGCCTTCGTAACCGCCTGGCGTCATCAAATTGATGACCCTCACGGCCCCTTGGTCCTTGACCAGGTTGTCGAAGGTGTGGGGGAGGCCGGGGGGAGCGCTGGCGAAGTCGCCGGGGTGCAGTTCGTGGACTTCGTCTCCCAGCTGAACCGTCAGTACTCCGGCGAGCACGAAGAAGGTGTCCTCTTGCTGCTCATGGACGTGAAGCTGCGGACCGGTGTGATATTCGAGGTCCATGATCATGAAGTCGTAGCGGCCTCCCGTCTGACCGCCGCCGGCCTTGAACAAGGCAGGACCGGTCTCGTAGGACTGCCCTTGGCCCTTCCTTACGACTAGCCCCTTCACAGCGTCCTCCCGGGTCTTCGAAACGTGGATGGTAAAAGGCGCCAAGCCGCGACGACCTGGTCCTAGCGATCGTCTGCCGGCCGCTGGTGAGCCACACCGGGGCCGAGACGACTCTTGACATTCTCACTGAGCTTCTGCTCCCATCCTCACGATAGCCAAACAAACTATGTATGACAAATGATGAAGTCGGAAGGGTGGCGTCGTGACCATCGACCCCGCAGAGAGACACCAGCTCGAAGAAGTGCTGCATGTCGATGCCACTGGCATCACGCCCGTAGCGGACGGTAATCGCGACGGCACCGCGCTGCAGATGTTCTGGATCTGGTCGGGCGCGAACCTGGCGCCCATCAGTTGGATCGTCGGCACGATCGGCATGACCCTCGGACTGAGCCTTCTGGAGACGATCCTGGTGACCGTCATCGGGCAGGCGGTGGGCGCCGCGATATTCGGACTGTCCGCGCTCATGGGGCACCGGACAGGTGTGTGTCAGATGGTGCTGGCGCGGGTCGCGTTCGGACGACGTGGAGCCTATTTGCCCGCAGCCCTGCAAACGATCGTCGTTACGGGCTGGATAGGCGTCAACACCTACGTCGTCGTCGATCTCGTGCTCGGGATTCTGCGTGAGCTGGGCGTGAACCCTGGAACAGGGAGCACGTACATGTTGGCCGGAGCGATCATGATCGGTCAGATACTGATCGCCGTGTGGGGGTTCTACGCCATTCGCACGATCGAGAAGTACGCGGTCCCTCTGGTCGCTGCCGTAATGGTCGCGATGACCGTCCTGGTGCTGGCCCGGATCGACGAGGTCTCCTGGACCCAGTCCTCCCTGGCCGGAGCGGACAAGTTCACCGCGATGACCCAACTGCTTACCGCCGTGGGCGTGGGATGGGCGATGGGGTGGATGACGTGGGCCTCCGACTACAGCCGGTTCACGAGCCTCGACGTCTCGCCTCGACGCCTGTACGCGTCGTCGGTACTCGGCATCTTCGCCCCTCTCGCCTGGCTGTCGGTTCTCGGCGCCCTCGCCGGTGCGACTTCTGACGCCACGGACCCGGTGGGCATCGTCACCACGCTGTTCGGTGCCGCGACCATACCGGTACTCTGCGTGATCCTGCACGGTCCTGTGGCCGCAAACGTCGTGAACATCTACACGGCCTCCTTGGGCCTGCTGGCTCTCGACATCAAGATCAAGCGCGCGGCGGCCAGCGTGCTCGCCGGAATCGTCGGCTTCATTCCATTGGTGATGTTCCTCGAGTCCAGCAGCTTCTCCAGCAGCTTCGGCAACTTCATGTCCTCGCTGGTGGTCTGGATGAGCCCGTGGGCGGGTGTCACGCTGGTGGACTGGTTCGTCATCCACAGGCAGCAGGTCGATGTCGCATCTCTCTACGCCCCTCCGACGACGTCTCGGTATGGGGATGTGAACGTCCGAGCACTCGGTGCCTTCGCGCTCGGGTTGGCCGCGGCCTGGTCCTGCCAATACGGCCCCATCGCCGCGTTTCAAGGTCCCATCGCCAGGCTGACCGGACAGGTGGACTTGTCCTGGGCGGTAGGGCTGAGTGTCAGCGCTTCGGTCTACTACTGCCTGGTGCGCCGGCGAACGATCCATCTCGAAGAGGGCGCAGCGGAGAGCTCGACGGATTCCCGCCCCCTCGGCAGTTGAGACCGCCCGCGTCCCCTACTCGGGCGTACGCACCGACAGCACTCGGAAGGTATGCTTGGAGTTACGTATGACCTACGCTTGCCGCGTGGATCCAAACGGGGGTCGAGCATGCAGCCATTCGACAGCACTCTGCTGGTAGAACAGGTCCGAGGCGCCATTCTCAAGGCCATCCTCAACAAAGAGCTGGTCGACAAGCTCCCGAGCGAAGGCACGCTCGCCACCACGCTCAACGTGAGCCGAACCACGATTCGTGGTGCGTTGGCCGGTCTCGAACGCGAAGGAATCATCACGCGACGCCGGGCCATCGGCACCACGATCAACCAGCATGTCCGGCCTTCGTCGCTCGCCCTGCAGCGGCTCGTGGGCTTCACGGACATGCTGAAGGAAAAGGGCTACGAGGTGCATGTCGATGCGGACCGATCGCGGGTGGAGCAACCACCCTCCGACCTTCTTGCCGCGTTTGGCGACGACGTCCCGGCAGATGAGCCCGCGTTCCTGACCGACACGCGGTTCTACGCTGACGGAAATCTGGCGATCTTCATCCGCGACAGTGTGCCGTGGTCGAAGCTCACCGACCAGTCACGGTTGCCGGAGATGGCTCCTGCCACCCACTTCGACTTCACCCGCCCCTATCTGGTCAGTCCCATCGATCACGCGGTCGTGGAAGTTCGAGCGGGTGTCAGCCCTGCCAACAGCACGTACCTGGAGACGCGCGACGGCCAAGCGTTCACGCGCCTGCTCGAGCGGCATTACACGCGGGAAGGTGCGATCGCGGCGGTATCCCTCATTGACGTCAACAACGACTTCGTCGTCTTCGAGATCATTCGCCGCATGTGATGTGGTGCACCGCGCGAGACTCGTGAAAGCGACCGGCCCTCCCGTCTCCGGCCTCGCGGTCGCACATGCCGGCAATCGCTGCCGTACTCGGCAACCTCCTCGTCACGGGGCCGTCGCCCGGCCGGGTGGCCGCGGCCCGACATCGCTTAACCTCGCGCTTTCATGAAGCGGGGCGTCTGACATGCGGTCAGAGAAACGGAAAGTGCTCCTGACCTGCAACGATGGGACTTCTCTAGGGTCCTGTC
>NZ_JBITJP010000045.1:0-9993 GCF_044460165.1 Embleya sp. NPDC050154
CTTTTTTCTCTCCCCCGCTTCGCTCCTCCGAGAAAAAAGGCGGCGCCTCGCTCGGGGCTTCGTGTCCCTCCGCTTCGCTCCGGGCCACGAAGCCCGAATTCTGCGGCTCCGCCGCTCTCCGCGCTTCGCGCGTCGATCACTGGGGTGGGGGTGGGTCGGGGGCGCTGACGCGCCGGGGCGCTGACGCGCCGGGGCGCGCGGTCGGGGCGGGTGATCGGCGCGGGTGGGGTGGGGGTGGGTCGGGGCGCTGACGCGCCGGGGGAATCGCACTTGGGCGACGGGTGATCGACGCGGACAGGGGCGGGGGTGCCGGTGTGCTGGGGATGGGGCGGGGTTATGTGTGGGTGCGGACTACCTCGACCATGGTGGTGGTGACTGTGGTGAGGTCTTCGGGGGACATCACGTAGGGGGGCATCGTGTAGACGAGTTTGCCGAAGGGGCGGATCCAGACGCCTTGTTCGACGAAGGCCGGCTGGATGGTGGACATGTCCACGGGGGTGGCGAGTTCGATGACGCCGATGGCGCCCAGGACGCGGACGTCGACTACGCCGGGGATGTCGCGGGCCGGGGCCAGGCCGGTGCGCAGGCCCTTGGACAGGGTGGTGACACGTTCGCGCCAGGGGCCGGAGAGGAGCAGGTCCACGCTCGCGCCCGCGATCGCCGCGGCGAGCGGGTTGGCCATGAAGGTGGGGCCGTGCATGAAGGCGCCGCCCTCGCCGCGGGAGATGGTGTCGGCCACCTCGTCGGTGCACAGGGTCGCGGCCATGGTCAGATAGCCGCCGGTGAGAGCCTTGCCCAGGCACATGATGTCCGGTGCGATTCCCGCGTGTTCGCAGGCGAACAGCTCACCGGTCCGACCGAATCCGGTGGCGATCTCGTCCGCGATCAGCAACACCCCGTGCCGGCTGCACAGTTCGCGGATCCGGCGCAGGTACGCGGGAGAGTGGAAGCGCATCCCGCCCGCTCCCTGCACGATCGGCTCCAGGATCACCGCGGCGATCGTCGAGCCGTGTTGCTCCAGCAGGTCCTCGATCGCCGCGGTGTCCGCGGCGGAAGGCTCGGTGTCGAAGCCCGGGGGAGGGATCGGTGCGAACAGATGGGCCGGCAACACCTCGGAGAACAGGTGATGCATTCCGCCGACCGGGTCGCACACCGACATCGCGCCGAACGTGTCGCCGTGGTAGCCGCCGCGCACGGTGAGCAGTCGGGTGCGCTCGGGGCGTCCGCGTCCGCGCTGGTACTGCAGCGCCATCTTGAGCGCCACCTCGACCGCGACCGAGCCGGAGTCGGCGAAGAAGACCCTGCTCAGCGGTTCGGGAGTGATCTCCACCAGCCGGCGGGCGAGTCGCACCGCCGGGGGATGGGTCAGTCCGCCGAACATGACGTGCGCCATCGTGTCCACCTGCGCGTGCGCGGCGGCGTTGAGCACCGGGTGGTTGTAGCCGTGGATCGCGGCCCACCACGAGGACATCCCGTCGATCAGCTCGCGCCCGTCGGCGAGCCGGAGCCGGACCCCCTCGGCGCCGACCACGGGGAACAGCGGCGCGCTGCCGTCGGTGCTCGCGTACGGGTGCCAGATGTGCCGCCGGTCGTGGGAAACCAGTTCGTCGCCGTAGGCCGCGTCGTAGTGCTCCATAGGCGCAGCACGCTATCGGAGCATGGGAGGCGACCCGGAATCGGCCGCCTCCCGCGCGTACCCATGATGCCCGCCCGACCGCGCCGCCGGGTCGAGGCGGCGACGCTCGTTCAGATGCCGCTGACCGGTACCGATCCGGCGGCCAGCAGGTTGCGCCGGCCCGCTTCGCTGAGTGCGGCGGCCAGTTCGTCGTTGCCGGTGTGGATGCCGATCGTGCCGACCGGGGCGGCGAACAGCAGTACCACGCCGTGCGTCTTGGCCGCGTTCAGCCACGCCTCGGGCACCTCCGCCGGGGTCTGCGCCTGCCACCACGCCTCGGTCCGTCCGCCCGCGCCCGGGAACAGCACCGCGGTCAGGTAGCCATCGGTCATCTGCACGGACCACCCGCCGAGCAGCGGCGGCAGCGTCTCGTCCGGGGTGGCGATCGGCGCGAACCCGCGTTCGCCGAGCAGCGACAGGAACTCGTCCTGCGCACCGGGAGTGCCGGGACGGGCCACGGCCGCACCCGGCTCGACCACCAACGCCGCGTACGTCACGCCCGCGCACACCACCATGCTGCCGGTGATCGAGATCGGCACCGGACCACCCGGCACCACCGTCTGCACGGCAAGGCCGGGGTTGGCCTGCGCCGCGAGCAGTGGCTCGACCGCCGCCTCGGAGACCGGGATCACCTGCGAGGGGATGCAGCGCGTGTGCGCGAACGCGAGCACGGCCGTCTCCTCGGCCAGGTACAACAGCGCGCTGGTCTCCACGGAAGTGGTGTCGCCCTCGCCGCGGCAGGAGGCACAGGCGTAGGTCTGGGGACCGGTCTCCCCGGCCACCAAGCGGGCGGCCTCGTCGTCGCCGATCTCGGCGCGGACCTCGGGGCTGACGTCGAGCAAGCGTGACACGGAAGGCTCCATCGGTAGGGGTGCGTGCGACAGTGGGGGATCGCCGTCTGCGTTCTCGCGCCGGGACGTTACCGCCTGGTGACGTTGTGTCACCTGGAGAACGCGGTAACGTCACCCCTATGGGGCATGTGCGCCCCGGCCACGCCACGGCCATTCGGGGGACGGCGCCGGAGTGCACGCCCGTGTGCGACGGTGGACGTCGACGTTTCGGCGTCGGGTACGCGTTCGATGACCGAGAGGTACGAGTATGTCGATGTGATCACGTCATGATCACCGGGCGATCGCGGTCGAAAGGCCGTGTTCGGATCGGGTGATCAGTGAATCAATTCGGACATATGCGAACGCTTTCATGAGATGAGAATCTCCATATGTTTCTCATCCGAATCAGTCGGGCAAGTCACGCCCGGTAACAAATGCGGGATGCAACTTTTTCGGGCCTGCCCCCGAAAAAGGCGTTCGACCCCGGACGTGCGCCGCTGCCGTGACGTTTTTGCGGCGGCCGTACTCCCGCATCCACAGCCCGCGGCGCCGGCGCCCTCATCACGGCGGTGCTCCGGCCCGGAACCGAAGTCAACGGTTCCGTTTTCCGCGGCCCTAATGACGAGGTATGCGTGTCCAGACTCAAGGCCGAAGGCCTGTACAAGATTTTCGGCCGACGTGCCGACGACGCGGTCAAACGGCTCCGTGCCGGCGAAAGCCGTGACGATGTACGCAAGAGCAATGCCACCCCGGCCGTGATCGACGTTTCGTTCGAGGTCGCCGAGGGCGAGATATTCGTGGTGATGGGCCTGTCCGGTTCGGGCAAGTCGACCCTGCTGCGGATGCTCAACGGTCTCCTGGACGCCACCGCCGGCGCCGTCTACATCGACGACCGGGATTTGACCTCGCTACCCGCCAAGGAGTTGCGCGACGTGCGCGCCCGGCGCGTCAGCATGGTCTTCCAGCACTTCGCGCTGTTCCCGCACCGCACGGTGCTGGAGAACGCCGGCTACGGCTTGTCCGTGCAGGGTGTGCCGGCGGCCGAGCGGGATCGGCGTGCCCGTGAGGCATTGGCCCTGGTCGGCCTCGCCGGTTGGGAGGAGTCCGCGCCGGGCGAGTTGTCCGGCGGCATGCAGCAGCGGGTCGGTTTGGCCCGGGCACTTGCCACGGACGCCGACATCCTGCTGATGGACGAGTCGTTCAGCGCGCTCGACCCGCTGATCCGCCGGGAGATGCAGGACCAGCTCCTGGAACTCCAGGAGAAGCTGCACAAGACCATCGTGTTCATCACGCACGACCTCAACGAGGCGATGCGCCTGGGCGACCGGATCGCGGTGATGCGCGACGGCCGGGTGGTCCAGATCGGCACCGCCGAGGACATCCTGACCGACCCGGCCAACGACTACGTGGCGTCCTTCGTCGCCGACGTGGACCGCACCCGAGTGCTGACCGCCGGCTCGATCATGGAGGACTCGCGCGCCACGGTGACCTGTGGCGAGGGGCCCCGGGTCGCGATGCGCACGATGCGCGAGGCGCAGACCACGGCCGCGTTCGTGGTGGACACCCGGGAGAACGGCCGCCGGCTGCTCGGTGCGGTCACCGACGCGGCGGTTACCGAGGCCGCGCGTACCGGCGATCGCAGCATCCAGCCCGATCCCTCGCTGGACGTGGTGACGGTGACCCCGCAGACGCCGGTCGCCGAGCTGTTCACGCCGTGTGCGGAGAGCAGGTTGCCGCTCGCGGTGGTGGACGAGGCGATGCGGCTGGTCGGGGTGATCCCCCGGGTGAGCCTGTTGGCCGCGCTCGGCAACGCCGCGCCGAGCGGATCGGGCGGTGCCGAGGGGGGCACGCTCGGTGTGACCGACACCGGCAGCGTCAAGATGCTGGTGCCCGCGGGCCCGGCGGAGAAGTTGCTGCCGACGGGCACGGCGGGTGTGCCGGAGCGGTCCGCCCCGACCGCTTCGCTCGTTCCGGCGCCGGCCGGCGAGCCGGTCGTGGGCGAGGGCGAGGTGCGTGACAATGCCTAGGATTCACGTGGGCGACTGGGCGGAGAGCCTGGTCGACTTCATGCGTGACCACTTCTCGTGGTTGTTCGACTTCATCCAGAGCGTGGTGGGCGGCGCGATCACCCATCTCGCCGACTGGCTGACGGACTCGCCTCTGCCGGCCGTGGTCGTGTTGTTCGCGGCGATCGGCTGGGCCGTGCGCGGTCCGGTGTTGGGGCTGCCGGCGGCGGTCGGATTCCTGCTGATCGACAGCCTGGACATGTGGCAGCCGGCGATGTCCACGCTCGCCCTGGTGCTGGTCTCGGCGGCGGTCGCGCTGCTGATCGCGATCCCGCTGGGCATCCTGACCGCGCGCAGCCGGGCCGTGGGCACCGTGGTCAAGCCGGTGCTGGACTTCATGCAGACGATGCCGGCCTTCGTGTACCTGATCCCGGCGATCACGTTCTTCGGTATCGGTGAGGTACCGGGCGCCGTGGCCACCGTGGTCTTCGCGCTGCCGCCGGGTGTGCGGATGACCGAGCTCGGCATCCGCAGCGTGGACGCGGAGATGGTCGAGGCCGGTGAGGCGTTCGGCACCAGCGAGTGGAAGATCCTCAAGGACATCCAGTTCCCGCTCGCGCTGCCGACCATCATGGCCGGCGTCAACCAGGTCATCATGTTGTCGCTGTCGATGGTGGTCACCGCCGGCATCGTCGGCGCCGGCGGCCTGGGCAGCGAGGTGTTCGGCGCGCTGTCGAACAACAACGTGGGCCTGGGGGTCGAGGCCGGCGTCGCGGTGGTCGTGCTCGCGATCTACCTCGACCGTACGGTCAACGCCGCCGGGCAGCGGGTCGAGGCCCGGGCCAAGCGCGCCGCGACCGTGCGCAGCACCGAGGGCTTCACGCCCAAGTGGCTGCTGGACTGGCGTCCGCGCCCGGTCGCCGCGGTCGGCGGCGTGGTCGCGGTCGCGCTGGTGGCGGGGCTGCTGGGCGGCTTCGGGCTGGGCACCTCGGACAGCGGTCGGAAGAAGATCACGATCGGCTGGATCCCGTGGGAGGAGGACGTCGTGGTCACCAACATGTACAAGCAGTTGTTGGAGAAGCGCGGCTACGACGTCACGCTCAAGCAGCTCGACGTCGGCCCGATGTTCCAGGGCATCGCGCGCGGCGACATCGACCTGTTCCTGGACGCGTGGCTGCCCACGCTGCACAAGAAGTACATGGACGAATACGGGTCCAAGCTCGAGGAGATCGGGCAGTGGTACAACAACGTCGATGTGCAGCTCGCGATCCCGAAGAACCTTCCGTACAACTCGGTCGAGGAACTCAAGGGACACGAGAAGGAGTTCGGCGGTCGGATCGTCGGCATCGAGCCGGGCGCGAACATCATGGACCTGACCGAGAAGAAGCTGATCCCGGAGTACGGGCTCGACTTCGACCTGGTCAAGAGCAGCACGCCCGCGATGATCGCCGAACTGGACCGGGAGATGGCGGCGGGCAAGCCGATCGTGGTGACGATGTGGCGTCCGCACTGGGCGTACACGAAGTACGACATCAAGCCGCTGGCCGACCCGAAGCAGTCCTACGGCGCGCCGGGTTGGATCAGCTCGATCGGTCGCAAGGGCTTCGCGAAGGACTTCCCGGAGCTGAACACCTGGGTGAAGAACCTCAAACTGGACGACTCGGTACTCGGGCCGCTGGAGAAGAAGGTCTTCGTCGACTTCGAGGGCAAGCCGAACGCCGCCGCCGAGGGGGTCAAGGCCTACCTGAAGGAGAACCCGGACGTCGAGCAGAAGTTCCTCGGCGGGCTTCCGGCCGCGGGCGGGGAGCAGCCGAAGCAGGACAAGGACGGTGGGCAGGACAAGGGCGCGCAGCCCCAGTCGCTGCCGGCCGCCACTCGGGAACCGGGGGGTGTGAGCTGACGGTTCGTCGCTCACGTGGGTGACGCGATCAGCAGAGGCGATCGATCAGCCGAGTGATCGGTCGAGGTGATCGGCCGACGCGATCGGGTGACCCGCGAAGAGGGTGCCGCGCGAATATCGTGCGGCACCCTCTTCGTCTTTCGCGGCGTGCCCGGACGGGCGCGGCGGGAGAACCGGCGGTGGGCCGGTGGTGGGCCGGTGGTGGGATCCGCCCGGATCGGGTCGGGGCATGTCGTGGGCGTCTCGCCGGGCTCCCGGGCACAGTGGAGTGCCAGGGGTCAGCGGCGGATCTGCCAATCGGCGTCGGGGGCGATCGGTTCGCACTTGAAGCCCCACTGGGAGGCCCCGTTGGCGAAGGACTTGAAGAAGGTCTCGGTGGGCTGACCCAGGGTCAGGCCGGGAGGGTCCTCGCCGTTGTGCCGACTGAGTTGGTAGGCGACGGTGTGGCCGTCGCACCTGCCGAGCACCTTGCCCTCGACGGTGCCCGCGAGCTGGGCGTCGTTGGGGACGCCACCGGTGGGCAACCGCTCGGACAGGATGGCGCGTTCGCCCGGGACCTCGGCGCCGGGGGCGAGGTAGCCGTGCACGATGGCGAAGGACAACACGCGCGTGCCGTCCAGGAACAGGTCGCAGCCCTGGATCGCGCCGGGGCCTTCGGGGGTCGCGGCCGCGGTCCAGCGCGCACGCTGCTCACCGGCCGCCTGCGGGCCGAGTGCGGCGGGGTCGAGCATGCCGCACACGCGCGCGTCGGTGATCGGCTTCGGATCGTTCGCAGGCTTGATCTCGCCGGGTCGCGGGGTCGGCTCGGAGCCGCACCCGGCCACCTTGGCCACGCCGTTGGCGAGTTCGACGGCCAGGTCGGCCAACTGCTGCCGCTGGTCGGGCGTGTTCGGCGCGCCGGCGGGTCCGATGGTGCGGGCGCGCACCAGCATCGGTACCGGGCCCTCGACGTTCTGCACCTTGCAGTTCTGTACCAGCCACGCGTCGTCCGCACCGGCCATGCCGTACAGATCGTGGTCCTTGTCGCCCAGCGGCGCCGACCCGGTCGTGGTCAGCCCCGGCAACTGCACACGTTCGGCGCCCGCCATGTTGAACAGGTACGCCGAGCCGACGAAGGCCCGGTCGCCGGCCGAGACTCGGCAGCGCAGTACCGGATAGTGCTCCAGCGGCGGCTGGTCCTCGCTCGTGAAGGCGGGTTCCGCGGGCAGCAGCGTGGTCACCGACGAGGTCGGCAGGAGGCCGGCGCACACGGTGTCGCCGACGGGCTGGGTCTCCGATCCGGTGGGAGTGCCCGCGGAGGGCTCGGCGGTCGGCGAACCGGGACTCGCGCAGCCGGCCAGGAGCAGACCGGCGGTCACCAGGCTCGCCACGGACACGGCGGGGCGCGGCCTGGAGCGAAGCATGCGGCCAGGATATCCGGCCGTTCAGCCGCGGTTTCCCCTCACCCACCACCCGGTCAGCACGCCCGCCCCGAACGTGCCGCCCAGGACGATCCACATCGGTGCGGCCAGCGTGGGGATCCAGAACCGGATCGTCGCCGAGGCGGTGTTGGCCAGCACGAACCAGACGGCCAGGACGACGACCGCGGCGATGCCGATCGTGCGGTAGGACACGCCGCCGATGTTGCCGCCCGCGCCGCCGGGCCGAGGGGTTTTCGCCATACCTCGATGCTATTTGCGTGACGGAGTGATCACGGACAGGCGCGCCGACTTGACCATCTCTTGAAAGTTGCTTGCAGCAACAAAGCACGCTATGGTTGTAACAAGCAACGAGTGTCGGGGGTGGGGAAGCCGCGTCCGGGCGCAGAGGATCCGAGAGGTAAAAGGGGAAGGCATGAGCAACGCACCGGCCGCGGAGGTGTCGGCGGAACCGATGTCGCACCGGCAGATCATGGAGGCGCTGTCCGGGCTGCTGCTGGGCATGTTCGTGGCGATCCTGTCGTCCACGATCGTGTCCAACGCGCTGCCGCGGATCATCTCCGATCTGCACGGCAGCCAGACCTCCTACACGTGGGTGGTCACCGCGACGCTGCTCGCGATGACCGCGACCACCCCGATCTGGGGCAAGCTCGCGGACCTGACCAGCAAGAAGCTGCTGGTACAGCTCGCGCTGGTGATCTACGTCGCGGGTTCGGCGCTCGCCGGCCTCTCGCAGAACACGAGCATGCTGATCGGCTGCCGGGTGATCCAGGGCATCGGCGTGGGTGGCCTGACCGCGCTCGCGCAGGTGATCATGGCCGCGATGATCTCGCCGCGGGAGCGCGGCCGGTACAGCGGCTACCTCGGCGCCACCTTCGCGCTGGCCACCGTCGGCGGCCCGCTGATCGGCGGCGTGATCGTGGACACCCCGTGGCTGGGCTGGCGCTGGTGCTTCTACGTCGGCGTGCCGTTCGCGGTGGTCGCGATCGTGATCCTGCAGAAGACGCTCAAGCTCCCGGTGGTCAAGCGTGAGGTCACCATCGACTACCTGGGCGCGACGCTGATCAGCGCGGGCGTCTCGGTGCTCCTGGTGTGGGTCTCGCTGGCGGGCAAGAACTACGACTGGATCTCCTGGCAGAGTGCGGCGATGGTGCTCGGATCGTTGCTGCTGATCGCCCTGGCGATTCGGGTCGAGGGCCGGGCGGCCGAGCCGATCATCCCGCTGTGGTTGTTCAAGGAGCGGACCATCGTGCTCGCGGTGCTCGGCAGCCTCGCGGTGGGCCTGGCGATGATGGGCTCGTCGGTCTTCCTCAGCCAGTACTTCCAGATCGCGCGCGGCAAGTCGCCGACCGTCTCGGGCCTGATGACGCTGCCGATGATCGGCGGCCTGGTGATCGCCTCGACCGTGGTCGGCAAGCTGATCACCGCGACCGGCTTCTGGAAGCGCTACCTGGTCGCGGGCGGCGTCTCGCTGACCATCGGCCTGGCCCTGATGAGCACGGCCCGCGCGGACACCAACCTGTGGGTGCTCGGCGTGTACATGTTCCTGCTGGGTATGGGCGTCGGCGCGCTCCAGCAGAACCTGGTGCTCGCGGTGCAGAACGCGGTGCCGGTCCACCAGTTGGGCGCGGCCAGTTCGGTCGTCGCGTTCTTCCGCAGCCTGGGCGGCGCGGTCGGCGTCTCGGCGCTGGGCGCGGTGATGGCGACCAAGGTCACCGGCTACCTGTCCGACGCCGGGCTCCGGTCCGGTGCGGGTGGCGGGTCCGGCATCCCGAACGTGCACCACCTGCCGGAGCCGGCGCGCGGCATCGTGGAGACCTCGTACGGCCACGCGGTGGGCGACATCTTCCTGTTCGCGGCCCCGTTCGGCCTGCTCGCGCTGATCGCGGTACTGCTGATCAAGGAGGTCCCGCTGCAGACCTCGCAGGCGGTGGTGGTGGCCAAGGCCGACCCGCAGACGCCCGCGGCGGGTGCGGAGCCGGGTTCGGTCTCCGCTCCGGTACGGATCGACAAGGTCGAGGCGCGCACGCCGTAACCTGCCGACGCGGGGCGGGGGGGGGCCCCCCCCGGGCCCCCCCCCCCCGCCGGCGGGGGCCCGCGCGCCGGACGGGGTGAACACGCCCCCCCGCGGGGGGTCCGGCCCCCCCCCGCCCCCCCACCCCCC
>NZ_JBITJP010000045.1:10003-48097 GCF_044460165.1 Embleya sp. NPDC050154
GGGGGGGGGGGGGGTGCCGGGTTGGTTGGGGGTGGGGGACGTGACCCACCGGGCGGGGCCGCCCCCGCGTCCCCCGCCGGCGGCGCCGGGGGGGGCCCCCCGGGGGGCCCCCCCGGCGCCGCGTTCCGGGTGCCGGCTCAGTACTGGTAGAAGCCGCGCCCGCTCTTCTTGCCGAGCAGCCCCGCGTCGACCATGCGCAGCAGCAGCGGCGGCGAGCTGTAGAGCTGCTCCTTGAACTCGTCGTAGAGACTGTCCGCGACCGCCTTGATCGTGTCCAGACCGATCAGGTCGGTCAGCCGCAGCGGACCCATCGGGTGCGCGCAGCCGAGCACCATGCCGTTGTCGATGTCCTCCGCCGACGCGAAACCGGACTCGAACATCCGGATCGCGGAGAGCAGATAGGGCACGAGCAGCGAGTTGACCACGAAGCCGGCGCGGTCCTGCGAGCGGATCACCGTCTTGCCCAGCACCTCGCTCGCGAACGCCTCCGCGCGGGCGGCGGTGCGCTCGTCGGTGAGCAGCGAGGGCACCAGCTCGACCAGCTTCTGCACCGGCACCGGGTTGAAGAAGTGGATCCCGACGACCTGCTGCGGCCGGGCCGTGGCCATGCCGAGTTTCATGATCGGGATCGAGGACGTGTTCGACGCCAGGATCGCGTCCTCGCGCACCACGACCTTGTCCAACGTGGCGAAGATCTGCGTCTTGACCTCTTCGAGCTCGGCCACGGCCTCGATCACCATGTCCCGGTCGGCGAAGTCGCCCAGGTCGGTGGTGTAGGTGATCCGGGCCAGCGCCGCGTCCCGATCGGCCTCGGCGAGCTTGCCCGCCTTCACCCCGCGATCGATCGACTTGGTCACCCGAGCCTGCCCGGCCTCCGCCGCGGCCTTGCCGGTCTCCGCCACCAACACGTCCAGCCCGGCCTTCGCACAGACCTCGACGATCCCGGACCCCATCAGCCCGGCCCCTACCACCCCTACACGCCGTACATCGGACACCGCGTACTCCTCGCTCCACTTGCTGCCGTCAGCCTCCTCGGCATCCTCTCAGGTGAGCGTCAACGGGCGTCGATGCGCCGGACAGGTTGCCCGGTGAGCTCGGCGATGACGTCGAAGTCGCGGTCCGCGTGCAGCACTACGAGGTTGTGTCGGGCCGCCGTGATCGCGACCACGAGATCCACGACACTCGCGCATTCGTGTTGTGACTTCTCCCCGAGGCGGAGTTGCAGCGCCGCGGCTTCCGTCCATACGGAATCCGGTACGTGAAAGTGGGGCAGCATCTCGCTGGTGAACCGATCGAGCGCTTCGTATGCCGCGTTATCCACCCACGCCACGCAGAAACTCGAGCCGGATCGGTTCGCACAAGCCGCCGCGTCCGGCCGCGAATGGCTCGTGCCATGCTTCGCTGGTCTGCTTGCGGTAGAACCGGACGAGCGCCGAGGTGTCCGCAAGATACAGATCCTGGGTCACCGCGGGTCCTTCGGGGGCTCGTGCTCCTCGGGCAACCCGAGCACAAAGTCGCCCTGAGCGTGATCTTGGTGCACCCGAAGGAGCGAGAACGGTGCGCCGTCGTCAGTGCGGGGCCGTCTCCATGTCCGGGAGTGGGTAGGGGAACTTGGCGCCGACCGCGCCGTCCACGGTCAGGATCTGGCCGCTGATGTAGCGGGACAGGTCGCCGGTGAGGAAGAGGAGGGGGCCGGCGATGTCGGCGGGCAGGGCCACATCGCGCAGGGGGGCGTTGGCGGCGTTGGCGGCGCGGCCGGGTTCGCCGAGGTAGGCCGATACGCGGGGGGTCCAGACCACGCCGGGGGCGACCGCGTTGACCCGGACGCCGCGGGGGCCCAGTTCCACCGCGGCCGAGCGGACCAGCGAGATCAGGCCCGCCTTGGCCGCGCCGTAGGCCGCGTGCATCGGGGCGCCGGTCTGGCCGGAGACCGAGGCGACGAAGGTGATCGCGCCGCCGCCGTGCGCGGCCAGGTGCGCGCCGCCCAGTTGCAGCGCGAGCAGCGCGTGCCGGAGCACGATGTCCTGGTGCCAGGTCCAGTCCTCGTCGGTGGTGGAGAGCAGGTCGGCGTACCGGCTCATGCCGATGATGTCGACGATCGCGTGGGCTCGGCCCAGCCGTGCCCCGACGTCGGCCCACAGCCGGGTCACGTCCGCGCGCGAGGTGGCGTCGCCGGACCACGCGAGGCCGTCGACCTCCTCGGCGATGTCCTTGGCCAGGTCCGGCTCGCGGTCCACCGCGAACACCCGCGCGCCCGCCTGGGCGAGCGCGTGCGCGGTCTGCCGGCCGATGCCCTGGCCCGCGCCGAGCACGACCACGCCGCGTCCGTCGAGTCGGAGTCGGGCCGGGTAGTCGGGTACCTCGGAGTCGTCGGTTCGGGTCATGGCGCCGACGCTAGGCAGGACCTGACGCACTGTCAATCATGGTTCGGGAGTTGGCCCGGACCGGAACTGACGGTCTGTCAATCATCCTCTCGGCGTGGCAATGTTTGACCCAGGCAATAAAAATCCCGGATGAACGAGAGCGAAGGGGTTCGGCATGGGCGAGCACATGGGACACGGCGTCAAGCAGCGCGACCGGGTCCGGATGACCGAGCAGGAGATCGCCGACTTCCTGGCCGAGCGGCACTCGATGACCATGTCCACGCTCAACGCCGACGGCAGCATCCACTCGGTCGGCATGTGGTACGGCTTCATCGAGGGCGAGGTCGGCCTGGAGAGCAAGGCCCGTGCGCAGAAGGTGCTCAACGTGCGCCGCAACCCGACCATCACGTGCCTGGTCGAGGCCGGCGAGTACTACGAGGAACTGCGCGGCGTGTCCATCGTCGGCAAGGCCGAGGTGGTCGAGGAGCCGGAGCGGATCTGGGAGCTCGGGGTGAGCGTGTTCGGCCGCTACGCGGCGCCGTACACCGAGGAGATGCGCCCGGCCGTGGAGATGATGCTGAACAAGCGCGTGGTGATCAAGGTCGTCCCGGACCGTGTCGTCTCCTGGGACCACCGCAAGCTCGGGCTGCCGTCCACGCGCCCGAGCTGACCGGCGCGTCCGTACCCGGGCGACGGAACGGCGGCCGAGGCGCCGACGGGCGCGGCGGGTGTGGTGGGTGCGGCGTGTGTGGCGCGGCGTCCGGGCGCGGAGGCGGTGCGGACGCCGATGCGCACGTGGGTGTGGACGCCGGTGAGCCGGTCCGGCCGGACGCGGATCTGGCGACGCCGGATCCAGTCAGGTAGCCTGTCCGCTTACTTGATCGAGACAAGTATTGGTGAGGGAGTACACAGTGCCGATCGGATTCGCCACCGAGCACCGGGCGTTCGCGGAATCGGTCGCCGGTTTCGTCGCTCGCCACGCCTCGATCGAGGCCACCCGCCGGGCCGCCGACGACCTGTCCGCCGGCGCCCTCCCGGACTGCTGGGACGCCCTGGTCGGCCAGGGTCTGACCGCCGTCCACCTCGCCGAGGAGCACGGCGGCTCCGGCGCGGGCATCCTCGAACTCGCCGTCGCCCTCGAGGAGGCCGGCCGCGGCCTGCTGCCCGGCCCGTACCTGTCCACCGTGCTGACCGGCGCCGTCCTGGCCCGGCACGCCGCGCCCGAGGTCGGCAAGGCCCTGCTGCCGCGATTCGCCGAGGGCGTCACCGGCGCGGTTGCCGTCGCGCCGGGCCTGACCGCGCATCAGACCCAGGTCGGCTGGGAGATCAACGGCATCGCCGAACCGGTCCTGGGCGCGGTCGGCGCCGACTACCTGCTGCTCGGCGCGCGCACCGACACCAACCCCGGCCGGGACGAGCAGATCTGGTTCGTGGTCAAGCCCGACAACAAGGAGACCATCCGGGTCACCCCGTTGGACCCGGTCGACCTCGCCCGCGGCGTGGCCCGGGTGCGCACGCACAACCTGGAGATCACCGCGTCCCAGGTGCTGACCGGCATCACTACCGCCCGGGTGCGCGACCTGGCCGCCGTGCTCGCCGCCGCCGAGGCGGTCGGCGTGGCCCGCTGGTGCTTCGAGACCGCGCTCGCCTACGTCAAGATCCGCGAGCAGTTCGGCGTCGCGGTCGGCTCGTTCCAGGCGATCAAGCACAAGGCCGCCACCTTGTTCACCCGGCTGGAACTGGCCACCGCCGCGGCCTGGGACGCGGCCCGGGCCGCCGACGACACCGCCGAGGACGCCGACGAGCAACTGCGCCTGGCCGCCGCCGAGGCCGCCGTGGTCTGTCTGCCGCTCGCCCGCGAGGTCGCGCTGGACTGCATCACCATGCTCGGCGGCATCGGCTTCACCTGGGAACACGACATCCACCTGTACTGGCGCCGCGCGGTCTTCCTGGCCCAGTGGCTGGGCCCGTCGGGGGAGTGGACCGCACAACTCGGCCGGGCCGCGCTGGAGAGCGTCGGCGGCGGCCCCACCCGGCGCTTCGACCTCGAACTCGACGAGGGCGCCATCGCCGCCTTCCGGACCGAGGTGGCCGCGCACCTGACCGAGGCGAACGCCCTCGCCGAACCCGCCCGTCGGCGACGCCTGGCCGAACTCGGCTACGTCTCGCCGCACTACCCCAAGCCCTACGGGATCGCCGCGAGCCCCGCCCAACAGGTGGTCATCCAGCAGGAGTTCGCCCGGATCGGGCTGACCCCGCCGAGCACGATCATCGGCGAGTTCGCGCTGCCCACGATCATGGCGCACGGCACCGACGCACAACGCGACGCCTACGTGCCGGCCACGCTGCGCGGCGACATCGTCTGGTGCCAGCTCTTCAGCGAGCCGGGCGCCGGCTCCGACCTGGCGTCGCTGAGCACCCGGGCGACCAAGGTCGACGGCGGTTGGCGGCTGAACGGCCAGAAGGTGTGGAACTCCAAGGCGCACGAAGCGCACTTCGGCATCTGCCTGGCCCGCACCGACCCGGACGCGCCCAAGCACAAGGGCATCACGTACTTCATCGTGGACATGGCCACGCCCGGGATCGACGTGCGCCCGCTCAAGCAGTCCAACGGTCAATCGGAGTTCAACGAGGTCTATCTCGACGACGTGTTCGTGGCCGACGACCAGGTGGTCGGCGACGTGCACGCGGGTTGGCGGATCGCCCGCACCACGCTCGCCAACGAGCGGGTGATGATCGCCGGCGGGCCGGGCATGCAGGCGTTCGGCAAGCTGCTCGCCGACCTCGGCGAGACCGGCGCGGCGTGGGCGGATACCGCGGTGGCGAGCCGGCTGGGCGGCTTCGCGGCGGAGCACTTCGCGCTGCGCGCGTTGACCCTGCGCTCGACCCTGCAGCAGTTGTCCGGGCTCAACCCGGGCGCGGCCTCCAGCGTGCTCAAACTCGCGGTCACCGAACACCAGCGGGCCGTGGTCACCGCGCGCCTGGACCGGATCGGCGCGGGCGGCACCCATCACGACGACCTCGGGGGCGAACTGCTCACCGCCTACCTCTCGCTGCCGGCGGTCCTGCTCGGTGGCGGCACCCGGGAGATCCAGCTCAACGTCGTCGCCGAACGCATCCTGGGCCTGCCCAGAGGCTGATCCGACGGCGCCCCGCCCGCGCCGGGCCGGCCCCGGCGATCGGCTTCGCGTCCCGGCAACCGGCGATCGACCACCGGCTGTCAGTGCTTTCCACGGCTACCAGGGAGATCACGTGCACATCACCTACACACCCGAGCAGGAGGACCTGCGGCGGGAACTGCGCGAGTACTTCGCGCGGATCATGACCCCGGAGATCCGGGCCGAGCAGGCCGCGGGCGAGACCAGCCTGACGGGCAAGGACGGCGCGTACTGCCGCGTCATCAAGCAGATGGGCGAGGACGGCTGGCTGGGCATCGGCTGGCCCAAGGAATACGGCGGCCAGGACCGCACGATGCTGGAACAGCTGATCTTCACCGACGAGGCCACCCTGGCCGGCGCGGCGGTGCCGTTGCTGACCATCAACACCGTCGGCCCGACGTTGATGGAGTACGGCACGCAGGAGCAGCGCGACTTCTTCCTGCCCAAGATCCTCACCGGCGACATGCACTTCTCGATCGGCTACTCCGAGCCGGGCGCGGGCACCGACCTGGCCGCCCTGACCACCAAGGCGGTTCGGGACGGCGACGACTGGATCATCAACGGCCAGAAGATGTGGACCTCGCTGATCCACGTCGCGGACTACGTCTGGCTGGCCGCGCGCACCGACCCCGACGCGCCGCGGCACAAGGGCCTGACCATGTTCCTGGTGCCCACGAACGCCGAGGGCTTCTCCTGGACCCCGATCAAGACGATGGGCGGCCAGACCACGTCGCAGACGTTCTACGAGAACGTCCGGGTGCCCGCTTCCGCGATGGTCGGCGAGCTCAACGGCGGCTGGAAGCTGATCACCGGCCAGCTCAACCGCGAGCGGGTGGCGCTGTGTTCGGCCGCGGGCATCCAGCTCGCGCTGCACGAGACCCGGCGCTGGGCCGAGCAGACGGTGCTGCCGGACGGCTCCCGGGTGATCGACCGCGAGCACGTGCAGGCCAACCTCGGCCGGGTGCACGCCAAGGTCGAGTTCCTCAAGCTGGTCAACTGGAAGATCGCCTGGTCGGTCGACCACGGCACCAAGGTCGGCCCCGCCGACGCCTCGGCGACCAAGATCTTCGGCACCGAGTTCGCCACCGAGGCATACCGGCTGCTGATGGAGTGCATGGGCGAGGACGCCTACCTCCAGCAGGACTCACCCGGTGCTCTGCTGCGCGGCCGACTGGAGAAGATGCACCGCACCGCGCTCATCCTCACCTTCGGCGGCGGCACCAACGAGGTACAGCGCGACATGATCGCGATGCTGGGCCTCGGCCTGCCGCGACCGCCCCGCTGACCCGCCGTCACCACGCTGACAAGGACAGGTGAAATGGACTTCGGTTACACGGAAGAACAGCAGGACCTGGTGGGCCTGGCGGGGCGGATCCTCGGCGAGCGGGTCACCCACGAGGCGCTCACCGCGCTGGACAAGCGGGTCGAGGAGGGCGGCGAGCCGCGCTTGGACCGCGACCTGTGGGCGGAGCTGGCCAAGGCCAACCTGCTCGGGATCGGGCTGCCCGAGGAGTTCGGCGGCTCGGGCTACGGCGTCTTCGAGCAGTGCCTGATCCTGGAGCAGATCGGCCGCACGCTGGCGCCGGTGCCGTTCGGGCCCTCGATCGCGGTCGCCGCCTCGATCCTGAACCGGATGGGTACGGACGAGCAGAAGGCGGCCTGGCTGCCGGGCGCCGTGGACGGCTCGCGGATCCTGACCTACGCGCTCGCCGAGCCGTTCGGTCGGGACGGCGCCGCGCCCGCCACCAAGGCGGTGCGCACGGACGGGGTCTGGCACCTGGACGGGGTCAAGACCGGGGTGCCGGTCGCGACCGTGGCCGACCTGATCCTGGTGTCCGCGGACGTGGCGGGTCACGGCGGGGTGTTCCTGGTCGACCCGAAGGCCGAGGGGGTCCGGATCGAGCCCCAGTTGACCACCGCCAAGGAGATCGCCGGTCTGGTCACCCTGGAGCACGCCGTGGGCACCCCGCTGGGCGGCCCCGACGCGGCTCGCGACCTGCGCGACCGGGCCACCCTGGCGCTGTGCGCGACCCAGCTCGGGGTGACCGAGAAGGCGATGCGCGAGACCGCGAAGTACGCGAGCGAGCGGGTGCAGTTCAAGCGCCCGATCGGCTCGTTCCAGGCGGTCGGGCACCGCCTGGCCGACGCGTACATCGACGTCGAGGGCATTCGGCTGACCACGTGGCAGGCCGCGTGGCAGGAGGCCGAGGGGCTGGACGCGGCCGAGGCGATCGCCACCGCGAAGTTCTGGGCCGCGGACGGCGGACACCGGGTCGCGCACGCCGCGGTCCACGTGCACGGCGGCATGGGCGTGGCCGAGGAGCACTTCGTACACCGCTACTTCAACCACGCCAAGCAGCTCGAACTCTCGCTCGGCGGCGCGACCGAGCAGGCGCTGCGGATCGGCGCCGGCTTCGCCGCGACCGCCGCGGGCGAGTTCGCCTGACCCGGTTTTCCCGAGCACGCCTTCGGCGCCGCCGCGCCGGCGCCGCACCCCTGTGATTCCTGGAGACGAACAGACATGAGCGAACCCCACGCCCTGGTCGAGCGGGACGGCCACGTCCTGATCATCACGATGAACCGGCCCGAGGCCCGCAACGCGGTCACCGGCGAGATGATCGAGATCCTGGAGGCCGCCTGGGACGAGGTCAACGACAACCCGGAGATCCGGGTCGCCATCCTCACCGGTGCCGGCGGCGCGTTCTGCGCGGGCGCCGACCTCAAGGCGATGAGTCGGCGTGCGCCCGGTGACGCGTTCAAGGGCGGCGAAGGCAAGCCGGCCATGGACATGTCCGTGATGAAGTGGGTCCTCAAGGGCTTCACCCTCACCAAGCCCCTGATCGCCGCGATCGAGGGCCCCGCCATCGCGGGCGGCACCGAGATCCTCCAGGCCACCGACATCCGGGTCGCCGGCGAGTCGGCGCGCTTCGGCGTTTCCGAGGTCCGCTGGGGCCTGTTCCCGCTCGGTGGGTCGGCGGTGCGCCTGCGCCGCCAGATTCCGTACACTGTCGCCGCCGACCTGCTGCTCACGGGCCGCCACATCAAGGCGCCCGAGGCCAAGGAGCTCGGTCTGATCGGACACGTCGTGCCGGACGGCGGCGCGCTGGAGAAGGCGAAGGAGATCGCCCACCAGATCGCCGCCAACGGTCCGATCGCCGTTCAGGCGGTCCTGCGCGTTCTGCGTGAAACCGACCAGTTGACCGAGGAAGATGCGTTCAAGCTGGAGTCGCAGATCGGAATGCGGGTATTCATGAGCGACGACGCCAAGATCGGTCCGCGAGCCTTCGCGGAGAAGAAGACTCCGGAGTTCAAGGGCACGTGATGTGCCATCGGAAGACTTCGGCATGAACGGGCCCGCCGGGTCAGGGACGGCAATCCCCCGGCGGGTCCTCATCATGTTCACGCGCGCGAGCTCACCCGGGTTGCGTCGGATGACGGGGAAATCTCGGCCCGATTCCGGAGCCCGGCGGGCGCGGATGTCCCGGGCGATTTCGACCGAGCCGGCACGCCGAGCGGTCGCGAGAAGCTTCCGCCGGAAGGGGACGTTCCGGGCGGTCTTCGCCGGATCGTGTCCGGAGTCGGCCCGGCCGGACGGGGGGCCGCGCTGCCGTCGGGCGGGGCCCGCGCGGGTGGTGTCGGGCGGCCGTGGCGAACCTATTCTTTTGATCGAGTCAAGGGTAAGTTGGCCCATCCCTGCTTCGATCCGGATCGGATCCGTGCCTCGGATCCGGCTTCGGAAGCATCCGTTCATCCGCCGTGGGAGCCGACCATGACGCCCGTCAGCCCGTCGTTCAACCTCGCCGATCTCTTCGAGATCGTGGTGGACGCGATTCCCGACCGCACCGCCTTGATCGCGGGCGAGGTCCGACTGACGTACCGTCAACTCGACGAGCGGGCGAACCGGTTCGCGCACCACCTGCTCGGGGTCGGGATCCGGCCGGGCGAGTTCGTCGGGATCCACGCGTGGAACCGTGCGGAGTGGGTCGAGGCGATGATCGGCTGCCACAAGGCGCGCGCCGTGCCGATCAACATCAACTACCGCTATGTCGAGGCGGAACTGCGCTACCTGTACGAGAACTCGGGCATGGTCGCGGTGGTCGCCGAGCGCTCGTTCGCCGGTCCCACCACGGCGATCCGGGCGGACTTCCCGGCGCTGCGGCACGTGCTGATCCTGGAGGACGGCTCGACCGAACCGACCCAGGACACCGTCGGCTACGAGGACGCGCTCGCGGCGGCCTCGCCCGCCCGCGACTTCGACGCGCGCACCGCGGACGACCTGTACGGCCTGTACACGGGCGGCACCACCGGCATGCCCAAGTGTGTGCTGTGGCGCGGCGAGGACATCTTCTTCGCGGCCCTCCAGGCCGGTCGCGGCGGCCGGCCGAAGTTGGCCAGGCCCGACGAACTGGGGGACACGGTCCGGGAGTCGGCGGGGCTGACCACGCTGGGCCTGGCGCCGATGATGCACGGCGGCGGGCAGTGGTCGATGTGGAACACCTTCTACATGGGCAACACGTACCTGATGTGGACCGGCCGGGCCTTCGACCCGGACGCCGTGATGGCGCTCGCGTCGCGCGAGCGGGCGTTGTCGATGGCGGTGGTCGGCGACGGCATGGGCCGGCCGCTGGCGGACTGGCTCGCGGCCAACCCGGACACCCACGACCTGTCCGCGCTCAAGGCGATCAGCAACGGCGGCGCGCCGATGAGCGCTTCGGTGCGCACCGCGCTGGAACAGACCGGCATCTTCGTGATCGACAGCTTCGGCGCGTCCGAGACCGGCGCCGCCATGCGGCAGACCGGCGCGGTCGGCGCCGCCACGCGGTTCGCCTCCTCGGACACCACGACCGTGCTCGACGACCGACTGGTGCCGGTGAAGCCGGGCTCGGGCGACGTCGGCCGACTGGCCGTCAGCGGACACATCCCGCTCGCCTACCACGGCGACGACGAGAAGACCCGGGCCACCTTCGTCCGGGACGCGGCCGGGCGCCGCTGGGTGCTGCCCGGCGACTTCGCGTTGCTGGAGGAGGACGGCGGCATCACCCTGCTCGGGCGTGGCAGCGCGACGATCAACACCGGTGGCGAGAAGGTCTATCCGGACGAGGTGGAGAACGTGTTGAAGTCGCACGCCGACGTGTTCGACGCGGTCGTGGTGGGCGTTTCGGACCCGCGCTTCGGCCAGGCGGTCACCGCGCTCGTGGTGGTGCGCGAGGGCACCGACCCGACGCCGGAGGCGATCACCGCGCACGCCCGGACCCGGATCGCCGGATACAAGACGCCCAAGCGCATCCATTTCGTCGAATCGATCCCGCGCACGGCGGCGGGCAAGGTGGACCTGCGGGCGGCGAAGGCACGCGCGGAGGAACTGTCCGGGTAGGCGGGTGGATCGGGCGCGGTCGGCAGGCAGGCGGGGCAGGCAGGCGGGTCGGGTGCGATGCCGTACGCGGAACCGGGCCCGGGTCGGCCGGGCAACCGGGTGCTCGGCCGACCCGGGCCCGCGGTCGAGCACCTCGGGTCAGCTCAATACCTGGGTCAGGGTGTGGATCAGCAGGCCGACGAGTGCGCCCACGACGGTGCCGTTGATCCGGATGAACTGCAGGTCGCGTCCGACGTTGATCTCGATCTTGCGGCTGGTCTCCTTCGGGTCCCAGGCGCCGACGGTGTCGGTGATCAACGCGGTGATCTCGTCGCGGTAGGTGGTCACCACGTACGCGGCGGCCTGCTCGATCCACCGATCGGCCTTGTCGCGCACGCGCGCGTCCTCGGCGAGCCGACCGGCCAGCGAGCGCACGGCCGCGGTGACCCGGTTGCGCAGTTCGCTGTTCGGGTCCTCGGTGGCCTCGACGAGCATGGCGCGCGCGGCGCCCCACACCGACGCGATCAACTCCTGGACCGCCGGGTGCGCGATGGTGCGGTCCCGCAACCCCTCTATCTGGGCGATCATCTGCGGATCGTGCTGGAGGTCGCGGGCCACCTCGGCGAGGAAGTTGTCCACCGCGAGTCGGGCCGGGTGCTCCGGGTCGTCCCGCACCGCGCCCGCGAACCGGACCAGTTCGCGATGCACCTTGTTGGCGATCTGCCGGTCGAGAAAGCGCGGCGACCAGCCCGGCGACTCCTCGTTGACCACTCGCAGGACGGCCTCGCGATGTTGCTCCAGCCAGTCGTGCGCCTTCACCGCGACCAGGTCGACCAGGCCCCGGTGCGCGCCGTCGCGGACCAGCCGGTCGAGCAGTTCGCCGATCGGCTGGGCGACGGCCTGCGCGGACACCCGACGGGTGATCGCCTGTCCGAACACGCTCTGCACGTCCTCGTCGCGCAGCACGGTCAGTGCCGCGCGGGCCAGCGCGCCCAGTTGGTCGGTCACCCGCTCGGCGTGCCCGGGAGCGGCCAGCCAGGTGCCGGCCCGCCGGGACACCTCCATCCGGCTCAGTCGTTGCCGTACCACCGAGTCGGAGAGGAAGTTCTCCCCGACGAACTCGCCGAGATTGTGCCCCAGCGCGTCCTTGCGGGTCGGGATGATCGCGGTATGCGGGATCGGCAGTCCGAGCGGGCGGCGGAACAGCGCGGTCACCGCGAACCAGTCGGCCATCGCGCCGACCATCCCGGCCTCCGCGGCGGCCTGCACATATCCGGCCCACGCGCCCGCACCGCGCGCCTCGGCCCACCGCGCGAGGATGTACAACACGGTCGCGAACACCAGGAACCCGGTGGCGATCACCTTCATCCGGCGCACACCCCGGAGCTTCTCCAGCTCCGACGCGGTACGAACCACGCCGCCCGGATCCGGACGGCGTGGAGCGGGCGACGAGGACTCGGCGAGATCAACCATGACGCCCATTGTGATCATCTGCCCGCGCCCCCGGGCCCTTCGACACCGATCCGCGCCGTCCCGCGCGACTCGACTCACGGTCATGTGTGCGCACCGGCCTCACAAATGTGGGCCAAAGATTATATTCGGTGGGTGTCATGGGAGATCTGCCTTCTCGTGCAGCTGGAGACGCTGCGCTCCTATGCGGCCGTCTGGGCGGTCGCCTCGACGTGACCGTGAACATCGGCGACATGTCCTTTCACGTGGCCTGAGCGTTCGATCGACGCAGCGGACCCGGGCCGCTCCCGGCGAATCCGGTGTCGAGCCGAGCCGTGCGGGCGCGTATGAGGACACCACGGAGCGCTCGCAGGGGTCGGGCAGTTCACCGGTCGCTCGCGGCGCGGGGTCGGCGCGCCGCGAGCGACCCGTCGGACGAGGTGGTCGGTCGGTCGGGGGCCGGGGTGGCGAGGATGCCGTTCAACAGGACCTCGATCGCCCACGTGTCGCGGTCGTCGCCGGAGACCTGGGTGAGGGATTTGCGCATGGCGACCAGGTGGGGGTAGTCCGTCGCGGAGAGTCGGCCGAACGCCTCGTCCATCGCGGCGACCGCGCTCTCCTCGGTCTGCCCCTCGGCGCCCTTGTCGACGTACGCCGACTCCTCGGCCCCCGCGGCCGTGATGTGCAGGTTGATCAGGTCGAGCGCGAGTGAGCGGGTGAGGTCGTCGATGCCCGCGCCGGCCAGCAGGCCCAGGATCGCCTCGGCGAGCGCGAGCGCGTTGGGGCCGGTCGGTACGTCCCCCAGGGCCACGGTCGCGATGCCGCGATGGGCGCCGAGCACGGTGATCGCCTCCCTGATCAGCGTGCCCAACTCCGCGCGCCAGTGCGGGAACGGCTCGCCGACCGGCGCGACGGCGGGCAGCGGGATCTCGCCGAGCACTCGGTCGTAGACCAACGCGAGCAGCTCGTCCCGGTTCGCCACGTACACGTACAGCGACGCGGCGCCGGTGTCCAGCGCCTGCGCGACCCGACGCATCGTCACCGCCTCCAGGCCGTCCGCGTCCAGGATCGCGAGCGCGGCGGACACGAGCGCGTCCGCACTGAGCGCGGCCTTCGCCGGGCGGGTGCGCCGGCTGACCGGAGCGGCAGGGGTGGATGGGCGCGACTCGCCGGGGGATTTCGCCATGCCCCGAGTATACGCGTTGACGGAACACCGTTCGCTACGTACATTGTTCGTTGCGAACAGCGTTCGTCACGAACATGGCTCGTCGCGCGGCACTTCGCAGGGCGGTGAGCCGCGCCGCCCACCCTTCGAGGAGTACCGATGACCACCACCACCGTCGACCCGTCCGCCCCCGTCACCGAGCCCCCGCTGCCCGCCGCGTACGCCTGGCGGTGGCGGATCCTGGCGATCGTGCTCGTCGCCGAGGTGATGGACCTGCTCGACAGCACCGTGACGAACGTCGCCGGCCCGTCCGTCCGCGACGATCTCGGCGGCGGCGCTTCGCTGTTGCAATGGCTCGCCTCCGGCTACACGCTCGCGTTCGGCGTGCTGCTCGTCGTCGGCGGCAGACTCGGCGACCGCTGGGGCCGACGCCGATTGTTTCTGCTGGGCGCCGGCGGCTTCGCCGTGGCGTCCCTGTTGTGCGCCCTGGCCCCGGCGCCGGAACTACTGGTCTCCGCCCGCATCGCCCAGGGTGCCTTCGGCGCCCTGCTCATCCCGCAGGGCTTCGGCATCCTCAAGTCGGTCTTCCCGCCCGCCGAGACCGGCAAGGCGTTCGCCGCGTTCGGTCCCATCCTGGGCCTGTCCGCCGTCGGCGGCCCGATTCTGGCCGGCGCGCTGATCCACCTCGACCTGTTCGGCACCGGCTGGCGGCTGATCTTCCTGATGAACGTCCCGCTCGGCCTCGCCGCCGTGCTCGGCGGACTCCGCTACATCCCCAAGGACGCCCCGAACCCCGGCGTGCGGATCGACGTGCTCGCCGCCGCGCTCTTGGCCGTCGCCTCGACGCTGGTCATCCTCCCGCTCATCCAGGGCCCCGAAGCCGACTGGCCCGCCTGGACATTCGGCTGCCTCGGCGCCGGCCTGACCGCCTTCGCCGGCTTCATCCTGCGCGAACGCCGCAGCGCCCACTCGCTGATCGAGGCCACGCTGCTGCGCAACCGGGCCTACACCTCCGGCATGCTGTTCGGCCTCGTCTTCTTCGCCGGCACCGCGGGCTTCATGCTGATCACCTCGCTGTTCGTGCAACTGCACCTGGACTTCGGCCCGCTCGCCGCCGGTCTCACCCTCGCCCCGATCGCCGTCGGCATCGTGGTCGCCTCGATCGCGGGCTTCCGACTGATCCCCAGGCTCGGCCGCAACCTGCTCCTGATCGGCGCCGGCGTCAACGTGAGCGGCCTGATCGCCCTCGCCGCCGTGGTCACCCACTACGGCTCGGACACGACCGGCGTGCACCTGATCGCCCCGCTGTTCGTCGCCGGCCTCGGCATGGGCGCCGTGTTCGCCCCGCTGTTCGACGTGATCCTGGCCGGTGTCGCCGACCACGAACTGGGCAGCGCCTCCGGGTCGTTGTCCGCGATGCAACAACTCGCCGGCGCACTCGGCGTGGCCGGCATCACCACCTTGTTCCTCCAACTCGCCGAAAACCACAGCGCCTCCACCGCCATGGCCGTCGGCGCACTCGCGGTGGCCGGCCTCGGCCTGCTTGCCGCCGGCCTGGTGTTCCTGCTCCCCAGGCACGCCAGGCCGCACGAGAGCTAGGCCCTCGACCCGAGTTGCCTTTCCCCGGCGGTCCGACGGCCGGCCCCTCCGGTCCGACGGCCGGCCGGTCCGTGAAGAACCCCGGGCCGCCGGTTCCACGAAGAACCGTCGTGGGCCGCCGACTCCACGAAGAACCGTCGTGGGCCGCCGAGTCCACGAAGGACCCGTCGCCCGGTCCACCAAGAACCCGTACAGCAAGGAAACGAGTCACCATGACCACCCTCGTCACCGGAGCCCGCGGCAGTGTCGCGCGCGGCGTCCTCACCCGCCTGGTCGCCGCCGGCCACAGCGTCCGGATCGCGAGCAGCGACCCGACCGACCTCGAACCGCCCGCCGGCGTCGCAGCCGTCCGCCTCTCGCTCCGTGAACCCGACAACGCCGCCGCGGTGTTGCACGACGTCACCAGCGTCTTCCTGTACGCCGAGGCAGCCGGCATCGCCGCCTTCCTCGACGCCGCGCGGGCCGCCGGCGTCCGGCACATCGTGCTGCTGTCCTCCGCCTCGACGGCCGCGCCCGACCCGAGCGGCAACCCGCTCGCGGCGAGCCACCACGCGGTCGAGGTCGCGGTCGCCGAGTCCGGGATCCCGTACACGGTGCTCCGTCCCGGTGCCTTCGCCGGCAACGCGATCGGCTGGAAGTACCAGCTTCTCGGCACCGGCAAGATCCAACTTCCGTACCCTAATGCCCAGGTCGCCCCGATCCACGAGGACGATATCGCCGACGTCGCGACCGCCGTGCTCGTGGCCGGCGACCACCTCGGCGAGACACTCGACCTCAACGGCCCCGAATCGTTGTCCTTCGTCGAGCAGATCGCGATCCTGGCCGATGTCCTGGGCCGCGAACTGCCGTTCACCGAGGTCACCCGGGACGAGGCGCTCGCCGGCCTGACCCGGCACATGCCGCCCGGCTACGCGAACGCGCTGCTGGACCTGTGGGAGTCGGCGGTCGAGCCCGAACCGGTGTCCGGCACCACCGAGGCGATCACCGGCCGACCGGGCCGCACCTTCCGCGAATGGGCCCACGACCACCGCGAGGACTTCGCGACCGGCGTGCCGCAGCGCGGCTGAATCGCCGACAACCGCTCGGATACCCGCACTTCGGACCGGTCGGACCGGCACAATCCGGCCGGCCGGTCCATGCTTTGGTGGAGTTCTCGCTCCCTCGCTCCCCAAGGGGTTGTCGCGCTGTCTACGCTGCTGTTCGGACCGGCCGTTTTCCGAACTCTGGACGCACATGACCGTCGCGCTTCACACCGTCGCGGGTGCCGCAATCGAGGTACGCCGCGCGCTCCAGGCTGATGAAGCCAGGGACGTTCCCGAACACACGTGGGTGGGCCCGATCGTCCGGATCCGCCCGCAGGGCGCACGGCACTACGAGGACATCGCGTACATCGACGCGGCGCCCACCGACGGAATGGGCAGCTCCCCCTCCCGACACCTGATCCTGTGGGCGGACCGGGCCCGCCGACAGCGGATCGCGGCGGTGGGTACGTACTCGGCCGCCGCCGACTACGCGGTGTACAGCGTCACCGGACCGGCCGGCGAGCACTTGGCGACGGTGCATCGCGAACAGGGCAGCATCCGCCGGCTGCGCCGCACGTCCTGGACGATCCGCCCGGCGGAGGGCCCCACGCTGCACGCGGCGAAGGGCACCACGTTCGGTTGGATCGCGTGGTGGGCGTTGTGCCCGCTGTGGGGCCTGATGATGGCCGTGGCCGTACTCGGCGGCAAGGCACCGAGGTTGCCGCTGCGCACGATCTGGCGCCACGACGGCACCCGCGTCTTCGAATACCTGGGCAGCGTCGGCACCACCGACTCGTACGAACTCCCCCCGGGCCACGTGGACGCCCGCATAGTCCTGGCCCTGGCGGCCCTGCACAACAGCCATCCCGGCTGGTACGACCGCCTGTAACGGCGCAGCCGGCTCCGGTGGGCTACCGGAGCCCGCCGGCCGGCACCGTCGTCTCGCAGGCGTCGCACAGGGTCAGGTGCAGTCGGCGCATGCCGCGGAGGGTGCCCGGGCGACCGCAGCTCTCGCAGACGGTTCGGGAGATTCGGTCGAACTCCCCCGTCACGGCGTGCAGGCGGGTCGATTCGGCCCGGGTCCAGGCGGTGCCGTTCGGGGTCCACGGGTGGGGGTTGGCCTGGAAGGCGAGCGCCGCCCACTTCTGCTTGACGGCGAGGAGTTCGTAGTCGGGGAACTCCACCGCCACCGCCTCGTGGCAGCGCAGCGCGAGCCGATACCACCCCGGTCCGATCCAGAACTCGGCGGACGGGTCCCTGAGATGGCGCCGCAACGGCTCCAGGACGGCGTCGGACGCCCATTTCGAATGACCGGCGGTCGTTGCCATCGCGGGCTACCTCCCCTTCGGCACGGAGCGAAAACTTTTCTCTCCTCGGGCGTCACACTTTGCCGGCGGGCTCCGTCAGTGCTGTGTCGGACCGAAAAGCAACGGCCGGCAGCCGGAGGCGAGGAGACAACCTCCGGTGAGACCACCTCTCGAGGAGCACAGCCATGGAAGCACGTATGGGCAACCCCGCGATGGTCGTTCCCGGCGCGATGAAGGCGCTGATGGCCCTCGGTGCCGCCGCCGCACAGACCGGCGTTCCCAAGGTCACCCTGGAACTGGCCAACCTGCGGGCGAGCCAGATCAACGGCTGCAGCGTCTGTGTGCACATGCACGCCCGCGACCTGCGCAAGGCCGGCGAGGCGGACGAGCGCATCGACACCGTCGCCGGTTGGCGGGACGCCCCGTACTTCACCGACGCCGAGCGCGCGGCCCTCGCGCTGACCGAGGCGGTCACCCGGGTCGCCGACGCCGGCGACCCGATCCCGGACGCGATCTACGACGAGGCCGCCAAGCACTACGACGAGCAGGAACTCGGCGGCCTCCTGCTGTCCATCGCCTCGGTCAACGTCTGGAACCGAATCAACCTCGCCACCCGTCAGGTCGCGGGCGGCGCCTGGTAGGACACCGCGGCCGAGACGTCGCGGACCCGGAGCCGGGAGCACCTCCCGGCCCTCCGGGCCGCGTGCGCGGCACGGCTCCCGCCGCCCACGTGCTCGAACGCGAGTACGTCCGTCTTGACTTCGGGCCCTCGCGTCGGGATCCTGCCGGCGAGACGGCACGGTCACCCGGTGCCGCGACCGGACTACCGGGAGGAACCGCGGATGAGCCGCGACACTGGCGGGGCGTACGAGTCGGCCCATCGGCGCAGCCTGAGCGATCCGGACGGTTTCTGGCTGGAGGCCGCCGCCGCGATCGACTGGGTGACGCCGCCCAGCCGGGCCCTGGACGACTCCGCCGCGCCGCTGTACCGCTGGTTCCCGGACGGCGTGTTGAACACGTGCTTCAACGCACTGGACCGGCATGTCGCGGGTGGGCGCGCCGAACAGGCCGCGATCGTGTACGACTCGCCGGTCACCGGCACGCGGCGCACCCTGAGCTACGCCGAACTCCTCGATATGACCGCACGATTCGCCGGCGTGCTGCGCGGACTGGGGGTGGGCCGGGGCGATCGGGTGGTGTTGTACCTGCCGATGGTGCCCGAGGCCGTGGTGGCGATGCTGGCCTGCGCCCGACTCGGCGCGGTGCACTCCGTCGTGTTCGGCGGCTTCGCCGCACACGAGTTGGCGGTGCGGATCGACGACGCCCGGCCCAAGGTCGTGGTGGCCGCGTCCTGTGGGATCGAGCCCACCCGCACGATCGCCTACAAGCCGCTCGTGGACGCGGCGCTGGCCGAGGCGACGCACCGGCCCGACAAGGTGGTGCTGCTGCAACGTCCCCAGCTCACCGCCGATGTGACCGAACGCGACCTGGACTGGGACACCGCGATGGCGACGGCCGAACCCGTCGAGTGTGTGCCCGTCGCGGCCGGCGACCCGCTGTACATCCTCTACACCTCCGGCACCACCGGGCCGCCCAAGGGCATCGTGCGCGACAACGGCGGACACGCGGTCGCGCTGCGGTGGTCGATGGAGAACGTGTACGGCGTGCGCCCCGGCGAGGTGAGCTGGACCGCGTCCGACGTCGGCTGGGTGGTCGGCCACTCGTACATCGTCTACGCGCCGCTGCTCACCGGCTGCACCACCGTGCTGTACGAGGGCAAGCCGGTCGGCACGCCGGACGCGGGCGCGTTCTGGCGGGTGGCCGCCGAGCACCGGGCCACCATGCTGTTCACCGCGCCGACCGCGTTCAGGGCGATCAAGAAGGAGGACCCGGACGGGAAACTGCTCGCCGGACACGATCTGTCCGCGCTGCGCACGCTGTTCCTGGCGGGCGAGCGGCTCGACCCGGAGACCTACCGCTGGGCGGGCGACCTGCTCGGGATCCCCGTGGTGGACAACTGGTGGCAGACCGAGACCGGTTGGCCGATCGTGGCCGACCCGATGGGCCTGGAACCGCATCCCACCAAGCCCGGTTCGCCGACCCTGCCGGTGCCCGGCTACGACGTACGGATCCTGGACCCGCAGGGCGTCGAGGTGCCGCCCGGCGTGGACGGCGCGGTGGTGCTCAAACTGCCCATGCCGCCCGGCACGCTGAGCACGCTGTGGGGCGACGACGAGCGCTACGTGGCGTCCTATCTGACCGCGTTTCCCGGCTACTACCTCAGCGGCGACGGCGGGCGCAAGGACGAGGACGGCTACGTCTACGTGATGGGCCGCACCGACGACGTGATCAACGTCGCCGGGCACCGGCTGTCCACCGGCTCGATGGAGGAGGTGCTGGCCGCGCACCCGGACGTCGCCGAGTGCGCGGTGATCGGGGTGGCCGACGAGCTCAAGGGCCAGGTGCCGCGCGGTCTGGTCGTGCTCAAGGCCGGTGTCGATCGGGAACCCGCCGAGGTGTCCGCCGAGTTGGTGCTCCTGGTCCGGGACACGATCGGCGCGGTCGCGGCCCTGCGCCAAGTGGACGTGGTCCCGGCGCTGCCCAAGACCCGCTCGGGCAAGATCCTGCGCCGCACGATGCGCGACATCGCGGACGGCAAACGGCCCGTACTGCCCTCCACCATCGAGGACCCGACCGTCATCGAGACACTGCGACCCACCCTGACCGGCGAGCGTCCCGACCAGGGCGCGCCCGGCGGAACTTCGCGCGGTCGTCGGGACTTCCCGGACGGCCTCGGCGGCGGGCCGGACCCGGCGACCGGGACCGATCAGCCGACGTAGGAGGCGCGCGGCGGGGACTGCGGCCCCAGCGGTCCGGCCAGCCACGCGTCGTACAACTTCTGCCATGAGCCGTCCCGCTTCATCCGCTCCAGCAGCCCGTTGGCGAATCGTACGAAGTCCTGGTGTGCCAACGGGAACGCCATGCCGTGCGGTTCGTCGCTGAAGGTCGGACCGACCACTTCGGTGTCGGAGTCCTGTGCCTGAAGTCCTTTGAGCAGCGCCGACGTCGTCGAGATCGCGTCCACCTCGCCCTGCTGCAACGCGACCAGGCAGTCCGTCCAGTTCTCCACGGCGTACGGCAGCACGCCCGCCGGGTCGTCCCGCAGGAACACGATCGACGTGGTGGCGCGGACCGTGCACACCCGCCTGCCGCGCAGATCCGCGAGGGAGCGCACGCCCGAGTCGGTGCGCACCAGGACGCGTTGGCCGTCGGTGTAGTAGTCGCTGCTGAAGGCCACCTGGAGTTTGCGGTCGCATGTGATGGTCATCGTGTCGATCACCACATCCACATCCCCGTTGCGGAGCACGTCGGTGCGCTGGGCCTGGGTGATCACCTTGTAGCGCAGCCGCTCCGGGTCGTCGGGACCGGCGAAGATCGCCCGGGCGAGGGCCTTGGCCATCTCGATGTCGAATCCCTTGATCAGCCCGCTGCGTCGGTCCAACTCGCCGAAGAATCGGGTGTTCTGGTCGACACCGACGATCAGGTACCCGCGTCGGTGCACGCGCTCCATCGTGGAACCGGCGGGCATCGCTCCGGGGGCGGGCAGCGAACCGGGCGGCGTGAGGCTCTGGCGCGGGTCGCAGGGCGGCGCGACGGAGGGCTTGGGGTAGTCCTCCGGGGTCGCCGGGTGGGCTCCGGAGATCACCGGGTCGACGACCCGCACGTCGGCGGGTCCATCGGTCGAGGAGGCGGAGCACGCGGCGAGGGTCGCGGCCAGCACGACTGCCGGGGCCGAGTTCGCGATTCGACGCTTTCTCCGATGCATGGCGCTCCCTGGTGCCGGTGTGCGCACCGGCGAGTCGTTGCCGCTGCGAGTCGGCGAACCGGCCGGGACCCGTTCGCGTCGAGGCTTGCGCGGCCGAATTGCTCCGATTATCGACCGGCTCGTGCGGATTCCCCGGTCGCTTGCCCAAACAATGGGGGGTTCCCTCAACCGAGTGGACCAGGACTGGAGTAGGCGTGACGAGCTACGGCATCACCGGCCACATCAACCTGACGCCCGACACCGTGCCGCTGGTCGATCGGGCCGTTCGGGACCTGCTCGCCCGGGTCGCGCCGGACGAACTCGTGGGCTACAGCTGCCTCGCGGCAGGCGCGGACGCGATCTTCGCGCGCGCCGTCCTGGACCTGGGCGGCCGGCTCGTGGCACTGCTGCCGTCGGCCGACTACGGCGAGACCAAGGTCGGTCCGAACTACCGCGCCGGTTTCGAGGACTTGATCGCGCGGGCCGACGAGGTCCGGGTGATGCCGTTCCGCCGGGCGTCCGAAGACGCGTACGCGGCGGCCAACGACGCGCTGCTCGCGGCGGTGGACGTGGTGTTCGCGGTCTGGGACGGCCGACCCGGCGGCGCACGCGGCGGCACCGCCGAGGTGGTCGCCAAGGCCCGCGCGGCGGGCACACGAGTGCACGTGGTGTGGCCGCCCGGCGCTGCCCGCGGCTGAACACGACCTGCCGCGCGACGCGCAACGACACTGCCGGGTGCTGGAGTTGCCCGTGATTTCGGGCCGAGGGCGGCGGTGTCGACCGGGATCCGAGCGGGGCGTACAACCCTCGATTGGGCTGGAGTTACAGCAACGGCGGCTGCTCTTCGTCCTGCGGCGGCAGCAACTGACACGCCGTCACCGGTCGGCGCGGGTGCGGGCGCGGGAGGACGATCGGGCCCGCCGGTGGTCGAGGGACGACCGGCGGGCCCGTCGCGGGGTGTTCGGGTACGGCTACCGCGCCGAGTCCGCCTCGGTCGGCCTCGGTTCGGCGACGGGAGCGGTGCCGGGCGGGTACGCCGGGCCGGGGGCGGCCTTGCGCCGCGAATCGAGCACGGCCAGCGCCAGCGTGGCCAGGCCGGCCAGGCCCGCCAGCACCGAGATGCCGGGCAGGACCACACCCATGACGGCGTTCTGCGCGTCGCGCCACGCGGAGTCGGTGATGCGGAACAGCCCTATGCCGACGGCGGTCACTCCGAGCAGCGCGATCACCGCGTGCCAGATCACCGGATTGGCCGGCCGCGCGGCGCGTGCCGGCGCGGGTGTGAGCGGGAAGGGCGAACCGGTCGGGAAGGGCGGCACCTCGGTCGCGGCGGCGGGCGCGTCGGTCGGGAACGGCGGGGCGGGCACCACCCTGGTCGGCGCGTCCGGTCGCGGCGGCGCCGCCGACTCGGAGTCCCGGGCGACCTTGACGGTCTCGGCACCGGCGTCGGCGGGCGCGGGGGACTCGGAGTCCCGGGCGACCTTGACCGTTTCGGCGTCGGTGCCCCGACGGATGGCCGGCACCTTGACCGGCGCGCCACCGTCGTAGGGCGCCTTGGCCGCCGGCTTGTCCGCCTCGGGAGCGGGGGCCGCCGGGGTCGCGATCGGAGTGGTGACGTCGTCGTCCTTGCCGACGCGAACGGCCGGTGCCACCACGGGGGTCGTGGCGTCGGAGTCCGGGTCGGGCTTTTCCGCGGCAGGCTTCCCGGCACCGTTTTGGTCGGCCCGCACCGCCGGCGACGCCACCGGAGTCGCGTCGTCCTCGTCGTCGTTCACCTCGTCGGCGTCGGCGTCGGCGTCGGCGTCGCTCTGGTCGCGACCCGCGCCGTTCTTCGCGGCGCCACCACCGGCGGCGGGCTTCCCCGCGCCCTTCTTGCCCGCGCGTACGGCGGGCGTGGCCACGGGGGTCGCGTCGTCCTCGGCCTCGTCCTCGGCTTCGGTCTCGGCGGCTCGCGCGGTCGGCTTCGCGATCTTCCCGGGCGCGGCCGATGCCGGTGTCGCCACCGGAGTCTCGTCGCCCGCCTCGTCGGCATCGGAGCCGGCGGCGGGAGCGCGGGTCGTCTTCGCAGCGCCCTTCTTGCCGGGCCGTACGGCGGGCGTTGCCACCGGAGTCGCGTCGTCCGCGTCGGTCGTCGCGGTGGCATCCGGCTCGGCGGCGGGCTTCGCAGCGCCCTTCTTGCCGGGTCGCACGGCGGGCGTTGCCACCGGAGTCGCGTCGGTCTCGGCCTCGTCCTCGGCAGGTTGCGCGGCCGGCTTCGCGCCGTTCTTCGCGACCTTCTTCGCGGCGGCAGCAGCACCGGTCGCGGGCTTGCCGGCGGCCTTCTTGCCCGCGCGTACCGCCGGAGTCGCCACGGGCGTCTCGTCCGTGTCGGTCGGTGTCGCGGTCGCGAGTGCGGCGGCTGCCGGGACCTCGGTGGTCTCCGGCTCTTCCTCTTCCTCTTCCCCGTCCGCGCTCTCGGCGTCCTTCGGGGGCGGGGCATCGCCCACGGCCGCGGTCGCCGCGGCGACCAGTGCCCTCAGTTCCTCGGGAAGCCAGTCCGCACTCGGCTCGGCCGCGGCGAAGCGTGCCACCAAGTCGGCCGCCGAGGGCCGTGCGGTGGGCCGCTTCTTCAGGCAGTCGGCGACGATCTCACCGAGCCAGTCCGGGAGTTCCGTCAGGTCCGGCATCTCGCGCACGACCCGCTGTGCGATCTCGGCGGCCGACCCCGCGCCGAACGGCGCCACGCCGGCCGCGTGGCACAGCACACCGCCCAGCGCGAACACGTCGATCGCCGGGCCTATGGAGCCGCCGGTGACCTGCTCCGGTGCGGGCAGCCCCGGGACGTCCACGACACCCGTCCGGGTCATCCCGGCCGAACCGAGGGCCCGGGCCAGCGAGTAGTCCGCCACGCGCGGCCCGTCGGCCGCGAGCAGGACGTTGGCCGGCTTGAGGTCACGGTGCGTCAGATCGACCTCGTGGATGGCCGCGAGCCCCTCGGCCAATCCCGCGCCCAGCGCACGCAGCGAGTGCTCGGGCAGCGGCCCGTGCGCCCCGACGGCCGACTCCAGGGACGGGCCCGCCACGTGCTCGACGACCAGCCACGGCGGCGTGCCGTCCGGGTCCGCGTCCAGGACGTGCGCGACGTGTGTGCCGCCGACCTCCCTGGCAGTGGTGACGTCCTTGCGGAAGCGTTCGAGGAACGTCTTGTCGGACGCCAGGTCGGGCCGCACCAGCTTGACCGTGACGTGGTCACCGCCGGGTGCGCGACCGAGGAAGACCGTCCCCAGGCCGCCCTGTCCCCATCGGGCCGACAGTCGGTACCGCCCGACAACCCCGGGATCGCCCGGCTTCAGCGGATCCATGACTGCCGCCCCCTCTATGTACGTGCTGCGCCAAGGCAGGGAGGGGCCCCAGGGCTTTTTCCGGCCCTGTCTGTCTCGCCTCCCCGCGGACTTTGCCGCAGCCTACCCTCCGGGCCGAGGCCCCACCGAGGACCCGGACCGGCTCGTCGACGACTCGTGAACGTCTCGTCACCGACCCGGCAACCGCAGCGAATCGCCAGGACATGTCCCGATTCGCGCCTTTGACCGGGCTCCGCGTGCGCCGCTAGCTTCGCGACAACACCCGGCAACACCCGGCAACATCAGCCCGCGTGGCGAGGGAGCTGAACCGATGGCGATCGTTCTGGGGCCGAATCGATACGGCAAGGCGGAGGTACGACTGGTCCGGGTCACCCGGACCACCGCGACCGAGCACGAACTGTGCGATCTGAACGTGTCCGTGTCACTGTCCGGCGACCTCGCGGCCACCCATCTGCGCGGCGACAACGCCCACGTCATCCCGACCGACACGATGCGCGCCGTGGTGTACGCGTTCGCGCAGGACCGACCGCTGCCCGCGGTCGAGGCGTTCGGGCTGCGCCTGGCCCGGCACTTCGTCGACGCGTACGCCCCGATCGATACCGCGCGCGTGCGCGTCCTGGAATACCCCTGGATCCGGATCCCCGGCACGCACGGGCCGCACCCACACGCGTGGACCCGGGCGGCCGGGGCCCGATACGCGGGCGTGCTGCACGGGCCGGCCGGTACCGAGGTCTGCGCCGGTCTGGAGGACGTGACCGCGCTCAAGTCCACCGGGTCGGAGTTCCACGGCTTCATGACGGACCGTTACACGACGCTGGCCCCGACCCGGGACCGGATCCTGGCCACGAGCGTGCACGCGCGCTGGCGCCATCGGCGGTCCGACGTCGCGTCGACGGACTGGGACTCGTCCTTTTGCGCGGCTCGCGACACGCTGCTGCGTACCTTTGCCGAAACGCACAGCCTGTCCCTGCAACAGACCCTGTACGCGATGGGCGAGGCGGTGCTGACCGAGCGGGAGGACCTGGTCGAGGTGCGACTGACGCTGCCGAACAGGCACCACCTCCCGGTCGACCTCGACGCGTTCGGTCTGCACAACACGGGTGAGGTGTACCAGGTGACGGATCGGCCGTACGGCGTGATCGAGGGCACCGTGCTGCGCGACGACGCGGCGCCCGCGCTCGCCGAACTCCCCTGGCGATAGCGCCGGAAGCCGCCGACCGGACCCGGACACACCGCGGGGGCGAGGCGCCGTACGGCACCCCGCCCCCGCGACCCCCTCCCTCATCCCCCCGGATGAAAGTTCGTCGTCCGCGTATCTCCGTCGCGGGTGTGTTCGTCGTCCCCCGGATGCCGACCCGGACGCCCCCGGCCGTCGCCCCCCGACGCCGTCCCGGACCGCGCGTCGGTCAGCCCAGGTTCTCGATCCCCGCCGTGCCCTTCTCGACGTCGAGGACCTCGACGGAGGAGACCTTGCGGGTGGTGTTGTTCTCGGCCCACTGCTTCGCCTCGGTGGCGAGCTTGCCGCCCTTGTCCATCCGGGCGCTCTCGGCGGCGAGGGTCTCCGTGAGCGAGACCTCGGCGGGCAGCGAGGTGAGCACCACGACGTCGTAGCCGGAATAGGTCTTCGAGATCCGGACCTTGGTGACCAGGCCGCCGTGGGTGGTGCTCTTGAGCTTGGCGAGCAGGTCGGCGGCGTACTTCTCGGAACCGGCCTTGTCGGTGTCCTTCTCCGCGCCGTTCTCGATGCCGGCGGTGCCCTTCTCCTTGTCGAGCACGGAGACGGAGCCGATCGTCAGGCTCGACGAGTCCTGCGTCCACTGCATCGCCTCGACGGCGAGCTTCCGCCCCTTGTCCATCCGGGCGTTCGCACCCTTGATGTCCTCGGTGATGGAGACCTCCGCGGGCAGCGTCGTGTTGACGGTGACCTCGTAGCGTTCGTACTGCTTCACGATCCGGACCTCGGACACCACACCGCCGTGCTTGGTGGTCTTGAGGTGGGTCAGCAGGTCCTGGGCGACCTTGTCGGTGCCGCCCTTGTCGCCGGCCTTGGGCGCGTCCGACTTGGGTGCGCCGGTCTTGGGCTCGTCGGCTCCGGGCGCCGCGCTCGTGTCGGCCGCGCCGGTGGTCCTCGGCGACTCCGCCGACGCGCTCGACGCCTTGCCCTCTTCCTTCCTGGTGGGTCCGCAGGCGGCGAGCGATCCGGTCATGGCGATCGTCGCGGCGACGGCCACGGTGGTGATCAGGCCGCGGCGACGTCCCCGCGGGGCTGCGGTCGAAGCGGACTGCTGCACAACGGTCTGCCGGGGAGCGAGCGCGGACATGAGGTTTCCCTTCGGAGGCACTGCGTCTCGGCCGCCTACTGCGCCGATCGGTCCGCCGGCCGAGCGGCCGGTGGTCAAGTGACAGCACGGTGCGGGTGTTTCCGGGGTTGCTCCGTGCTGCCGTGGTCAATAGAAGCAGCGGCTGTGAACGCTGTCAACAAGCATTTTGCTCGCACCTTGAGTCACCTCGATATGGTTGACTCCGGAAGGTTCACAATCGGTCCAGGAGGAGGAGACGGTGCCCACCAGCCCCCAGGTCACCGCTGCCGAGATCGCCCGCATCGCGGGTGTCGGACGCGCCGCCGTCAGTAACTGGCGCCGGCGCTTCGACGACTTCCCGCGGCCCGTGGGCGGCAGCGACGCGAGCCCCACCTTCGCGCTGTCCGACGTGGAGAGCTGGTTGCGCGACCAGGGCAAGATCGCCGAGGTCGCGCCGGAGGAACACCTGTGGCGCCTGGTCGCGGCCTCCGACGACGTCCCCGGCCGGCTCGCCGACATCGGCGACCACCTGGCGGCCGGCTCACCCGAGCCGGTGGGGCCGCACGCCGCCCTGCTGCGCGCCGCGAGCGACCTCGCCGGCACCCGCGGGGCCTCGGCCGTGTTCGCCGCCCTCTACTCCCGATTCGCCGAGTCCGCAGCCGGCCCCGGCGGCGTCACCCCCTCGGCCACCGTCGCGCTGATCGCCGAACTGGCGTGCGTGGGACGGGAATCCGTGACATCCGTGCTGAATCCGGCGACCACGCACGGCGATCTGCTGCTCGGCTTCGTGCGATCCGCGCGCACCCTGCGCGGGCAGGCCGAGGCCCCGGCCCTGGCCCGACTGATCCGCGCCCGCATCGCGCTGCACCCCGATGCCGGACCGGACACCGCGATCGCCGTCGCCGAGGGCGACGCGCTGCGCGCGGACGCGTGGCCCGACGAGCTGTTCGACACCGTCGTGGGCAACCCGCCGTTCAACGACCGCAATTGGGGTCACGACGAACTGGCCTACGACCAGCGCTGGGAGTACGGCCTGCCGCCCAGGACCGAGTCCGAACTCGCGTGGGTCCAGCACGCGCTGGCGCACACCGAGGTCGGCGGGCGGGTCGTGCTGCTGATGCCGCCCGCCGTCGCGGCCCGGAGCTCGGGCCGGCGGATCCGGGCCGAACTGCTGCGCCGGGGCGCGCTGCGCGCGGTGTTCGCGCTGCCCGCGGGCGCCGCGCCGCCGTTCGGCGTCGCGCTGCACCTGTGGATCCTGGAACGGCCCTCGGGCGAACTGATGCCCTCACACGTGCTGTTCGCCGCGATCGAGGACGCGGCCGCGGCGCAGGCCGGCGTGCGGGCCTGGCACGACTTCGGCACCGATCCCGGCGGCCTGGCCGAGGTGCCCGGCCGACACCGCGCCGTGCCGCTGATCGAACTCCTCGACGACAACGTCGACCTGACCCCGTCACACAACCTGCCCGAGCGCACCGACCTGAACGTGGCCGAGCGGGTGCACGACACCCGCCGGCGGCTGCTCGACCTGCTGGACCGGCTCCCGGAACTGGTGCCCGATGTACCCGCCGCCGACCCGGGGGCGCCGACCTGGCGCTCGGTCACGCTCGCCGACCTGGCCCGCACCGGCGCGGTCACGCTGTACCGCAGCGCGACCCGCTCCGGCCGGAGCGGCCAGGAGACGCCGACCGGGCCGACCGTGCCGATGCTCACCACCACCGATCTCGCCGCCGCCGTGCCGCCGAGCGCGCGCCTGTCGGTCGCCGAGGCGGACGAGGCACAACACCCGCGCATCCGGGCGGGCGACGTGATCGTGCCGACCCTGCTGGGCAGCGGCGAGAACGGCTGGGCGGGCGCGGTCCGAGTGGCCGGACCTGCCGAGCGGGACGCGGTGCTCGGACCCAACCTGCACCTGCTGCGCCCCGATCCGGCCACCCTCGATCCGTGGTTCCTGGCCGGGTTCCTGACCGACCCGGCCCAGGCCAGGCGGGCCGGGTACGGGTCCAGCATCGTGCGGGTCGACGTGCGCCGGATCGAGATCCCGCTGCTGCCGCCGGACCGGCAGCGCGCCTACGGCGAGACCTTCCGGGCGCTGCGCGCGTTCGTGACCGACCTGCGCGGCGCGGCGGCCCTGGGCGAGGACCTGGGCCGGGGCCTGTTGGAGGGCCTCACCGCCGGCCTGCTCCGGCCGCCGCAATAGCGCCGGGTCCACCCGGCCCGGCTCGCCGACCCGTGCTACCGGCCCTCCAAGGCGCGCAGGACGGCCTGCGAGCGGGCCGTGGGCGCGGCGGAGCGGAACGGACCCGGCGGGCCCAGGGCGGCCGCTGCGGCGGCTCGGTCGGGACCGGTGTAGCCGCGCACCAGGGCCTCGGCGGCGGCGCGGTGCGCGTCGCCCATCGAGTACAACTCCTCGCCCGGGACGATCCGATGCCGCCGGGTGCGCGCGTCGTGGGCCGGCCACTGTCGGTGGACCACCAGCCGCGGCTCGTCGTCCGGCTCGGACGCGCTCAGCGTGGAGAAGGACAACGTGTACGGGAGTAGCGGGCCGACCAGTTCGCACAGGCCCCACAACACCGCCTCGGGGTCCGGCACGGCGTCCGCCTCGGACAGCGCGAAGGTGGCCTCCGGCCGGGTGAGCACCGCCGAGATCACGTCCGTCAGCACGTCGGGATGTCGCGTGGCGCGCAGCCGCAGCCCGGCCTCGCGGCGGGTCAGCTCCGCGTTCAGCACCGCCGGGTCGAGCCGGGGCACGTGCCGGTGGCCCGGAGGATCCAGATCCGGCAGGTCCACCGGCGCCGCGCCCAGCGCGAGCGCGTGCCGGGGCCCGGCGAGCGAGACCGCGCCGGGTTCGGGTCGGGCCGGGGCGATCAGCACCAGGGCGTGTGCGGCGGTGCGCCGGATCAGCGTCGGTCGGCCGCCGAGCATGCCGAAGCGGACCGCGGACCGACGCGGCCCGTAGTACCCGGCGCCCAACGCGGGGCCCACCACCGGCGCCAGTACCGAGTGCCAGCGTCCCAGGCCCGGTTCGGACAGCGACGAGGCCGTCACGCTGATCGCCCCCGAGTCGCTCACCCGATAGCCGATCCGGTCGAGCATCGGCGCACGCGTCGGGTACGGATCCTCGGTGTAGCGCTTGGTCGGGGCGGGCGCGGGCCGAGCCGCGGTGGGTTCGGCGGCCCGTCGGCGCGCGGGCCGGGCCGGGCGCGGGCGCTCGGCAGAGGGAGCCCGCACCGCCTCCGGCTCGGGTGCCGGTCGCGCCGCGGGCGGGCCGGGCGGTTCGACGGCGGGGCGGATCCGGCGCTCGTGCTCGTAGAGCAGTTCCAGGACGGGACGGGGCAACCACGAGGCAGCCTCGTGCGGGCGTCGGCGGCGGCTGAGCAGGGCGGCGAAGTCGGTGACCACGTTGTCCGGCGAGGGGCGTCGGTCGGCGCGGCGGCGCAGACACGACTCCACCAGCGGCAGGAGTTCCTCGGGCAGCCCGGTCAGGTCCGGGTCGCGATTGCGCACGGCGCTCATCACCCGCATCGCGCTGCCCTCGTACGGCGCGTGACCCGTGCCCGCGAACAGCAGCGTGGCGCCCATCGCGTACACGTCGGAGCGGACCGTGCCGGACTCGCCCTCGACCTGCTCGGGCGCCATGTAGGCGATCGTGCCGACCAGATTGACGGTGTCCTGGTCCTCGGCCAGCGCGAGCCCGAAGTCGATCACCTTGGGACCGTCCAGGGTGACCAGGATGTTGCCCGGGGCCAGGTCGCGGTGCACCAGGCCGGCGCCGTGGATCGCGCCGAGCGCCTCTGCCACCCCGGCGGCCAGCCAGCGCACCGCGTCCGGCGGCAGCGGACCGCACTCGTCGACCACCTCGCGCAGCGACGGCGCGGGCACGTACGCGGTGGCCAGCCAGGGCCGCTCGGCCTCCGGGTCGGCGTCCACCACGGCGGCCGTGAACACCCCGCTGACCAGTCGCGCGGCGTGCACCTCGCGGGCGAACCGGCGGCGGAAGTCCGCGTCGTGGTCCAACTCGGCCAGGATGGTCTTGATCGCCACCAGCCGGCCCGCCGGGGACAGTCCCAGGAAGACCCGGGCCATGCCGCCCCGGCCGAGTCGGGAGAGCACCCGATAGGGCCCGATCCGGCGCGGATCGTACGCGTCCAAGGGGGCCGGACCCCGCCTGTCGACATCGGTCACGCAAAGTCCCCCCGGGCCACCCGATCGTGTGCCCTCATCATGACGCCGCATGGGTGACACTCGTAACGGGAAGCCGAAACACGTGCACGGTTGCGGCGATGACTCTGGGCATCTCGACCCGCCACCCTGGGTCAGGTGACGCGGCTCACGGTTTGTCGCCCAGGTGGGAGGTGGCTGCGAGGTCGCCTCGCGCGCCTGCTATTCGTACTGATGCACACATGTCACAAAGACCGGAACCGCACGGACACGATCCGGGTGGCTGCCGGAGCCTGAGCCGAGAAGTAGGGGACCCCCATGAGCGAGGACTCGGTAGTACTGCGCCACCAAGGAAACGAGCACACCCTTCCGCTGGTCGAGGGCACCATTGGCGACACCGCCGTGGACATCTCGACACTTCGCGCCAAGACGGGGCTGGTGACCTACGACGGAGGGTTCGTCAACACCGCCGCGTGTAAATCGGCGATCACCTTCATCGACGGCGAGGAGGGCATCCTCCGCTACCGCGGCTATCCGATCGAGCAGATCGCCGAGCAGGGGACCTTCCTGGAGACGGCCTACCTGCTGATCTACGGCGAGTTGCCGTCCGCGAGCGCGCTGGACAACTTCCGCGACGAGATCACCCAGCACACCCTGCTGCACGAGGACGTCAAGCGCTTCTACGACGGCTTCCCGCGCGACGCGCACCCGATGGCGATGTTGTCGTCCGTGGTGTCCGCGCTGTCCACGTTCTACCAGGACAGCCACAACCCGTTCGACGAGGAGCAGGTCCGGCTCTCGGCGATAAGGCTGTTGGCGAAGCTGCCGACGATCGCGGCCTACGCGTTCAAGAAGTCCGTCGGCCAGCCGATGCTCTACCCGGACAACTCGCTCGGCTACGTCGAGAACTTCCTGCGGATGACCTTCGCGGTCCCGGCCGAGTCGTACAAGGCCGACCCGGTGGTGGTGGACGCGCTCGACAAGCTGCTCATCCTGCACGGCGACCACGAGCAGAACTGCTCGACCTCGACGGTGCGGCTGGTCGGCTCCAGCCAGGCGAACATGTTCGCGTCCATCTCGGCAGGCATCAACGCGCTGTGGGGTCCGCTGCACGGCGGTGCCAACCAGCAGGTGCTCGAGATGCTCGAGCAGATCAAGAACGACGGTGGCGACATCGACTCGTTCGTGAACAAGGTGAAGAACAAGGAAGACGGCGTGCGCCTGATGGGCTTCGGCCACCGGGTGTACAAGAGCCGCGACCCGCGCGCGACGATCATCAAGAAGGCGGCCGACGACGTCCTGTCCCGGATGGGCAAGAAGGACGAACTGTTGGACCTCGCGATGCAGTTGGAGGAGCGCGCGCTCGCGGACGACTACTTCGTCGAGCGCAAGCTGTACCCGAACGTGGACTTCTACACCGGGCTGATCTACCGGGCTATGGGCTTCCCCACCGAGATGTTCACCGTGTTGTTCGCGATCGGCCGGCTGCCGGGCTGGATCGCGCACTGGCAGGAGATGATCGCCGACCCGAAGGCGAAGATCGGCCGCCCGCGCCAGGTGTACACCGGCGTCGCGCTGCGCGACTACACCCCCATCGGTGCCCGCTGACCGTAGGGAACACGCGGAAACGATCTTGGAGTCGAAGGTCTCGAACCACGGTTCGAGGTATTCGGCTCCAAGATCGTTGTTTTTCCGCCATCGTGTTTCGCGCCGAGGTCTCTCGCGGGCGGTGCAGCGCACTCGATCGACCCCGGTGCGGGAGAACTGTACTGACAACTCCTGATTGATCGGTAGTTTTGTGATCCGAACGTGATCAATGACCCGGACCCGTCCCAGGGGTCGGGAGTCGAACGAGGTGGCGAGGGCCGAGGATCGAACCAGGGCAGGCCGGGATCAGCCGGTGGGCGTCGCGTCCGCGGGGCCCTTTCCGGTGGCCGCGTCGAGCACGTACAGGTGCCGGTCGGCGCTGCCCACGAAGAGCAGCCCGTCGGCCACGATCGGCGAGGTGACCCGGCCTCCGGTGGTGAAGCGCCAGCGCGGCTCGCCGCCCATGCCCACCGCTATCACCGAGCCGTTGCTGCTGCCCGCGTACACGATGTCGTCCGCGACCACCGGCGAGGTGACCCAGCCCTCCGCCCCGAACCGCCACACGCAGCGTGTGGTGTTGACGTCGACCGCGTACAGGCCGCCGTCGCCGCTGCCGAAGAACGACAGGTTGCCCGCCGTGGCCGGCTGGGCGACCGGGCCGCCCGCGCCGAACCACCCGCGCATCGCGCCGTCGGTGGCGTTGAGCAGGTACAGGTACTGGTCGGTGCTGCCGACGTGCACAACGCCGTTCGCCACGGTCGGCGAGGACACCCAGCCGCCGGTGGCGAAGCGCCACCGGCACCAGCCGGTCGCCGCGTCCAGCGCGTACACGCAGCGGTCGCTGGAGCCGAAGTACACCGTGCCGTCCACGACGGTGGGCGAGGTGGCCCAGCCGCCGGTGGGGAAGCGCCAGCGACATCGACCGGTGGCCGCGTCCACGGCGTACAGCGCGTTGTCGCTGGAGCCGAAGTACACGGTGCCGTCGGCGACCACCGGAGCGGCCACGACCTCGCCGCCGGTGGGGAAGCTCCAGCGCCACTGACGTGACGTCAGCTCCAGCGCGTAGACATGGTTGTCCTGGCTGCTGAGGTACATCAGCTCGCCGTCCACGGCGGGCGGATGCGACCAGCCCGACGAGTCGAACCGCCACTCGCGGGTGGCCAGGTGCAGGGTGTGCAGCCCGTTGTCGTTGCTGTGCACGTGCACGCGCGCGGTCCGACCCGAGCCCGCGCGGACCGGCGGGGTGAGGATCTCGCCGGTCGCGGTGAACCGCCACACCGGCGAGGTCTCCAGACCGCCGGTGGGGGTGCGCGGCGGAGTGGGGTGCTGGCGTGGCACGTCGGGCCCGCTCTCCGGCCACGTGACCGGAGAGTTGGGTATGGGCGCGGGCGGCCTGGCCACCCGCTCGGTCGGCAGCGCCGGCGACGGGGACGACGTGGACACCTGACGACCCGCGACCGGTCGCGAGCCGCCCGGCTGCCCGGTGTTCGTCGGCGGGGTCGGCGGCCGCGGCGGCGGCTTGCGGGTCGGATTGGTCGGCGGGCGTTGCGGCGGAGGGGGGCGGTGCGTCTCGGGGCGCGGTGCCGGGCGCGGCTCCTCGCGTACCTGGTTGGGCAGTTTGCCCATGTTGTTCGGGTCCGGGCGCACGTTCTCCGGCAGTTCGGGCTGCTCCGGCTCGGCCGGCTCGCGCACGGGCGGCGTGCGCGGGCCCATCGTCGGCCGGTACTGGCTCTCGAACCGCTGCACCATCGCCGACGCGTTGTCCGGCAGTTGGCTGTCCGCGTCGCTGTCGTCCAGCATCGGGGCGAGCTGGTTGAGCAACTGGGTCGGGCTCGGCCGATGCTCGGCCGCGCGCTGCATGCACAGGTTGACCAGGCCGGTCAGCTCCGGCGGCAGCCCTTCCAGATCGGGAGATCCGGTGACCAGGCGCAACAGTGCCTCTGCCGGCTTGCGGTCGGGGTAGGGGGAGTGCCCGGTGGCCGCGTACACGAGCGTCGCGCCGAGCGAGAACATGTCGCTCGCCGGGGTGATGTCCCGAACGCCCTGCGCCTGTTCCGGGGACATGTACGCGGGGGTACCGACCGCGACGCCGGTCATGGTCAGCGAGCCGAAGTCGGCGGCGCGCGAGATGCCGAAGTCGATCACCTTGGGGCCGTCGCTGGCCACCAGCACGTTGGACGGCTTCAGGTCGCGGTGCACGAGGCCGGCGGCGTGCACGGACTCCAGTGCCTCGGCGATGCCCGCGGCCATCCAGCGCACCGCGCGCGGCGGCAGCGGACCGCACGCGCGGACCAGGGATTCGAGCGAGGGCGCGGGCACGTACGCGGTGGCCAGCCACGGCACCGCGGCGTCGGGATCGGCGTTGACCACGGCGGCGGTGAACACGCCGCTGACCCGGCGGGCCGCGGCCACCTCCTGCGCGAAGCGCGCGCGGAAACCGGGATCGCCGCCCAGCTCCGAACGGATCGTCTTGATCGCGACGAGCCGCCCGAAGGGCGAACGACCCAGATAGATACGGCCCATGCCGCCGGCACCGAGTCGGCCGAGCACCGCATAGGGGCCGATCCGTTCCGGATCCCCCTTGGCCGGTGGCTCACCCGGCCATCCGTGTTCCGTCACAATCCCCCCGAAGTCGCCCCACCGCCCATCATCCCCGCCGAGCGGCCGTTTCGACAGGAACAGGCGGGAGGAGTGCCACGGCGCCGGTCGTCCCGTCGTCGCGATTTAGGTGCCCCGGGGTGGAGCACCCGCTGCCTGTCGCAGGGTACCCGCCTGCCCGGTCTGCCGCCCACGCCGCGTCCCGCTTCGACCGAAACACAGGGGATTCCCCCGGCCCTCGACCACGAAGAGTGGCCGAGGAAGCGGAAATTTGACCGCTGATCGGTCCGAAACGGACGCGACACGCCCGTGGACCACGAACACCCGGACTCGGTTCGACGTGAACCGGGCCCGGGTGTCGAGGTAACCGACGATTTATCGGTATGTCCGCAAGTCCGCCCGGCGCGGTCCCGCCCGGTGTGGTGCCACCCGCGCGGTCCCGCCCGTGCGGCCCCGCCTAGTGCAGTCCGGCGGGGGCGTCCTTGGACAGCTCCGACTTGTCGACCCGCAGGACCGCGACCGCGATCACGGCGGCGATGGCGAGCAGGATCGCCGCGGTCAGGAAGCCGGCCGTGTAGCCCTCGGTGAGCGCGAGCTTTATCGAGCCCGGATCGATCAGGGCCTTCTCGCCCAGCTTGGCGATCTGGTCGTCCATCTTGCTGTCCTTGGTGCTGGAGTAGATCGTGGTCAGCACCGCGATCGCCACCGCTCCGCCCACCTGCTGGGTGACGTTGAGCATCGCGGAACCGATACCCGCGTCCTCCGGGGCGATCCCGGCCACCGCGGTGGCCATGATCGCGACGAAGATCAGACCCATGCCCAGACCGAACACGACCATCGCGGGCAGCAGGCCCACGACATAGCTCGAGTCGACCTCGAGCAGGGACAGGTAGAACAACCCCAGGGCGGCCAGGATCGGCCCCGCGGTCAGCAGCACTCGCGGCCCGATCTTGGGCAACATCACGCTGGTGAACTGGGCCGAGACCATCACGCCCGCGCACAGCGGGAGATAGGCCAGGCCGGCCTTGATCGGCGTGTAGCCCGCGACGATCTGCATGTAGAGCGTGATGAAGAAGAACGCGCCCATCATGCCGCCGGCGGCGAGCGCCATCACCACGTAGCTCGCCGAGCGGTTGCGGTTGCGGAACAGCCGCATCGGCATCAGCGGCCGCTCGACCCGGAGTTCGATCACCACGAAGGCCACGAGCAGCACGGCCGAGAGGATCAGCGAACCCACGGTCAGCCCGTCGGTCCAGCTCTTGTCCGCGGCGCGGATGACGCCGTAGACCAGCGCGGTCACACCGAGCGTGGAGGTCAGCGCGCCGGGGATGTCCAACCGGCCGCGCCAGATCGCCTTCTCGCCGGTCTTCGCGTCGTCCGGGATGGCCAGCGGCAGTGCCGCCACGAGCGCGATGCCGATCGGCACGTTGACGAACATGACCCAGCGCCAGGAGATGTACTCGACGAGCACACCACCGAGGAGCAGACCGACCGCGGATCCCATGCCCGACACCGCTGCGTACACACCGAACGCCTTGTTGCGTTCCGGCCCTTCCTCGAAGGTGGTGGTCACCAACGACAAGACCGCGGGGGCCACCATCGCGCCGCCGACGCCCTGCAGGGCTCGCGCGGCGAGCAACAGCGCCTCGTTGGTGGCGAACCCGCCGAGCAGGCTCGCGACGGTGAACACGATCAGGCCGAGCGCCAGCAGGCGGCGTCGGCCGAAGAGGTCACCGAGCCGACCACCAAGCAGCAGCAGGCCGCCGAAGGTCAGCATGTAGGCGTTCATCACCCACGAGAGTGATGTTTCGCTTATGTCGAGCGCCTTGCCCATGTCGGGCAGGGCGATATTCACGATGGTCGCGTCGAGCACGATCATCAACTGGGCCCCTGCGAGCAGGGCCAAGGCCAATCCGCGACGCGCGTGGGGCGCGTCCGCGGACGGGGATCCGGTCGAGCCGGCGACCTCGGAAGGTGCCGTCGTCATGGATTGCCTCGCATTACTAGTGGACGTGAGCGTTCTCTAGGGGAATCTAGAGGTTATGCATTAGAGAACGCAAACGTTTTCTGTACCATGGCGATCGGAGGCGAGAGTGAGCACAGGAGTACGCGCGGGTCAAGTCGAGACAGCCCTGCTGGTCACCGACTACAGGCAGCGCCCCCGTAAGCGCGGCGTCACGCTGGAGCGCGCGATCACCGAGGCGGTGATCGCCGAGCTGGATGACCGCGGCTACGGCGCGCTGACCTTCGAAGGTGTCGCGACTCGGGCCGGGACCGGCAAGTCGGCGCTGTACCGCCGCTGGCCGGACAAGATGAGCATGGTCGCCGACGCGCTCTCCGCCGCTCTGCCGAAGCCGGAATCGTTGTCCCTGCCCGGCGAGTTGCGCGCCGATCTGATCGTCTACCTGGAAACCGTCGCGCACGGCATGCTCGGCCCGCTCGGCCTGGGCATGCGGGTGTTGAGCGGCGAGATCAGCAGGCACCACGAGTTCGCCGAGATGTGGGAGCACCGCGTGATCGGCCCGTGGCAGTCCCTCCTCGCCGAGGTGCTCGCCGACGCGGTTGCCCGCGGCGAGGCCCGCCCCGGCGCGCTCGCCCCGGAATGCGTCCTGGCCGGCCCCTCGGTCCTGTGCCAGCGCTTCACCATCACCGGGGTCCCGATGTCGCGCGCCGAGATCGAATCCCTGGTCGACAACGCGCTTATGCCGATGCTGGTTGTGCGTTGATTGTTGGGCGACTTCGTCGCCGGCTCGCGAGGCGCCGCTTTTTTGCTCCCCCGCTTCGCTCCTCCGCAAAAAAGCGGTGCCTCGCTCGGGGCTTCGTGTCCCTCCGCTTCGCTCCGGGGCACGAAGCCCACGCTTGCGGCTCCGCCGCTCTCCGCGCTTCGCG
>NZ_JBITJP010000046.1:0-44995 GCF_044460165.1 Embleya sp. NPDC050154
CGAGTACGAGCAGGCGTACCGACAGTACCCGCAGCAACAACAAACGAAGACCGCCTGAACAACCGCAACACTCTACGAAACCCGGGTCAGCTCACGTCGACCTGGGGTGCGCTGCCGGCATCCCGCAGCCACGGGTTGACGATCTCCTCGTTCGCCTGGCGAACACCCGCGCCTTGTTGGCGCATCCAGGAACCGATGCGTGCGAACGGACCACCCGTGACCAAGCTCGCCTCCCACCCGACCCCATGGCGGCAGCGCCCGGTTGGCGGAAAATATCACGCTCGGTGCGTCCGCCACGTCTCGAGGAACGCGCGGCTGTGTCCTGTCGCCGCTCCTGCTGTCGCGCAGCTTCCGCCTGCGCGTCCGACACCCCTCATGACACTGCCCACCGACGACTGCTCCACAGAAGGCGGACGGGCGGTCCCGCGCGACGGAGCACCACATGCCGCAGGTGCAGGGCGCGATTCCCTCGGACGGGTGGGGATCGGGGCCGCAGTTGAGGGGCAGGTCTGCGGGTGCGACGGCGTCGGCCTCCGGGGCCGTTCGCCGCAGTCCCACGAGCGACCGGGCCACCGCCCGCGTCGAAGACCCATGTCCGCCCCGCGTGCCTTCAGCGCCGTCGAATCCGGGATCCGGGCACGAGTTTCGCCCAGGCGGGGCCGAGGCGGCGGAGATGACGGCCTGCAGGATCGCGCGCACGCTCGCGGCGGCGACCAGGAGCGTCAGGGCTGGTGCGGCGGCGCGGACGGTGGTTTCACAGGGGCGGTCGTTGAGGGCGAGCAGGGGGTGAGACGTCGGCGGTGGCCAGGAGTCCGAACGCGGTCGCGGTGGTGGCCCCGAGTTGGGCTGCGGTCATCACAAGCAGGGTGCGGGGGTCGGTGTGCCAGGCCAGGCGTGCGGTCAGGGCCAGATCGGCGGGGACGCGAGCGGCGATGCGGCGCAGGGAGGTGTCGGCGAAGGCGTTGTCGTGGGAGCGGTCGGGGGGTTCGGGGTCGGGGACGAGGATGTCCCCGGGGCGGGTTTGGCTTTCGGTCACTGCCTGAGAATGAAATTCCCCCGAACGAGTAACCTCGTTCGGGGGTGGCGAATCCTGGCGCGGCCGGAGTCGCAGGCTACGGCCGTCGCGCAACTCGTGCTCGGATCGGTGCGGTTCGCCGGTTCAGAGGGTGTGGACTCGGTGCAGTTCGCGATCGAGTTCGGCTTGTTCGCCGATGATCGCTCCGCGGGTGGTGGTCCAGGCGTGGAGTTCGAGGGGGTCGAAGCGCGCGCCCAGGACGAGGTGGGTGTGGTGCCCGTGTGCGACTGCGGCGAGCGGGGTGGCCAGCGCGGTCTCCACGCAGGCGACGCGGCCGGAGTGCAGGCGTGCGGCGACGCGGTGGCGCAGCGTCTCGTCGCGACTCGCCGGGCGGCGGGCGGTCGCGCGTCGCAGGACGCGGGTGACGGTGAGGCAGTGCCGCAGCGGCAGGGCCTTGAGCAGGCGCTGCGGGCGAACACCCGAACCGATTCCCTCAGCGTGCTCGATTCGGGCGTGGTGTCGCGCGACACGGGGTTCCGACTCGAAACGACGGGCCGAATGACTGTGCCGGTGTCGGGGACCATCGGTTGCCGCTTCGGTCCAACCCATGCCCGGCTCTCACACGGCGCACGGCCCGGCCGAATCACCCGTGCGGCGGGACGGCTCCCGGCGCCGGCCTCGGATGGGGGCGTGGCAGGCTCGGCGCACCGGACCACACCCCCTGCGTAGGAGGCCGCGCCGCACGGTCAGCCGATCCTGGCGCCGTACGCGTGGTCGACCGTCATCGTCAGGAGCACCCTTCGTTCGGCCACCATGACCGACCGGTACTCGTCCCAGTCCGGGTGCTCGCCGGCGGCGATGCGGTAGTAGTCCACCAACGCCGCAACCTCGGGACCATCGGGGTCGGTTCCCGGCCCGGTGAGGGTGGCCGTGCCCTCGACGGTGGCCCACGACAGGCCGTCCGGGCCGGTCACCTCCAGGGTGGCGCGTGGGTCCCGCCGCAGATTCGCGACCTTGGCGGTTCCCTGGGACGTCGACACGTGGACGACTCCGGCCGCCCGATCGAAGAACGGCTGGACGGGCGACAGTTGGGGACGACCGTCCGTTCTGATCGTCGCCAGGACGCCGAGGCGGCTCACCGCGAGCAGCGAGTGCGGATCGAACGGTGCGGCGGTCACGGCCGGGCCGCCGACGGCTTGCGGAACTGCTCGATCACGGCCGCGTACCCTGCGCCGCCGTGGCCTCCGGCGACCGCGCGATCGGCCGGCGTCTTGACGAACCTGGGCAGTTCGGCGTTGACGCCGAGAGACTCGCTCTCGTGGATGAGGTGGTCCATCGCCGCCAGGTGGGTGTCGATGGTGGCACCGCCGCCAGGGTAGTTGCCACTGTCGATCTGGTCCGCCATCTCGGCCAGCCATCCGCTCACGGTCTCGATGCCCTGCCGCAGGAACGGCATCGACGTCGCGGCACCCACCTGTGCCGTGCCCAGCAGTGCGGCGCCGTGCAGGAATCCATTCAGGACGCTCCACATGATGGTGAGCGTCGCCATGTCGTACAGCGCGGACAAGCCGTGATCGTCGCCCAGGTGGGCGGTGGCCGCCCCCAGGCTCCTCAGGGCGGACTCGTGTGTGTCGAAGGCCGCGTGCGGCCCGCTGTAGAGGAGGACCGCGTCGATGGTGCCGATGGCTTGGGGGTTGGCCAGGATCACGCCGTCGAGGTAGGTGACCCCCCGCGCGCTCGCCCACGCGGCGGTCTCACGGGCCTGCGCCGAGGTGCCCGAGGTCAGGTTCACCAGGACCCGGCCCGCGAGCACGTCCTCCAGCGGATCCAGGAGTTCGCGCACGGCGGCGTAGGCGGTGACGCACACGATCACCAGCGGGCTCGCCGCGACGGCGTCGCGGGGCGAGTCCGCGAGGATCGCACCACGGGCAACGAGCGGTTCGGCCTTGGCCGCCGATCGATTCCACACGGTGGTGGAGTGTCCCTCGGCGTGGAACGCCGCGGCCGGCGCCTGGCCCATCAACGCCAGGCCGAGGACGGTTACCGGGGTGGGGCCGGTGTCAGATGTGGGCATGAGGTGCTCCCGTTCGATACGCGCTGCTGTTGTCGACCGACCGAAGGACTCGGTCATGGGAGAATCCTCAACCTTCACACCGTTATGAAGGTCAAGCAGGAACACGCGTGTTGATCGGAGAACTGAGCCGCCGCACCGGAGTCGGTGCGCCTCTGCTGCGTTACTACGAGGCCCAAGGCCTGCTCGAACCGTGCCGTGGCGCCAGCGGCTACCGCGAGTACACCGACGCGGCGGTCGGGACCGTGGCCCGGATCAGGGTCTGCTCGAAATGCAGAATTCGTGAACGTCGAGACCCGCCCCGCCGACCTCGTGGCGGTCCACCGTCACGTGGCACGCGTGCCACGCGCCGGTGAGGTGGGGCCCGCAGGGACTCGGCGAACTGAGCTGACCCGAGTTTTGTGGAGTCCGTTTGCGGTTGTTCACGCGGACTGCGTGACTTGCTCCTGGCTCGCCCAGTATTGCTGCTCGTACTCGACCGGTGGCACGTAGTCCAACGCCGAGTGCAGGCGCTCGTCGTTGTACCAGCCGACCCAGTGCACCACGGCGTGCTCGACCTGGGCGAAGTCCCGCCAGGGTCCCTGCATTTCGATGAGTTCAGCTTTGAAGGTGCCGTTCAGCGCCTCGGCCATCGCGTTGTCGTACGAATCCGCCACCGAGCCCACGGACGCGGCGGCACCGACGTCGGCCAGTCGCTCCGTGTAGCGAATAGACACGTACTGCGACCCGCGGTCGCTGTGATGGATCAGGCCCGAGTCCTTCTTGATCCGCCGTCGCCACAACGCCATTTCCAAGGCGTCGAGCGGGAGTTCGGTGCGCAGGTGCTCGGCGATCCGCCAACCGACGATCATCCGCGAGTACACGTCCAGGACGAACGCGACATACGCCCAGCCGGACCACGTCCGCACATACGTCAGGTCGGCGACCCAGAGCCGGTCCGGGCCGTCCGCGGCGAAGACGCGGTCGACCGGGTCCGGCGGCCGCGGCGCGGCCGGCTCCGTGACGGTGGTGCGGCGACGGCGGCCGCGGATGACGCCCTCGATCCCCAGCTCGCGCATCAGACGCTCGACCGTGCAGCGGGCGACCGGGTGGCCCTTGCGGGCCAGGGCACGGGTGATCCTGCGGGCGCCGTAGGTGCCACCGGATTCCACGTGCTCGGCTTCGATCAGCCGCACGAGTTGCTCGTCGCGCAGCCGCCGCGCCGACTTCGGGCGCTTCTTGCGCGCGAAGTACGTCCACGGTGACAGGTCCGGCACCCGGCATACGGGATCGGCCCCGAGGCCTTTGTCGCGCAGGTGGTCGATCACCTGCTCGGCCTCGTCCGGGGACGGTCGGTGAAAGTCGGCCCGGGGCGCGGTTCCGGTCTTTCGACCGGACCGTTTCCCCGGACCGCTTCCCGACCCGGCGGGCAGTGAAGTAGGCCGCCGGCGAGGTGCCCGTGGTGCGGGTCCTTTTCCGACGGCCCCTTCCCGAACCGGACGTGCGACGTTAATCGCATCCGGCTCTCCAGTGCCTTTTCTTCTCATGAGTTCTGCCGCGAGGGACGTCCGCTGTAGTGGATTCCTTCGTGGCAGACACGGCAGACGACCAGGGTCTTCCGATGACGCGCGACCATCATCTGAGCCCAGACGGGCTTGGCGGCCCGTCCCCGAACGTTCAGGTCTTTCAGATGCCGAATGTGGTGCACTTCGACACCGTCATGAGACCCGCACATCTCGCAGGTATCGGCGAGCAGGCGCTTTACGATCTCGTTGCGCGAGCTGTTCCACACCTGTTTCGGATGGTCGTCGAGATTCCCGATCCTGATCTTTCGCTTCAGTGAGATTCCGCCCCACTGCGCCACCAACGGCGCCTTTCCTTCTCCGCGTTCGACGGTGACCCGGAGCCCGCGACGCGGGCCCTGGTCGGTCTTCAGCACGGTCCGGTAGCGTCGGTAGACCTTCGAGACGCGGACGCGATACTTCCGCGCCAGCCTCTTGGTCAGCGAGCGCTCCATCACGTACTTTAACCGTCCGAGGCGGTGGAGGTTGAACGCGAGCTGGTAGTAACCGGCGATCCCGCGGAACTCCGCCTGGTACTGGGCGACGATGGAGAAGTCGCTGTTGACCGTACGTTCGGTCCGTCGGATCGGTCGGGGTGCATGTAGGACGGCACTTGGCGCGAATGACGTCAGCAGGCACTTTCAAACCGATCTGCGCGTTGATGCTGCGCTGACCGCGATGGTCGTGCTTGGTGTCGTTGTCCAGGACCACGATCTCGTAGCCGAGGAATCGGGCGGCCTGTGTCCGCCCATGAGTGATCACGGTCTTTTCCTCGGACAGTTCCAACCTGAGCTCGTCGTGCAGGAACCGGCCGATCTCGGCCTTGATCTCCTCGGCCTCCCGCTTCGGCCCGGTGAAACCCAACAGCCAATCGTCCGCATAGCGACAGTAGTTCAGCCGCCTGTAGCCCGGATCACTCGGATCACGAGAGGGCATGGTCTTCATCTGCTTGCGAAGCGTCCGACCCGCCTCCAACTCTCCTTGCTCCTCCAGCCTGAAGGCGCGTTGCCACAGCCGCATATACGGCCGATTGGACTTCCGACGGGCTCCCCGGTTGTAGGCGGGCAGCAGGTTCGTCTCGATGTACTTGTCCAGCCGGTCCAGGTAGATGTTGGACAGGATCGGCGAGATCACGCCGCCTTGCGGCGAACCGCTCAACGTTGCGTGATAACGCCACTGTTCCAGATATCCAGACCGGAGCAGTCCATCGATCAACCGCAAAAAGCGGTTGTCATGAATCCTCTCGGCCAGGATCGACCGCAGGACACTGTGATCCAAGCTGTCGAAGCAGGCTTTGATATCACCCTCGACAAACCACGTCGTGCCCCGCCAGCCCGGATAGATCTTCTGCAAGGCGGTGTGACAGCCCCGACCGGGCCGAAACCCGTGGGAATGATCGGAGAACTGCGGCTCGTAGTACGCCTCAAGCAGCAGGCGCATCACTTCTTGCAACAGTTTGTCCGACCACGTCGGCAGACCCAACCCGCGCCGCTTCTTCGCACTTCCCTTCTTCTCGATGTGGACGCGACGCGTTGGCGACCACCGGTAGCGCTCGCTTCGGAGCGCGTCGATGATCGCCTCGATCTTGGCCAGGCGCATGCCGTCCACGGTCTCGGCCGTGATGCCGGGCGTCATCGCACCGTCGTTGCGGTAGATCCGCCCATAGGCGAGCAGGTACAGATCCCGGTTGAACAAGCACCGGTAGAGACGTTCCAGTGGCAATCCCTTTCTGCCGCGTTCACGGATGATCCCCAGTAAGGATTCGGCGCTCTGCATTTCGCATACCTCACCGACATGGACGATCAGTTGACACCTGGGGCCCTTCGCCCGTGCGGACGGCTTTCCCGTCCTCCTCGGTCGGGCGTTACTCCGACGATTACTACGACCCCTCCGTAGCCATAGGGCTCGCGCCCCTTAGGCCATCCCGTATTCCCCTTGCGCTGGACGTATCGAGCGTGACTTAGGCGGCCCGTCCGTCCCCTTGAGCGAACTCGCTGTCCGCCGCCCGCCGGCCGGAAGGGTTGAGACGAGGAAAGTCGGACTCGTCCGATGCCGACGGCTGCGACCCAAGACGTCGTGTCGCAGGGTGTGCGTATTCCACCGCTGGGCTTCAGGCAGTATGGCTTTCGCCGTATCACGCGGGCTTTGCGCGGCAGCGCCTTTGACGCCTTCTCGACGCTCCACGCTTTCCCGCCATGCTGTTGTCCCCTCGCGCTTTCGCGTCCAGGTCAGGCGGGTAGCCCCAAGGTCATCTCCTTCCGAACCTCGGCCCCCGGTGGGGGCGATCCAGCGCCGAGTGAAACGGCGCACCCTCTCAACGCAACGGGCTCTCCACGGTCTCTGCCGTCGGACGGGGTTCGCGGGCTGCCATGGGCTGGGGATCGTGCTTGCCCGGTATCGGTATCGGCTGACCGTCACCGATGAGATCCGGAAGAACTCGATCCCGTCCGCCGTGATCGGTCGCCACCGCCCCGTCGGGGTGGTGAACCGGCGGCGGACGTCGCCCCAACTCCATCGGTGGCGTTCCCGCAACATGCGGATCAGCCGCCACCACACGAAGGCGTCGAGCCTGCCGAAGACATGCTTGGCGACCGCGTGCTTGAAGTAGTCGGCCCAACCGCGCATGATCTGAGTGAGTCTGATCAGCACGGCGGCAAGGTCCCGCTGCGACGTCCTGTTCGTCAGGGCACGGACCTTCGCCTTCAACGACCGGATGGGCCGGTCCGCGACGAAGGTGTAGACGTGCCACTTGTCGGTGCCTCCTTTGCGTTTCCACCGGATGCGAATTCCCAGGAAGTCGAACCCGTCGTCCATGTGCACGACCCGGGTCTTCGCCTGTGACAGACGCGGTCCCAGGGGTTCGAGCACGTCGGCGACCTCCTCGCGCAGCGCCGCGGTGTCGGCCTCGGTGCCGTGCACCAGGACGACGAAGTCGTCCGCGTAGCGGACGACTCGCCACGTCGGCCGACCCTTGCGGCGCCGGTAGGCGCGTTTGCCTTCGGTGGACATCGTCCCGCCCGGCTCCCACAGCTCGTGAAGGTGCTCGTCGAGCACGGACAAAGCGATGTTCGCCAGCAGCGGGGAGAGGATTCAGCCTTGCGGAGTGCCGGTCAACGTCGCCTTGTTCTCGCCGAGTTCCGTGAGAATCCCGGCCTTGAGGAAGGCTTTGACCAATATCAGGACGCGCTTGTCCTTCACCCGGTGTCGCACTCGGTCCATCAGGGCGGTGTGGTCGATCGAGTCGAAGCATGCCTCGATGTCCGCGTCCGGCACCCAGCGATATCCCCGGGTGCCGAAACAGTGGATCTCGGCGATCGCGTCCTGAGCCCGCCGTCGGGGCCGGAAACCGTAGGAGACCGGCATGAAATCGGCCTCGAAGATCGGTTCCAGCACCAGCTTCAGCGCCGCCTGAACGACTCGGTCCGCAATCGTCGGAATTCCGAGTCTGCGGACTTTCCCCGAGCCTCCCGGCTTGGGGATACTGCGTTCCCGCACCGGCAACGGACGGAACGAGCCGTCCTTGAGCGCGGTCCGCAGGGCGTTCAGGAATCCGGGGACGCCGATGAACGTCTCGACATCGGCGGCCGTCAGGCCGTCGACGCCGGGCGTTCGGGCTCCCCGGTTGCCCGCGACCCGGTCGAACGCCGTCAACAGCGTCGCCGGGTCGTGCACGAGGTTGAACAGGTCGCCGAACCGGCGGCCGGGATCGGCCACCGCCCGACGGTGAAGCTTGGTCCGCATCTCCAGTACCCGGACCCGAGGACCCGGAGCCCCGCTGTTCAGCAAGGCGTCCTCCGGCGTTGCAGCGTCCTTCCCTTTCTCGATACCGCTGCCGCCCTTTCCCATGTGACCGGCTTTCCCGGCCTCGGAGTACTACGGCGGCTCCGCCCCGTCCCGAACCGATCGGCGGTCGATGCGCCCGGCTCCGGCCGGCTGCCGGAAGCAGACGGCGAGGCGAGATCCGGAACGGTTCCCGTGTTCACTGTGGTTCGCTCGACGAAGTAGGAGCCCGACTGTGTTCCAGCGGCATCGCCACGAGTACGCCGCAGGCTTTCCTCGTGACCTCCCGGGCAGCTTTTGTATACCGCCCGAGGGAGTTCTCCGGAGTCTCGAAGAAATACCCCGGATGCGCACCGCTTCCGGCCCCGATCCGCCAGGTTCGAGCCGGTGTCGCTTTGAGAGACGTAAAACGCCGGTTCCTCGCGTACTCCTCTCCGTCACGCTCGCCGGCCCCACCCCATCTGGCAGTGCTGGATACGTCCCGGCTTTGTCAGGGCCGCTCCCGCCCCCCGGCATCACCCGGATCAGGCTGCCCTCAGCTTCAACCCCACTGCTGCGACAGGGGATTGGTGCAGGTCTTCCACCTCCACTCGAACCAACAGCGCCTCACGGCGCAAACCGAAGATGAGCCAGAACCCGATCGGGCGCCGGAAGTGCACAGGGTCCGGGTGTCGCCGGCGGCCGGCATCATGGCTCGAACCATGTCCCCTCCAGAAGGCGGCTGCCTTGTCGATCGTGCCTGGCGTACCCACTGATGCCCTCGGCCAGGATGTCCTCGCCCGGATCGCCCGCTTGAATGGCCGGATCCCCGAGGAATTTCGGCCACGTGACCGGGTTGTACGCACGCCTGCGGGCGAGCACCCCGTGCCGCCCGCGGTGCAGGTGGTGCTCGCAGTGGTGTGGCCGTCGTGGCAACGCCTCGCCACCGACGACGAGTTCGGGTGGGAGGTTCACCTGCCCGCAGAGTGCGAAGTCGAAGCCGGACTGGTCGCCGAGGAGATTCCCCGGGCCTGGTATGCGATCGGCCACGACGACGGGCAGTGGTATCTCCTCGTCGATCTCGCCGAGGCCGAGGCGGACGGTGATTTCCGTGTTCACCGGGTGGACCACGAGGGTGGAGACCGGGTTGGGGCGGGCCGCCGGCTCTCCACGCTGCTTGGCGAACTACGGCCGCTGAGCGCGCATTTGGACTTCCCCCATGCGGATGCCGATCCCGGGGTCCCGGGGGATGAGCCCGTAGTGGACGCGCACACGCTTGTCCACGCCGACCCGAACGATCTGCTGCCTCTTCTGGATCACGTCACCTCGGTCGAGACCCGACTGGCCGCCGACGTCTACCGCACGTCCGCCGACCGCCACCGCGCCGCCGGCCTCGTGACCCGCCGCCAACTCCTGACCATGGACGCCGCGCGCTGGGGCGCGAACGACCTCGCCCGCGCCATCGCGGCCGTCCCGATCCCCGACGCGCCCGCGGAGACCTGGACCGTCGAATGGGCGTGCGGCGCCCGGCTCGACTCGCGTGTGCGCGCACGGTTCGACGTCGGCGGCAGCCAGGTGACCGCCGTGGTCCAGGACAGGCCGGTCCTGGTCACGCTGAGCGGGGCGACGTTGCACGTGCACGACCTGGCCACGGGCGCGGCCGTGGTCGAGGCCGAATTGAAGTCGACGCAGGAATTCCAAGCCCTCGCTGTCACCGAGTCGGACGGCCGCTGGATCGTCGTCACCGGCGCCGAATGCACCGGTTGGTGTGACCGCAACGGATGCGGCGGCAGGTGTGGCGGGCTCGTCCAGCGTTGGAACCTGACCGATGGCACCGCGATCGGCGATCCGCTCACCGGGCACCTGGGCAGCACGAAGGCGGTGGCGGTGGCCCGTGTGGCCGGTGAGCAGGTGATCGTCAGCGGGGGCGGCGACCGCGTACTGCGCATGTGGGACCTGCGTACGGGTGCCCCGCTCGGCACCCCCACGGCGGAGCGGCCGGAGATCGACGAGCCCGGCGCGATCACCGCGATCGCCGTCGGCGAGGCGGCCGGCCGACCCATCGCGGTCACCGGAGCCCAGGACGGCACCGGCCTGGTGTGGGACCTCGAAAGCGGCGGAACCCTCGGCCCGGCCCTGACCACCGACGACCCCGACCGCGTGGACGCCTGGATCTCCAGCGCCGCCATCGCGTCCATAGACGGCCGACCGACCGTGGTGACCAGCGGCGACGACGAGGTACGCCTGTGGGACCCGCAGACCGGGGAGCAACTCGGCGACGCCCTCGGCGACGGCTGCGTCAAGTCCGCCCTCGCCGAGATCGACGGCCGGAGCGTCATCGTGACCGCCCACTCCGGGGGTGTCGTCAGTGTGTGGGACGCGAGTGACCGGCATGCCGTCGGCAGGCCCGTCTCGGTCTCGGCGGACTCGCGCGGATTCGTCGACAGGGTGACCACAGCGGTCGTATCCGGGCGTGTGGTCGCGCTGGTCGGCACGCACCGGCACACGTTCGTGGTGGACCTGGGCGCCGATTCCACCCCCGTCGCGGGGCCTCGCCGGGGGCACGACCGGGAGATCCTCGACGTCGCGGCAGGTGAGACGGATTCGGGGGCGTATCTGGTCACCGGCGGTGGTGACGGCAGTGCGCGCGTGTGGGACCTTGCCGACGGCACCGAGCTGTGCCCGCCGCTCATCGGGCACTTGATCCGTGTCGACAGCGTCGCCACGACGATTCTCGACGATCGGCCCGCAGTCGTGACGTCCGACGGAGCCAGGCTGCGGGTCTGGGATCCGTCCACCGGCGAACTCACGCGCACCGTACGCGTGAACCGCCGTGGGTCCGGCCACCGGGTGCTGAACGTGTCCACCACCGAACACAACGGCCGCCCGGTGGCCCTCACCGCCGGAAACGACGGCCGCGTGCTCGGATGGAACCTGGACGACGGCACCCCGGCCGGCCTGCCCCCGTTGACCGGACACGCCGAGTACATCAGGGCCGCCCTGCCCATGACGGTCGGCGGGCGACGGGTGGTCGCGGTAGACGACGGTGCCACCGTGCGGATCCAGGATCCGGAGTCCGGCGAGACGACACGTTCCCTCCGGTACGAGCACAAGGTCGAGCATCTGACCGTCATCGCCTCGCCCGTGCGCCCGCTCGTGATCACCGCCCTCCACAACACACTCCACGTCCGGGATCCCGAAACCGGAGAGCACGTGGGGTCCGTCGACACGGGCGACAGGGTACGCGCGATATCCGCCACCGAGATCGACGGACACCCGCTGGTGGTCACAACCGGCGACCGGCGAACCATCCGACTGTGGAACGCCACAACATGCCGACAGGTGGGCACCACCCTCACCGTCCCGGAGGAAATCGGCGCCCTCGCTCTGCTCCCCGACGGCCGCCTCGCCATCGCCTTCGGACCCGGCATCGCCCTACTCTCCATGCGTTGACCGGCGCGCCGCCATACGACGCCGGCCATGTCGCGCTCACCGCGATCGGCGCCTGCACCGGGCCATACCATCGACCGGGCCGTGGCGGTGACCGTCCGGGACAGGTTCTGCCAGAGCATGCCCATCTGCGTGGGGTCGGCGACCAGGGTCGGCAGCGGGTCGTGGGTGATCGTCGCCCCGGCCTCCTCGACACCGACGCTCGGCGCGGACAGGGTCTCCTCCAGCACATCGTCCAGGGGACGCTCCGCAGGGCGTTGTGGAACCTTCCCACGCGGGAGAACTCGAGCAGGTAGGTGATCAGGCCCTGCATGCGGTTCGCACCGTCGACCGCGAAGTCGATGTACTGGTCCGCCCGCTCGTCGAGTTGCCCTCCGTAGCGCCGTTTGAGCAACTGGGTGAAGCTGGAGATCTTGTGCAGCGGCTCCTGCAGGTCGTGGGAGGCCACGTAGGCGAACGTGTTCCAGCTCGGCGTTGGATCGCTGGAGGTCGGCCGCCCGCGAGTCCAGGTGCAGGCGTGCCTCCTCGGTGTAGGCGAGTTCGCGCACCAGGCGCCGGCGCATGAAGTCGATCTCGCCGCTGAGGCGCCGCATGTCGGCGGGGCCGTCGCGGTGATGGGGTGGTCGAAGTCACCGCCGGCGATGGTGCGGCATCGGTCTCGAGGCGTTCCAGCGGCGTGCGGATACCGCGGCGCAGACCCTCGAAGACCAGGGCCGCCAGGACCGCGATGAGCACCGCGGTCGCGCCGAAGACCCAGTTCCGCAGGGCCGTCGTGGCCATCAGGTCGTCCCTGGCCCGGGCGCGGTCCGCACGCCGCCGTTCCCGCCGGCTGCTCGAGGCGGCGCGCACCTGGTCGAAAAGTACCTTGCCCTCTGCTGCCCGTTCGGTGGCCAGGGACGACGGCGCGCCCGGCGGCGCGGCGGCGGGCGATCCTTTCCTGCCACCTCCCCACCGCGTCCCGCACCGCCACGAGATCACGCAGGCCAGCGGGGTCGCCGCGCAACAGCTCCGTCAGCTGCGCGGTGTCCGCTTCCTGCTCGAGTAGTCCCTGCCGAAAGGGGGTCACGAACTCCGGGATGCCGGTGAGCCCGTATCCGCGGATTCCGGTTTCCTGGTTGAGCAGGGCCGATTCCAGGCGCAGGGCGGTGGACAGGGCCGGGGACCGCACGTCCACGAGGTCTTCGCTTATCGACCCGGCCCGCCCCAGGTGAACCGCTCCGAGTTTGATCCAAGGCCGCGTAGTTAAGGCTTGTCGGCGCAGGTCAAGAGGGCTTTGAAGATCCCGAGATAAGGCGAGGGGCCCCTGGTATACCTCGGGAGTCCGCCAAGACATCTCAAGGTTCAGAGGTCCCCTTGCCGTTCCAGTATTCCACCGCGCCCGCTCCGGAGGGAGCGGGTCCTGTGGCCGATGCGTTCACCGCCGGCCACCTGGGCGAGCTGACGAGATACGTTCCGTTTGACCTGGTCGATGCGGTTCTGGCAGAGACCGGTCGTGTCCAGAAGCGGTTGCGGTTACTGCCGTCGCGGGTCGGGATCTACTTCCTGCTGGCGCTCGGACTGTTCCCTCACCTGGGGTATATGCGCGTGTGGTCCATGCTGACCAGTGCGCTTCCCGGTGCGGCACGGGTTTCGGAGAAGGCTCTGCGGGATGTGCGCCGCCGAATCGGCCCCAAACCGGTCGAGTTGCTGTTCGACACCCTCGCGGTGCCTGCTGCAGATCCGCGCACCCCGGGCTTGCGGTACCGGCGTTGGCGCACCGTCGCCTTCGACGGATGCGCATCGCTGCACTGCCCGGACTCGGGGCGCAACCGCGCCTGGCTCGGGCGCGCGGCAACCGGCCGTGGCGGGTTCCACGGCTACCCGTGTCTGCAACTGATGACACTGGCCGAAACCGGCACCCGCGCCCTGCTCGGCGCCGTGTTCGGGCCACGTGGCACCGGAGAGATCACCTACGCCGCGCGCCTGGTCGACCGGCTCGCGCCGGACATGCTCCTGCTGGCGGACCGCGCCTTCGACGGCGGTGAGTTTCTCGCGGCCGTCCGTACGACTGGGGCGCAGTTCCTGGTCCGTATGCGTGCGGGCCGCAGGTTGCCCCGCCTCGCGGTGTTGCCCGACGGTTCGATCCTCACCCGCCTGGGCCGACTCGACGTGCGCGTTGTTCAAGCACAGGTCACCACGCGTCTGGCCGACGGCACCAGCGTCACAGGCCACTACGCGCTGGCCACCAGCCTGCTCGACCACCGCGCCCACCCGGCAACCGAGTTGATCGCCCTCTACCACGAACGCTGGGAGATCGAATCGAGCTATTTCGCCCTGCGCCACACCCTGCTACGTGGACGGGTACTGCGCTCAATGGACCCGGCAGGACTGGAACAGGAACTGTGGTCCCTGCTCACGCTCTACCAGATACTGCGCCACGCGATGGTCGATGCCGCCCGGTCCCGACCAGATCTGGATCCCGACCGGGTCAGCTTCACCGCTGCCGCCGCCACCGCCCAAGCCACCGTGGTCCGCGCCGCTGGAATCGCCGACCAGCACGATCCGGCCCCGCCCTGGTCCATCGCCACCGCCGTCCTCGCACACCCGCTCCCCGCCCGCCGGGCCCGGCTCTCGGCTCGCAAGGTCAAGTCACCGATCTCGCGCTACGCCGGCCGCCCGCTCGAGGAACGCCCTCTGACCAGCACTCGGATCACCGGCATCGACATCGACGTGGAGAGCCCGGGAACCGCACCCCGCCTCGAGCCCTCACCAGCTGCCCAAGCGAAAATTATGAAACCCGGCTCCCGCGTCGACCGCGTCTTCGCGTTCCTCGGAGCCACCCCGGACCGCTCCTTCACCCCGAGCGAACTCGCACAGGTCCTCGGCATCACCAACATCAACAGCTTCAGCGTCCAGCTGGCCACGTGGGCTCGTCGAGGACTGCTCGGCAAACCCACCCGCGGCCGATACACGATCCCGGACACCTGCCCTTCACCAGTCCCTTGACCTGCGCCGACAAGCCTTAACTACGCGGCCTTGGAGTTTGATCGAGACTCTGGCTCTTGAGAGAATCGGACGAATCATGCCGAAGCACCATCCAAGGGACCTCAAGGAGCGGGCCGTGCGCCTGCTACTGGAGTCCCGTGACCGGTACAAGTCCGAGCACGCGGCGATCCGATCGATCGCCGCCAAGCTCGACGTGGGACCCGAGTCGCTGCGCCATTGGGTACGCCGGGCGGAGGTCGACTCCGGTCACCGGCCCGGGACCACGACAGAGGAATCCGCGCAACTCAAGGCGTTGAAAAAGGAGAACGCCGAACTCAAGCGCGCGAACGAAATCCTCAAGGCCGCGGCGTCTTTCTTCACGGCCGAGCTCGACCGGCCACACACGCGCTCGTAGCCTTCATCGACGAGCACCGGGACCGCTTCGGCCGAGTCGAGCCGATCTGCACCGTGCTCACCGCACACGACTGCGGCATCCACCCGAGCACCTACCACGCGCACAAGAAGCGCACCCCCTCGGCACGATCCCTTCGCGACGCGGAACTGACCGCCCTGATCGCGAACGTCCACGAAACCAACCACGGCGTCCACGGAGTCCGCAAGGTCTGGGCCGAGTTGAAGCGCCGCGGCCACACCGACGTCGCCCGATGCACCGTCGCCCGGCCGATGAAGGACGCCGGGCTCTCCGGCGCCGTCCGCGGCCGGAAGGTCCGCACCACCGAACCGGACCCGACCGCCACACGGGCGCCGGACCGTTGCGACGCGACTTCGTCGCGACGGCGCCGAACCGCCTGTGGGTGGCCGACTTCACCCACGTCGCCGCATGGGCCGGCACCGTCCACGTCGCGTTCGTCGTTGACACCTTCTCCCGCCGCGTCGTCGGCTGGTCGGCCGCCACCGACAAGCGGACCGACCTCGTACTCTCCGCGTTCGAAATGGGCCTGTGACAGCGCGACCGCACGCAACACCCCGTCCTGCACGGGGAGTTGATCCATCACAGCGACACCGGCTCGCAAGGCGGATTCAACCGGTCGTCGCAACACCTTGATCACGGAGGTGTTGGATGGGACGGCCGAGGAAGCTGATGCGGCAGGTGCCGGCCGGGGCGCGACGGCAGTGGGCCGCGGATCGGGCGATGCGGGCGCCGATGCGCTCGCCCGGCCGCCCAGAGCCGTCGCGCGCTGTGCAACGGAAGTTCTGGCGCCTGATCGCGTCGGGGGTCACTACGGTCCAGGCCGCCGATGGGGTCGGCGTGTCGGCACCGGTCGGGATCCGGTGGTTTCGACACGCCGGCGGTATGACGCCGCTGAGCCTGGAAGAGCCCTCGGGCCGGTACCTGTCGTTCGCTGAGCGTGGGGAGATCGCGCTGCTGCGCGCCCAGGAGCTCGGCGTGCGCGAGATCGCCCGCAGGATCGGACGCGACGCGGGCACGATCTCACGCGAACTGCGCCGCAACGCGGCGACCCGGAGCGGCAAGTCGGTCTACCGGGCTCTGGTGGCGCAGTGGAAAGCGCAGCAGGCCGCGAAGCGTCCGAAGACCGTGAGGCTCGCGGGCAACGACAGGTTGCGCGAGTACGTGCAGGATCGGCTCGCCGGCAGTGTCCGTCGACCCGACGCCACGATCGTCACCGGGCCTGAGACGCGTGCCTGGAAGGGGTTGAACAAGCCGCATCGGCAGGACAGGCGGTGGGCGACGGCCTGGAGTCCGGAACAGATCTCGCACCGGCCTCGTGCCGAGTTCCCCGATGACGAGTCCATGCGCATCAGCCACGAAGCGATCTACCAGGCGCTGTTCATCGAAGGCCGTGGCGCGCTCGAGCGGGAACTCGTCGCATGCCTGCGCACCGGCCGGGCACTGCGGACTCCCCGTGCACGGTCGCAGAACAAGCCGCAGGGGCACGTCACCACGGACGTCGTCCTCAGCGAACGCCCCGCCGAGGCCGCAGACCGCGCGGTCCCCGGACATTGGGAAGGAGATTTGATCATCGGGACGGGGTGATCTGCGATCGGCACGCTCGTCGAGCGCAGCAGCAGCTCCACGCTTCTGGTGCACCTGCCCCGGCTCGAGGGCTGGGGCGAGAATTCGCCCGTGAAGAACGGACCCTCGCTCGGAGGCTATGGCGCAGTCGCGATGAACACGGCGCTTACCGCATCGATGATGAAACTGCCCGAGCAGCTGCGCAAAACCCTCATCTGGGACCGCGGAAAGGAACTCTCGGGCCACGCCCGGTTCGCCGTCGAAACCGGGACGAAAATGTTCTTCGCCGATCCGCACCCACCCTGGCAACGACCGACGAACGAGAATACGAACGGGCTGCTGCGTCAGTACTTCCCGAAGGGCACCGACCTGTCCCGTTGGTCGTCCGCAGACCTCGAAGCCGTCGCCCTGGCGATCAACAACCGGCCCCGCAAGATCCTCGGTAGGCGGACACCAGCCGAGGTCTTCGAGGAGCAGCTACGCTCACTACAACAACCAGGTGTTGCAACGACCGGTTGAACTCGCCAATTACACGTCCGAAGAGTTCGCGAAGTCGGTCGCCGGTCACGGGATGAGGCAGTCCGTCGACCGCACCGGTGTTTGCTGGGACAATGCCCTGGCGGAGTCATCTTCGGGGCTTCGAAAACGAATGGCTCCACCGCTACGTCTTCACCACCCACGCGAAGGCACGGGGTGAAGTCGTCCGATACATCGAAGGCCTCTACAACCGCCGACGCCTGCACTCCGGACTCGGCTATCGCACACCCCACGAAGTCCTGCACCCAGAGCAGGAATTGAACCTCGCGGCATAGAACAACAGCAATCAACCCGTCCGGAAAACGCGGGGCTCCTCAATCAGACCGCCACCCGGGTGGGCAAGGCGTCCGCCCGTCCATAGGCGAGCACCCGAGCGAGGACCTCCCGGAACCGGGCCACGTCTTGCGCCGGGGCCTCGATGACGGCCTCGATTTCGCCGTCCTCCAGCCGAAGGCTCTCCAGCGCCTCGGGGTCCAGTACGACGCGAAGGACATTGCCCTCCAGGACGGCTTCGTGCACGCAGCCATAGGCCGTCCCCTGCCCGGCCGTGACCAGGCAATGAGTGTCCATTCCCAGGGCGACCTCCTGGTCGTCGGGATCTTCCTCGCCCGACATGAACAACAGGATGAAGCCGCTGCCGTCCTCGGCCTCCGCGAGGCCGGCCTCGGTGAAGCAGCCGTCGGGATCAATCTCGGTTCCGACAACGCGGGCGGTGAATCTGAATGCCATGAAGAGGTTCTATCAAGGCAGTCGGACAGGGAACGCGGTGCGGCCGCCCGTACCGACACGCGCCCCTTCAGGCCGCCTACCGCGCAGCCGAGACCCGCGGAAACCCCGGCCCCACCCGCGATGTTCGGGCTGGTCGGCACGTAATCCAAGGCCGCCTGTCGCGGGGCGTACCCAGGGTCGGCGGCATGACCCACGAACCCGAAGACTCGACGACGATGACACCGGAGACGGCCGCCCGGATCCGTGTGTCGCGCGTCGACGAGGAGTACACCTTCCGCGCCGTCGCCCAGGCCGCGACCGACCTGTGGGGCTCCGCATGCGGCGGCCCAGATCTACGGCACGGACCTGTGCATCACCGCAGCCGAACTGCTCGGAGAAGACCCCACCACGGACACATGGAACCAACACCCCGCCAACCCGACCCCCATCGAACCCACGCTCACCCCCCGAAAACCGCAGGGAACCGCCCAACCCGCAGACCGACACCCCACACACGCCCCGGGGACGCCGCGTCTCCCGTGTTCGGCGTACGGCCGCGCGGGGAACACGACGCCGGCCGACGTGCCGTTCGTAGGAGTCGGCCGCGAGTACGTCGACGTCGCCCTCCCACGCGTGCGTTCACGGGTTTGTGATGGCGTCGATGATGTTCGGGTCGGAGGCCGGGCGCAGTTGAGCGCGGGTCGGAGCTCGCCGGGTCCGGGTGTGGTGTAGCCCAGGGCCACGACCCGAAGGCGGGTCCCGGCCGGGTACCAGCCGTCCGTGTCCCGCCACACCGGCTCCGCGTGCTCCGGCTCCAGCAGAAGTCCGCGCAGGTCGGCGCGAGCCGGTCGACCAACTTCGCTGCGACGGGTCACCTGCGTGGCCCGGTGAGTGCGTGATGTGGTGGCGTGAGAGCGAGACATCGACCTTCGGACAGGGGCACGTTGTGAGCACGAGGTACACCGCAAATATGGTCTTGCGAGGGAACAGCTGGGGCCTGTACATCCCGCTCTTCGGATCGATGGGCAACTGGCCCGGGACCACGCTGCCGGGTCCCGAGGTGCCGACCGTGGCCGCTCGCGCGGCCGCGCTGGCCGAGTTGGGCTACGAGACCACGGAGGAATGGTCGTGGGACGAAGAGCGCACGGACGACACCGACGACGACTCGCCCGTGATCCTGATTGCGTGGGCCGAGGTAACACCGATCGACTGACCCGGCACGCTCAGGCACATCGGGGCATCCATTCGGTGGGCCCGGCCGGCAGATGAGGATCATTCCATCGCGGCCGGCACGTGTGCGGTGGTTCCGCTCGGGCCGGGCCGCTTCAGGAGTACGGCGGCGGCGGGTACGCGGGCATGGGGCCGCAGGCGGGCACGCACGAGGGCGATCGCGGTGTCCAGGCGTGCGCTGCGCAGGTATCGGCGTCGTCGAGCACTGTGGTCCAGGCCGCGCACGCCTCGCCGAGGCGGCCCGGGCCCAGGAGGAGTCCGGCCGGGATCGCGCCGGAGATCGCGCGGCGCATCGACCACCTCGCCCAGGAGCACCACCGGCCCCGCAACCCCGCTCGGGCGCGCGCAACGCCCGCCCGCGCGACGGCGCAACGCGTCCCGTGAACGCGAACGAAAAGGCACGCGGGAGGGTAAAGGCGCGCGGCGGGAGGAGACACGAAGGCGACGGAAGCGGCGGGAACCACCTCGGCCCGGGCCCGACGTGGCGATACCCGCAACTCCCGCCCTCGGACGCCCTGGGGATCGCGCCCGTGGCGTCCGAGTCGACCGCCTCGTACCTGAACCGCCTCCCGGGCGCCTATCGCATGGAGGTGCCCCGGTTGCCGGCGGCATCGGCATCGAACACGCGGCCCGGGAGGGCGAACGGGACCGGGACCGCCGCGCGTCGAGATCCACCTCGACCACGTGGCGCTACACCGCCTGGCCGCGCGCACCCGAACCCCCCCCCACAACCACCTGGCACACGCCCTCCCTCCTCTGATCACCGCGCCCGTACCCGCCCCGCCCTCACCCCGCAGAGCCGAGGCGGCCGGCACCGACGACGCGGTGGGGCCGACCGGCATCGACGAGGAGAACACGGCGCCGAGGCGGACGGCCCACGCGCGGGCACGCGTCCTGGCCACCGACGAGCGACCCGTCCGGGCGTGCCCGCCGTGTGTACGACGCCGCACCCGCGGGGCCGGCGATGTGGCATGGACGTACCCGCCCGCGGACCGCATGTGGTGCCCCCGCCACCGGTATCGGGCAAGCGAGGACCGCCTGCCGGGCCCCCTCGACACGACTGGGCTACCCGAGATCGGCCTCGCGCACCGGTCCCACCGGCGCCTCACACGAGGCGACGACGACACGGCCGCGTACGCCTGAACGGCGGCGATCACCACCCGCCGGCAACGACCACGGACACCACAAGGCACGACGCCGGCAGAGGCGGCTGGGCAGGCTCACCGCGAGCAACCCCGCCCTGGCCGCGACCGGCGGCGTCTCGGCCGTTCTCCCGGCCCGCACCGTCGTGACCTATCCCGAAACCGTCGCCCTCGCCCGCGCGTTGGTCACACTCCCTTGAGCCGCCCCGCAGGCCACACCCCACGAGCGGGCTTACGCGTATCGGCACACACGGGCCCTGGCCCACATCGCCGACCACCCCGAACTCCCCCGCCTGACGATCGCACCCGACGACCTCCCCTGGGCGCGGCTCCACCACCACAACCCGCCCTGACCGGCAACCGTCCGCCCCCGGAAAGAAGCCGATACCGATCCCGACGAAACTCCGTCACCGGCCCCGGACATCGCCACCGAACGCCGCAGAACACCAGACCAACCAGGCCGATCAAGCCCGCAGATACCCACCTCGGGCCACCCCCGCACCCGACACCCCGAAACACCGAAAACCCGCAGCCACCTCACGACACATCAACACATCACCGAGAAAACCCGGACCGTTCCCACGAAACCACGAGACCCCGGTGCACCTGACCGAGCGTGGCGGGGGTGACCCCGACCCGCTCGGCGTGCGGCGCGAGGGCGGCCACCACACCCGAACCCGCCCCGAGGAACCCCCGCCACCACAACCCGCAACCACCAAACTACCCGCCGGACTCTCAACCAACACACGAAACCCCAGACGAGCCACCAACCCACCCCACCACCGCAACGCTCCGCGACTCCACACCACAACCAACGACCACTCACAATTCCCGGCTCATTCCGGCGGAAAATTGTCGTCATCCGCGTTCGGGTAATCCGGCAATTGCAGAGCATCCCGCGACGCGGGGCCAACCCGCCGTTCGTGAGCCCGGTCACGGCACGGTCGGGACCGTCCCCGCAACGCGGGGTGCGTTGATCGTTTGAGGTCGCCCTCGTCTCCGCTCTTCTCGACCGCCGCCCGTCTGATCCGCACCGGCCGACGCGTCGTCGTCCGTCGATCGCAACGATGGCCCCGGACCCTGCACATCCTCGACGGCATCACCCGGCTCCACGCTCTCCCCACACCCACCTGAGCACCGAACCGACCACCCCGACGAGACGAGGCACCCCCGGTTCCGCGAATGCGGTTGCGTGCACTGCCTCGCCCCTGATGCCGGGACTTCCCAGGCCACCGGCTACCGCCACCTCCACGAGGGCTTCGACGTCCTCGGGCTCACAAACCCAACAGGGCGGCCCGGGCCTGGTGATCGAACCACTCCCCGAAACGGTCTCCGTGATTCGCACCGTCCGGGCTCAGAGTGACGACCAGCGGGTCTACGGTCGAATTCTGCTCGTGGAGATCGATGAAGTATGATTCCGCCGCCGAATTGTCATGACCGAAGTAGAAACACGCGTCGAAGACACCCTCGTTCAGATCCTCCAGAGTGAAGTCCTCTTCCTCCTCGTCCGGTTCGGCCCCTTCGTAGCGTTCACGCAACAGGTCGCCCAGATTCTCGGTGCCCGGCGAGTCGAATCGAAGGCTCGTGTCACCGGCGTGCAGTGAGCGGTGCGCTGCCGCCAGAGCGCGGATCGACACGGGAATGGTCTCGTCGTCGGAACGCCGGTCGGCCGGGGGGCCGGACCACATTACGTTGATCGCGCCGGCGCCGGGCCCCGGCTCATCGATGTCGCTCAGCCTTTGGGCTTGCGTCCCACGGGGTATACGACGAGAACGCGAGAAGTAGGCCACGTGATCCCCACCTCGTACCCGAACCACCACGAGGCCGAATATCTCCCGGCGGATGGCGGCCACCCACTCGGGGAAATACTCCGCCGCCTGCCCCCAGATGTTGTCGAGCGCTTGCCCCAGAGTCGCCGCCCCGGAATCCGGCCATCCGCCCGGCTGCAACGGAACGTCGGCATGGCCCCCTCGGAACAATCGTCCGCGAACCTCGACGCCTTCGTTTGATTCTCCCCCAAGGTGGACGGCTTCGAGAGTGGCATCCGCGAGGCTCGCCGGACTCCAACTTCCCTCGGTCCTCAAGGCCCTTCGCAGGAAGAACTCGATGTTCCCGGCCACCCGGGAGTCGATTCGATCGCTCATGCCGTCAAGGGTACGCACGCGCATTCCCGGGGCCGACAACGACCGCCGGCACCGGTCCCGCACCTCAACCGTGAAGCCGGACCGAAGGAGGCCGAGGTTCGAGGCCGCAACCTCCCGGGGCATCACCCCTCCCCTACCCCTGCCGGGGCGCACGGCGGCCGCCGCCCGACGCGGAGAGCCGTTGCTCGTCCACATCGTGTTCCGGCACATCGGCATCGACACGGACGAGGCAACGGACACCGGTACCTGGTGACCATCCCTTGAAGCGTTGCGCGCGCACGCCCCGGAACTCGTCGAAGCACTCGCCGTCCCCCGGGTAGCGGCACGCGGCGCAGCCCGGGCAGCCGTCGACGACGCATCCGACGGCTACGCGGACAACACGGCCGAGGGCGGCGCGGCGGCGGGCGATGTGGGCACCGAGGAGGGCGTGGGCGGGGCCCTGGAGGGTCCGGGTGGGTTGCCGGGCATCGATGGGTCGGGTGAGGGCGTGGCGGTCGAGACGCGGCCGTTCCCGCGGTTCTCGAGCCCGCGTGATCCGGCGGCGGCGGACTTCGTGCGGCTGCGGGTCATCGACCCGGACGAACGCGACTGGAACCGCGGCTACCTCGCCGCACGCCGCTTCCCGCGCGTACACAACCACCGCAGGATTCCGCTGGATGCGCGCGACGGGCACGACCACGGATACCCGGTCGGGCAATGGGCCGCCGTCCAACGAAAGCGGTACGCCGCCGGACGCCTCGACAAGCGGCGCACCCGCGCGCTCGTCATGCTCGGGATGGTGTGGTCACACCCCGACGCCGCCTTCGACGACGGACTCACCGTCGCGCGCCGGCGGGGGGAAGCGGCGGCGTGCGGGACGTGCCCGGGATCGAAGACACCGGCGGCGGAGGCGACTTCGCGTTCATGGGCGCAAGCACACCCGCTCTCGACCCGGCCGACACAGGAATGTGCATCCCCACGACAGCCAGGCCACGCATGTGCTAGCGCTCTTGGGCACGCCACGACAGCAGTTCGGTCACCCCGTGACAGCGATGAATCGCTTTCTCGGTGCCATGGTCGCACCGCAGGTTGCGCCGCCTGACTGGAACGACGGTGGTAGGAACGCCTCGTGCGGCTTGTGGATGATCACCGGCGCGCGATCCCATCGGGACGGGCGGCAACGGCATCCGGAACCCGGGTGGGCGTCCGAACTCCTGGGCAAGGCCTCCGGCCGTGCCGAACACGGCCCTTCGACCCTTGACGACTTCCCATCCGGCCTCCCGGTGCGACGGCGGATTGCGCTCCAGCTGAGGTAGCGGCGTCAGTTCGTTTTGACGTCACTTGGGCAGCGCCGAAACGGCTCCCGCACTCAGCAAAAAAGCCACCCTCGCGGCTCCGTAGTCACCCTCAGCCGAAAACCTCAGTAGCCCGGCCAGGGCTGGCCATATCTCGGTTGACGGAGAGCAACGTCCGCCGCCATCCGTCCAACTTGGCCTCGTGGGCCCAGCCCGACCCGGTGGGGACCCGGTCGACACGGGTGGCGAGGGCGACGTCGACGGGGAGCGTAAGGGCGGGCATCCCCGCCCGTACCCCGGACCCGGCCTCGTCATCCGGAGCCGCGGGCGCACGCCGTCGCGGTCACCGTGGGGTGGCGTCGGACCGCGCCCTGGAAGGGTCACGGCTGGACCGGGAGACGCCTCTCGTGTTCGGTTTCACGGTGAATCGCCGGCCGGCGCTGCTCGGGACTCAGTGGTGGGGCGCGGCCATCGGATTCTCCTCGCGTCGTGTACCGGAACCGCCCCATCGAGGCGATTTCTCTCTTTCAGGATCCCGACGGGTGCACGGTCGAACTCGAGGCTGCCGCGCGACCGAACGGCGCCCGCCTGGCGTGAAGTTGTCGCGACGGGGCGGAGACGGTGCGGGGCAGTCGCGTGGGCGACCGCGGGTGGACCGATCGTGGCAGTGGTCGGTCCACCCGCGGTGGGGTGTCAGCTGCGGCGGATGATCACCAGGAGTAGTACGGCGGGGACGTCGCCCGCGTTGCAGATGGCGTGGGCGACATCGCCCGGTAGAACGGCCATGTCCCCCTGTGTCAAGGCCACTTCGTGGGTGCCCGCTCGTACGGTGACACCGCCGCTCAAGATGGTGAAGACTTCGCGGGTTCCCGGTTCGTGGGGAGGGAAGGGCCCCGCGGTATTGCCCGCCTGGACGGTGTAGCGGACCATCTCGACGCCGTCCATTGCGGGAAAGAGCGACTCACGGACCGCGCCCGTGTTCTCGTCGACCATCGCGACGCTGCTCGTCCCGCGAAGGATCTGGACCGGTGGGATGACGTGTTGCCCCAGCAGCTCGGACAGGGGCGTCGCCAACGCGTCCGCGATGGCGACCGCGGTGCCCAGGCCCGGCCTTCGCTCACCGCGTTCGATCTTGGACAGCGACGCCCTCGACACCCCGCTCTTCTCGGCGAGGGCCTCCAGGGTCAGCCCCGCCTGCCTGCGGCGATGACGCACGGACGCGCCGAAACTGGCGTCTACCACTTGATCCTCACCATTGGGCTTGTCGCCCCTTCGTCACGATCACTCCGATGTTGCCACCGCGTCGATCTCCACCGCCAGGTCGCCCAGGAGGCGGCTGACCTCGAGCGTCGCCCTGGCCGGGCGATGGTCACCGAACACCGCAGCGTACACAGTGTTCACCTCGGCGTAGTCCGAGAGGTCGGCGAGGTAGATGGTGGTCTTGAGCACCTGCCCCAGCGAGGAGCCCGAATCGATCAGTACCCGCTCCAGGTTGCGCAGGACGATCGCCGTCTGCTCACCGGCCGGCAGGTGCGAGAGCGGCTTCGACGTGTCGGCGTCGAGCGCCAGTTGCCCGGCGCAGAAGACCAGGTTTCCCGCCGTCTGGACGTGACTGTACGGGCCCAGGGGCTGGGGGAGGTGTTCCGAGTTGGTCATTGTTTGTTTCCTCCGGATCTCTTTTTGTAGAATATTCTTCTATCGTGGACCTGGCAAGAGAGCATGGCCGCGACGTCGCGACGGAAGCTCAGACGGTGCGTGCCGCCCGGTCGAGTTCCGTGCCCTGCGGGGTGGCGGTCTCGATCGGTCCCTCGCCCGACTCCGTCGGAGCGGGTGCCGCCGCCACGACGCCGCCGACTTTCGATTTGAGCACGGTGACGACCGGCACGATCAGGCAGTAGGCCAGGGAGAGTGAGGACGGCAGACCCCACACACGCATCACGGCGTTGAGGGCGCTGAAGACGACGCAACTGCCGGCGGCGGCGGCAATGCCGAGCACTGCGGATTTGACCGAGGGGGTCAGGAACACTCCTCCGATCGCCATGCAGACCAGGGCGCCGTTGAGGCCCACGACCCCGACGTAGACGAGGAAGCCGTCGAAGCCCATCAGAGTCGCGGTGGCGACCGCGGCGGCGGAGCCCAACAGCGCCAGGGCTGCGAGCAGTCGCGAGAACAGGGTTATGGCGACGAGAAACACCAACGCCGCGGGGACGCTCTCCAGGAAGAACAACTGGCTGATGCCGTGCAGCACCGCGCGTACATGATCCGTCAAGGAATCGGTGCCCGCGATCGCCACAGGAGTGTCTCGCAGGGTGGGATCGACCGAGAGGGGACGGGTGGGATCCGGAGGGGTCACGTAGGGGCGCAGGTGAGTGACGTCGGCCTGCTGGAGCGCGATGACCAGCATCATCAGCACGCCGTTCATCGGCAGGGCCAGCGGGGGCACCCCCCAGGTGCGCGTCATGAAGCACATGAGCGCCCCCATGGTCAGCGCCGTCACCGCGGCGGCGGCCGCTGCCAGGGCCAGCACGGTCGGACTCCACGAAGGCGCGAGCAGGACCCCCGCCCCCGCTCCGGTCAACGCGCCGTTGAACCCGTAAAGGCCCAGGCGCGCGTCGGCGCGGTCGAAGCCCAGCAGGGCGGCTGTTGCGGTCGACGCCACCACTCCCACCGAGACGAGCGCGCCGAACCAGGGCGACACCCACCACACGGTGACGAGCATGATGGTGCCGGTCAGCGGATTGCCGAGGAAGCCGGCCATGCCGACGCCGCGCAGACAGTTGGTCAGGAAATCGAGTGCGGGATGCTCGGCACATCGAGCCGACAGATTCGGCACGACGCCGGTGAGGGTCTGTCTGGTCAGCGGTGGCCTGATGGTACGGCGGGCGTTGCCCATGGTGTCTCTCCTTGACGGGCCGGTCGTGAATACACCCGACCGACGCGGGCGTCGGGTTGAGCTGCGTCGGTCGCCGGGGCGGCCTCGCCGGAGTAGGGGCGGCAGGCTTGCCCCTTCGAAGCGTGAACCGGTCGCGACGGCGTGCGGCGGGGGACCTGCCGGTTGATCGAGCGGCGGGGGGAATGTGGTCGCGCGGGGCCGGTTCGCGACTCCTCGGCGCGGAGTGCGGTTCGTGGCCTCGATCGTCGGTTCCGGGAAGGAGTGACCGGACGTGAGGTGGACTGGGCGACCGCCGTATGGCATCGGACTGCCTGCGTGTGTTCACGGAGTCCGACGGATGACGCAGGAACGTACAGGCCCCGGACCCGCCCGGCAAGACCCGATTCCGTTCCCTTGTTCTTTCCCGGCGTGAGGTGCCACAGCCAGGGACGCCGGGACCGTCGGGCTGTCACGCGGGCCGAGGATCGAGCGCAGACGGGAGGTGTTCGGCCCACTTCCGGTGTCTCATTCGACGGACCCGACATGCCTTGACCCCGCGTTCCCCAGGGAGTAGAACTTTCTTCATTAGAAGATTAGGCAAGAATTCTGGTCGGGCATAGCCCCCAAAGCACCGCGCACGACAGAAGTCGCGGTCCGTCGACCGAACGCCCCAACGCGGCTCCTCAGGGGCTCGCCGCGCCACCGACAGGTGTCGCTCCTCCTCAGATCCCGGAGAAAGCACCAATGCCACGAACCCCTTCCCCCACTCCTGCGCTGCGGATCTTTCGGGCCCGGCGCATCGTCACCTTCGATCGGGACGCGGAGGCCTTCGCCACGCTCGGGGAACGCGTCATCGACACCGGGACCCTCGCCGACCTGCGCTATCGCTTCCCGCTCGCCGAAATCGTCGACTTGGGCGATCGGCTGGTCGTACCCGGTTTCAACGACGCCCACTGTCATCCTTCGGTCACCGCGGAAACACGGCTGCGACTGGACGTGTCACCCGCGGCCGTGAAGGACGTCGAGGATCTGCGCCGGGTACTGAGCGCCCGTGCGGCCGCCACGCCCGAGGGCGAATGGATCTTCGCCGCCGGGTTCAACCCGGCCCGAAGCGCCGGGAGTCGCATCGACAGGAATTTCCTGGACGCAATCTCCACACGCCATCCGATCGTCGTCGTCCTGTTCAACTGGCACATCGCGGTCGTCAACTCCAAGGCATTGGAATCGACGGGCCTCACGGACGCGTCCGAGGCCCCGGTGGGCGGGGAGTTGGGATTCGACACCGCAGGCAGGCTGGATGGGTGGTTGTACGAACAGGCGTTCCTGGAGCCGTACTGGTCCGGCACCGGGCGTCCCCCGTGGGTCCCCGAGCCGGACCAGGACTCGTTGATGGACGCATTGGTCGAGGAGAACAACCTCCTCCACTCTGTGGGGATCACGTCGTACTGCGACGCGATCGTCACGCCCCGGGTATGGCGCACCTACCAGGCGACGCGCGACGCAGGTCGCTTGACGGCCCGCGTCGGAATGCTGCTGTGGAGCACCTACTTCGACACGGCCGAGGAACTGGGCCTGGGCGCCGGATTCGGCGACGACCGGCTTCGCTTCCTCGGGATCAAGGCCATGTACGACGGGGCATTGAGCGGCGGAACATGCCTGTGCAGCACACCGTACGCCAGCGCCACGGACGGCAGGAACGGCATCCAACTGGTCGACGAGCGGGCCTTCGCCGATCTGGTCGGGGCGGTGCACGCGAAGGGCATGCGCATCGCGGTTCACGCGAACGGAGACCGCGCGATCTCCGAGGTGCTCGACGCCATCGAAGCAGCGCAGGCGGCTTCCCCCGGGGCCGGTCTCAACCACAGGATCGAACACTGCAGCATGGTCGACGATCAGCTGCTGGAACGCATTCGTGCCGCAGGCGTGACCCCCGTGCCGTTCAGTGGTTCCATTCGCCAGCACGGCCCGCAGCTCGTCGGCTTCTATGGTGCGGACCGAGCGGCCACGATCCTGCCGCACCGGTCCTTCCTCGACGCCGGCATCGTCGTCGGGGGCTCCTCCGACTACCCGACGACCCCTATCGCCCCCCTGACCGCCATCGCCTCCATGACCACCCGGGCGACCGCCGAGGGCCAGGTCATCGGCGCCGACCAGCGGATCAACGTCCTGGAGGCGCTCGAGCTCTACAGTGTGGGATCGGCCCATGCCTGCGGCGAGGGCGACCACAAGGGCCGGCTCGCGCCCGGCTACCTGGCGGACTTCACCGTCTTGGACACCGACATCATCACGGCGGGACCCGAAGGCGTCAGCGAAGCGAACGTCCTGTCCACGTGGGTCGGCGCCGAACGCGTGTGGTCCTCGTGAACGTCCGCCGGCCCGCTCCCCCGGACGCGGCGCCGACACCACACGCCACGGCGCCGCACATATCGCCCGCGGGCGCCCACCGGGGCGCTCGACGAACCGCAGCCAACCGAAGGACCTGGTCCTGATGACCGAAACCCACGGCACCCGGGACGCAGCCCCGGGCAACCGCCCCAGCCTTCCCCACGACGAGGTCCTCCTGGCGAGCGTCGAACACGTAGGCGAACTGTTGAAGACCAGAGCGCTTTCACCGGTCGAACTCACCAAGGCCGCTCTCAATCGCGTCAACCGCCTCAACCCCCGCCTTCGTGCGTTCGTCCACGTCGCGGCAGCCGAGGCCCTCGAGGCGGCGACGCAGTCCGAGAAGCGGCACCGACGCGGCGAGGCTCTCGGGCCCTGGGACGGAATTCCGGTCTCGGTCAAGGACATCTGTGCCGTGGCGGGTCTTCCCCTTGAAGCCGGATCGGCCGTGCTGCGGGGCCATGTCGCCGCATACGACGCCGAGATCGTCCGCGTTCTGCGCGGGACGGGAGCGGTCATCCTGGGAAAGACGTCCCTCGACGAGTTCGCGCTGTCCACCTCGGGCCCCGCCCGCAACCCGCTGAACACGGCGCTGTCCCCTGGGGGTTCCAGCGGCGGGGCGGCGGTGGCGGTAGCAACCGGAATGTCGTTCGCGGACATCGCCACCGACACCGGCGGCAGCGTGCGCATCCCCGCCCACTGCTGCGGAGTCGTCGGCCTGAAACCCACACATTCCCTGCTGCCACTCGACGGCATCGTGCCCCTCGCGCATTCGCTCGACCACGTCGGCATCCTCACCCGCACCCTCGGCGACTCCGCGTCGTTCCTGGCGGCCCTCCAACCCGGGGACGGACCCGCCGTGCCGGCCGACGTGCCGGCCCTCTCCTCCCTGCGCGTCGGCGTGGTCCCGCAACTGCCCATCCGGAGCGACGCGGTTCGCCGCGACTACGAGCACCTGACACAAGTCCTACGCGCCGAGGGAGCCGATGTCCGCGAGGTGTCGCTGCCCAACCTCGACGCCGTGTCCGCCGTACACATGACCGTCCTCAGCGCCGAGATGTCCCGGTACCACCGGCAACGCTTCGGCCCCAAGGAGACCCGGTACGGCGACGGCATGACCGCGGTGTGCGAGATCGGCGCCGACGTCTCGACCGAGGCTTACACCGCGGCACGGGAGGCCCGCGGAGAGTTGTGCCGTGCGATCGACCGGCTCCTCGAGGACGTGGACGTGCTCGCGCTCCCGACACTGCTCATCGACGTACCCGAGGCAGACCGTGCGACGGTCACCATCGCCGGGATAGAACAACTCGTCACCCCCGCGATGGTGCGGCTCACCTCCCTGTTCAACCACACCGGGCACCCGGCGGTCACCGTGCCACTGGCCGCGAACCCGGGGGAGCAGCCCTCCTCGGTCCAACTCGTGGCCCCCTACCACCAGGAGCGACGGCTCCTCGCCGCAGCGCAACGCATCCGCGCCGGGATGGCGTCGCGTTGAACGCCCGATCGTCCCGAGGCCGCGCCCGCCATCGGCCGGCCCTCGGGGTCGGGCGAGTCGAGGGATCCACCGCGCTCGCCACGCACGAACGAATCCGGAGGCCACTGTGCCGATGCCATCACGCGAGGTGAGGCCGGACGTGCGAGGCCGCGACGCCACCGCGTTCGTGACCTGCGCCGCGACGCTTCTCGCCTTGATGAACTACACCGCTCCGATGGCCGTGCTGCCGGACATGGCGGCGTCTTTCGACAGCAGTGCCGCCGGCAAGACCTGGATCCTCAACGGCATAGCTGTGGGGCTGGCCGCCACTTTGCTCACTTCGGGCAGCCTGGCGGACAACTTCGGCCGCCGTAGGGTCTTCAGCGCGGGGCTCGTCGCGTTGGCCGCGGCGTCACTGGTGTGCGCCGCAGCTCCTTCGACGGGACTCTTCGTCCTGGGCAGGTTCGCCCAAGGCACCGCGACCGCCGCCGTCATCGCAGCCGGACTCGGCGCACTCGCCAACGCCCACCCGGATGCCCGGGCCCGCACCCGGGCGACCGGTATCTGGGGGGCGATGCTCGGTGCGGGTATCGCCCTCGGGCCGCTGGCGTCCGCCCTGGCCGAGGCACTCGGCGACTGGCGACTGTTCTACGTCGGCCTGGCCGCGAGCTCGGCGGTCCTGGCGGTCGCGGCCGTCGTCCGCATGTCGGAGTCACGAGCGCAACGGCCACGCAGGGTCGACCTCTGGGGCATGATCACGTTGACCGCCGGGGTGGCGCTCCTGATCACGACGCTGACGTTCGGTCGCGAGGGCTGGACACGCCCCGAGACAGGATGGCTCGGCGCGGCCACCGCGGTGATGCTGATCCTGTTCGTGGTGGTGGAGAACCGCCGACGCGAGCCGATGCTGGACATGGCGCTGTTCGCCGATCGCGCCTTCGTCGCGGCCACCACCGGGGCGTTCGCGAACGGATTGGGAACGATCGCCCTGATGAGCTACCTGCCGACCCTGCTCCAGACCACGATGGGTCTCAGCCCCCTGCACACGGCGGAGATCTACACGGCGTGGGCCGGCACCTCCTTCGTCGTCGCGCTCGCCGCTCGACGTTTGGCCGGACGCGTGTCACCGGGCAGTCGCATCACCATCGCGTTGGTGATGGCCGCGGTGGGTACCCTGGCCATGCTGGGGGCCTGTGGGGCCGATTCCTGGCCCCGTCTGTTGCCCGGTCTGTTCATCGCAGGCATCAGCAGCGGCGTGATGAACGCGACGCTCGCCGGCCAGGCCGTCGCGACGGTGCCGCCGGATCGCACCAGCATGGGCTCCGGCGCCAACAACACGGCGCGGTACATCGGTTCCGCCCTCGGTGTGGCCATCGTCGTCACGGTGTCAACCGGGAGCGCGGACGCGGCCGAGGGGGCCGACGCCGCACTGTGGGTCTCCGCGGCCATGTCCGCGGTCTGCGCCTGCCTCGTTCTGGCGACGCGCCTTCGACACCCCGGTCGCGCCGAGGCAGCACCTTCCGGCCCCGGCCGCGCGCCCGAGCGGCCCGTCGCCCGCTCGACGTCGGCGTCGGGCCGTCGCGAGTGAAAACGGGTACCGGGGTGGCCCGCTGAAACGGGGCGCCGTGCTTGTCAACCCGGGGCGGGCGCGGGTCACCGGAAGATCCCACGCAGACCCTCCGGATAGCGTTCCGGTGTCAGGTCGCCCGAAACGTGGTGCCGTACGACGTAGCCCTGGATCATCGACAGGTGAGTGCGCCCTGCGGCGCTCGGATCGGCGCCGGAAGGAGGATGGCCGTTCACGGCGAACTACCGTGCCAGTTGCGTGAGTTCACTCAACATGTCGGTTTGTAGTCGCGCGAGGACATCGCGCAGTCCCGGGTCGCGCAACGATTCGCTCCAGGCGTGGATCATGATGCGCCCGGTGTCCTCAGGATCTCGGAGTGGCTCGAGGTCCTGGACGAGTCGCGCGAGCGCGTCCGCGGGGGTCGGTTCGGGCCCCGCCCGGAGGAGGTCGCCGACCGAAGTCCGTGGTGCCCGCGGCAACCGGTTTGGCACGCTGGTGGAGTGGGCCGATCGCGTTGCTGGGATGGGTGTGGATGCGGGACGGTCGCGGGCGGTGGCGGGCGTGGCCGTTGGCGGCCGTGCCCCTGTTCATCGGTCAGGTCGTCGGTATACGACGAGAGGCACTACGCCCAACCAAGCGACGGCCATCAGGCAGTCATCGAACCCCCGCAAGCCGCCCTGACCAGCTAATCAATACCTCTTGCACAACGGGGGAAGCTCAGTTCCCGCACCAGCGCGACCCTTGGCGATTGCGGGTCGCAGCCGGTGGCGACTTTCGGCGTGGCAAGCGTGGGCCCGGGCCGGCCGATGAGCATCGGTGTGTCTGTGCCCGCCCCGGGCGCACGCTTCGGGCTCAGGCCGGTTCCGTGGCTTCGTCCGGTCGGGGCATCGTGTCGGCGAGTTGAGCCTCGGTCCAGCGGGGGGTGATGTGTTGGGAGCAGTTCCAGTTGAAGCCCTCGACGTCGATGACGATCAGGCGCTCCACGCTCCCCGGGGTGCGGATCACGCCGAGTCGAGCGGCCAGGTCGGGGTTTTGTGTCGGGTCGTGAGCAGTGGCGTGGCCGAACAGTTTCAGTCGTGCGCGGCTGGCATAGTCCATGAAGAACAGCGCCACGCGATCGTCGGCGCCGATGTTCCCCGTGGTGATGTACTGCCGGTTTCCCCGAACGTCGGCGTAGGCGAGGGTGTGGGTGTCGAGGACGTGCACGAAACCCGCCGGTCCTCCCCGGTACTGGATGTACGGCCATCCTGTGTCGCCGACGCTTCCCAGGTAGAAGCCGTCGCTTTCGCCGATGAAGGCGGCTTCGAACACGGTGAGCGGATCGGGTCGATGGTCCGGATGGCCGGTCGGGTGGCGGTCGGCGACGGGACTGGCGTGTCTGCGTTGGGCCTGTCGGACGGATTCGGTGTAGGCGACTTGGGCGTAGCGGGTCATGACTTCTGCCTTCCTGTGCGGGGGAGGTCGGTCGCGTACGCGGCGTGGTGGGAGGGTGCGACGTGGTGCGCGGTGTGATCGTCGTCCGTCTTGGGAGCGTTTCGTTCGCGTCCCCAGTGCCAGGACAACGCTGCGGCGAGCAGTACGAAGGCGGCGGCGAACGGGGCCAGGCCGAGGGAGCCGATCACCGCGAGTCCGCCCGCGCCCACGGCTCCGGCGAGCGCGACAGCCGCGTACAGCGACGATTGGTAGAGGGAGGTGACGAGCATGGTCGGGCCGGACCATCCGGCGATGAGCTGTTGCTGTTGCGGCGTGGTGATCGCGAGGGAGACCAGTCCGGTCAGGGCCGCCGCGGGAACCGCGAGGGCCATCGATCCGCGCAGCGCGGGCAGGACGAGGAAGACCGCGACGATGGCGGACAGCCCGCCGAGCACGGCTCGGCGGGCGCCGCGACGGTCCGCGAGATGTCCGGCCATCAGGTTTCCGATTGTCCCCGCGATTCCGAACGCCAGTACCAGCAGAGCCAGTTCGCCGCCCTCTCCGCCGCCGGTGGCGGGTTCGAAGATGGCGCTCAGGTAGGTGTACGGGATGTAGATGCCGGTGAAGGCGAGCACGGTGATGGTCAATTGCCGCCGTAAACCTTGCGAACGCAGCGGCTTGAAGCCGCCCCGCAGTCCGGTGCGGGTGGTGACACGATCGATGTTCGGGAGGCAGAACAACAGGACGGGTGCGACCAGGAGCCCCAGAGCCGCCACGCACCACATCGTGGCACGCCAACCCATTGCGTTGCCCAGCACGGTTCCCAGCGGCGCACCCAGGACGAGCGACAGGGTGATGCCGAGCATGACGAGTGAGATGGCCTTGCCGCGATGTGCGGGTCCGGCGAGAGTCGAGGCGGTGGCGCTGGCGTTCGCGGTGAACAGTCCCGCGCCCGCCGCCGCGACCACGCGTGTGACGAGAACAGCCCAGTAGCCGGGTACGACGGCCGTGGCCACGTTGCCGATCGCGAAGATGATGAGGGCGGTCACGAGTACGGTCCGTCGCGACCAGCGTGTCGTCAGCGCGGTGAGCACGGGGGTGAGCAGCGCGTAGGCGATGGAGAACACGGTGACCAGTTGTCCGGCCGCGCCGATCCCTACGTGGAGTGAGTCGGCGATATCGGGCAGGACGCCGGAGATGACGAATGCGTCGGTTCCCATCACGAACGTGCCGATCGCAAGGACTGCGGCGTGCCGACGCCAGGCGTGATCGCTGCCCGGGGCCTGCGCGATGTCGGGTTCGATCCGGTCGGCGGACGGGTTCGGTCGGGACGTTCGGGTGACGGGGACGTCGGGCCCTGTGGCCGCGGTCGCGTGCGGCGGCAGGTGCGGGGTATGTGGGCTGGACACATGCACTCCTTCGACAGCCAACGTAAGCTACGACGAGCATCGTAACTCTATTCCGATGAACATCGTAATAGGCCGGATCTCCATGGAGTCGAAGACGTGCATACGCCCACACACACGCTGCTGCCGCAACCCGACCTCGCTCGGGTCGACATCGCCACCGTCCTTCAGGCACTTTCCGACCCCATCCGACTCCGCATCGTGCGCGAACTCGACATCGTGGGCGAGGCCACATGTAGCTCGCTCGACGTACCGGTCAAGGTTTCGACGGCGTCACACCATGTGCGCATCCTGCGCGAGAGCGGTGTGGTCTCGACCCGCATCGACGGCACCTCCCGTCCCAGCCACCTGCGTCGAGCCGAGCTCGAGCACCGCTTCCCGGGGCTTTTGGCTGCCGTCCTGGGAGCAACACCCCCCAGCCCCGGGGCCGACCAGAAACCGCTGTCGGCGGATTCGTCGCGACGGCCGGCGAGCTGACCACCCGAGCGGCCGATCCGACCGTCACCCCAGGGGGGCGAGGGCTGCCTCGGCGGTGTGCCTCACGAGGGACCTTCGCGAGAATCGGCCTCGGCGATCCTGACCGACGCGCCCGAGGCCGACCATCGCCTGCGTCACACGCAGTCCGGCGCCGGCGAAACCGAATCGGTCGACGAGTCGGTCGTCTTCGCGTCGGCCGGGACCGGGGCGGGCGCGGCGGCCCGGATCGCCGACGCAGATTCGGACCATGGACACCCGACAGACGTACGAGCGCTCCACGATCCCGACCGCGAGATCGAAAGCCGCCTCGCCGTCGACGCGGGCCACCTCACGCCGATCGGTGGAGCCAACAGGTGAGCGGGGGCGAACCTCGTCCCGACCGCTACGACGGACCGGCCCTCGTGGTGGCCGACGGCGTCACCGTCCCCGTAGAGGCACGCCTGCAAGCCAACCCGAACGGGACGTGGCGCGGACAGGTGTGGTCCGTCGACGCATCCGACATGCACCGCATCGCCACGGCCTGGATCCGCGTGCTGCGCTACGGCCGGCACGCGGCCCGCTTCACCACCGACGATGTCCTGGACCGCCAGGCCCACGTCACCGGCACCGGGACACCACCGTTCCGAGTGGGGATTCAGCTACAGGTTGAGGCGTTAAGTTGCTCGGCTGTCAGTGGCGTTCGGCAGGACTTGCGCCATACATGCATCCTCGCATCCGTGAAGCTCCGGCTTTGGATGCCTGTTTGCTCCGCTCATCGCACCCGGATTCCGTCTGGCTTGTCGATGGCACGGAAACTCCCTATCAGCCAAGTACGGTCCTCGGCACCGTTGTTCGTGTAGGAGCTCTTCCGTGAGCCAGCGGAAGCCGTACCCGAGCGACCTGTCCGACGCCCGATGGGCGCTGATCGAGCCGACGTTGACGGCATGGAGAAAAGCCCGCTCGACCGCAGACCCACCGGCCGGCCAGAGTCCAGCTCCGCGACGTGTTCAACGCGATTCTCTATGTGAACCGCACCGGAATTCCCTGGAAATACCTCCCCCACGACTTTCCGACCCACGCCTACCACGCGGCGTGGCGCGACGAGGGAATCTTCGCCCGACTCAACTACGACCTGACCGTGCCGGCCCGTGTGAAGGAGGGCCGCAAGCCCGAACCCACGGGCTCCGTCATCGACACCCAGAGCGCGAAGACCTCCACCGACGTGCCCGTGACCAGCCAGGGAACGGACGCCGCAAAGAAGGATTCGGACCCGTCAACTCCCCTTTTTCAAGGCCCGCGTGTTGACCGAATCGACCGCACACCACGACCAGTCCACCGGGCCTCTCGCACCGAGTTCATCCAGCAGGACCCGATGCAGTTTCGCCCACACGCGGGCGCGACTCCACTCCGTGAACCGGCGGTGGATCGTCTGCCAGGATGCGCCGAACACCGGCGGCAACTGTCGCCACGTACAACCGGATGTCGCCACGAACACGATCCCGGCCAACACCTCACGATCCCCGTACCTTCGACGCCCACCGCCCTGCGGACGAGTCGGCCTCGACGGCACCACCCGCTCGAACAACCCCCACAACTCGTCCGGCACCAACCGCTCCACAAGCGTCACCGCATCCAAATGAGACGCCTTCTCAAGCGGTGGGGCGCCCGACCCAGGCGTTTGCGCCGCGGCGGTACCATCGCGTCGCCGCTGGTGATGAGCGGATCCGTCGACGAAGGGGAAGTTGGATGTCCACGGGGGATTTCGCGGCGGCCTGTGCGGCCGGCGACTCGGCAGCGGTGAACCGGGCGCTGCGGGACGGGGCCGCGCTCGGGCCGCTCGACGGTTCCGGGGTCACGCCCCTGCATCTGGCGGCGGCGGCCAGGTCCGCCGAGGTCGTCGCGGCATTGCTGGGAGCGGGCGCGGACCCGAGGGCGGCGACGACCGAGGAGGTCGCCGCCGGGCGGTGGTTCGCCGACTGGGGCGACGTCTTCGCCGGCTCCACGCCGCTGCACGTCGCCGTGGACAGCCTCACGATGGGCAGCATCCCGGACCCCGCCGTCGTACGGCTCCTCATCGACGCCGGTGCCGACCTCGGCGCCGTGGACTCCGGCGACGACACCCCGCTCGGGGTCTGCTTCCAGTGCCTGACCTTCGACGAGGACCTGAGGACGGCTCAGACCGAGTGCGTCCGGCTGCTGCTGGCAGCCGGCGCGAACCCCGACATCTCCCTGTCGTCCGAGGCGACGCCGCTGTCCCTCGTCGACGGGGACTCCGAGAGCGAGCGGGTGCTGCGGGAGCTGCTGTGGGACGCCGGCGCGGTGCCACCACCGCCGGCCGGCGGCCCTGGCGAGCACGTCATCGAACGGCTCGGACGACTCGGCGGGCAGATGCCGGATCGGTTCGCGCCGATCGACTGGGTCGTCGCCACACCGGCCGGCAAGCGGCAGGTGCCGGAGTGGGCGCAGCGGCTCTTCGCCGTCGTCTTCACGGCCGGCGACGTCCGCGTCGACGACTACTCCGACGCCCTCGTCGACTTCCATGGCACGGAGATCGAGGCGGGGTACTTCCGCGAGCGGCGCGCCTGGTACGGCATCGGCCAAAAGGGCGACTACCACTGGTACGTCGCCGACCTGGATGAGCAGGACACGGACGACCCGACGGTCCACCGCCTCGACATGGAGGGCGGGGACGACGCCCTCGGCGACGGGCGCGGGCTCACCCGGGAGCTGGCCGGGATGAAGGTCGTCACGCGGGTCGGGTGAGGCAACCCCCTAAGCAGGGTGCCAAGTTTAATCAGGCATCGGCCTCGATGAAGCCGCCGGAAATGCCCAATCAGCCGACCCCCGGTGCCGGTGACCACCTCGTGTACCGAGTTTCCCGTATCGGTGTGCGACGTTGGGCAAGGTTCAGCTCTTCGACGTTGAGCCCGAGGATCTCGTCGGCGCGGGCCGCGGTCTCGTAGAGCATCCGGTGGAGCGATTTCTCCCGCAGACCGACCTCGCGGCGGGCGAGTGGCCGGTCGATCGCGGTCTTCGACCGCATCGGGGTCGCCGAGTCTGGCGGCGGCAGCCTTTTCGCCCACGCGGGCATCGACGGTGCCGCGTGCACGCGCTCCCGGCACCAGGCGAACCAGGACAGCGCCGCCGCGCGCGCTCCATGTGTCGACCGCGGCGCCGCTCCATTCGAACTCAAGCACCTTGCCGACTTCGTCATCGGCGACCGACGCGAGCGGCTGGGTCTCGCCCAGGTGCTCGGCGACCTTGCCGACGGCGGTGGCCTACGCGCGGGTGGTGTTCGGGTTCGGCTGCGTGTCGAGGAACGCGCCCGCCGCCGCCCGCACCGTCGGCCCGGCCGCGACCGGCAACGCCACGGCCTCCACCATGACCTCGTCGCGCGGCTTGCCGCAGACAACGGGGTCGCTTCGCGTCCGCCCCGGGAACAGTCTCCGCAGCTCGCACCCGGAGTTGCCGCAGATAGTGGGGGATTGGCTGCGCCTCAGTCTCCGATCTCACCGGCCAGGCATGGCGCGTCGGCCCGTCACCAGGGCCGACGCGGGCTTGGCGCACGATCTGATATCGATGTTCCGGCCCCGAGTTCGACCAGACCCAGAGCGGTCAGGGCTCGCAGATGCCGCCGGATCGTGGACGGCACCTACCCCAGCGCTTCCGGTAACCGGGGGCTGAGGAACATCGATGTCGGATCGTGCGAACAGCCGCCTGTCCCAGTCGTCGCTGATCATCTCCAGGGGCCTCCCCGGGTCGGTGCTCAGCGCGGCGAGAGCGCGGGCGGTCTCGGTCTCCGGGTCGTACCGCGCGGTGAACTGCCGACCGCCGGCCCCGCGGCCGGAAACGGCGAAACCGCCGCGCCGACGGCCGGTGCCTCCGCGCCGTCGTGAACAGGGTGAACGTCGCCTGATCCGGCGCTAGTCAGACCTGATGCCGAGCGGTTCCGCAGTGGCGTCGCCGGGCGGCTTTGCGGCACCGGCCGCGTAGCAGGCTTCCGGATCGTCGTCTCCGGCCTGCACCGTGGCGGCGATGACGGTGTCCAGCGTCTCCCGTGCGGCCAGCAGGCCGGCCACGGCCTCGTTGATGCGTTCACGTTCGCGGTTGAGGTCGGGCAGCATGCCAGAACAGGCCGGGGTCAGGGTCTGCCCATCGTCGACCATGCAGGGCATCAGTTCGGCGATCGTGGCGGTGTTGAGACCGGCGCCGAGCAGCAGGCGGATGCCCCGCACTGTGGCTATGTCCGCTTCCGTGAACTCGCGATATCCGCTTGGCCGCCGCGATGGCTTGAGCAGCCCCTGCTCCTCGTAATAGCGCAGCAGGCGTTGGCTGACCCCGGTTCGCCGGGAGAACTCTCCCATGCGCATGTGACGACCACCACGTTCAGTTGACTCTCACATCGATGTGAGACAGCAGTCTATGCCGCATGACGAACCAGGAATCAGCAAGCCCGCAGCACGCACCCGTTACCGTCATCGGCCTTGGCCCCATGGGCCTCGCCCTCGCCGAGACGCTTTTGGGGCACGGCCACCTCACGACCGTCTGGAACCGCACCCCGGAGAAAGCCGACAGCCTCGTCACCAGGGGCGTCCACCGCGCGGGGACCGTCGCCGAGGCGGTGTCCGCGAGCCCTGTCACGATCATCTGCCTGAAGGACTACGAGACCATGTACGCGGTCCTCGACTCCGCTGGTGACGCCTTGAAGGGCCGCGTACTGGTGAACCTCAACTCCGGTACTCCGAAAGAGGCGCGCGCAGCGGTCAGTTGGGCAACCGAGCGAGGCATCGACTACCTGGACGGCGCGATCATGGTGCCGCCGCCCCTCGTCGGGCACCCCGACTCCGTCTTCCTCTACAGCGGTTCACAGGACGTCTTCGACAAGCATCGGGCGACGCTGGCGGGCATGGGCGCTCCCCGGTACCTCGGCTCCGACCCCAGCCTGGCGGTGCTGTACAACGCGGCACTGCTCGACATGATGTACGCGACCATGAACGGCTTTCTGCATGCCACCGCGCTGGTCGGGTCGGCAAACGTCTCGGCGGTCACATTCGCCGATCTCGCACTCAACTGGTTCATGCCCTCGATACTGGACTCAACCCTCACCGAGCAGGCTCCCGACCTGGACAAGGGCAACTACCCCGGCGACGTGGGCACCATGGAGATGAACCTCAACGCGCTCGACCACATCACCCGCACCTGCTTGGAGCAGGGCATCCACTCCGACCAGCCGCGGCTGATGAAGGCGATCGCCGAGCAGGCGATCGCCGAGGGCCATGGCGGCAAGAACTACCTGGCCGTGTTCGAAGTCTTCAAGAAGGCGACACCTGCCTCGTGACCTCATTACGGGCGATACACACACAGGTCGCTTCAACCGGCTCTGGGGCAAAGGCACCGCCCGTAAACTCCGAGAGGTCCGCGGCCCGCGCCGGCCACCGGAACCCGCGTCCATGACACGGAGTTGCCGAGCGCATAGGGCACACAGAACTCGAGCCGGAACCACGACACGCGAACAGAGCCGGTCAGGCTCCCTCTCTGCGAGGTGCAGGCGCACCACTGTGCCCACGTCGCCGGTCGACCGGCCACCGGGCGACGGGGTCGTCGCGGCCGGCGCGTGCGTCGGGTGCCGTGAGGAAGCCGCGCGGAAGGCGGAGCCCGACGGGGGCTTGAAGACACGCCCGAGGGTCCGACGATCCACGTCGGCAACGAAGGAGTCGCGCATGTCCTTGCCTCGAGCCAGGCCGCCACCGTCTTTCTCGGAGACTGGTTGCGTGGCGAGATCGCACGCCTTGGCGGACGCATACCGGATGTTTTCGCGCCGCGCCCGTGGAACGTGCCCACCCCTGCAAGGACGCATCCCGTCCTGCCGTCCGTACAGGCGTTTCCGGCAGTGCAATGGCGAGGGGGGCGAGTTGGCGCCCGGATCGTGGCAGCTCAGAAGGGGTGACACGCACGTCGGAACGTTGGTTCTCGAAGAGATCGACATGTTCTGGACGGACTGTCGGTTCGAACCGGGGCCGGGCTGGGGCGAGATCAGTCCTCTGTTCGAGCCGAAGGTCACGTGGCAGCACGGCGGGACCGATGAACGGGCGCGGACCGATCAGGACATCGCGGCACAGCAGATGGTGCTCGTTCCCGATGACGGCAGCGAACCGCTCACCGGCATGCTGCTGCGGATCCACGAAGACCGCGCGCGGTTCCGAGGGTGACACGGACTCGTTCCCAACCGGCCGGCCAGCGCCCCTCGGATTCGGCCGCCGTCGGTCAACAGTAGGTGCGGAGGACGGCGGGGCGTGTGCGCGCGGTCCCTTTGTGGTGTGGTCACCGGGCCTGCATCGCGTGGATGAGTGGGCGCAGGGCAGCGGTGAGCGACGCGTTGTTCCATGAGCCGTAGAGGGCGATGGAGACGGGATCCGGGTGGCCGTCGGGCATCGGGTCGGGCTGGACGAGGATGAGGGGTTCGTCCCATGGGGCATCGATGTGGAGGCCGGCGGCGGTGGTTCCGATGCCCAGGCGTGCGGCGACCTTTCGGAGATCGAGGTCACCGAGTGCCTTGTGTGTCCCTCCGTGCCGGGTCCCGAAGCGGGGGCCGTGCGTGAGGATGCCCTCGACGAACGGGCCCAGGATCTCCGCGCGGGTCGCCCAGGAGGGCATGAACAGTTCTGCGATCGGGTGGGATTCGGGCTTGCGGGCGACGCTGACGTAGGGCATGACGGATACGGCGACTCCGCCGCCTTCGATGTCCGCCCATGCCTCGATTCGGGCGCCGTGGCCGCCCTGGGGTGTTGAGGGGAGTTCGATGATGACGGCCGGGCGGCTGACTGCGCCCAGGTGGTCGGCGAGGGCTTGTGCGGCAGTCTGTCTTCCGGGGTGGAGGGCTGTGGTCACGGTCGGCACTCCTGATTGCGGGGGGTCGCCGTTCCCGGTTCCACGCGGTCGCCGGGGTCGGCTGGATCGTTGGATGGCCCTGTCTGCTCATGTAATGCGAGTGGCGCCGGTCGGCGACACTCCCGGAACCGCCGCTTGGACTCGGGTGAGTTCCACCTGCCCTGCCCTGCCCTGTGCGTCCAAGAATCTGGCGGTGATCGTGTCGAACAGGCCTTTGACCCAGGCGCAAGGGCAACGGCCCCAGCCCCGGGGTGTGTTGCCGTCGCGGCCGGCGACAAGGCCCGTTTGCTGACCGTCCCACCAGCGTCACACTGGGGTCAGGGTTGACCCTCCGGCTTGCCGCAGGCATCGGGGACACCCCCGTTCTACGGGCCGAGCTGGTAGCCGCCCGCCGAGAAGTTGGTTTCAACGGCTGTCGGGGGCGTCGCCGTGGCGGTCTCGGCGAGAAGAGGGTGGTAGTCGGGCCGGCGTGACTACAGCTTGGCGCCGCCGTCGACGTACAGGGTTTGGCCGGTGATGTACGACGCTTCGTCGCTGCACAGGAACGCGGCGGCCGCTGCGACGTCGTCGGGGAAGCCGACGCGCTTGATCGGGTTCTTCTCGGCTCCGATTTTGCGGAACTCCTGGACGTCCATCTTCAGGCGTGCCGCGGTCGCGTCGGTCATCTCGGTGACGATGAATCCTGGTGCGATGGCGTTCACGTTGATTCCGAACGGCCCGAGTTCGATGCCCAGGGAGCGGGTGAGGCCCTGTATCCCCATCTTCGCGGTCGCGTAGTTGGCCTGCCCTCGCTTGCCGAGTGCGGAGGTGCTGGAGAGGTTGAGAATCTTGCCGTACCTCTGTGCGACGAAGTGCCTCTGCGCGGCCCTGGTCATCAGGAAGGCGCCTTTCAGGTGCACGTTCATGACGAGGTCCCAGTCGTTCTCGGTCAGCTTGAAGACCAGGCCGTCGCGGGTGATGCCGGCGTTGTTGACGAGTACGTGGACGCCACCCAGCTCGTCGACGACACCGTCGACCGCCGCCTCGACGGCGGCTTCGTCGCTGATGTCGGCGCCGATCGCATACGCCTTCGCCGCTGGGGCCAGCGGCAGGGATTTGACGGCCTGGCTCGCCGCCGCCTCGTCGAGGTCGATGATCGCGATCGAGGCGCCCTCCGCCGCCAGCCGGGTGGCAATGCCCAGCCCGATCCCCCGTGCCGCCCCGGTGACAACAGCGACCGTCCGTCGTAACGACTCATCGATACAGCTCCTTGCTCGGTGTTGTTGAGGTGTGCGGTTCCGCAGGTCGTGTGGTCCCGCGGAACCGAGTGCGGGCAGGGCCGATGCCGGTGTGCCCGGCCGGTGTCATGCCAGGAGTTCGAAGATGGTGGCGTTGGCCTGACCGCCGCCTTCGCACATCGTCTGGAGCCCGTAGCGGATGCCGCGGTCGACCATGTGGTGGATCAGGGTCGTGGCGATGCGTGCGCCCGACCCGCTGCACCCCGGCCCACCACTTCCCACAAGGCGGGAACGACCCCGACTTCCGCACGAAACTGCGGATCGGGGCCGTCCTGGCCCGCGAGGCCGACAAGGCCGGGGTGTCCTTTCAGGCGGTCGCCGCAGACTGTGCCCACGGCGACCGGGACGGCTTCCGCAGCGAACTCGTCGACGCCGGAATGCCGTTCGTGACGGCGTTGAAGCCGCGCCACGGGATCCGGACCCAGGGCGACCAGGCCCATACCCCGGTCGACGCCGCCCGCGTCCCGACCTGGGGCGGGCCGGGCGATCCCGGCGACTGGAACGCGGTGATCCGCCGCTTTCGTGACGGGCACACCGAGACCTGGTGGCCGCCGACGCGAGGCTCGGGTGGTGGGGTCCGGACGGGACGACACGCCTGGTGGTGGCCACCGCCGACCCGGCGACACTGCCGGCCGAGGCCACCTACCTGGTATCTCGCCACCAATCCGCCCCGCCCCCGCCCCCGTGCGTCGATGCCGAGGAGTTGGAACCGCACCACCCAGAGAGGGGGAACTCCCACGTCCCACCAGCCCCGAACGGCCTCCCGGCCCCAAGCGATCCGGGCCGTCCGTGGCTGGTTGGCACCCTGGCCACGCTGCAACGCTACTGGCGGGCAAGGTCGACCAAGCCCCCGCCCGCCGAACTCCAGACCCTGATCAACACCTTCGGCACAGGAAGACCCATCGACCTCTACGCTCACCGAACATCTCGTCGTTCGCAAGCAAGGGACCCGTCCAGCAGGGCCGGGCTCGACAGTCCCGGAAGAACCTGGGCCTTCGCACACGGTTCAGCTCCGTCAGGGAACGACGGTGACGAGGAAGGCATCCCCGTCGAGCATGCGGTGTTCGCCGTAGAAGGTGCTGCCCAACCGGCTGCCCACGCGCTCGTTGTCGTCGCGGTCGATCAGGCGTGCGGAGAAGTGCCCGCCGCTGAGCGAGGCACCCTACGATCTCGGTCGACAAACGAAGCGACTCTCGCGTCGGTCGAGTAACAGCCCTTGCCTGCCGACCATTACCGCCCGAGTCGCTCATGCCTCCATCAGCAGGTATTGCCGCACGTCCAGGTAGCCGGACCGGAAACCGGCCTCGGACCAGGACAGATACAGGTTCCACATGCGCCGGAACACATGGTCGAAGCCCAACGAATCGACCTCGTCCGCGCGCCGGTTGAAGCGCTCGCGCCACAGCCGCAACGTCTCGGCGTAGTGCGG
>NZ_JBITJP010000047.1:0-37455 GCF_044460165.1 Embleya sp. NPDC050154
GCCATCAGAAACTTCGGCACCACACTCGCCCCCGAGCAGCCGAAACAGCACTGTTTGACCACTACTTACCCACCCAAAGCGGAACTTAGCACTAGTACTGCAACGACACTCCGTGACCGGAAGTCATCACGGTCGTTGGTCCGTTCGTGTCGATGGAGATAGTTGACGGTTGGTCAGATGCGTTCGCGGACTTCGCGGGCCGGTTCGGGCGGGTGGAGCCGCGCCGGCGGATGGTGTCCTATCTGCGGGGATTGCTTGGCGAGTCGGAGCGCAAGAACGGCTGGACTCTGGCGGAGGCGGCCGGGGAGGCCGGTCCTCAGGGGATGCAGCGGCTGCTGAATCACTACCGCTGGGACGCCGATGCTCTGCGTGACGACGTTCGTGACGCGGTTGTGGAGCTCGTCGGAGATCCCGACCGGGGAATTCTGATCCTCGACGAGATGGGCTTCCATCCGCCCGTAACCGGCGCTCCCGCACGGAAGTTCGCGCTCACTGGATGATCAGTGTCGGTCCTCGAAACGAACCGCACCCACATCCGGATCGGCAGACCACCGTCTCGGGATGATCTCCGGCTACGAAAATCTTGCCAGGACCGCCTGAGTGGCTGCGCTGATCACCTCGGGGACGAGAAAATTGATGGCGGGTGCCTCGGTCAGCCGATTGCTCTGCGATGTCAGTGAACTCGTTTGCCAGGATGGCGATGGGGGTCAGCCAGGGGACCACGGTTTGTCGCCATGGCGGCGTCCTTTGCTGCCGGGAGCACGCGTGTCAGATTCCGAGTCTTCCCTTGACCTCTCCGAGGCGCCCGCTCTGCTCGGTCGTGCAAAGCAGTGGGGAGTGGTCGTGAAGCGGCAGGACGTGAAGGACGAGGTCATCCATCTGCGCTCCGCAGGAGTGGACTTGGGCAAGCGGTTTCTGCTGGCCTGCGCGCGCACTCCCAGCCCGGTGCGGAGCGGGACGTGGAGCCTGGAGACGGAACGGTTCGGCACCAACAGGGCCGAACTACGGCGACTGCTGGCCTGGCTGATCGAACGTCGGGTCGAGGTGGTGGTCATGGAGGCGACGTCCGATTACTGGCGGGGTGTGTACTACCTGCTGCAGCCGCACCTGAACCTGATGCTGGTCAACCCCGCACACCTCAAGGGCATCCGTGGCCGCAAGACCGACCCGAACGACGCGGCGTTCCTGGCCCGGGCCGGCGCGTCGGGGATGGTGATGGCGTCCTTCGTGCCCGAGCGTGCGATCCGGGAACTGCGTGACCTGACCCGCCGGCGCACCGAGATCGTCCGCGCTGCGGGCTGGGAGGCCCAGCGGCTGGAGAAGGAACTCGAGGACACCGGCATGAAACTCACCTCCGTCCTGACCGACGTGCTCGGCGTCTCGGGCCGGGCCATCCTCGAAGGGCTGATCGCGGGCGAGCGAGACCCCGAGCACCTCGCGGACCTCGCCGTGGGCAAGGCCCGTGCCAAGATTCCTGCCCTGATCGAAGCCCTGGACGGGGACTTCACCGACCACCACGCCTTCATGATCCGTCACTATCTCGACGAGATCGACCGCCTGCGGTCCACCGCTACGGCGTTCGACACGCGCATCACCGTTCTGCTGACCGAGAGGGAACGGGACTTGGACCTGCTCGACACCATCCCCGGGATCGGCCGTCTGGCGGCCGAGGTGATCCTCGCGGAGACCGGCGGAGACATGACCCGGTTCGCCACTGCCCGGCACCTCGCCTCCTGGATCGGCGTCTGCCCGGGACAGAACGAATCAGCCGGGGTGAAGAAGTCAGGGCAGACCCGACACGGCAACAGTAACCTCAAACGCCTGCTCGGAGTCGCCGCCATGGCCGCGATCCGCAACAAGGACTCCTATCTGTCGGTGTTCTTCCGCCGCGTCTCCGCCCGCCGAGGCGGGAAACGCGCTCTGGTTGCCGTCATGCACAAGATCACCATCGCCATCTGGCACGTCCTGAACGACCATGCTCCCTACCGCGAACTCGGCGCCGACTACTTCACCAAACGTGACCCTGCGCGCGCCATGCGCCGCATGATCAAAGAAGCCAACAGCCTCGGGCTGACCGTCCGCTTCGACCCCATCGCGGCCGCCTGACCTGCACAAGTGCACCGTATTTTCGTGTCAGAGCCGCATTCTCCCGTGTACGCCGACACCGTGCCGGCCGTGACCCAACCGCCGACGCCCTATGTCGCGGCAGCGTTCTGCCGCCACCAGGAGGAGTCCCGCTCAAGTTCTTCCAGGGCTTCGAGTCTGCGCTCGATGTGACCGAGGAACTCGGTCGGCAACCTCACACCGTGGTCGAGGACGTAGTGGGCCAGTCCTTCCGGCCAGAGGTAGTGGCCGTCGGTGAGATCACGGGAACCGTTGGAGCACGCACACAGCCTGCACCTCGATGCGCCCATCCAGGAGCCGGCGACCTGCCCGTGGTTCAGGTAGTCCGCGACCCACTGCCGTTGCGACTCCTCCCACGCTGCGTCGACGAGATCGGCGGGGTTCGGCAGGGACCGGTTCTCGGGCGTCCCCCAGAAGCCCAGCAGCCGGACCGGACGGTCGGCAGATTTCCGCGGTTCGGGCATGCCCCGAGATTTTCACAGCGAGGGCCGCGACATCACACCGGCATCAGGTTCCGTTCACGACTGTCGCGCCTTCGAGCGCGTGGTCGCGGGTGCGTGCCCGTCGAGGGTGGCAACTGCCGTGCACCGGCTGCGTCGTCATGCAGTCAAGGACGCGCCGGGAAGGTCGATCGGGTTCGCGCGGTTTGGCGGGTGCCGCGCGGCGGACCCGCGGCCTGGGATATTCGCCGGCCTGTCGGACACCCGCGGGCCGGACTCGACGCCCATGGGGGATGTGATCGCTCGGCTGGTCGGTGAGTTGGACGCGGATTCGGGTGAGGTGGCCGAGGACGCGCAGCATGCGCTGATCGCCCTGGGGCCGCGGGTGCTGGACCCGTTGATCGCGGCAGCACCGGGGTTGGGCTCGTTCGGGCAGCTGTGCGCCATCGAGGTCTTCACCGCGCTGGGAGATCCGCGTCCAGGCGACGCCCTCACGCGCATGCCGGGCAGCGACAACAGCGTGGTCGGGCAGTGGGCCGCCGAAGCCCTGGGCGATCTCGGCATCCACCGTGCCGTGCCGCGTCTGTCGCAGGCATATGAAGCCTTCCGGCGGCGGGGCGAGGATCCCGACGACTGTGAAGGTGGAGCGCTGCGTTGGGCGCTCACCGAACTCGGTGCCCGCGACGTCGTGCTTCCGGCCCGCGCCGCCGCGCTGCGGCGTCCGGTTCCGGGGTTGGGTTCCGCATGGCCGACGGCCCGCCTCGCCGAGGCCATCGAGGATCTCGTCGGACACGGGCAGGCGGTGCTCTCCTTCGAGGTCTGGCAGATCGGGGCGGACGGCGGAGTGTTCGGAGGTCCCGGGCCCGACATCGACTGGGGCATCGACCGCGGCAGGCCCTGGCCGCAGATCGTCGCCGAATGCCGGGAGTGGGCCCTGCTTGCGGCCGAAGCCACCGACACGGCCCGGGACCTGGTGGCGACGATCTGCTGGATCGACGCCGCCGATCTGTGATCGATCCTCGGCCGTGACTCCGGAAACAAACCACAGCGAGGGAGCCGCGCCGGCCGGTGCACACCACCGCCGGCACCGACCACACCACCACCTGGCCCGACCACACGCCCAAGCCGAACTCGACGACGCGCTGCGCCGCCTCGGCGAGGCGCGTCGCACCGCGCTGACCCCCGGCAGGCAGGGACCTGCGGGTGCGATTCGCGCGACGCGCACCACCTCGACCACCCCGACGGCCGATCCGATCGCCGGCCCAGGCCGCGGCACGTTCGGAAGCCGAGACCGCGTTCGTGTGCATCGGCCCCGGAGCGGGGGCGCCGGCTGAAGGAAGCCGGACCCGCCGGCGCGGTCCGCACCGCGGCCGAGACGGCCGCGCGGTCGAACTCGCGACCGTCATGGGCTACGACTGCCCTGATCGCAAGGGTGACCCCGAAGCCGCCCTGCACTCGCGGATCGCCGGAAGCCGCCCGCTTGTGAGTGGGCCGGTCGGGAACGAGTTCGCGTCACCCTCGGAACCGCGCGCGGTCTTCGTGGATCCGCAGCAGCATGCCGGTGAGCGGTTCGCTGCCGTCATCGGGAACGAGCACCATCTGCTGTGCCGCGATGTCCTGATCGGCCCGCGCCCGTTCATCGGTCCCGCCGTACTGCCACGCGATCTTCAGCGCGTCGAACAAAGGACTGATCTCGCCCCAGCCCGGCCCCGGTTCGAACCGGCAGTCCGTCCAGAACATGTCGATCTCTTCGAGAACCAACGTTTCGACGTGCGTGTCACCCCGTCTGAGCTGCCACGATCCCGCCGTCAACTCGACCCCCTCGCTTTTGCGTACGAAGAACGACGGTAGCGACAGGCCCGTGCGGACAGCACAGCGCCCGAGGTTGGACGGCAGGCCGAGAGGATGCTGCTCGACCTTGCCCAGGCTTGAAGACCTGCCGCGCGATCGTCACCCCGGGGTTGCGTCGGGCCTGCGTAATAGAGTTCCGGCCCGTGATCGATCGGATCGGCCGCACCGGTGCGGATGACGATGTGCTCGTGGAGAGGTTGCGCGCCCTCGCGTGGGGCGGGGAGGGTGCGGTCGCGTCCGGCAGTTGCATGCCGGACGAGCCGTTCCCGCCGCTGACGTCGGTCGACGTCGAGGCTGCGGAGGGCCGGCTCGGGTACCGGCTTCCCCGGTTGCTCCGGCGTGTCCACACCGAGATCGGTGACGGGGGGTTCGGGCCGGAAGGCGGTCTCGCGTCGCTGAAGCCACGCAGCATCCCGCAGTGGTACTACCCGCACTGGCCGTGCGCAACGACCCTCCACGCCCGGCGGCCGGAGTGGAGACGGCCGCCGGCCTCGTGGTTCTTCCCGGCGGGTGGCGGGTGCGGCATGGAGTGGTACGTCTCGCTGATCGCGGTCGATCATCCGGTGCTGCTCTGGGACTCCGACGGCTGGGAACCGGACCGGGGCGAGGATCCACACGACGGGCTGCGGTACGCGGCGCGGTCCCTGCGCGAGTGGCTGTGGACCTGGGCGGATGGAGGCAACGTCTGGGATCCGGTGTCGGCGCGGCCCGACGAGACGCCCTGACCCTCGAAGTCGACTCACTCGCGGTTCGACCCCGTCGTGCCCGCCGTGATCGAAGCCGCTCGGCGAGCCGTCCCGTACTCCCGGGCCGACCGGGCCACTTCGCCGCCGACCCGGCACAACACCGCCGGTGCTGTCCTCGGGGCCTTCCACGGCAGCGAACGTATCCTCGCGAGGGATGGGTTCGACGTCGGGGCAGGCTCCCGAGGAGGCGAGGCGGTATGGCCGACAGAACACGGGGCACCGTTTTCACGGAGTACGGGAGCTTCTACCTCGTGCCCGGGGAGGAACGGCCCCGGGGCTGGCCACAGTCTTTGACGACGGGGTTGGTCTCGGCCCGTGGGGAGGAGGTGCGCATCGCCACGGGTACACGCACGGGGGAGGTGCCGCTGGTCACCGAGACCCTCGACCGGGAGCCGCCTCTGGAGCCCGGTTGGGAGGACGTTGCGGAGGTTTCCGTCGCGGTTCCCTCGCAAGGGCTGCGTGTGCTCGAGTCCCGGCATCCGTTCCTGTTCGGCGACCTCGCCGTGTTCGGCCCCGGGGACTACCGGGTGCGGGTGTACGCGAACAACCGCGGCGACGAACGCGCCGGCCGCGGAAGCGGGGACTCCTATCTCCTCCAACTCTGGCCGGCCCCCTGGGCCGAGGAGAAACTCGTTCGCCTGTGCGAGGAATCACGACGCGAACTCGGAGCCGCGAGGCGGTTCGCCCGCGAACCCCTCCCGGACTTTCCGCGACCGCCCCGAAGTGATCCCCGACCCGAACCCCGACCCGAACCCCGACCCGTGTCCGCACCTGGCGGTCCCCGCGTCGCGCACCTGCAGGGTGCGCTACCGGAGCCCACGACGCCCCCGACCGACGACGACTGACAACGACCGACCGGGACGCACCACCACCGGTGAACATCACCGACACCGGGCGGGTCCGGCCGCCGGGCCAGCATCGGCATTTCGACACCGCCGTCAACCAGCCATGGTCACATCCGGGACGTGCCCGAGCATCGCCAACCCCCGCATCCCCCGCTCGAATTCCTTATGATTCGCCAGGTTCTCGCGTCGGATCACGGTAGGATCAGAGGAGTCGGTTTGCCGCCGTGGGAGAGGTCGGGCGGATGAGCGACGAGAGCCGTGCGTCCGATCAGGACGAGCGGACCGAACCCCCGCGCCACCTCCCGGCCGGGTCCGGAGCGGACGTGGCGTTGGGTGTGGAGGAGGTCCGCCGCAAGTGGGCCCAGGTCGTGGCCGACGCCGCTGGCGGCGCCCGGATCGTGATCCACGCCCCCCATGGCGTACGGGCCGTGCTGGCGCAGCCCGCCCCGGATATGATCGCCGCGCAAGGCGAGTTGCCGGTGTTCACGATGACCGCGGCCCGGCAGCACCTGGGCAACCTCGTGCGCGCCGCCGCGACGGGCACGCCACAGCTGGTGCTGCGCTACCGCACCGTCTACGCCCAGATCACCCACCTCTCGGCCGCGCCGGCACCCGCGACCACCACCCAACCAGCGTCGCCGGAGACCACGCCCCCTGACACCGACGACACCACGCCGGACCAGCCCACCTCCCCGCAGACCAGCCGTCGCGTCGCGGAGTTCGCGACCGCGTTGGGCGAGGCGACCACCGCCCGCCGCCGGGCGGTCTCCTTCGGCCCCACCGCCTTGGACGAGGCCTCGGGCGGCGGCGCGTTGCCCGGCCGACTCGTCTTGGTGGTCGGTGCGCCCGGAGCCGGCGCCGGATTGTTGGCGGCGGGCACGGTGTTGTCCGCGACCCTGGCCCCGGCCGACGACCCCGACAAGCCGAACGCGGTGCTCTCGTGCACGCCCGGCCGCCCCCGCGCCGACATCGCCGCCCGCCTGACCGCAGCCGCCGCCGGAGTCGACCACCGCAGGCTGCGCGCGGGCACCCTCACCGACACCGAACGCGCAACCGCCGACGCCGCGTCGGCGCGCCTGGCCGCCGGGGGGCTGCTCCTGGACGACGGCGCCGACCTGACCCTGGATCTGCTCCGGGAGACCGCCGCCGACATCGCGGGCCTGCGTCTGGTGGCGGTGGATCCTCTCAACCACCTTCTCCCTGCCGCCGGTCCCGCTGTTTCCGATGTCCGTTACGGTGTGGCCGTGTTGCGCCGGTTGGCGGCGGATCTGGACGTGCCGGTGGTGGCCGTGTGGGAGACCGGTGCGGCCGAGCCACCGGAGGTTGCGGCGGCATTGGCCAAGGCCGACACCGTGGTGCATCTGACGCGTGAGGGTGAGCAGGCGTTCGCGATCGTCGCCGAACGCGACCTGGGCCCGGTCGCCCAGGCGGCCCTGCACGCCGACCTCGCCCACGTCCGGTTCACCGACCCCGCCACCGGCCTCGACCGCCTCGGCCGGGACCGGTCCGGCCGACGCGCCCCCGGCCGACAACGCCGAACCCCCCCGCCCCCGCACCCCGCGAACAAGCCCAGGGCCGACAGGACCGGCCCCCGGCCGGCGCACCGGCGACCGCGCCCCGCCCCCCGACCACGCCCGCCCGCGCCGGCGCCCACACGACGTCCGCCGCGCCGAAAACCCCGGCCGCGTCGAAGGCGCGCAGGGTCGTGGTGGACACCGACGAGGACCCCCTGCCCGGCGCGATCGCCGGCGCGGTCGCCGAGGAACTCGCCGCCGCCGAGGGCGACATCACCGCCGCGAGCGAGGCGTTGGCCCGGCGGGCGATTCCGGATGTGATGGAGCTCCTGCGTCTGTCGCGGGCCGGGTCCCGGTACGAGCACACCTGGTACCCACCCCTGCCCGACCTGCTGCGCAAACGGAGCAAGGAGGAGTCGGACGCGGTATGGGAGGCCCGCCCCAAGTGGCGCAACAAACACCTGCCCCCCGGGGATCACGAGGTCGTCGCGCTGGACATGAACGCCGCCTACCTGTCCGCACTCAAGGCCCACCTCCCGATCGGCCCGCTCGAACACCGCGCCGGCCCCGACCTGGACGACTTCGACGGACCGCGCGGGCGCAAACGCCGCCGCGCCGGCATCTACCTCGTCGAGCCCCCGGCCTGGCAGCACGACGATCTCCCGAACCCGCTCGGCGACCGCGACGAGCCCGGGCCGCTGTGGATCACCGACCCCACCCTGCGCCTGCTCCTGCGCTGTGCGTCGCCCGCGTACGGCAACCTGTGCGAGGAACCACAGGTCCTCGAATCCTGGACCGCGGTGGCGACCGAGAACCTCCTCGAGCGGTTGCGCACCGCGTTGCGCGACGCCCGCGACACCGCGATCGCCGACGGCGAAGACGTCACGCTGGACTACGTGAAGCAGATGTACGCCAAACTCGTGTCCACGATGGGTGGTTCGAACTACAACCGGGAGATCAACCGCCCGGACTGGATGCACATCATCCGCTCCCAGGCGTTCTCCAACCTGTGGGTCAAGGCCTTCAAGGCCCACCGGGGCGGCCTCGCCGTGGTGCGCATGATGGGCACCGACGAACTCCACCTCACCGGCGGCGACTGGCGCACCGTGTTCACCGAGGGCCGCGGGGTGGGCGACGTGAAGATCAAGGACACGTACATTCTCCAGACCAAGGAAAAGAGTTGACCGCCAGCAGTACCGACCCCGCCGCCCCCACCACCGCCACGCCTGAGAGGAACTGACGCGTATGCCGTATCGCTCCCTGGAGCCCGGCAAATATGGGATGCGCGGCATGCGCGCCTCCGCCCTGGCCGCGCAGCGCCTGGACGAACTCGCCGACGGCGTCACCTCACCCGTCGACACCGAACGCGGCCTCGCCGCACGCCTGCGCTACCTCACCGCCTCGCGAGCCGGCTACATCGCCATGGACACCGCCGGGATCACTGTCACCCCCCGCACCCTCGCCGCCTGGCTCGCCGAGGACCAAACCCCCAACCGCGCGAACCTGCGCCGGATCGACGCCGCCTACCGCGCCCTGCGCCGCCGCAACGTGGCCCGGTCACTGATCGGCCGGTTGAACAACAACGGGCGCGGCAACGGGTGGAGTTGCACCCGCACGACCAGTCCGGTGTGCGCGAGCCGCACCGGCGCGCGGGCGTGGCCGGGCATCGCAGCGTCAATGTCCGCCGTTGGGATGCGATCGTGCGCGCCTGGGCGGCCGGCGACGAACGGATGCTCGACGAGTTGTGGACCGACGAGGTGTTGGCCGATCTCGGGTCGGACTGGGGCGGCTTCGAGTTCGCTTCCGGGGTCGGATTCGCGGCCTGACCAACTGTGTAGGGTCTCAGCCCGCGTGTCCTAATCTCACGATCGATGTCCTACGAATTTCCCTTCGTGAGACTGCTGTGACTGGTCGAGATGTCCTGTCATATTGCAGTTGGCGGATTCTCACTCGATCTCATCCGTGGTGTCGGATTCTCGCCGTTTCGCGAGCCGAGCGGGGCCTGTGTCGGCACCCCGGCCGCGGCTGGGCGAAGGCTGTCGGTGGCAGTTCGTAGGGTGCCCGCGTGAACGTCGATGATCTTGCTTGGCAGGCGCGCAACCATGGTGGCGTCTACCCGCGGATGGTTCGGACCCTCCTCGACCTGGGGCAGGTGGAACTGCTGATCCGGGCGGCGCGGGAGCGTGGGGACTGGAACTGTGCGGAGGCGGCGGCCCGGGAGTTGTGTGCGGCCGGGGAGTTCGATCGGGCGCTGGCCCTGGTGGACCCGTTCACGGATATCGGCTGGCGGGCCGCCGAGTGGGTCACCGCCGAGATCATGATCCGCCGGGGCGAGGGCGACGAGGCACTCGTGATGGTGCGTCCGGACCCCGCCGAGCTGGGCGACGGTCACGTGTGCGCCCGCTACGCCGAGCTGTTGTCGAAGGGCGGACGGGTGGAGGAGGCCGTCGATGTGCTCACGCCCCATCTCGGGGAGTACTGGCTCCGGTCCCGCCTGGTCGAGGTGACCGAGGGCCGGGGACGCGACGACCTCGTCCTGGAGTTGCTCACGCGGGAAGCGGAGCGTGGGGAGCGTGCGGATGCCGGGGCGTGCGAGCGGTGCGGTGAGTCCTGCGGGACGGGCCGGACCGACCGGTGGGACGTGCTGTTGCTGATCTCCCGGGTCCTGGAGCGGGCCGGGCGTGCGGACGAAGCCGTCGAGGTCCTGCGTGCCGAGAGGGCCTCGGACCGGCGCCACCCCGTCAACTTCCCGGAGTACTACGCGGAACTCCTCGCCCGGCAGGGCCTGATCGAGGAGCTGGGGGCCCTGGCTGCCGAAGACCACCGCTCCGCTCTCGACGTGTACGCGAAGGCGCTGGAGGACGCGGGGCGGGCGTCCGAGGCGGAGACCGTGTTGCGCGAGGGGATCGAGGCCCACGACCACCCGAAGGACCGGGCGGCACTGATGCGCCTCCTCGTCCGCCGGGGGAGGGTCGACGAAGCCATCGAGACCGGTCGGCCCACCTACGAGTACTACGACTGCTGGAACTTCCTCCACTGGGCGCTGGAACTGCTCGTCGACGACGGCCGGCCCGACCGGGCGCTCGAACTCCTGGACGGGCTCACCGACGCATACGTCGAGGAGCACCCGGACCGGGTCCGCCACCTGCGGCTCTGGCTGCTGGGCGAGGCGGGCCGCTGCGCGGAGGGCATCTCGGAGGCCACCGCCCTCAACAAGCGGGAGCCGGGCCGGTGGGACACCGCGCTGGCGCGGCTGCTGGAGCGGGACGGACGACTGGAGGAGGCCCTCGCACTGCTCCGCTCCTCCACTCACTACTTGGTTCACCACGACTTGCCCGACATGCTGATCAGGCACGATCGTCCGGCCGAGGCCCTCGACTCCATCCCCACGATCGCCGAGGCGCGCGCGACCGTCGAACAGCGGGAACGGGAGGCAGCGGAGTGGCGGAAGCAGGATGATCCCTGGTCTGCCGAGGGCGAGTTCACCCTGGAGCCCCCGTTCTAGCCAGGGGGCGTACGCAGCACAGGTCCGCCGGGCCGCCGAGCTCATGGCCCGTTCCGTCGCGGCGCGAACCAGCGCCTGATCGGATCCGCTTCGGCAGCCACGCCGGGATTTCGCACAAGCCGGGTCGGCTGGGAACGCGCGGATGGACAGTTCTCAACCGACCTGGCAAGCCTGCAGCGCTGGACAAGATCCACGGATATCCCGAGTGCGACAGGACAGCAGGTTGAGGCGTCACTCGTTCGAGTGACGCCTCAACCTGCTGCCTTGACGATGGGGCGGGGCCGGTGGAGGTCCGGGTACTACGCTGCACGCGTGATCGGGCATTCGAACGTACGTCTCGCCGACCTTCTCGACCGCCGTGCGGACGGCCTCGAGCCCGCGCCGGAGGCGGTGCTCGCCGCGCTGTTCGAGGGCGGGGTGTTCGTTCCCGTCACCGACACCGGATCCGTGATGTTCCTCCCCGACGACGAGCAGCCACCGACGCTGCTCGGGTTCACCGACGTGGCGCTGGGCGCGCAACTGCTGCCGGCGGCCGCCGGGATGGTGCACTGCGACGCGGTGCGGGTGAGGGACATACTGGAGAAGACCGGCGTCGCCGTGCTCGGGATCCGCTCCGAGAACGGACAGGCGATCTGTTCCGAGCACGTGCTGCGGGACTGGGCGGCCTACGGGCCCGGAGCGGAAATGAACCTCGAATGGTCCACCGACCCGGTGGCGGTCGCCCTGCGCGACGCACTCGTTCGGCGGGTCCGCGAGTTCCCCGCCGTCCGCTCGGTGTGGGTGGCGCGGGTCCGATGGCGGGCCAGACGACTCAGCCGACATCTCGCGAGAACGACAGGGACTGACGGCCCTCCGGCCGGCCGTCACCCACTCTCACCAATTTCGGGCCCTTCCACGCTCCCACAGCAACGCGCGATCCGGCAGCCCGATCACCTCATCGACCGGACACACCCTTTCAGGATGTCGACGACTCGCCGTCCCGCCCGGCGAGGAAGGTGTCCAGCAACTCGAACAGGACGGCAAGCACGTCTGCTTCCGCCTCCGGGGAGAGTTCCCATCCGCCTTGCCAGCCGGGAAGGGCGATCTCGCGGATCTGGGCCTCCCACACCAGGTTGTCGCTGACCTGGTGGTTCGCCATCAACCAGTCGCGCCAACCGTCCAGGCCTCTTCCTGGACCGCCGAACCTGCGAGCGGCGAAGTCGAAACCCTCCAAGAAGGCGGTTACGCCGAGCAGCGACACCCGGCCTATATACATGCCGGGCCGCTTGGCGAACAGGGATAGGTACTCACGGTCACTCATCGCAGTCAGATCCACCCCCAGATCCTTCCGCGTCGGCGCCCAACCGTCGATCCCGACCGGCGCCAGATTAGGAACAGGTACCTAACTTGTCGTTTAACCTCGGGCTCGGCCCGTAGCAGCCTGACGCGTGTGTGTCCGGGGTATGGGTGATGTTCCGTGACGTTGGTGGTCTTCACCGGATCCTGTGCTTCGACCAAGAGGCACTGAGGGATCGGGGCGAAGGCCGTGGTGACGAGTCTGCCGTACCGTCGGGGACGCGTTGAGGCGTTCTCGGAACTGTCCGACTTCCGGGGCGAGTTCCATGCCTGTCTGATCCGTCGTGGTGATGCGCTGTTCGAGTTGGCGGACGCGGTGCTGTGCGCGGACGGGCCGGTGAAGACGCTGGTCGGGCTGTCGCTCGCGCCGGAGCATCGCCGCGGTCACGGAGCGCTCTACGACGCGGTCAACCACGGCCGGATCGACGCCGACCGGCTGCGGGACGCCCTGGCGCGGCTGCCGCTTCCCCGGGCCGCAGACGGGCGGATCGTGCTCGCGGTCGACGTGTCGCCGTGGCTGCGGCCGGACGCGGACACCGGTCCCGACCGGACGTTCTGCCACACCTTCGGCCGTGGCGAGGGCAGGCACCAGATGGTGCCCGGTTGGCCGTACTCGATCGTCGCGGCCCTGGAGCCGGGCCGCAGTTCGTGGACGGTAGTGTTGGACGCGCTCCGGCTCGGACCGGGCGAGGACGTCGCGGCCTCCACCGCCGTCCAGGTCCGCGCGGTGGTCGAACGTCTGGTCGCGGCCGGGCAGTACGAACCGCAGGACCCGGACATACTGGTCGTGCTGGACGCGGGCTACGACGTCCCCCGCGTCGCCTTTCTCCTCGCGGGCCTGCCGGTCGAGGTACTCGGCCGGATGCGCTCGGACCGCGTCATGCGCCGGGCGACACCCTTGCGGGTCCATGACCCACAGGGTGGCCGACCGCCCAAGCACGGAGGCGAGTTCGTCTTCGGACAGCCCGAGACCTGGGGTGAGCCGCAGGCCACGACGACCACCGAGACCACCCGATACGGCACTGCGGTCGCGACCGCGTGGGATCGCCTGCACCCTCGACTGACCCGTCGCAGCGCGTGGGAAGGGTTCGACGGCGAACTGCCGATGATCTCGGGAACGGTGGTCCGGCTCCGGGTCGACCACCTGCCCAGCGGAGGCGACCCGAAGCCGGTCTGGTCGTGGTGGTCCAAGACCGACGCCACCGAAGCCGACATCGACCACTGTTGGCAGTCGTTCCTGCGAAGATTCGACATCGAGCACACATTCCGCCTGCTCAAGCAGACCCTCGGCTGGACGAAGCCTCGACTCCGCGACCCCGGAGCGGCAGACCGGTGGACATGGATCGTGATCGCCGCCTACGCCCAATTGTTCCTCGCCCGACCGCTCGCTGCCGACCTCAGGCGCCCCTTGGAGAAGCCCGCCGCACCGGGCCGGCTCACTCCGGCCAGGGTCCGCCGGGGGTTTCGGAACCTGCACCCGACGTGCTCCGTCCCGTCGGTGCGCCCAAACCTTCCCGGGCGGGGCCGGGAAGGCCAAAGGGCTCGAAGAACCGCACGCGCGCTGCCCGTTTCGATGTGGGACGCATCGTCAAAACCGGTGAGGCGTACACCAGACCGAGCCACCACCAGAAGGGCACCAAACCGAGGCGCACAGGGCGGTGAACTGCCGCGTCTTCCGACTTGTCAGCTCTGCGTTGTCAGCGGGCCGTGGTGACCTCGCCCGCCCAGGTGCGCAGGGCGACGATGTGGCCGAGCATGCTTGCGTACGACGCGAACGCCGGCGCGACGAGCTCGTCCACCGGGTCCCCGTCGTCGACCGCGTACGCGACAAAGACCCCGTCGCATTCGAAAACGCGCTCGTCGTCCGCGTTCGCGGTGTCGACCATCAAGTAGGAACCCTCCGAACCGTGCCACCCCCCGATCACGTAGCCGTGTGCGTGTTCCGCGAGATCGGAAAGCATGTCGTCTCCGGCATTGCCGAGACCGATGCTGTACCAGATGTCGACCTCCGATTCGGACGCACCGCACTCGTAGTCGAACCCGTCGAACAGCGCCAGCAGTGGTGGGCTGACGAAGGAGAGCACGCTCCTGGCACGCCGAAGATGCGGCGGCAGCACCACGCCGTGACCGGACTCCGCCTCGGCGAGGGTTTCCTCGGTGTCCCGTGTGAAAGTGAGCGTAGGAAATCTTTCGACAAACCGGGTGAAGCTCTGCTTGTCATGCGGCGGCAGATCGGCATCCCAAATCCAGCGGATGGCCGTATCGGCGTCGCCGAGTGTGTCTTGCGCTGCCGAGGAACCCACTTTTCACCGCTCCCACTTGCCGAAGACATCCTCATCTTGCCATGCCGGATTCTCCGTCGATTCGGTGGCCGGGTTCCGGGAGGCCGTGCGAGAGAACGAGGAGGGGTACCCGTGAACGCTGCATCGACATGGGTGCTCCCCTTCGGGGTCCCGGCGGGGCGGTAGGTCGTACGGGAGCGCCGTTCAGCGCACTCCCGAGAAGGCACGACCATGCTGCATTCCGCCTCGAGCGGTGCCTCGACGATGGCGTCCGCGAACGCGAGTGCACCCTCGGCGAGATCCCCGGCATTCTGTCGACGCCCGGAACCGCCTCCGCACCTTGGAGCCCCACACTAGCCTCGCGCTTTCATGGAGCGGGGCGTCTGACATGCGGTCAGAAAAGCGAAAAGTGCTCCTGACCTGCAACGATGGGACTTCCCTAGGGTCCTGTCGACTGCATGGAAAGAAGCACTTCTCAGGTGAAGAAGGATAGCGGGTCGCATCCGCGTGTCCGGGTCGAGTCCGGCGGTTCCGGGATCGTCTCGCAGGCCGGCGGGGTGCTGCTCACGGAGACGGCTCGCGTGGTCGGGTTGGATCGCGGGTTGTCGCGTGCGCTCGCGCCGTGGGGCAAGACGCGGGCGGTCCACGATCCGGGGAAGACGGTCCTGGATCTCGCGGTGGCGCTCGTGCGGGGACTGTTTCGCGGACGTCGCGATCCTGCGGGAACAGCCCGACGTGTTCGGGCCGGTGGCGTCCGACCCGACGGTATCGCGCCTGGTCACGGCCCTTGCCGCAGCGGGGCCGAAGGCCGTGGACGCGATCCGGGCGGCCCGCGCCGCGGCGCGTGAACGGGCCTGGAATCTCGCCCGGACGGCGTCGCCGGTGGCCGGCGGGCGGTTGACGATCGACCTGGACGGCGTCCTGGTCACCGCGCACTCCGACAAGGAAGGCGCTCGCCCGACGTGGAAGAAGACGTTCGGATTCCACCCGTTGTGGGCGTTCGCCGACCACGGCCCGGAAGGATCCGGCGAGCCCCTCTCCGTGCTGCTGCGGCCCGGGAACGCCGGATCGAACACCGCGAGCGACCACATCGAGGTCACCCGGCAGGCCCTCGCGCAGGTCCCGAAGCGGCACCGGCGGGGCCGGGACACGCTGATACGGACGGATTCCGCGGGTGGCACCCACGAGTTCCTCGCGTGGCTCTCCCGGCGGGGTCGGTGGTTGTCGTACTCGGTCGGGTTCACGATCACCGACCGGATCCACGCGGCGATCCTTCGCGCCCCGAAGGCGGCGTGGACGCCCGCCTGCGACGCGGACGGTCTTCCGCGCGAGGGCGCGTGGGTCGCGGAGGTCACCGACATGCTCGACCTCACCGCGTGGCCGAGGGGCATGCGGGTGATCGTGCGGAAGGAACGCCCGCACCCCGGCGCGCAGTTGCGCATCACCGACGTCGACGGGAACCGCTGTGTCGCCTTCGTCACGAACACGGCGGGTGGGCAGCTCACGGACCTCGAACTCCGCCACCGCCGCCGGGCCCGCGCCGAGGACCGGATCCGCCGGGCCCGCGCGACCGGCCTGCGGAACCTGCCCCTGCACGGCCTCGCACAGAACCGGGTCTGGTGCGAACTCGTCGCCCTCGCCTGTGAGTTGGTCGCATGGACGCAGATGCTCGCCCTGACCGGCGAAGCGAGGCGATGGGAGATCAGGAAGCTCCGCTTCCGCCTCTTCGGAACCGCCGCCGGCCTGGTCCGCACCGGGCGACGGATCATCGTCCGCCTGCCCGAACGATGGCCCTGGACCCGGCACGTCCCCGACGCCATCGACAGACTCGGCCGGCTCACCGCACCCACCTGACGAGGCCCCTCCGTCCCGACGAACCGCGACACACCTCCGGAGACGTGGAACCCGGCGCCCACCCGACACGACAATCGGGCCATCGCCAATCCCGAAAACCGAATCGACGCCTTCCGAACAGCGGAAACGGGTCGTCAGCAAGCTGACGACCCGTCATGAAACATCGAGGCTAGACGGCTCCACCGGTATCGAGCCTTGGCACAACGGAAGGTCACGTTCCCGCACTCTCACGTCATCGAGACGACGACCTTGCCGGCCTTCGCCCGGCCCTTCTCGACGTACTCCATGGCCTGGAGGGTCTCGTCGAACGGGAAGACGCGGTCGACAATGGGGCGGATCTTTCCTGTGTCGACGAGGGAGGCGAGCTCACGGAGCTGGTCGCCGCCGGCCTTCATGAACAGGAAGGAGTACGTGACGCCGAGCTTCTTGGCGCTGCGCCGCGTCTTGGCACTCAGGACGGTTGTGACCGCGCGCATCACCGGGTTGAGGCCCAGCTCGCGGGCGACGGCCGCGTCGGGCGGGCCGGCCACGCTGATGGCCAGGCCGCCGGGCTTGAGGATACCGAAGGACTTGGCGAGGTTCTCGCCGCCGAGGGAGTCGAGTACGAAGTCGTAGCCCTCGAGCACCTCGGAGAAGTCCTGCGTGCGGTAGTCGATGACCTCGTCCGCGCCGAGCTCCTTCACCAGGTCGACCTTGGCGGTGCCGGCGGTGGAGGCCACGTGTGCGCCGAGCGCCTTGGCCAGCTGGACGGCGATGGAGCCGAGGCCCCCGGCGCCCGCGTGGATGAGGACCTTCTGGCCCGGCTGCACCTTGGCCCGCTCGACCAGGGCCTGCCAGGCGGTCAGCGCGACCAGGGGAAGGGAAGCGGCCTCGGTCATGGTGAGCGTGGCGGGCTTTGCCGCCAGGTCGTCCTGGTGGATGGCGAGGAGCTCGGCGAAGGTGCCGATGCGGTCCTTGTCGGGGCGGGCCCACACCTCGTCGCCCACCGCGAACCGGGTGACGGACGAGCCGACCTGGACGACCTCCCCGGCGAGGTCGTTGCCCAGGACGAGCGGGAGCCGGTACGGCAGGATCGCCTTGAGGGACCCGTCGCGGATCTTCATGTCGAGCGGGTTGACGCTCGCCGCGTGGATCCTGACCAGGACGTCGTCGGCGCCCACCTGCGGGTCGGGTATGTCCGCGGCGTGCATCCCGGTGGCGTCACCGTACTTCTCGACCATGAAGGCCTTCATCGACTTCTCCGTTTCGTTCCGTTTCCCGCCCGCGCGGGGCCGGGTTCTGTCGTCGTCCCGGGTTTGTCCCCGTACGAAATAGATTGCGCTACTTTCCTTACCTGCACCGCTTCAGGCCACCGGCACCGCCGGGGCAAGGACGCGGTTCGCGTCGCCGCCCTGGAGGTGCCCCGGCGAGCCGGCGATCCCCTCATGGGGCACGCCGAGCGGCACCGCGCTGACCTCTCGGCAGGCGGATGTACTGCTCGTCGGTCAGCTGGACGTCGAGGGCGCCGAGGTAGCTGCCGGTCGTGTACCGCATGAGATGTCCTTGCATGAGGGGTGGGAAGGCGGTCGCGCCGGGTGGAGGGGTGAGCGTCAGCCCGCGTTCGGCTGGGGTGCGGCGGACAGGTTCCGCTTGACGTACCGGCTGGTCTCGTCGGCGAGGATCTCGGGCAGGCCATTCTCGATGCCGCGCAGGGCCTGGGCCGCGACGTCGGCGGCGGCGACCTTCTGATCGGCAGGCACGCCGGCGGCCATGTCGGTGTCCATGTAGCCGACGTGCAGCGCCGAGACGGTGATCCCGCGCGGTGCCAGCTCCTCACGGGTCGCGTCGCTCAGCGCCCAGGCGGCCGCCTTGGACGCGGCGTATGAGCCGAGGCCGGCCGGGTGGAACCAGGACAGGGCGGACAGCACGTTGAGGACAGCGCCGCCGCCATTGCCCTCGATGACCGGGGCGAAGGCGCGGGTCGCGGCGAGCGGCCCGAAGAAGTTCGTCTCCATCTCCCGGCGGACCTCGTCCAGGTCGCCGCCGATCAGGGGGGCGCCGGTGGAGATCCCCGCGTTGTTGATCAGCAGCGTCGCATCGGATGCGGTGACGGCGGCCTCCCGGATCGACTGCTCGTCCGTCACGTCGAGGTGCAGCGGCGTGACGTCCGGCAGGTCGATCGCCTCGGGGCGGCGGGCCGCCGCGTAGACCTTCGCGCCCTGCTCGACGAGCTGGACGGCCAGCTGCCGCCCGAGACCCCGGTTGGCGCCGGTGACCACTGCGACCGCGTTCTTCAGTTCCATGTCTGCTCCCAGTGTGATGGGCACCGTATAGCCCGCATTAGATTTCGATTGAAATCTATCCCCCAATCTAGGATAGATTTACCTCGACATCCAATCGAGAGTTCGGCATCCAATCGGGAGGTGGCTGATGGGCCGCGTATCGCAGGCGCAGGCGGACGAGAACCGCAGGCGGGTCGTGGAGACGGCGTCCCGGCTGTTCCGGGAGCAGGGCACGCAGGTCAGCGTCGCCGACCTGATGAAGGCGGCCGGACTGACCCACGGCGGCTTCTACAAGCAGTTCGCCTCCAAGGAGGCGCTCGTCGACGAGGCCACCGCCCACGCCTTCGCGGAACTCGCCCGGCGCCACACAGCCGGGCTCGAGCGTCACGGCGGGCAGCGCGAGGCCACCCAGCAGGCACTGATCGACACCTATCTCTCAGTCGCACACCGGGACGACCCGGGGGATGGCTGCCCGGTCGCCGCGCTCGCCGGCGACATGGCGCGCGAGGGCGCTGACGGCGAGGCCCGCCGCGTCTACACCGAAGGGGTGGGCGACTTCGCCGAGTGGCTCGCCACGGACGACCAGGACGGTCTCGTCCGGCTGTGCACCCTGTTCGGCGCGCTCGTCCTGGCTCGCGCCACCAAGGGGTCACCCCTGTCGGAGGAGATCCTCGCCACCGCGCACGCGGCCCTGACCGGGCCCGAGCCCGCACCGGCGACGTCACGGTAAATCGCCGCTGCCGTAGCTGCGGCTGTGGCTGTATCCGTACCTGTCGGCGTCAGCGGGGCAGGATGGCGCCGATCTGGGCCCGGACGTCCCGCAGGATCCCGTCGGTGCTCGCGGTGGCGTTCGGGCCGGCCGCCATGGCGAGGAACAGGACTGCGGACACGACGCGAGCCAGAGCCTCGGCATCGGGCTGTCCCGCGCGGCCTTTGTTGTGCAGTACATCGGCGATCGCCGCCTCGGTCCGCGCGGTGATCTCCAGGGCCCCGCGATGGCGCGGCTCGGCGCGATCGCCGAAGACCACCTCACGCAGGTAGGTGCGGCCGTTGTCCACATGGGCGCGGTTGCAATCCACGACCGGGCGGGCGATCGCCGGCACCGCGTCGAGCGCATCGGGGATCTCCTCGGCGTCCGCCCGCCCCCGTTCCAGCGGCTCGGTGTAGACGGAACTCTGGACCAGCGCATCGAGACCCGCGAGTGCCAACTCGCCTACCAGTCCGCGTAGTTGAGGGCCCGCATCGAAGAACTCACCCGGCAGCTCGACGAGTTCGACGCACAGAGCGAGAACCTGCGCATCACCTGCAGGACCCTCCTCACTCTCCCCGCGCCCTCACCCACCTCCGGGCCGCAGTGTCCCGATATCCCGGACCACCCCGCCTACCCACAGATCCTCACGGCCCTGGCCGACGCGGGCCGGCCGATGCGAGCCCGCGACCTCTGCCAGGCCCTCGACCTGCCGATCCTCCCGAAGAACACCGAAGGCATCCGCTCCAAACTGAAACGCCTGGTCAGCGGGGGCACCCGCACCGAAGCCGAACCCGACCTGTTCACCCGGCCCGGGCCGCGCCGCCCGGCAAGGGGCGCGGACCCGAGGCGGATGAACCGAGTGAACGGCTCGGGCCAGGGCCGGACTTCGGCGGACATGGCCGGTCCGGCCGACGAGCGGGGGCCGCCGGCCTTGATGGGTCCGACTTGCCGGTGCCAATGCTCACGTGATGCCCCGCCCGAACATCTTCGTGGGACTGTAAGACCAACGGCCCTGTCTCACATTCGGTGGTGACGGAGTGTGTCGCTATCCGAGGAGGATGCGGTGGCGGAGGAGGGTGAAGCCTGCTCGTCCGTGCATCTGGCGCGCGATCCGCTTGGTTTTGGTGTTGACGCCCTCGGTGGGGCCGTTGCTGTACGGAAGTGTGAGCGCGGCGATCACGGCGTCGCGGTCTCGGTCCAGGCCCCGGGCGAAGGAGTGCAGATGGGGCAGATCGGTCGCGCGAGCCTGGACGATCCAGCGTGAGAGCCCGTCGGCGTTTCCTTCGTGAGGCGTCAGGAGTTGGGCGAAGTCCGTGATGTGAGCAGCCAGTTGGGTCATCTCGGGGCAGGCGGCGGTAAGCCGTGCCAGGAGGTCGTGATGTTCGGGCTTGAGGTTGTCGGGCCTGGTGAGGAGCATCCTGGCGAGCCGGCGTGGGGAGATGTGGCTGCGGTCGGCGTCCGCGCGGCCTTGGTTGATGTACTTGTGCAGGAGGTTGACGCAGCCTTCGTAGCCGAGGGCCTTGATCTCTTCGAAGAGGTGCCTGACGGGGACGGCGGGGTCCTCAACCCGACGTTTGCGCAGGTGCTCGCGGTAGGGGTCGACGAGGCCGGCTCGGTATTTGGGGACGCGGAGCATCCGCTCGGGCCGGTCGGCTCGTGCGTAGCGTTTGACGGTGTTCAGGGCCAGTTGCAGACGGCGGGCGCATTCGAGCAGACCCACGCCCTGATTGAGCAGGTCATGGACTTGGTGCCAGCGTTCCAGGGTGGTTCGGGCGCGTGGCCCGTCGTAGATGGGTGCGTCCAGTACGGTGGCCCAGCAGGTGCTGTGTGCCTTCACCTCGCTGCTCTTCGTCGGGAAGGCGACGCTCGGCATGGAGCATGCGCAGGGCGGTGGTGATGCGTTCCTCGTCCTCGGGTGTGCCGAGGCTGCCCATGTACGGGGGCGGCAGCAGGCTCAGGGCTTCGAGGTCCGCGCGTGCGCAGAGCGTGGTGAGGAGTTCACCGACCGGGTCTTCGTGGTGCCGCGGTGCGGGCCGGGCGGTGGCACGCAGTCCTGCGGCGATGCGGTAGCGGAGCCATTGCTGGTGGGGGCGACATCGCCACGGCGCTCGCCCGAGCCACGTCCCCGAAGGCGAAGCGCCGCAGGGTCGGTTGGGTGGAACGACGCACCGGCGCTGCCGCCGCGGCGCCGAACGTGGACGACGGCATGGCACCGAATTTCGAACCCCGGCCGAGAGGTCGAGGCGAAATGCGATCGTGGCTTGTCGTGTGCTGCCGGCATGATGCGCCGACGACTGCGACGTGCGACCGGGGGAGACGTGATGCGGGGCAATACCGTGTGGGGTGTGGGCTGTGTGATCGTCCTGGCGCTGGCCGGGGCCGGTTGCTCTGGTGGTTCCGACGCGAATGAGACCACTCCGAAGCCGGGTTCGGGGAGCGTGGTTCCGACGACGAAGGCGTCCTCGCCGGTCTCGCGTGCCGCGTTCCCCGGTCTGGGACAGGTCGCCAAGGCGGGTGACTGGCGGGTGTCCGTCTCCGCGTTGACGCCCACCGAGGCGACCGCGGCGGCGCCTTCGCTGCCGGCGCAGTCGATGCCGTTACGGGCGACGGTGACCCTGACGAACGCCGGCAATCGGATCGCGTCGGTGCCCACGACGGTGGTCACCGCACGGTACGGGGCGCTGGGGCGGACCGCGACGGCGTTCACCGACACGCACCTGCCGGGTCTGCCGAAACCGTCCTCCTCCACCTCGAGGGCGCGCGTGCTTCCCGGAGGAGTGTTCACCGCCGACATCGGCATCGCGGTCCCCGCGCGGGCATCGGGCGAGAGCGTCACCGTCACCACCGAGGTCACCGAGGAGGGCATGGTCAACGGCGAGAACGTCTTCTTCGAGGGCAGGTTGCCCGGAACCCCCCAGGACGCGCCCGAACCCGTCCCTGGCTCCGGGCCTCCCCCGACCGGGGCCGTCCTGCCCCTGGGTGCGTGGTCGCAGCACGGTTTCCGGGTCGGACCGCTGCGGCTCGAGGCGACGCCGGCGACGGACGGACGCCGGACCGCGTCGCTGGACCTGAGCTACGACAACAAGGGCACCTCGACCCGGTCCGGCCTGGGCCGCTCGCTCAGCGTGCTCACCGGCCCCAACCTCACCGAGGCGGACGAGGTCAGGGCGTGGCTGGACTACCACGACGCGCCGATCGCGCCCGGACGCATCGCCACCGTCACCGTGTCCGTCACCCTCCCCGAGAACGCGATCCCCGGGCCCGTCACCGTCGAACTGATCGGCGGCTCCGGCCTGGAACGCACCCCCTACACCGGCACCCTGAACTGACCCGGCCCCAAAGGGAACACGACGCGCCCGCCGGTCACGATCACCTCGTTCGGGAACGTCTCGAGGACCCGCACACTCCCGGACACCACGTCGGCCTCGGCGACCCGGTCCCCGGTCTGCTGCGCCCGGACTCGCAGTCGGTGAGCCTGCTGCCGGATCGAAGTTCGAGACGATCGCGGAACGGACGCGACCCGGCCGACCGCAGGGGAACATACGGCCGACAGGTCCTGTAATCGCGGCCTGACTCCTGGTAAAATCATTGCCGTAAGCCTTGGATCGCTGTCACTGCGTCGCACACAGCCCTTGGCAGAGCTTGGTTGTGGCCCTCGAATGATCCTGCGAAAGCAGATGGATTCGAGGGCACAACCCTTTCCGTTCCGTCCGGCCTTTCGTGGCGCGGACCCTCGTTCCCCGCGCGCCGGGTGTCACCGACACCGCGGCGGCAACGCCCCTGCGCACGGCGAAGAACCGACGAACCGGCCCGTGTAGAGCACTCGTAGCTTCTGGCACCTCGGCGCCGCGTGTCGTGACGGCAGCCTTCGCCGCCGTCGATGTCGCGCCCTTCTTCCCGGTCGGCAGCCCCCGGACGCCACCCGTTCCGCTCGGTCGTCCCGCCGACCGGGCCTTGCCGATTCCCCGGCCCCGCTTCGCGATTCTCCCGTCCGTACCGGTCTGCCTGTCTCGCATCCACAGAGAGGTGTTCACATGCCCGCCGGCAACGTGGCGCGGTCCCGCATCCGAGACCTCGTCGAGCAATTGACCGATCAGGACCGCCTGGTCCTGCGCGCACTGGCCACACATCGCGTCCTGACCTCGCATCAGGTCACCGAGATGGCGTTCAACAGCCCGAGCACGGCCCGGCGCCGCATGAAGGACCTCGAAGACAAGGGGGCCGTCCACCGCTTCCGGCCCTGTGCGGAAAACGGATCGCACCCGTTGCACTTGATCCTGTCCCCGGCCGGCGCCGCCGTACTGGCCGTCGAGATGGGCGAGGAGCCCGGCCCGGCCGCCCGCCGAGCACTCGGGGACCGCCGATTCATCCTGATGAGCGGACTGCGCCTGACGCGCCTCCTCGGCGTCGACGCCTTCCGCGCCGCCCTCGAATCCCACGCCCGCGAACACCCCGACGCGGCCGTCGAACAGTGGTACGGAGCAGACGAGATCCCGGACATGAACGTCCCGCGCGGCCTCGACCGCCCGGACGCGGTCCTGATCTGGCGCGACGGGCCCCACCGGTCGGTCCTGGCGGTGGAGTTCGACACCGGAACCGAGCAACCGCGCCGTCTCGCCGACCGGGTCGCCCGGTACGCGTACGCGCGGCCCCGGCGCCCCCAGGGCGACGAGCCCGTGGAGCGGGAGGACCCGGTCGTGCTGTTCGTCTTCGGTTCCACGCTCCGCGAGTCGAACGCCCGCGCCACCTTGACGTACTTCGCGGACGAGGTGCCGATCGCCACGGGGGTGTGGCGTCCCGGAACCTCTCCCGCGGGCGCGCTGTGGCTCCCCTGGGACCGGCAAACACGCACGACGCTCGCCCGGCTCGGGGAAGCCCGCCATCGGTCCACGCCCGATCCGACCCCGTGACCGACACGCCACGCGCCTACGCGTCGTGAGCGAACCCTCGAACGGAAGGAAGTCCCCCCGTGGTCCCATGCCCGAGTTGCGGACGCGTCGAACAGGTCGTCCGGGTCCAAGGCCTCTACGAGAGCGGGGTGAGCGTCACGAGATCCGTGGGGCGAACGTCCGTGCGGGTGCACGGATCCCACGGCATGCAGAGCGCGGTCGGGACGATCCGCGCGTCCGGTACGACGCGGACGTCGATGTCGCGCTCACTGCGGCCGCCGCCGCGCCCGTGGGCCGCCCGCGGCCGGAGGCAGGCGATCGTCGCGGCGCTCGTGGTGATGTTCGTGACGGGTATCGCGATCAACGCCGTCCTGGGGTCGGCGGCCTCCTCGGTGGGGCTCGCCGTGGGGGCGTGGTTCCTGGTCGCGTACCGGAAGCGGCACCGGGTCGCTCATCCGCAGTGGTGTCGGCGATGGGCGATCTGGAGACGCCTGTTCTGCTGCCGCCGCTGCGACGGAGTGTTCCTCCCCCCGGGGGAGTTCCCGCCCCCTCTGGGCGGGCGACTCGTCGAGCGGCGCAACCTGCACGCCTACCTCGCGCACTGCGCCGACGCAGGGAAGGCGTAGCCGAACGATGCAAAACGACGAACAGGCCTGCGTGCGCGGCGTCTTCAGCGCACCCCGGTGGCGGACCTCAGGTCACGGACCCCGACGGCGTTCGGGTGGCGTCGGGCGAGGTCGGCGACGATGCCGCGCAGGCTCAGTCCACAGGCCGAAGCCGTCGACCGCCTCGGGGCGAAGGGGTGGCGGCCTCCCGGGCGTCCACGCTTTCGTAAGGCTGCCATGTGGTCTCGTCGTGTCGGCTCTGCCATTCCGGCCGGATGGTCAGTGCCACGAGGCGGTTCACGGGGATGGCGACGGGTGGGTGTCGCCCCTCGGCGACGGGCCGGAAGTCGATGTGCCGTTCGCCGACGCCGGCCAGGGAGCCGAAGACACTCGCCAGGAACGTCCGCTCGTCCCGCCGCCCGCACTCGATGTCCAACCGCAGCAACTGGTGGGGGTACAGGCGTTCCTCGTGCAGCGGGGCGAGGGCACCGTCCTCGCCCGGCGCCCAGACCCGCCGGCCGTGGTGGGCGCCGTACGGGTCCTCGGATGCCTGCAGTTGATCGGGGAACGCCGCACGTACCGCGCGGCGTTCGCGGCGCACGGTCTCGGAGGCCGTCGTGTCCTCGCCGTCCGCGTCGCCCGGCAGGAACGGGAAGACTTCCCGAAGCAGCACTCGGGCCGCCTCGAGGTCCGCGTCGCCGCCCGCGGCCGGCGGCCCGACGGTGAAGCGGCGCTCGTCCTCGTGGAAGCGGGCCTGGTCGGCGTCGAGCTTCGCCACCACGTGCGCCGGCGCGGTGATCACCGCCGCGTACGACAGCCCCCGGGAGCGCCCGCCGTAGTCGTCGACCCGGTGCCTGCCGAACGCGAGGACCGGCCCCAGCGTCGGGCAGGCCGCCAGGTACGCGATCGGTTCGTCCCTCGCGCCGGTCAGCGGCCAGTCACGGATCAACAGGAGCCGGGAACTCCCGTCCCCGCCCTGCTCCTCGAACGCGGCCTCCAACCGCTCGCAGGCGGCGCCGACCACCGTCGGCCACCACGCGGCCAGCTCCGCGTCCGCCCATTCCGCGGGGCCGGCGTGGAATGCCCCGCAGGTCGAGGCGACCGCCGGCAGTCGGGTCACGTCCCTCACGTGCGCTCCCGCCAGTTCGCCGGCTGCCGCGTCCCGTGCGAACTCGGCGGCCGTTCGTGCCGACGCGCCGCGCGAGCGCGCGACCAGCCACGCCCGGCTGGTCGTCGACCACACGTCGAGATCCCGGTGCCACACGTCGTAGCCCCGGGTCGGCCCGCTCACGGCCGCCGATACCCGGTCGCACATCGCGTGCTCGGGCGAACGTCGGGCGCGCTCGACCGCCTGCCGGGCCCCGTCGTAGGCCCCGATCCTCGGACAGCCCTCGGTGTACTCCTCAAGGAACGCCACGCGCTCGGCCAGGAACGTCTCCCAGGCCTCGGTCAACAACCGCGCGTCGGCGGCCGACGCCTCGTCGCCTGCGGCACGTTCGAGCCATCGCCGGATCTGCTCGTCCTCACCCGGGGCCAGGTGTGCGGCGTGCCGGGCGTACGTCATCCAGGTGTGGGCGCCGTCGCCGTCGCGTGCCCGGGCCAGCCAGGCGCGGTGCCCGGCCACGGCGGCGGCGGCCCTCCACAGGGCCTCGGCGCCGGGTGGCAGGACGACGGTGCAGTGCCTGCAGATCGCGTCGAACACCTCCAGCAGCCGGTAGGCGGCGGCGTCCTTCGCCTCGCCCGCATGGCGGCAGTCGGTGTACGAGCGTCGGAGATCGGCGCGGGGAATGTGGTACTTGGTGCGGCCCTTCGTCAGCGCGACCGTCACGGCGGCCAGGCCGGTCAACTCGACGCCGAGCTGCTCGTGTACGACGGGGCCCAGGGCGGGCAGGGCGTTCACCGTCGACCGCCGCCGAGCCTGCCCATGGTGGCGTCGAAACGTTCGGGGAGGGTGTCGCGACTCGTCGACACGCCGCGGAAGCGGATCTCGGCGTCGGAGCCCGCAGGAAATGTCTCGGGCCGGAAGCCGGCCGTCCACCGTTGGGTAGGCATGTCCTCGATCTGCGTGTCGGCGGCGGGAGCACCGCCTGCATGTGCCGTGCGGGAGTCGACCAACGGACAGGCCCGCCGCAACACTGCCACCGACTTCGTGCCGTCGCTCACGCGGTGAGCCTAACGATTGCTGCGGCATCGGAGGGCACCTTCTCGATCCGGCATCGACGTCACCGCGGACCGAGCGGGAATGCTCGCCGTTGCGACCGTGTGCCCTACGTCTGTTCCCCGCTCTGGTCGTGTCCGTCCGGACGGGCTTGTGCACGGGCGTCGGCCCGCTTGACGAACCGGCGGATGTACTCGCGATCCCAGCCGCTCCTGCGGGAGACCACCGACGGTTTCACCTTGGCCTGGGTGGCGAGGACACAGGCCTCCTGCAGCTCGTCGCGGGCGGCCTCGTAGGCGGCCTTGGCGCGGCGGTACTTCGACGCGGCGGCGTCGATTCTCTCCTCGGGCGTCATGTGCGGAGCTTGCCATAGATGCGGTCTCCGTCTGCAACCAGAGTCCGCAAAGAATCATGCTCTGCGGGCTTGATGATGCAGATAGTGTCGGCAAACATGGGTTGCAGACAGAGTCTGCAATCGAATCGAAGGGTTGGGGTACCCGTGAAGGAGTCCGCGCACGAGAGCAACACGTACGACGCAGGGAGTCCCGGCGACGGCCTCACCTGGATTGCGACCGACGGCGGGAAGTTCTACGCGGCCACCACCGGCCGGCGCCGCTACTACCTCGCGGCGCGCCCGAGTCTGCCCGACTTCACCGGGGTGCAATGGTGCCTGTACGGCGACAACGGCCACCGTTCCTGGGTGGGCGAGCCGATGGGTGCCGACATCGAGGAGGCTGTCGAACGAGCCACCCGAGCCGTCCTGCACACCCACGACGACCCGGCGACCGCGATGACCGTGGACGAACTGCGCGAACTGCTCGCCGACATGCCCGGTGACCGCCGTGTCGTCCTGGGCAACGACGCCGAACTCAACCGGATCGGCCCGCCCCTGGGATACGACATCGGCTGGTACACCCCTGGTGGGGACGGCGATTGGAAGCACGAGACCACCCAAAAGCCGTCGGCTCGCGCCCTCGCGGCCCTCCTGTTGTTCCCCGGCTGAGGATGCCCGGTCACGCGCCGTGAACCGAGCGCGCGAGGGCCGCCAGAGCCGGGGGACCCGACAAAAGGTACCGCACCCGCCCCGTCGACAGGCCGATCCGAGTGTGAATCGCAAAGGCGGGATCGGCCGACGCAGAGGAGTCGTCGTGACCCGCCAAAGCCCCGCGCCGCTGGCCCACCTCGGACTGAGCGTCAGCGACCGCCAGATCCGGGAGATCACCCGTAGCTTCCGCGACTCGTTCGGCCTGGACCTGAACCCGCCCTATCAACGCGGCACGGTTTGGACGGTCGATCAAAGAGTTGCTCTCGTCCACTCGTGGCTCACCGGCACGCCCACCGGCGTCGTCATCCTCAACGACCGCTCCACCGAGGAGTGGGCGCGCGCCAACGGCGGCGACCCCACCGAACGCGACGAACCCATGTACGCGTGCATCGACGGAAAACAGCGCATTACCACCGCGTGCGCCTGGTTCGACGACGAACTGGCCGTCCCTGCCTCATGGTTCGATCCACACGACGTGACCGCGACCGAGGACACCGACGACGGACCGTACGTACGGCACGGCGGACTCGTCCTCGCGCGCCGGCGGCACTTCGCCAACCGGGCGCACCTGACGGTCGCCCTCGCCAGGGTCGCCACCGTGCCGGAGGAGGCGGCCATCCACGTCCTCGTCAACGGCGGAGGAACCCCGCAGAGTGGGGCCGACACCGCCCGAGCCGCCGCCGTCGCGGCGGGACGACGTCCGCCGGGCGGCCATGCCCGTGAGATCCCGCCTTCGTCCACGACGAGAGCGTGATCCGCGCCGGTCACGACCTTCGGGCGCCGAACCGTCGACGCGGACGTACGGTTTGTCCCGGTGATCGCCGCTTCCGTGTGTGAGTACGCGGAAGCGGTGGTCAACGGCGACCGGCCCCGACGAACGAGAGGGCGGAGCGCCCCGACAACCACGCCCCGAGGCGGTCCCGGTCGATCAGCACCACGGACTGGGCGACGCCGAGGTTGCGCGCCGGGGTGGTGAACAGGGAGGAGGTCACGAAGATCAGGACCTGGGCGCCGTGGACGTGCCGCCCCGTGCCGAGGAAGCGCTGCATGTCGGGCGAGCCGACCTTGGAGGTGACCGCGAAGCGTTTGCACTGCACCACGAACCGCCGTCCGTCGGGGAGTAAGCCGACAACGTCCGCCCCCAGGTCGCCCGCGCCTCCCGACACCCGCACCCGCGAACACCCGTCCCGCCGGCACAGGCCCGCCACCAGGTGCTCGAACTCCCGACCGCTCATGGCGTCCACCTCCGCGAGCGAGAGGGCCGCCGATCCCCGCGAGGTCGACCTGCGCCGCAACAGCGGCCGGCGCCCCGAGGCGACCCGGTACCACACGAACAGGACGACGCCGGCTGTGAACAGCAGCGCCGCGACCCAGTAGGAGGCCACTTCCGGTACTCCCAGCGCCTGCGTGGCGCCGGTCGACATCAGGCACGCTAATCCCCAGGCGACGGTGAGGAGTTCGCCGGCTGTCAGTTCCTGCTTCTTCTTCCTCTTGCTCAAGGTCTCGGGTCCTCTCGGGTGGCTTTGGGGCGGGACATGACGACGCAGCGCGGTGGGCGGGGTCGTGAAGGCGGGGCATGGGGTGTCCGCGACGGCGCGGGACCGGCTGTCCGACGAAAAGCGCGTCGTCGGCGTGCGGACTCGGCGATTCGGCCCGGTGGCGTCGCGAGGACGGCGCGGAACCACCATGAGGCGGGCGCCCCCGGCGGGCGGGGTCGTGAAGCCCGGTTGGGCGGAGGCTGCCGACGTGATGCGAAGCCGGGATTCTCCCATCCGGGAGGAGCTCCGGTCGAGATCGCACCCGGGCGATTCCGAGGTTGCGTGCGGGTGCGAAGCCGCGCGATCACGACTGTTCGGCCACGCCGGGCGCCGACCCGGGCGGCACCCGGGTCGGACGGCGCGGTCGGCCGTGACCCTTCTCCTCGGGTGCTCCGAACGGGCCGGCGAGGAGCGGACGAGCACTCGTCCGTCGGGGCGGTCGAATCGCCGTGCGAGGGGCGAAAGCGTCGATGACGTCGGACCGGTATCGCACAATGGCCCGCATGTTCCCCGATGACACCTATCTGTCGAAACTCGGACGACTGACGTACTCCCTGGCCCTGGTGGAGAGCACGGTCCTGGCGCACCTGGCACATCTCCCGGGTCTGCCGCCGGCGTTGACCGCCCGCAAGCTGACCGGCAGGACCCTCGAGGCGATCGCCCGCGCCCTGTCCGACCCGGCCAACCTCGCGAAGGTCACCGAACCCGCCACTCGCACCTACCTGGACGCGGCCGGCGAGGAACTCGCCGCCGCCGCGCGCGCGAGCCACGCCGTCGCCCGCGCCCGCGCCGCCGAGCACGACGAAGCGCCCCGTCTGCACCGCCGACCCGACCACACCACCGCCGGCACGGACATCACCACCACCTGGCTCGACCACGCCCAAGCCGAACTCGACGACGCACTGCGCCGCCTCGGCGAGGTGCGTCGCACCGCGGCCTGACCCCTGGCATGACGGGGCCTGCGGGTGCGGTGCGGGCGGGCGGGTCCGGGGCGCACGAGCCGCCGCGGCGGGTGGATCCGGGCGGCATACCCTCCCCTTCACTTCGTGCGACGGGAAGTCGGGGAGTCCCGGCCCGACCCGGACGGACATCTCGCGCCGCCCGGTGAAGCATCGCGACGATGCCACCACGGCAGGCGAGAACAACCCCTCTTTCGACTTGATTTCCTTTCTGTTCGGGCCGATTTCCGTGTCGGATCACGGTAGGATTTCAGGTGTTGGTGTCACCTGGGGAAGGTCGGGCGGATGAGCGGCGAGGAGCGGACGCCGGACGGATCGGGCCGGCTCACGCCCGGTGCGGCCGGTTCGGGTGCGGGGTTCGGGGTGGAGGAGGTCCGCAGGCAGTGGGCGCGGGTGGTGGCCGACGCCGCGGACGGCACCTCGGTGGTGATCCACGCTCCGCACGGGGTACGGGCGGTGCTGGGCCCACCCACGCCGGATGTGCTGGCCGCGCAGGGAGAGTTGCCGGCCTTCACGATGACCGCCGCCAAGCAGGGCCTGGGCAACTTGGTACGCGCGGCTGCGGCGGGTACCCCGCAACTGGTGCTGCGTTACCGCCGCGTCTACGCCCAGATCACCCACACCTCCACCGCACCCCACACCACCGGCGCCGGCCCCGCCGCGCCGGCGAGGCGGGCGGCGCCCGGACCGGACGCCCACGACGTCGCACCCCCGCCGCCCACCCCCGCCGGATCCTCCGGGACAGGCCGTCGTGTCGCCGCGTTCGCGACGGCGCTGGGGGAGGCGACCACCGCCCGCCGCCGCGCCATCTCCTTCGGCCCCACCGCCCTGGACGATGCCTCGGGCGGTGGCGCGTTGCCCGGCCGCCTGGTTCTGGTCGCCGGTGCGCCCGGCGCGGGCGCGGGCCTGCTCGCGGCGGGCACCGTGTTGTCCGCGACCCTGGCCCCGGCCGACGACCCCGACTCGCCGAACGCGGTGTTGCTGTGCACGCCCGGCCGCCCCCGCGCCGACATCGCCGCCCGCCTGACCGCCGCCGCAGCCGGAGTCGACCACCGCAGGCTGCGCGCGGGCACCCTCACCGGCCTCGAACGCCACGCCGCCGACGCCGCGTCCACCCGCCTGGCCGCCGGAGGACTGCTTCTGGATGACGGCGCCGACCTGACCCTGGACCTGCTCCGGGAGACCGCGGCGGATGTCGCGGGCCTGCGCCTGGTCGCGGTGGACCCCCTCAATCACCTCCTCCCCGGCGCGGCCGGCGCGGCCGGCCCCGATGTGCGGCGGGTCGTGGCCGCGTTGCGCCGGTTGGCGGCGGATCTGGACGTGCCGGTGGTGGCCGTGTGGGAGACCGGCGCGGGTGAACCACCGGAGGTGGCGGCGGCGTTGGCCGAGGCGGACACCGTGGTGCACCTGACGCGTGAGGGTGAGCAGGCGTTCGCGATCGTCGCCGAACGCGACCTGGGCCCGGTCGCCCAGGCGGCCCTGCACGCCGACCTCGCCCACGTCCGCTTCACCGACCTCCCCCCAACCGCGACCACCTCGAACGGGACCGGCCCGGCCGGCGCAGCGCCGGCCGACAACGCCGACGACGCCGAGCCCCCCGCTCGTGCTCCTCGCGAACGCGCCGAGAGTCGACGAGACCGGCCGGCGGCCGGCGCACCCGCGACCGCGCCCCGCACGCCGACCGCACCCGCACGCGGGGCCACCCGCTCCGCGTCGTCCGCGCCGAAGACCCCGGCCGCCTCGAAGACGCGCAGGGTCGTGGCGGACACCGACGAGGACCCCCTGCCCGGCGCGATCGCCGGCGCGGTCGCGGAGGAACTCGCAGCCGCCGAGGGCGACATGGCCGCCGCGGGGGAGGCGTTGGCCCGCCGGGCGATCCCGGACGTGATGGAACTCCTGCGCCTGTCCCGGGCGGGCTCGCGGTACGAGCACACCTGGTACCCGCCTCTGCCGGAGTTGCTGCGCAAACGCAGCAGAGAGGAATCGGACGCGGTCTGGGAGGCCCGCCCCAAGTGGCGCAACAAGCACCTACCCGCCGGGGACCACGAAGTCGTCGCGCTGGACATGAACGCCGCCTACCTGTCCGCCCTCAAGGCCCACCTGCCCATCGGCCCCCTCGAACACCGCGCCGGCCCGGCGTTGGACGACCACGAAGGCCCCCGCGGGCGCAAACGCCGCCGCGCCGGCATCTACCTCGTCGAACCCCCGGCCTGGGACCACGACGATCTCCCCAACCCCCTCGGCGACCGGGACGAACCCGGGCCGCTGTGGATCACCGACCCCACCCTGCGACTCCTCCTGCGCTGCGCCTCGCCCGCCTACGGCACCCTGTGCGAGGAACCGCAGGTCCTGGAATCGTGGACGGCGGTGGCGACGGAGAACCTCCTGGAGCGGCTGCGGACCGCGTTGCGCGACGCCCGCGACGCCGCGATCGCCGAGGGCGACGACGTCACCCTGGACTACGTGAAGCAGATGTACGCCAAACTCGTCTCCACCATGGGCGGCTCCAACTACAACCGGGAGATCAACCGCCCCGACTGGATGCACATCATCCGCTCCCAGGCGTTCTCCAACCTGTGGGTCAAGGCCTTCAAGGCCCACCAGGGCGGCCTGACCGTGGTGCGGGTGATGGGCACCGACGAACTCCACCTCACCACCGGCGACACCGACACCGACTGGCGCACCGTCTTCACCGAGGGACGAGGCGTCGGCGACGTCAAGATCAAGGACACCTACATCCTCCAGACCAAGGAAAGGAGCTGAACGCCGCATGCCGTACCGCTCCCTGGAGCCCGGCAAATACGGGATGCGCGGCATGCGCGCCTCCGAACTCGCCGCGCAGCGCCTGGACGAACTCGCCGACGGCATCACCTCACCCGTCGACACCGAACGCGGCCTCGCCGCACGCCTGCGCTACCTCACCGCCTCCACCGCCGGCTACACCGCCATGGACACCGCTGGCATCACCGTCACCCCCCGCACGCTCGCCGCGTGGCTCGCCGAGGACCAGACCCCCAACCGGGCGAACCTGCGCCGGATCGAGACCGCCTACCGGGACCTGCGCCGGCACAACGTGGTCCGCTCGCTGACCCGCCGCCTGAACAACGGCGGCCGCGGCACCCGCGTGGAACTGCACCCGCACGACCAGTCCGGTGTGCGCGAGCCGCACCGCCGCGCGGGCGTGGCCGGGCATCGCAGCGTCAACGTCCGTCGCTGGGACGCGATCGTGCGCGCCTGGGCGGCCGGGGACGAACAGAAGCTGGACGAGCTGTGGACCGACGAGGTCCTTGCCGATCTTGGTTCGGACTGGGGCGGCTACGAGTTCTCCGCAGGGGTCGGCTTCGCGGTCTGACCTGCACGTTTTCCGGATCTCGGACTGCGAATCACCCGAACGACGGCTCTTCGTCGGATCGTTGGCCACATTCGAGACTTGCCGCTCGCAGCCCCGAACGCCATCCCCCGCAAGAGTGAACGGTGGGTCCGCGCTGTTCGTCGGTGGCCTCACCTTCACGGCGAACCTCGTACGGTCCCGCTGGGGATGTTACTCGTGCGGGTGGATCCCGCGTACGCCACCGCAGGGCCTGGTTAGGCTTCGACCATGGCCGCCTTCGGTTCCGCCTTCGATGCTCCCGAACACGACGATCACACTGAGGGTTCGCTGTTCCGGCAGTGGTTGGTCGGTGATCTCGACGACCCCGATCCCGAGTCCGAGGACTACGACCCGGCCTGGAGCACCCAGGACACACCGTTTCGGCGGTGGCTGGTCGACAGGCTCGCCGCGGCCGGCTCCACTCTCCCCGCCGAGGCCGCATCCTCCTTCGCCCCCGCGAACCGCTACCACGGCCTGAGCGACTCCCACGCGCAGCTGATCGTGATCCTCACCGACACCGACGTCGACCAGGTGCGAACCGCACACAAGGCCGATCTCGAGGACTGGGCGCGGGAACAGGAGTTGCGGGACCACCCGGATCTCGCCGCCCTCGACGCGGACCTGGACCGCATCCGAGACCGCTCCTGACCCGGGTCTCGCCGGGCTGCGCAGGCCCTTCCGCGAGATCGTCTTCCCCTGGACCAGGGCCACTTCGCCCTCACCACCGCCACGGACGGACGCTCCACCATCGACGGCGCCATGTCCCGGGCGACGATCTCCACGTCGCCCGGGACCGGGCGCGCGATCGCCGCGCAGGGTGGGTTCGCGTCGGGTCGTCGACGAACTCGAAATCGGTGAACCGGACGTCACGGGCACGGCCGCTGCTGTACTGGTCGCCGGGCAAGGACGCGGAGAACGGGCGCGCAAACGATGATCGACTGCCAGAACCTGGCATGGGTGGTGTGGCGGATCAACGTCGACGACCCGGACCGCCTGGCGGGCGAGGAGCCGGGCCTGGCCGAGCGCACCGAGCAGGCGATGACCGAGCTCGCCGCCACGTCGGGCTAGAACCGCGTCGACTACGACTCCTCCGAGGACGGCGTCCCGTACTACGCCTGGTGGATTCGCATCCCGCAGGTCGAGCACGCCCGACGCGGCCCCGACGGCATCCCGCACATCCTTGAACCGCTGCGCCGCCACCTGGCCGCGGAACTGCCCGCCGGCCTGGAGTGGGAGATCACCCCGGACCGAGAACAGACCATCGACCACGCGGCGTCGAGCGACATGCGGGCCCTGTACGAGGACCTGATCGGCCCGTTCGAACGCGCCCTGATGCCACTTCGCGTCGACGGGGCCCACGAACTCGATCCGCAGGCCAAGGTCTGGAAGTGGGAGGAGAAGCTGCTTGTGGGCACGTTCGACCTGTGGTTGTGCGAGGACCGGGACTCCCCGCCCCCGCACTCGTGGACGGTCCTGAGCGTCGGCCTGTGGACCGAACCGCAACTCTTCGATGAGGAACCGGCGGCGACCATCGGCCATTTCGGGTTCACCCCGCACCACCCCCTGCTGTTCCTGCCGAGGCCGCCGGGTCCGTCGACGTTCACCGCCCGCGTCGAGTCCGGCGCGTTCCCGATGAAGGGCAAGTCCCGCACGAAAGGCGCCGACGCGATCGGGACGGCGCACCAGTGGACCGCGAACGACCCCAGCGTCCTGGCGGAGCGCGTCGCCCGAGACCTGAAGGTCCTGATCCCGCATCTGCCTCGGCAGTAGCACGGACGCCACCCGCGCCTCGCCACCTCGGGTCGGTGCCGACCGGCGAATCACCGCCGGCCCCTACCGCTCGTCGCAGGGACGGAGTACCGTTCCCGGTCCGTTGATCTTGGGAGGTGCCCCGATGTGGGTGATCCGGGAATTCACCAACGACGAAGGCGTCACCTGCCGGGCCGTGATGACCGAAGAGGCCGCCGCCCGACCCGACGAGGAACACCGCGCGATGTACCGCCGCCTCGAACCACTCCTCCAAGGCCCGCCGAACCCCGCCTTGGCACCGATCAACCGCACCCTGAACACCAACATGAACGCCTTCGTCCTCGAACGCCTCGAAGGCCTCCACACCTGCGGCCACCACGTCGGCCTCAACGACTTGGTCCCGGGCCTGCTGCGCCCGGACATCGACCCGCAACTCCTGGCGACCATGGACCTGTTGTTCGACCAACAGATCGAGACCATCGCGGACCGGATCCGGCGCGGCGAGTCGACCTGAACCCGTCCACGGGCGACCGGCCATCCCCTCCGCCGGATCGTCCGCGCGACGAACGAGAAGGGTCGTCTTCCTCGGGTGGATCGCCCGCGAGGTCGCCCGCCCGCTCGCGCTCGTCCTGGACGAGGAACCCACTCCCATGGTGCACGTCAGTCTTGCCACCGACACGTACGCCTTGGGCCGGTCGGAAGGCCAGAGGCGACTCGCGGCTCAGGACGAAGTCCTCCTCACGATCACCCTCGACCACCCGACACAGCACCCGTCATCATCGGGCGGTTGACCCAAGAAACGGATGAGTTTGGTCGAGGTGCGCCAGCTTCCCTGTCGGAGAGAAGGCTTCGGTCTGCCCCTGACGCCTGTGCGGGCATGTACGTAGGCGAATCCGGTGGTTCCAGCTGGCACGGGCCGTTACCGTGCCTGACGTGGATTCCCATGAGCTCGAACCGGTCCGACCCTCGCCGGGCGACACCGCCCTGCTGGCCGACGATTCCCCGATCGTGGAGCGCCTGCGGGCACTCGGCCCCGAAGGCGAGGGCGAATTGGCGCTGGGCTTGTTGCGCGACGCCCACGCCATGCTCTCCGACCCCGGCCGGCACCACCGGCCGTACGTGATCGCCCAGTCCGTCTGCCGCACCGCGATCGAGTGCCTGATGGACCTCGGCGGCACCAACCACAAGGCCCTGCTGGCGGCGCGCAACGACCTCACGAAATCGCTGAAGCCGATCTTCCAGCCGAACGGGTCACGCAAGGTCGGCAAGCCCCTGGCGCGTCTCCTGTCTGCCCTGGACACGCTCCCTGGCATTCCCGACGACGCCGCCACCGACGAGATCCTGTGGACGGCCCTGACCGCGTTGCATCGCTCCCGCACCTACCACCGGACGCCTCTGACCGACCTGGCGCACGCCCAGGCGCTGGAGCAGGTGGTCGACATGCTGGACGCCTTGGAACAAATGCCTGTTCGGCTCACCGGGACGCACCGCCTCACCACGGCACTGCGGGACCTCCACGCGATCCGCGTTACCCCGGGCTGAGCTGCTCTGAGTTTGGTGGAGTCCTTGAAGCCGGGTTATGGTGCCCGGCGTAAGGAGCACCACGAACCATGCCAGCACCACGCAAATACCCC
>NZ_JBITJP010000048.1:0-414 GCF_044460165.1 Embleya sp. NPDC050154
GCCCTGCTTTCATGCGCTCTCAGCGCCGAGACCACTCCAACGAGAACCCAAGTCCTATAACCCGACGCCAAGTTCGGTATGACAACGGCTTCTCAAACGCCGGCCGGGCCGGGATTTGGGGCTGATTGCCCCGACGAACTGCGGCTCCCTGCGTCAAATGCCAGCCGGGCCGGGGTTGCACCTGGCCGCGCGGACGGCCGCGGATCCTTGGCCTCAAACGCCGGCCGGGCTGGGACTTGGGGCTGATTGCCCCGACGAACTGCGGCTCTCCGCGTCAAACGCCGGCCGGGCCGGGGTTGCACCTGGCCGCGCGGACGGGCCGCGGATCCTTGGCCTCAAACGCCGGCCGGGCTGGGACTTGGGGCTGATTGCCCCGACGAACTGCGGCTCTCCGCGTCAAACGCCGGCCGGGCC
>NZ_JBITJP010000048.1:510-36486 GCF_044460165.1 Embleya sp. NPDC050154
GGCCGGGTTGCACCTGGCCGCGCGGACGGGCCGCGGATCCTTGGCCTCAAACGCCGGCCGGGCTGGGATTTGGGGTCGGCCGCCCGGACGGCTGTGGTCGGGCTCCGCGGTCCGGCCTGCGGCTGGTTGGCCTCGAACGCCGGCTGGGCTGGGATTCGAGGCCGCCGCCGGGACGGGCTGCGGATCCTTGGCCCATGCGCCGGCCGGGCTGGTTGGGGCTTGGCCGCCCGGACGGGCTGCGGGTCGTTGGACGGGGGCGGCCGGGTGGGGTCGAACGCCGGCCGGGCCGCGGGGTGGCGTTGGCCGGGCGGCGTTCGGGGTTGGGGTCAGGGGGAGGTGATGGGGGCGCCTCCTCGGCCGCGCAAGGGGTAGTCCTGGGCGGCTTCGAGGTGGCGTACCGATTCGCGGTAGACCTCGGATTCGTCGCCGGCCTCGATCAGGGCGATCAGGCGCTCGTGGTCGCGCAGGCCGGCGCGGCGGACGCGTTCGCCCGTGTCGGCCAAAGCCTCCTGGGCCCATTCGCGTTCCTGTTGCGCCCACAACACCTCGACCGCGCCGAGCAGGATCTTCATGGTCTCGTTGCCGCACAACAGCACCAGGGCCTCGTGGAAGTCGCGACCGGCGCGGATGTAGGCCGGTCCGTCCTCGACCGCGCGCTCCATCCGCGCGTGCACCTCGCGCAACCAGGGCACCACCTCGGTGGCCCGGTCCGGGCGCGCCGCGCACAACGCCGCGCAGACCGGTTCCAGCCGGCGCAGCGCCTGCGCGAGGTCGTCCAAGCGGACCTGGCGCGCGTGCATGACCATGCCGAACATGTGTGCCGCATCCGCCGGTTGCGGGACGTGCACCACCGCGCCACCGGTGTTGCCGCGCTTGACCGTGATCAGGCCCTCGGTCTCCAGGATCCGGAACGCCTGGCGCAGCGTGGTGCGGCCGACGCCGAACTCGGCGATCAGGTCGTCCTGTTTGGGCAGCATGTCGCCGTCCCGCAGCGGACCGTCCAGGATCCGGCGACGCAGCCGGCGGGCGAGTTCGTCCGCGATGCCGGCGTTGCGCAGGGATCGCTCGGTGCCGGATCGGACCGGCTGCGCCGCGGGGTTCACGCCGGTACCGCCGCGGCGAGTTCGGCGATCTCGGCGACCTGGGTCGCGGTGAGGTCCACGATCGCGGCCGCGTTGGCCGCGACCTGCTCGGGACGGGTCGCGCCGACCAGCACCGACGCCACCTCGGGTTGCGCGGCCAACCAGGACAGCGCGAGGGCGAGCAGGGTCAGGCCCTGGTTCTCGGCGTAGGCGGTGAGCCGCTCGACGATCGCGAAGTTGTCGTCGGTGGCCACGGCCTGCGCGAAGCGCGGGATGGCCGCGAACCGGCTGTCCTGCGGGAACTCCTCGCCGCGCCGGTATTTGCCGCTGAGCAGGCCGGACGCGAGCGGGAAGTACGGGATGACGCCGACGCCGAAGTGCCGGGCCGCGGGCACCATGTCCCGCTCGACGGTGCGCTCCAGCAGGCTCCACTCGATCTGCGCGGCCACGAACCGCGTGGAGCCGGCGAGGTGTGCTGCGTCGGCGAGTTGCCACGCGGCGAGGTTGGAGGTGCCCGCGTAGCGCACCTTGCCCGCCCGGACCAGGTCGTCGAGCGCGCTCAGCGTCTCCTCGATCGGGGTCTCCGGGTCGGCGTAGTGCTGGTAGTACAGGTCGATGTGGTCGGTGCCCAGGCGCCGGAGGCTGTTCTCGCAGCTCCGCACGATGTGCCGGCGCGAGGAGCCGCGGCCGTACGGCCCCTCGGCCACCTTCGCGCCGAACTTGGTGGCCACGACCACGTCCTCGCGGCGGCTCCCGAGTGCCTTGCCGAGCAGCACCTCGGATTTCCCGCCGCCGTACATGTCGGCGGTGTCGAACAGGGTCACCCCGGCGTCGAGCGCGGCGCCGACCACCTTGTCGGCGCCGTCCTGGTCGATCCGCATCCCGAAGTTGTTGCAGCCGAGGCCGATCGCGGAGACCTTCAGACCCGACTTGCCCACGGTGGTGTAGCGCACGCTCAGCTCCCGTCGTCTTGTTCACCCATCATAGCCATGATAGCCATGACACATCGTCAGCTGACGCCTCGTCAGCCGTGCTGCGATCCGACATCACCACGAGGGTAGGCACTCATGCGCAAGATCCCGTACGCCGGCAGCGTGCACGACCAGAGCGAGATCGACGCGATGCTGGCGGTCCTGAACGGGCCGCCCTCGGCGATGGGCATCGGACGCAATGTCGCGGAACTGGAGACGCGCGTCGCGGAGCTGTTCGGCAAGCGCAACGGCCTGATGTGCAACTCGGGTTCCTCCGCGCTGTATCTCGCGATCGAACTGCTGCGTCTGTCCCCCGGGGACGAGATCATCACCTCCACGCTGACCTTCTCCACGGATATCGCACCGATGGTCAAGGCCGGTCTGGTGCCCGTGCTCGCCGACGTCGAGCCGGATACCTACCAGATCGACCCGACCCGGATCGAGGCCCTGATCGGCCCGCGCACCAGGGCGATCCTGACCCCCAACCTCGCGGGCAACGCCCCGGACTGGGACGTGATCCGGGCGATCGCGGACCGGCACGGCCTCAAGGTGATCGAGGATTCCTGCGACGCGCTCGGCGCGACCCTGCGCGGCACGCCGACGGGCACCCGCGCGGACATCTCGGTGACCAGCTTCGCGATGTCGCACATCATCACCTGCGCGGGCAACGGCGGCATGGTGCTCACCGACGACGAGGACCTGCGCGACCGCGGTCTGATGTTGCGGCGCTGGGGCCGACGCAGCGAACTGCAGCTCTTCGGCTCCAAGCGGGGCAACCGCGACTTCTTCGAGGAGATCGACGGCGTGTTGTACGACAACCTGTTCATCTTCGACGAGATCGGCTGGAACTTCGAGCCCTCGGAGCTGGGCGCCGCCTTCGGGCTGGCCCAACTCGCCAAGCTGCCCCGGTTCCTGGCCACCCGTCGGGAGCACTTCGCCGCGCATCACGCGTACTTCGACGCGCGCGCGGAGTTCACCGCACCGCGCCAGACCGAGGGCCTGGAGACGGGGTGGCTCAACTTCCCCATCCTGCTGAACGAGGGGCTGCCGTTCACTCGCGGCGAGATGCAGGCGTGGCTGGAGGAGCGCGGGGTGTCCACGCGGACCGTGTGGTCGGGCAACATCCTGCGCCAGCCCGGCTTCAAGGACATCGCGCACCGCGCCGACCCGGGCGGCTACCCCAATGCCGACCGGGTGATGGAGCACGCGCTGATCGTGCCGATGAACCATCGCATGGACGCCGAGGATGTGGCCTACATCCACGAGCAGGTGGACGCCTTCCTGGCGACGCGCTGAGCACGACGGACCGACCGCCTCCGAACTCGCGTCCGTCACACCGGAGGGGCCGCACACTGGCCGCGCACCGTGACGGACCGCCCACCGAGAAACCGCATGCCGAAGGGGCCGGGCGCGTCCCGCCCGGCCCCTGTCCGCCCTCGCCCACGAACCGTCGGCGCCGATCAGCCGTCCTGGCGGACGGCCTCGCCCTCGATCTCGATCCTGATTTTCTTCGAGACCAGCACGCCGCCGCTCTCCAGCGCCTGGTTCCAGGTCATCCCGTAGTCCTCGCGGTTGATCTCCGTGGTCGCGGTGAACGCGAGCACCTCCTGCCCCCACGGGCTGGTCGCGAGGCCCTCCAGCTCGACCGCGAGCTCGACCTCGCGGGCGATGCCCTTGATGGTCAGCTCGCCGGCCAGGGTGAACTGGTTGCCGTCGTGGCCGCTCAGGCGCAGGGTACGGAAGGTCATCTGCGGATACTTCTCCACCTCCATGAAGTCCGCACTGGCCAGGTGGGCGTCGCGGTCCGGCTGACCGGTGGTCATGCTCGCGGTGGAGATCGTCGCCTCGACGGTGGAGTCCATCGGGTCCTCGGCGACGGTGATCGCTCCGGTGAAGTCGGTGAACTGGCCACGCACCTTGCTCACCATCAAGTGCCGCGCCGTGAACCCGACGCGGGTGTGGGCCACATCGAGCGCGTAGGTGCCGGCCGTCGGGATCGTGAGCCCTTCCCAGTCGCGGCGGGGGGTGGTGGCGGTCATGTCGCACTCCTCGGGAGAGATATCGTTGCCTTGCGGATATCGACCTCAGCAATATCTTGCCCATAGATATTCCGCATGTCAACTACTTGCTATGATAGGGACATGCACACTCCCCCGAGAGCCGCATCCCCCGCCCCATCGACTACCACTCCCTTCGACGATCCACGCATCACCGCCATGGGACTGCTCGTGGAGGTCTATACCGGCCTGATGGACCGGCTCAGCCCGCAGTTGGCCGAGCACGGCCTGTCCACGGTGGACTTCAACGTGCTGGTCCGGTTGTCCCGCTCGGCCGAGCAGCGCCTGCGGATGAGTGATCTCGCGGCGCAGACGTCGCTGTCCACCTCCGGGGTGACCCGCGTGGTGGACCGCCTGGAGAAGGAAGGGCTGGTCGCCCGGGAGAACTGCCCCACCGACCGCCGCGCGCTGTTCGCGGTGCTCACCCGCGACGGCGCGGACCGGATAGGCGGTGTCCTGCCCGGGCACGTCGACCTGCTCCAGACCTGGCTGATCGACCCGCTGACCGACGGTCAGCTCGCCGGGCTGCTGGACGGTCTACGGGTGGTGCGCGACACCGCCAACCCCGGTGCCCGCGCGGGCATCTCGTCCTGACCGCGGCCACCGACAGCGAGTAGCCCGCCCGCTCGAACCCGTGGCCGCGGGGGTCACGGGAAGCGCGCGTAAGACCCCGAACGACTCGCCCATCGACGAAGGAAGCCGGCACCACCCCGGGAGAACGATCCGCCCCCAGCCGCCGAGCGGCCGGGGGCGGATTCGTTGGACCTGTTCGGCGACCGGAAACGGTGTGCCGCCGCGCGCCGAGGCGAGACCCGGCTCAGCCGTCGGCGCGCAGCTCCCGGGCCGCCTCGGACAGGTCCTTGGCGGTGTCGATCGCCCGCCAGTAGGCGCCCTGCGGGATCGGGAAGCCGGCCAGCCGCTGGGCCCGGGCGAGCCCGGGGAAGGTGGTGCGCTCGTGGTCGCCGACGTCCGGCAGCAGCGCGGTGAACTCGGGCGCGAACACGTACACGCCGGCATTGATCAGGTAGGGCGAGGGCGGCGCCTCGATGAAGTCCAGGACGTGGCCGTACTTGTCGGTCTCCACCACGCCCCAGGGAATCCGGGGTCGCGCCAGCGCGAGCGTGGCCAGCGCGGTGCGCTCGTGGTGGAAGGCGGCCATCTCGGTGAGCGAGAACCGGGTCCAGATGTCGCCGTTGGTGGCGTACCAGGGCTCGTCCGGGCGCGGCAGCGCGGCGGCGGCGAACTTCAACCCGCCGCCCCGGCCCAGCGGTTCGGTCTCCACCACGGTCTCCACGCGCACCGGGAGATCGGCGCTCTTGAGCCAGTCCTGGAGCACCTCGGCGAGGTGCCCGCAGGAGACCACGACGTCGCGCACGCCCTCCGCGGCCAGCCAGCGCAGTTGGTGTCCGATGATCGGGGTGCCGGTGCCGGGGATCTCCACCATCGGCTTGGGTCGATCGTCGGTGTAGGGGCGCAGCCGTGAACCCTGCCCGCCGGCGAGGATCACGGCCTGCGTGACCGCGCGAGCCCCCGAGTGGGTGGTCGAATGTGGTGCGGAAGTCATGGGCGCATTATCGCGCCCTCGGATCCCCCTCGACTTCCAAGGGAGGTACCACTCGTTCGGGAACGCGCTGGGCCCTAGGTTCATCTCATGGACGACTGCACTTCGAACACCGGGGGGAACAGCAAAGTGCGCACCACGAATGTCCGCACAGGCGTGGCAGCGGTACTCGTCGCGTTGGCCGTCGGCACCGCGGTCGCCGGTTGCGGCAACAACGACAGGTCGCCGCTGGACACCGTTCGCGCCTTGGAGAGCGGCAAGGACAAGCCGACGAGCGAGCCCACCGGCCGACCGACGAGCTCGGCCGGCACCACCCCGCCGGCCCGCCGCACCACCGCGCCGCCCACCGGCGGGACGTCGGCGTCCGCGTCGGCCACCGCCTCGCCGAGCACCTCCTCGACCGGTACCTCGGCACCCGCGACCGGATCGACCGCGGCCTACATCAACGATCCCTGTCGCTTCTTCACCGCGGCCGAGGTGGCCACGCTGCTCGGTCTGCCGGTGGTCAAGGCTGAGGTGGACGAGAAGCTCAAGAGTTCGAGCAGCTCGTTCTGCGACTACCGGGACGCCCGGGGCCTGTCGATGATGACGGTGATGATGTCCAAGAGCGATCCCAAGTACAGCACCGCCGAGCAGGCCGCCAAGGGAACCATCGACTCGGGGGACAACCCCACCGCGCTGCCCGGGGTCGGCGACGCGGCCTTCACCTACCACGACTCGACCTCCAACGGGGTGGTCTGGACGAAGCTCGTCGGAGACACCTACCTGGACGCGGACATCTACATCGACCGCAGCGACAAGGACGTCTCGCCCGACGTCCTCGCCAACATCGCCCGGACGATGATCGGCCGGCTGTGACCGGGCGCGTCGGGCCCGCCGCCACCCTGGTGGGGGTGGTGGGTCTGGCGTGCCTGCTCGGCGGCTGCGAAGATCCGGACACACCGCCGCGGCACGTGCCGGTGTCCACCGCGGCGGCCGGCGACAAGGCGGGCGCGCCGCCTCGACCCACCCCCTCCCCGCCCGCAGCCGACGCACCACCGGCCGACGGTTGCGAACTGCTCTCGACCACCCGGGTCGAGGAGGTGCTCGCGATCGGCCCCGTGCACACCCGGTCGGCGGACGCCGGGCGCTCGTGCGAGTACCTCGACGCCGGCGACCGTCGGGTACTGACCGTCGTCGTCGGGCAGTTGCCCCAGGCGATGGTCGGCGGCCCGCTGGACACCGCACGTTCGACCGCCACCGGCCCGGGCCCGCGCGAGACGCTGCCCGGCATCTCCGACGCCGCGGTGATCTACCGCGATCCCGCGCGCGGCGACGGCCTCGCCTTCGCCCGGGCGCGCGGCGACCTGGTCACCTCCGTCGACATCATCATCCCGGCCGTCGATCGCGAGCGGCTGATCGCACTGGCCCGCACCGCGGCCGCGGCCTTGGACGCACCGGGCTGAGCACGGCAGTCGGGGGTATACGCCGGCCACCTGGTGCCCGCGACGTCGTCCCCGACGCGTAGGGTCCGGGGTCAGGGCGGCGCCTGCCGCGGCCAGGAGGAGGGCTCACCCATGACGGATCGGGACCCGCACGCCGTCGTGCTGCTCACGAACCGCATCAGCTCGCGCATCAGCACGAGCGGCGGACCGGCCCTACCCCTGCGGGACGCGCTGCGCGTGTACACCGAACACGTCGACACCGACGTCGCGGCCCGGTACGCGACCGTGGTGAGCGACCTCGCCGACGCCGACGTGGCCCTGCTGCGCCTGCCCGAGGAGCACGGCGACGCCGAACTCGACCGGATCGTGGACATCGCCGCGTCGGTGCCCACGGTCGCGGTGATAGACCTGTACCGGCCCGCCGCGGTGGCCGATCTGGTCGGCTATTGCGCCGCGTTGCTGGGCACCAGGGGCGCCGACGACGAGGGTGTGCTGGACGTCGTGTTCGGCCGCTACGCACCCGCCGGCCGGCTCGCCGGCGACCTGCCCGCGGACGCGGAGCCGCTCTTCGAAACCGGCCACGGACTGTCCTATTGACCCTCGCTGTCGATAAATTGACGGACTGTCAGTGTGTTTTCCGGGTGATGTTCAACACGTCCACGGCGCCCTTCGCGTCGCCGATGGTGGCGAAGTCGACCGCGACGAAGTTGACCTGCGCACCGCGTTCGCGTTCGCAGCGGCGGGCCCGATCCAGCAGGAACGGCCGCGAGTTGACCACTCCGGCGTCGAGCCGACTGCCGCCGGCGGAGGTGATGAAGTTGTTCAACAGGAACAGCCGCTTGCCCACGTCGCCGCGATAGGGCGCGCAGTTCATCTCGGTCGGACTCGTGTACGCGTACGGCGTCTCCATCCCGTACTTGTAGAAGTTGCGGTACCACGGGACGGGCCCGTCGGCGCGCTCGGCGAAGACCACCAGGCGACGGTTGTGCTCGATCATCGTGCCGAGCGTGGGCCACGGCTCGTCCGGGTCGGCGGCGGGCGTGTACAGCAGTCGCTCCAGCCCGGCCTCGCGGAACGCCCACTCGGTCTGCTGCGCGGTGATCGCGTCCTGCACGATCAGGGTGACCACCTCGTGCGGGTTGCGATCCATCCACTGGCCCACCGCGCGCAGCGTCTCCACCATCGGCAGTGCGCCACCCCGGCACACCGAGTGGCACAACCACAGCCCGGGCCGGGCCGGCGCGACGTCGTTGACCACGCCGGCGACGATCTTGCGCGACTCGGGGTCCAGGTCCGACTCGGCGAGCCGGCCGGCCACCTCCTCGGGGGCCTCCCACGTGTACGAGTCCACCAGCAGGCCGCGCACGCCCGCGTCCAGTTGGGTGACGATGTCCGCGTCCTGGAGCGGGCTGAGGAAGCGGGCCGCGGTCGAGGACATCGAGTTGTGCGTGGCCAGGTAGGCGACCTGGTCGTAGCGCCGGTTGCACAGCTCGGTCATCCCGTTGCAGCGCTTGGCGTCGGCGCCGGAGCCTGAGGTGGGCACCGGCACGAAGATGGTCAGCGCGATCGCCCCGGCGGCGACCACCGCGGCGCCGGAGGTGAGCACCTGACGGGTGGTGTGCCGCACCGGCGCGGCCCGCCGGTGCTTGTGCTTGTCCCACAGCACGATCGCGCCGAAGGTGACCCCGCCGAACACCAGCGGCACCGCGGACGCGGCCAGCCACACCCCGACCACATCGCGCGCCGCGGCCTCCTGGAGGTCGCCGGCGAGCCGGACCACCGAGGGCGCCCAGCCGTCCCGGTTCTCCGAGACCACGTGCGGCAGCACTCCCCACGCGACCAGGCAGCCCACGCCCGCGAGCAGCCCGCCGCCCGCCAGGGCCAGCGCGGGCAGTCGCAGCCGGGCCGCCCCGCGCGCGGACCCGGTGCGCCACAGCACCACCAGACCCAGCAGCGCGGTCACACTCGCCACCGCGAGCAGCCGGCCCAGGCCGAACACCGTCATCGCGCGCAGTTGTTCGAGCTGGCCCAGTTTCAGCTTGGTGCTCTCGTTGGCCTGGCTCGCCCGCAGGTCCAGGGTCAGGTCCCAGGTGCCGCCGTCGGAGAGCCCGGTCAGTCCGAGCTGGGCCTGGCGGACCTTCTCGCCGAAGATCACCGGGACGATCGCCACCAGCACCCCGCCGAGGTCGTCGGCGCGCAGCGAGGCGACCACCTGGCCGCGGATCGGCTCGCGGGACTCCGCCGGCAGCCGGGCCAGGATCAGGTCGGCCACCTCCGGGGCCGCGGCCGGGTCCAGGCTCAGCGCCGGCAGCGACTCGGGCGGGCGGCCCTGGGCGAGCGCGTCCAGGGCCTTGGAGACGCCGTCCACCAGCGCGGGCGCGTTGTCCTCGGTCACCCGGGGCACGTCGCCGGTGAGGTCGCCGACGAAGACGTCGGCGACCTTGCCGAGGTTGTTGATCACCGGTTTGAGGTCGACGGTCAGCCGCAGTTCGCGCTCGTCGCCGCGCAGGTAGCCGACGGTGTGCCCGATCTGCTCGCGCACCATCCCGCGCAGGGTGGACGGCGGCAGCACCAGGCGCAGGTTGGCGGTGACCTGGTTGGGCGGTATCGGCAGCCGGCCCAGCAGGTCGTTGGTGACCCCCGCCATGCGGGGGTCGACCAGTACCTCGTCGTAGAGCCGGTCGTAGGCGTGCTCGCGCTCCAGCACGCCGTCGTACCAGTCGGCGGAGAGCACGGTGGCCCGCGCGACCGCGAGCCCGGTGACCACGGTGATCGACAACGCCACCAACGCGGTCAACAGGGCCCGTGCCACGCGGCGCCACCGCCGCCACGCGGCGCGTACCTTGAGCCGGCGGGAGACCTTGCCCACCACGATCTGCCCGGTCATCCCAGCAGGATAGGAAATCATCACCAACCCGAAGCAAAAACATGATCGGGACCTTCCCGACCGGCACGGGCCCTTGCCTGCCCTGGAGCCGGGACCGGAAACGTGTGCCGGTCACCCGCGCCAGTGTGCGCCGATCACGCGCGGTTGGGGCGCAGTGTCCAGGTGACGGTCATCTCCGCGGTTGTAGTGCCCGCTTCGTCACGGATGGTGATCTCGACCACGAATTCCGGGCGCTTGCCGGCGTCGAGTTCGGCGACCACCTCGACGGCCGGACGGGTCAATCGGGCCTCGGCCAGCACCGGGCCGAGGGCGACCTTGCGGTAGCGGATCGCGGCATCCACCGCGAGCGGCGTCGCGCGGGCGAGTTGGTCCCCGAACGCGGCGATCACGATCGCCCCGGACGCGGACTCGGCCAGCGTGAACATCGCGCCCGCGTGCGGGCCACCGATGTGGTTGTGGTGCGCGGGCTCGTCCGGCAGGCGCAGCACGGCGCGGTCGGCGGCCAGTTCCACGAACTCCAGGCCGAGCGTGCGCACGAAGGGCACCGAGGCGCGCAGGCCCTCGGCGACGGCGTCGAAGTCGGTCGTCGATTCAGTCATGGCCGCGATGCTACCGGCAGGTAACTTCCCTCGGGGCGCCACCTCGCCGGCATTTCCTTCACCCGGCGAATCTGTTTGACTGAGTCACATGAAATACGTGCGCATCGAGCGCCCCGAGCCCCACATCGCGATCGTCCGCCTGGACCGGCCGGACCGCCTCAACGCGCTCTCCGCGACCATGGTGGGCGATCTCAAGGCCGCCTTCGCCACGCTGCACCGCGAGCGCGGCCCACGGGCGATCGTGCTGACCGGCGAGGGACGCGGCTTCTGCTCCGGCGCCGACCTCTCCGGCGACCCCGACCACGCGCCGGACGCCGAGGGCCGCGGCCCGGTCGGACACGTCTACCGCTCGCAGGAGCACCTGTCCGAACTGATCCTGGCCGTCCACGAATGCGAGAAACCGGTGATCGCCGCCGTGCACGGCGCGGCCGTCGGCGGCGGCCTGGCCCTCGCACTGGCCTGCGACCTGCGCGTCGCGGACGAGAGCGCGCGCTTCGGCTCGGTGTTCATCAAGGTCGGCCTGTCCTCCGCCGACGTGGGCACCAGTTACCTGCTCCCACGCCTGGTCGGCCCCACCCGGGCGGCCGAACTGATGCTCACCGGACGCCACTTCGACGCCGCCGAGGCGTACTCCTGGGGCCTGCTCAACGCCCGCGTACCCGCCGGCGAACACCTGCCCGCCGCCCTGGAACTGGCCCGCTCGATCGCCACCAACAGCGAATACGGCGTATGGATGACCAAGAAGGGCCTGTGGTCCGGGATCGGCGCGACCTCGCTGCGCCAGCAGATCGAACTGGAGAACCGCACCCAGGTACTGGGCACCTTCACCGGCAACATGGCCGAAGCCGCCGCCGCCTTCCGCGAACGCCGAACCCCCACCTGGCGGGACATGTGAACGCCCCGCGCTCACCCGCCGATCGGCTCCGGCCCGGGCCACCGGAACAACCGCCCCGCCTCGGCCGCGTGCTCACCCGGATTCGCCGCCAACCGGACCTCCTCGATCGGATTCCCGTGCGCGTCGCGCCCCTGGACCCGAGTCAGGTAGCCCGCCGCCGCCAACTCGTCGAGGTAGCCCGCGATCGACTCCGGACTCTCCCCCGGCCGCGACCCCAGCGCCCGCGGCTCCGGCCGGGCACCGTCCGGCAACAACAGCAGATACACCGCGAGGCCGCGCGCCCGCACACTCAGCCTGGCGTCCTTCAGGAGCGCGTCGTCGGGTCCGAGCCCCGACCCGCCGTCCTCGCCCCAGATGCGCCTCATGGCCTCAGTCTCGATCACGATCGCGCCCGGCAGAGCAAACCGCACAACCCCTACACAAACGAGTGACCAATCGTTTGCCCGGGCGCCCACAGTGCGGACGCGGGCACGCTGGGAGACCGCCGACCCGATAGTTTTCCGCTCGGGCCATCTCGAACAGGTGATCCCGGCGGCTGCGGAGTTCCGAGAACTGTGAGGCTTCGATGCGTACCACCCCCGCGCGGCTCCTCGACCAAGCCTGGCGCGCCCTCGGCGGCGACCCCGCCGACCGCGCGCACATCGCCTTCACCGGCCCCGACCACACGCTGACCTCCGCGCTCCCGGTGACCGCGATCGCCCAGGCCGCAATCGGCGCCGTCGCGCTCGCCGCCCGCGAACTCGGCGCCGCTCGTGGGGGATCCGTCCCGGCACCGGTGGTGCTGGACAGCCGGGCCGCGGCCATGGCGATGAGCAGCGACCGGCACCTGCGCCTGGCCGGCGAACCGCTGGTGTCGATGCATCCGCTCTCCCGCTTCCACCGCAGCGCCGACGGCTGGGTGCGCCTGCACGGCAACTACCCGCACCACCGCGCCGCGGCGTTCGCCGCACTGCGCGTCGAGACGGTGGACGACGCGATCGAGGCCCTGGCCCGGCTCACCGGCACCGAGATCGAGGAACTGCTCGCCGCACACGGCGCGTTGGGCTTCGCCGTCCGCGAGGGCGACGCCTGGGCCGCACACCCCCAGGGCGCCTGTGTCGCCGCCCTGCCGCCGCTCGACCTCACCCGCACCGCCGCCGGCGACCCGTGGTGCCCCGCACCCGATCCCGCACCCGCCGCCGGTGTGCGGATCCTGGACCTGACCCGGGTGCTCGCCGGCCCCACCGGCACCCGCACCCTCGCCCACCTGGGCGCCGACGTCCTGCGCGTGGACTCCCCGCACCTGCCGGAGAATCCGGGCGAGTACTGGGACAACGCGTTCGGCAAACGCTCCACCCTGCTGGACCTGCGCGACCGGGCCGACCGATCCCGCTTCGAGGAACTGCTCGCCGACGCCGACGTGTTGATCACCGGATACCGCAGCGACGCGATGGCCGCCCTGGGCCTGGACCACGAAACGCTCGGCGCCCGCCGACCCGGGCTGATCACCGCCGCGTTCAACGCGTGGGGCCCCGGGCCGTGGGCGAACCGACGCGGCTTCGACAGCCTGGTCCAAGGCGCCTGCGGGATCGCCCGGATCGAGGCGGGCGGTCGGGTGGAACCGGGCGCGCTGCCGACCCAGGCACTGGACCGGGCCACCGGATACCTGCTCGCCGCGGCCGTCCTGCGCGCCCTGACGCTGCGCCTGGCCGACCACCGGGGCAGCAGGATCGACCTCGCGTTGGCCCGCACCGCGACCTGGCTGACCGCCGCGTACGCGCCCGGAGAGCCGGAGGTCGCCGAGCCGTTCGACCCGGCCCCGTATCTGACCACGACCGACACGGCCCTGGGCCGACTCACCCACGTGGCACCGCCGTTCGAGCTGCCCGGGCTGCCCGCCGCGTGGACCCGTCCGCCGACCCCCTGGGGCTCCGACGAACCGGTGTGGCGGACCGCCTGACCCCTCCGGCCCACCCGCCGGCCCACCGCGCGAACTCCCCCACCCGACACCGGCGAACCATCCGACCCACCGTCAACTTCCGCACCCACACGGTGACTTGATCGGCAAAGGCGCAGGTCGCACGGGTCCCGGTGTCGGTGCCGGATGGGATGCTTGACGCATGGGTTGAGCGCCACCGCGGTCGGTCGGCCGCGGCTCGACGCAGAGGAGGATCCCTCGATGTCCACTGTCAACACCATGATCCGGCTGACCCCCGTGAAACCCGCGACCGTGCGCCGGGCCCTGACCCGGATCGACACCAAGACCGTGCGCACCCACCCGGACGGCGTGCGGGACGGCGCGCCCGGCATCTCGCTGCGCACGCTGGCCACCCTCCAGCGCAGCCGACTGGTCCGACTCGGCGCCGAAGTACCGCTGCGCGGGCGGAACATGGGCATCACCCGAGCCGGCCGGCAGGCGCTGATCGCGCGCGGCGCGCACCGCAAGGGCGCCTGGGCGCGGTTGTTGCACGAGGAACTGACCTGGACCACCGCAGGCGGCGACGTGCTGGAGATCGCCGACATGCACCCCTACCACTGCGCCAACGCCGCCGCCTGGCTCCAGCGCAACGCGTCGGCGATCCGGGCCGACGCCGAGCCGCGCCGGCGCGGCGACGCGGTCGCGTGGATCGACGACACGCCGCTGATGCGCGCGTTGGTCGCCGCCGTCGAAAGCGCGCTTCCGTAACACGCACCGTGATCAAACCCGTCGAGCCCGGCCCGGCCACCGGATCGGTGGTCGGGCGCCGGGCTCGCGTCGTGCTCGCGGACTCGGCCGCGTGCGGCGTCGCTCAGACCTTCCGGCCGACCGCGGTATAGATCCAGGACTGTGCCAGCCGCTCCGGCGACAGGTCGGCGTCCTCCCCCGGGTGCCACAACGGCGCCTGGACCAGGCCGGGTTCGACCAATTCCACCCCGGTCAGGAAGGACGCGATCTCGGCGTGCGGGCGCGGCAACATGAACTCGGCGTCGTCGTTGATCTCCAACACCCGCTCCGCCGCGACCGGCGGCAGGAAGTCCGACGTGGTGTGCGACGCGATCAGCACACTGCCCGAAGGCACCGCCGCCAGCAGCCGGTTCACGATGCCCGCCGGGTCCTCGGCGTCCGCGACGTAGTGCAGAATCGCCACCAGCAGCAGCGCCACCGGGCGATCGAAATCGATCACCTCGCCCACCTCGGGGGCGGCCAGGATCTTCTCCGGCTCGCGCACGTCGCCCATGGTGAAGGTGGTCCGACCCCGATCGGTGGCGGGCATCAGCGCGCGGGCGTGCGCGAGCACGATCGGGTCGTTGTCCACGTAGGCGACCCGGGCCGACGCGATGACCTCCTGCGCGACCTCATGGGTGTTGCCGGGCGCCGGGATCCCCGTCCCGATGTCGAGGAACTGGTCGATGCCCTGCTCCGCCGCCCAGCGCACCGCGCGAGCGAGGAAGGCCCGGTTGTCCAGCGCGGTGATCGAGGTCTGCGGGGCGACCGCGATGAACCGTTCCGCCAAGGCGCGATCGACCGGGTAGTTGGTCTTGCCGCCGATGTGGTAGTCGTACACCCGGGCGGGATGGGGACGACTGACGTCGATCCCGGTGGGCGCCCAGTCCTGCTCGGACAACGTGTCATCCCCTCGAAGTCGGTACCGCGTCAGCCTACGGCACGCCAAACGGCCCGTTCCACAAGGGACTTGCCACGGTTTGCACCCACCGGGAAACCCTCGACGACCCCCGGGTGAACGCGGGTGATGAGTTTTGCCCGCCGGAACGGTCATAACCGGGTACAGCGTCGTCACAGGAGGTCGTCGATGGTCGATCCGTCCGAAACAGTCACCCCGCCACCGGCCGTACTGGCCGTATACGCGCCGCTCACCCGCGCGGACGTCCCGGGCCTGTGCGCACGCCTGCTCGCCCTCCTGCACGCGGATCGGGCGGATCCCTTCCCGTGCGACGTGAGCGCGCTCACCCGCCCCGACCTGGCCGCGATCGAGGCGCTGGCCCGGCTCCAGCTCACCGCGCGCGGCGTCGGCCGGCGGATCCGGCTGCACGGCACGAGCGGCGAGCTGCGCGACCTGCTGACCCTGACCGGCCTGGACGACATCGTCCCGACCGGTCCGGGCAGCGGGCGCCCCCTAGGCGTCGAGTGTCGGCGGGAGGCCGAACAGCGGGAACAGGTGCGGGACGTCGAGGAACGCGTTGAGGCCGATGATCTGCCCCTGTGACATCTCGATCACCTGCAGCGCCCACGGCTCGAAGCTGCCGCCGGGACCGCTGGGACGGTACTGGCCGAAGCCCGGCGTGCCGTTCGCCACGATCGGCACCAGCCGCGAACCGCGGCAACCGCTGCCGGTGCCCAGGAACCACTCCCGGATGTCCGCGTGCCCGCGCAGCCACAGCTCGAACGGCGGCATCGACAAGGTCGCGTCCTCGCGCAGCAGGGCGGTGAGCGAGTCCAGGTCGTAGCGCTCGAACGCGTCCACGTAGCGGGCGAGCAGCGACTGCTGCTCCTCGTCCATCGGCCGCACCGGGTCGGTCGCGGTGACCTCGTTCTCCGCGAGCGCGGCCCGGGCACGCTGGAGCGCGCTGTTGACCGACGCGACCGAACTGCCCAGCAGTTCGGCCACCTCGCTCGCCTTCCAGGCCAGCACCTCGCGCAGGATCAGCACGGCGCGCTGGCGCGGCGGCAGGTGCTGGAGCGCGGCCACGAAGGCCAGCCGTACGCTCTCGCGCGCGACCGCCAGCTCGGCCGGGTCGGCCACGCTCGGCACGACCCGGCCGTCCGGGATCGGCTCGATCCAGGTGGCCTCGGGCCGCGCCGGCGTCAGTGCCGAGGAGGCGGGCACCGGCGAGGACAGGTCCATCGGCCGGGCCCGGCGCTCGCGCCCGTTGAGGCTGTCCAGACACACGTTGGTGGCGATCCGGTACAGCCAGGAGCGGATCGACGAGCGGCCCTCGAACCGGTCGAAGCTCTTCCAGGCCCGCACCATGGTGTCCTGGACCGCGTCCTCCGCCTCGAAGGCGGAGCCCAGCATCCGGTAGCAGTAGCCGGTGAGCTCCACCCGAAACGGCTCGAAGTGCACCTCCACGACGTCGGCGCCGTCCGTTGCCACGAGATCACTCATCGGGTACTCCCACCGCTTCCGGCTGTCTCGACACGTATCGGAGTCTAGGCAGCCGCACCGACACGGGCACGTGCTCCGCTCCTCAGTCCACCGGAACCGCGACGAGCTCGTCCGCGTAGCACCACGCCCACTCCTCGCCGGGCTCGAACGAGCGCACCAGCGGATGGTCCGCGGCGTGCCAGTGCGCGGTCGCGTGCCGGTTCGGCGAGCTGTCGCAACAGCCGATGTGACCGCAGGTCAGGCACTCCCGCAGGTGCACCCACCGGGTACCGTTCCGCAGGCAGTCCTCGCATCCCTTCGTCGACCCCGGCGCCACCGTCTCCGGCAGCGTGTCCAGGTGCGCACAGGGCGCGTCCGTGGGTCGCCCGTCGCCGTCCTGGACCACCTGGTAGCGAATCCCGGCCATCGTCGTACTCCTCGTCGCAGCACCGCGGGCGTCACGTGTTCCGCGAGCCCGATCGATCTCCCCTTCCCTACCACGCGAGCCGGCACGCGCGCCGACGAGGCCGCGTCGGCGGCGGGATACACCGCGAAGCGGTGCCCAGGCAGCGGAAGCGGCGCCGACGAGGACGGCACGCGGAAGGGGCGCGCCGGTCTTCCACCTGGAGGCTACTTGTCAGTAGCCTCCAGATACAGCGTCCCCATCCGGCACCGGAGGCCGCAGTGCACACCACACACGTTCGAGTGGCCGTGATCGGGGCGGGCTTCTCCGGCCTGGCCGCCGGCCATCGCCTTCGCCGACACGCCGGCATCGAGGACTTCGTCATCCTCGAGCGCGCGCACGACGTCGGCGGCACCTGGCGGGACAACACGTATCCCGGCGCGGCCTGCGACGTGCCGTCCAATCTGTACTGCTTCTCGTTCGCGCCGAACCCGACCTGGTCGCACGCGTTCTCGCCGGGCGACGAGATCCACGCGTATCTGCGCCGCTGTGCGCGCGAGTTCGGGCTGGTTCCGCATCTGCGGTTCGGCCACGAGGTGACCGCCGCGCGATGGGACCACGACCGGGCGTGCTGGCGGCTGACCACCTCCGGCGGCGCGTACAGCGCCGACGTGGTGATCGCCGGAGCCGGTCCGCTCACCGAGCCGGCGATGCCCGCGCTGCCGGGTCTGGCGGACTTCGGCGGGCGCGTGTTCCACTCCGCCCGCTGGGACCACGAGCACGATCTGGGCGGCGAACACGTCGCGGTGGTGGGCACCGGCGCCTCCGCGATCCAGTTCGTCCCGCGAATCCAGCCGCTCGTGCACCGACTGGACCTCTACCAGCGCACCCCGCCGTGGATCATGCCGCGCAACGACCGACCGCTGCCGAACTGGCAGCGGTACCTGTACCGGCGGTTGCCGGCCGCGCAACGGGTGGTTCGCCAAGGCCTGTACTGGCAGCGCGAGGCCACACTCGGCGCCTTCCTGGGACCACTCGACCGGGTCACCGCGCTGGCCACGAGGCAGGCGCTGGCACACCTGCGCCGGCAGGTCCCGGATCCGGAGCTGCGCGCCCGGCTGACCCCGGACTACCGGCTCGGGTGCAAGCGGGTGTTGTTGTCGAACGACTACTATCCGGCGCTGACCCGACCCAACGTCGAGTTGGTGACCGCTCCGATCACCGAGGTACGGCCCGGCGGGCTGCTCACCGCCGACGGGATCGAGCACAAGGCCGACACGATCGTCCTGGGCACCGGGTTCGAGGCCACCCGGCCGCCGATCGCGCGCGTGGTGACCGGGCGCGACGGGCGCACGCTCGCCGAGGTGTGGCGCGACGGGATGGCGGCCCATCAGGGCGCGATGGTGGCCGGTTTCCCCAATCTGTTCCTGGTGATCGGGCCGGGCACCGGGCTGGGCCACTCGTCGATGATCGTGGTGATCGAGGCGCAGGTGCGCTACGCGGTGGACGCGATCCGGCGCATGCACGACCAGGGCATCGCCGACGTCGAGGTGCTCCCCCGGGCACAGGACGCCTACAACGCGTGGCTCGACGAGCGCATGCGCCGCACGGTGTGGACCACCGGTGGCTGCACGAGCTGGTACATGGACGAGCGCAGCGGCCGGGTGACCGCGTTGTGGCCGGGGTCGCTGACCCGGTTCCGGCGGATCAACCGACGATTCTCGCCGGTGGGTCATCGGGCCCGACGGTGGGATCGGATCGCTTAGGCCAGTTATCGGATTGTAAGACTTATTCGGACTCCGGAATCTGATGAGATGCGGGGCGGCCCCGGCAGGCGGGGTCGGCCGGGCCGATGGTTCCGGTCGTTCGGGCGATGCGAACGTTCCGGTGGTTCGAGCGGTACGGACAGGGAGTGCGTGTGATCCGGGAATTCACAGGTCGGGTGTGTGTGGTCACCGGCGCGGGATCGGGCATCGGACGCGCTCTCGCGTACGAGCTGGCGGCGCACGGCGCGCGACTCGCGCTGGCCGACGTCGACGCGGCGGGACTGGCCGAGACCCGGGAGCGGGCGGCGCGACTGGGCGCGCGCGAAATCCACACCGAGGTCCTCGACGTCGCCGACCGCGCGGCCGTCTCGGCCTGGGCGGACGCGACCGCCGAGCGTTTCGGCGGGGTGGACCTGGTGGTCAACAACGCCGGCGTGTCGCTGACCGCGGACGTCGAGGAGATGTCCTGGGACGACTTCGAATGGCTGATGGGCGTCAACTTCTGGGGCGTCGCGTACGGCACCAGGGCCTTCCTGCCGCACCTGCGCCGCTCGCGCGAGGGGCATCTGGTGAACATCTCCTCGGTCTTCGGGCTCTTCGGGGTCCCCTCGCAGAGCGCGTACTGCGCGGCCAAGTACGCGGTGCGGGGGTTCACCGAGTCGGTCCGCCAGGAGATGCGGCTCTCCGGTTCCGGGGTCGCGGTGACCACCGTGCATCCCGGCGGGATAAAGACGAACATCGTGCGCAACTCGCGGACCTCGGGCGCGCACGACCGGGACAAGGTCACGGCACTGCACGACTCGGCGTCGCGCACCTCGGCCCAGCGTGCCGCGCGGCTCACCCTGCGCGGTGTGCGGCGGGGTCGGGCCCGGGTGTACGTCGGCGCGGACGCGACCGCGATCGACGTCGGCTCCCGCCTGCTGGGATCCGTGTTCGAGCCGCTCGTGCGCGCGGTGTCCAAGCGCACGGGTCCCACCACCCTGGCGCCCGCCCCGCGCGCGGCGCGGACGGAGGGTCCCGAGCCGGTCCCGACTTTGTCGCCGGACGGGTATTCGAACCCCGTTACCGGTGGGTAGAAAAGACGGAGAGCGCTAGCGGGAGGCGAGCATGACGGCGGACACCAGGGGCACCACGGAACTCGTGGGACACGACCTCAGGGTACGCACCGGCGACGGCGCGGAACTGCGGGTGAACGTGGCCGGGCCGCCGGACGCGGCGGTCACGGTGGTCTTCGCGCACGGTTGGACCCTGCACGGCGACGTCTGGCGGACCCAGGTCGGGGCCCTGGTGGAGGCCGGGGTGCGGGCGATCACCTACGACCATCGCGGTCACGGCCGATCCACCGCGGGGCGCGCGGCGCCGTGGACGATCGACCTGCTCGGCGACGATCTCGCCGACGTGCTCGACACGGTCGCGCCGAGCGGCCCGGTGGTGTTGTGCGGGCACTCGATGGGCGGCATGACGATCATGGCGCTGGCGGCGGCCCGGCCCGAGTTGTTCGGGTCTCGGGTGGCCGGCGTGGTCCTGGTCGGCACGTCGGCGGGCGACCTGGTGCCCACCGGACGCGGCGTGCCCGCCGCGGTGCGGTTCAGGTCGGCCGCGCAGATCCGGTTCTTCGCGTTCGGACGGCGGTACCCGCGGCTGGTGACCCGGGGGCGCACCCTGCTGCCGGGCCCGGGCCGGCCGAGTCACCTGCGGATCGTGCGGCGCGGCCTGTTCGGCCCGGCGGTCGACCCGACGGTGGTGCGCGACTGCGCGCGGATGGTGTTCGCGACGCCGATGGCCACGGTGTGCGGGTTCTTCCCGGCGCTGGTCGCGCACGACAAGGCCGGCGCGCTGACCGCGCTCGCGCGGGTGCCGGTGCACATCGTGGTGGGCGCCCACGACCGGCTCACCCCGCTCGCGCACAGCCGGACGCTCGCGGCCGAACTCCCCGAGGCCACCCTGCGGGTGGAGCACGACTGCGGGCACATGGTCTTCACCGAGCGCCCGGACAGCGTGACCGAACCGCTGCGCGACCTGTGTGCCGGCATCGCCCGCTGACCCTCCCCCGCGGGTCTCGGCCGCCCGACGTCCCCGGGCCGGCGCGGGGGTCCGGCTCGGGCCGGACCCCCGCCCGGTTCCCCGGGACACTCAGCTCGGTTCGATCCCGAGCAACTCCGCGGTCCAGTCCGGGTCGGCCGTGACCACGGCCAGCAACCGGGTGGCCCGGGTCAGGGCGACGTAGAGCGTGCGCATGCCGTTGGGCGACTGCTCGACGATCCCGCGCGGGTCGACGATCACCGCGACGTCGAACTCCAGGCCCTTGGCGTCCAGCGCGTCCATCGGCTGCACGCGCGGATCCAGGCCCTCCAACTCGGCCGCCAGTTCCTCGGTGGCCCCGACCGGGGTGACCACGCCGATGGTGCCCTCGACCGTCTCCAGCAGCTCGCGCACCAGCTTGCGCACCACCGGTCCGGTCCGCTCGCCCGCCGTGGCGTGCACCCTGGGCGGCTCGCCGCCGCTGCGCACCGCCCGGGCCGGCCGGGCCCCGGGCACGGCCCGCACCAGCACGCGCGCGGCCACGTCGGCCACCTCCACCGGGTTGCGGTAGTTGGTGGTCAGCTCGAACTCGTACCGACGCCGCTCGCGCAGCGCCTCGGCCATCGCCGTCGCCGATGCGCCCGGGTCCTCCCAGGCGCTCTGCGCGGGGTCCTCGACGATGGTCCAGGTGGCGTGCATGCCGCGTCGGCCGAGCATCCGCCACTGCATCGGGGTCAGGTCCTGCGCCTCGTCGATGACGATGTGCGCGTACTCGACCGGCTCGTCCTCGTCCTCGTCGCGCGGCCTGCGCGCGCCGCGCCCGCCGGCCATCCGGTCCGCGTAGGTGGTCACCTCGGTGATCTCGTCCGGGACGTCGCGGCCCACCGTCTCGCCGCTGAAGATGTCCCGGCCGTCCACCACGTACGGGTTGTCCTCGTCCGGGTTGCCGTAGGCGACCGTGCGCTTGCGCGGCAGCGGGCCGAGCAGGCCGGTCAGCTCGTCCATCAGCGCCACGTCGTGGAAGGAGACCTCGCCGGTGCGCGCGGTGCGCGCCCACGAGTTCGCCAGCACGGACACCTGCGCGGGCGTCAGGTCGCGCTCGTAGCGGCGCAGCCGCTCCGGGTCGGCCAGTCCGGCGAGCACGTCCACCGGCCGCTGCAGCGGCCACCACGCGCGCAGGAACGCGGCGAACTCGTCGCGCGCGGCCACGTCCTCGTGGAACGCGTCCTTCTCGCCGCGGCCGGCGCCGCGCGAGAGCAGTCGGCCCCACAGCTCGGTGAGCAGTTGGCGGGCCACCTGGAGCCGGGCGGTGTTGGGACCGTTGCGGGTCTTGGCCAGCACCTCGCGGCGGATCCGGCGCAGCGCCTTGTGGTCGAGCACGATCCGGGTGCCGCGGTGCGAGATCGCGAACTCGGTCGGCGCGCCGGCCGGCACGTCGGCGACCGCGCGGCGGAGCAGGTGTGTCATCGCCGCGGCGCCCTTGAGCTTCGCCGCCGCCGCGTCGTCGTGGTAGGCCGCCTCGACGCCGTCGACCATGTCGCCGAGCGAGCGCAGCACCGCGCCGCCCTCGCCGAGCGAGGGCAGCACACGTTCGATGTAGGCGGTGAAGCGCGGGTTGGGGCCGACCACGAGCACGCCGCGCGAACCGAAGCGGCGGCGGTATTGGAACATCAGGTACGCGACGCGGTGCAGCGCGACGGCGGTCTTGCCGGTGCCCGGGCCGCCGCGCACGATCACCGAACCGTCGATCGGTGCCCGGATGGCCTCGTCCTGCTCGCGCTGGATGGTGGCCACGATGTCGTGCATCGAGCCGTCCCGGGTGCGCGAGAGCGCGGCCAGGAACGCGCCGTCGCCGACGATCACCATGTCGTCGGCGGCGTCCGGGTCGAGCAGGTCGTCCTCGATGTCGACCACCGAGCGGCCTCGGCAGTGCAGCACCCGGCGGCGGACCACACCGCGCGGGTCGTCGGGGGTGGCGCGGTAGAACGCCTCCGCGGCGGGCGCGCGCCAGTCGACGACGAGCACCTCGCTGTCCTCGTCGCGGATGCCGATCCGGCCGATGTGCCGGATCTCGCCGTCGAGCTGGTCGAGGCGGCCGAAGACGAGTCCGTCGTCGGCGGCGTCGAGGGAGCGGGCCCACAGTTCGGCGCGGTAGACCATGACGTCCCGCTCGACCAGCGCCGCGCGCGTGCCGACCTGCGCCTGCCGGTAGCCCTGTTGGAGCAGCGCCTGGGCTTCGTCGCGCATGTGTTCCAGGCGCGTGTAGGAGCGATCGACATGGCCCTGTTCCGCGGCGAGCTCGCGTTCCTTGGCCTGGGGGTCGCCTGCCGGCGCGGGCATAGTGATGCTCCTTGTGATGTGACACAGGTCTGCGCCCACGGTGGACGAGGCGCCGACGATCGTATGGCGTCGCCGGTGCCGTCCCCGCGGGCCGATCCGCCCACGGGGGTTGCGGCTGGGGTCGGGGGTGCTCCCCCGAGGGACACAGTATTCGGGACCCGCGCCGGTCTTCGCGACGCCCGGGCCCGGTGGGTCCGCTCCCGGCGGGCCCGGCGCCCGCTCCCGAGCGCCGCCGGCGCGACCGCTCAGGCGCGCCGGGCACGCAGTCGGCGCAACGCGACGACCACCCCGATCAGGCCCACCAGGCCGAGTATCGCCCATAGCCACACGGTCCCGTCCGACCCGCCGTCGCCACCGGTCCGGCCCGGTGCCAGGGCGGCCTGCGCGGGGCCGCCGGGTGGTGCGGACGGGGCCGCCACGGTGATCCCATACCGGGCCTTGGCCTCGTGCCGGGTCGGCGCGTTGTCCGAGACGGTGATCCCGAATCCGGTCTCGCCGGGGGCCGTGGGGGTGCCGGTGATCACACCGCTGTCCGGGTCCAGGGCCAGTCCCGCCGGCAGCGGGTCGTCGGCGACCCAGTGGTAGGGGGCGGTGCCGCCCTGGACGGCGAGTTTGGCGGTGTAGGGCTGCCCGACGCCGGCGGGCGGCAGCGCGGCGGCGGGCAGCACCAGTGCGGCCGAGGGCACCGCGTCGACGGGTGCGGACGGGTCGGATTCGCCGACCGCGTTGGTCGCGACGACCGTGTACGAGTAGGTGGTGCCGTTCTCCAGGCCCTGGTCGGTGTAGGTGAGGATGTCCGCGCCCAGGGTGGCCAGGGGCGGGGTCGAACCGGGTTCGCCGTTGGTGGAGCGGCGGATCAGGTAGCCGGTGATCGGGCTGTCGCCGGTGTCCGCGGGCGGCATCCAGGACAACACCGCCTGCCCCTGGCCCGCGGTCGCGGCCAGGCCGCCGGGCGCGCCGGGCTTGCCGCTGCCCAGTCCGGACAGGGTGACCGTGCGGCTGCCGCCGGGGATATTGCCGGTCAGGGTGAGTTTGCCGGTGCCGGCTCCGCGCTTGGTCGGGGTGAACACGACCGCGAAGGAGCACGCGGAGCCGCCGGGCACGTTGGTGTCCGGGCCGGTCGCGCACGTGGTGCCGGCCGGGTCGATCGCGAACGGTCCCTCGACGGTCGCGGACGCGATCATGAACGGCACGTCGCCGGTGGTGGTGATCGGCAGATTGCGGGTGGCCTTGCGGCCGACCGGCGCCGTGCCGAAGTCGACGGTGGGCGGCAGTTCGCCCACCCGGGCGGCGGGCACGGTGAAGGACAGCAACGCGTGGCCGTCGCCGACGCCGCCGGACGCGGAGGTCTGGGCGCCGGGGAAGACGATCGGGTCGGCGTACGGGCCGATACCGCCGGCGGCCGGGGCGAACAACCACGGCAGCGGGGCGGTCGCGGAGAACAGCGTGGTGCCGGTGTCGGCGATCCGCACGACCAGGGTCGCGCCGGCCTGGGCCGGGCTGTTCGCGGCGACCGCGGTCGAACCGGCCACCGACCCGCCCTGGGTGGCGCCGGCGGCCTTTCCGTACACCGTCGCGGTCATCGCGCTCGCGCCGACCGGGATGGTCACCCGGTGGTCGCCGGTGCCGGAGATCGCCGTCTGCACCTGGGTCGTGCCGCCCGGCGCGGTCGGCGCGGCGGGCCGGGTCCGAGCCGCGCCGGGGCGATCGGCGCCGGCGACCGCCGCCGGCGCGAGCGCGGCGAGCGCGCACACCGTCGCGAGCAGCCCCGCGCCGAGTGCTCCAGGGCGCGGGATACGACGGCGGATGGCGCTGTGCATGGAGATGGACCCCCGGGTGGGCTGCGGCTCTCGATACCGGACGGCACCGGACGGCCCACCGCTATCCCCGGTTCACGGGGTCGGCGGATTCCGCGCGCACGGCTTTTCCGGCAGCTCCTCAGCGCGGATGCTAGCGCTCACCGGGAGCGACCGGGAGTACTCCCCGCGAGAAGATCACCCGTTGGAATTCGCTGGTCCCGGCCGCCTGTACGGGTGCGACCCGGCAAAGCTGACCATCCGTCAGATTTTGTGGTCGCCGGCGTCGCCCGGATCGGTGCCGGCTCCTCGATCACCGGCTCGTCGACGCGCCCGCCCGGCCACACCTCGGGCCGCCCCCGGGGCCGCGACCAGTCCGCGCCGTCGCGCGTGTCGGCGCCGAATCGGGGGCCGAGCACGGCGGTCACCACGAGGAACAGGACCAGGGACCAGGCAACATACGCGTTCACGGCACACTCCCGATGGTGCAATGGAATCGGCCTGCACATCGACCAGGCCAGTTTCCATTCTGGGCACGACTGGCCTGCCGACAAAGGGCCAATTCCAGGGAGGTGGACTGTGTTCGGCGAACGGTGCGGATCGGAAATGGCGATCCTCCGGCGCGAAGGGGTGCCGAGGCGGCATCGTGGCCTCAGGCTCCCGCCGGGCCCGGGACGGTACCGGCGGGGCGGCCGGCGGCGTGCACCTCCCCCCAGTGCGCCGCCGAGGAAGACGGGCCCGCGGGCATTCCCCCCGCCCGCGGGTCCGTCGCCCCACTCCGGCCCGGCATCGGGGCGGTCGGACCCTGCGTCAGCGCAGCGCGAGCACCACGTCGCGAATCCGCGCGTCGTCGGCCGGATCGACCGGCAGCGGCACCGTGACCGCGTCCGCCAGCCCGCCCCAGCGCTCCGTGATCAGCGCGGGCAGTTCCTCGTACACCGCCATCGGCAGCAGCGTGTCGAGCACCTCGTCGGTGACGTGCCCGGCCAACTGCGACCAGTCGTCGCGGCGGACCATCACCCGCAACCGGTCCTGGAGTTCGCCCCATCCATACAGGTCCAGCGTGGCGCGATACGCGGGCGTCGAGTACAGGAACGCGAACAGCCGCCGCTGCCGCTCGCGTTCCGCGTCCAGCGCGGCCCGGTCGGGACCTGCGATCACCTGTGTGCCGGCCACGAGTTCGACCGTGCGCGGAAGCGCCGCGCGCGCGATGCCCTCGGCCAGCGCCGGTCGGGCGACCGTCGCCAGCCACCGCGGACCGGAGTTGGTCGGATGGGTGACCAGTCCGTCCGCGAGTTCGCCGGCGAGCGCGCACATCGCCCGCCCGACCCCGCCCAGCAGGATCCGAGGCGCGACCGTGTCCGGGTCCGGGCCGGGGTTGAAGTACGGCTGCATCCGGGTGAGTCGGTGGTGCGACCCCTCGTACGCGGGCGGCTCGCCGGTCCGGAACGCCTCGAACGCGGCCCGGACCGCGCCCACGTAGTCGCGCATCCGGGCCACCGGCGGCGACCACGGCATCCCGTACCGGTCCTCGATGTTCTGCCGCACCTGACTGCCCAGGCCGAGTTGGAACCGGCCGCCGGAGAACCGCGCCAGGTCCCACGCGCCGTAGGCGGTGAGCAGCGGGGAGCGCACGAAGGCAAGCGTCACCGACGTGCGCACCACGAGCCGTTCGGTGTGTTCGAGGGCGAGCAGCGCCGCGGCGAACGCGTCGTGCACCGTCTCGGCCACGTGCAGGCCGTCGAACCCGGCCGCCTCGGCCCGGCGCGCGTGCGCCGCCACCTCGCGCAGCGGCAGCCGCGGGTCCATCCCCGTGTAGACCCTCATCGGGTGGTTTCTTCGCCGACCAGTTCCTCGGACAGGCTCCACAGTCGCGCGGCGTCCGCCTCGTCCAGTGCCCACGCCGCGTGTTCGGCGGTGATCGCGCAGTCCGCGAGGTACACACCGCCGACGTCCGCGAGTTCGGGCGCGGTCGCGGCCCAGACCTGGGTCGCGGCGCCGTTGGCGACCTGCTTGATCGGCGGCATGTTCGAGGCGGTGACCTTGCGTTGCAGATCGCGCCCGGCGTCGCGGGTCATGTACCGCCCCAGATTGGTCGCCACCATGCCCGGGTGCACGGCGTAGGCCCGCACTCCGCGTCCGCGCAGCCGGCGGTCCAACTCGACGGTGAACAGGATGTTCGCGGTCTTGGACGCGCCGTACGCCTGCCAGGGGTGGTACTCCTCGGGCGCCTTCTCGTAGTTGGGGTCCGCCCAGCGGATCCCTGACGCCACGTGCCCGGCGGAGCTGAGGTTGACCACCCGCGAGCCGGGGCCCAGCGCGGGCTCCAGCAGGGTGGTCCACAGGAAGTGGCCCAGGTGATTGGTGCCGAACTGCAGCTCGAAGCCGTCCGAGGTACGCCCGAACGGGGTCGCCATCACTCCCGCGTTGTTGACGAGCACGTCCAACGACGGGAAACGCTCGCGCAGTTCGGCGGCACCCGCGCGGATCGAGGCGAGCGAGGTCAGGTCCAGGACGGCGTACTCGACCCGGCCCGGCAACTCCGCGACCGCCGCGCGGCCCTTGTCCGCGTCGCGGGCGGTCACCACCACGCGCGCGCCGGCCGCGGCGAGCGCCCGCGCGCTCTCCCGACCCAGGCCGGAGGTGCCGCCGGTGATCACGATCGTGCGGCCGGTCGGGTCGACGTCGGCCAGAACCTCGTCGGTGGTGCTGTCGGGTCCGAATGGCATGGCACACTCCGCCGGATAGATGCTTGACTGTGTTCAGCACTATGGGGCGCGGGTGTCGGGATGGCAAGGCCGCGGCGCGGCTTGCGTGACGGATCGTCAGGTCAGCCGGATCAGCCGCCGCTCGGTGGCCACGCTCACCGCGGCGGTGCGGGTGTCCACGCCGAGCTTGGCGTAGATGTGGCCCAGGTGCGTCTTCACCGTGGCCTGCGAGATGAACAGTTCCCTGGCGATCTCCGCGTTGCCCACACCACGCGCGAGCAGGTGCAGGATCTCCACCTCGCGGGTGGTGAGCGTGGTGTCCGGCCTGCGCATCCGACTGAACAGCCGCGCGGCCACCTCCGGAGCCAGCACGGTGCGGCCCGCGGCGGCGTCGTGCACCGCACGGAACAGGTCCTCGGGGCTGCCCGCCTTGAGCAGATAGCCGGCCGCGCCCGCCTCGATCGCGCGCGAGACGTCGGCGTCGGTGTCGTACATGGTCAGCACCAGCACGTGCGGCGGCTCGGGCAACGCGAGCAGTCGCTCGGTGGCCTCGACACCGTCGATCCCGCCGACCAGTTGCAGGTCCATCAGCACCACGTCCGGGCGCAGCGCGGCGGCCAGCCTGACCGCCTCCTCGCCGCTCGCCGCCTCGCCCGCCACCTCGATGCCGTCCTCGCCGGCGAACAGCGCGAGCAGACCCGCCCGAACGACGGCGTGGTCGTCGCAGACGATCAGGCGGATCGGGTTCACGGTGCGGCTCCTGGGCTCGGGCGGGAGGTGGGCTCGGTGCCGGCGGCCGGGGTCGTGCCCGGTGCCGGTTCGAAGGGCGTGTCCCGGTCGGCCGTCGGAGGCGGCTCGGGGTCCGCCGCGCCGGAGGCGTCCCGCACGGTCGCGGCCAGCGCGGTGCCCTCACCCGGGGCGCTCTCGACGGTGAGTTCGCCACCCACCTCGGCGAGCCGGCGGCGGAGCGAGGGCAGGCCGTAACCGCGCAGGTCACCCGCCCGGGTCAGGCCCGGGTCGAAGCCGACGCCGTCGTCGCGGATGTCCAGCGCGACCCGGTCCGGCAGGTAGGTGAGAGTCACGTGCACGGCCCGGGCCCGGGCGTGTTCGCGCACGTTGGCCAGCGCGCCCTGCGCGGTCCGGGTGAGCGCGGCCTGCACCGGCTCGGCCAGCGGGCGCACCCGACCGTCCACGGCGAGCGCGACGCTCGGCCCCTCCTCGCTCCGAAACCGCTCGACCACCCGGGCCAGACCGCCGGGCAGGCCCGGATCGTCGGCGAGTTCGGCGGGGGCCAGGTCGCGGACGAACCTGCGGATCTCCTCGACGCCGAGCGCCGCCACCCGCTCGGCCCGACGCACGTGCGCCCGCGCCGCGTCGGGATCGTTGTCCCAGCCGCGGTCCGCGGCCTGGAGCAACATCCGCAGGCTCGAAGTGCCCTGCGCGATGGTGTCGTGGATCTCCCGGGACAACCGCTCACGCTCGGCCAGCACCCCCGCCCGGCGCTCGCTGACCGCCAGTTCGGCGACCGTCTCGCGCAGCCGTCGCTCGTCGCTGCGCATCCGGGTGAACACGGCGGTGGCGATCGCGGCCACCGCGGGCGGCCCGAGGAAAAGGCTGGGGTCGATGGTGTCGGCGAGCCGGTACTGCGCGATCACCACGGCGGTGGTGAGCAGCACCACCGTGCCGATCGCCGCTCTGGTCGACAACACCCGCAGGCCGGTATAGAGCAGCGGTACCGCACACCACGCGAAGCTCGGCGCGACGGTGACCAGGGCCAGCCAGGTGGCGAGGACCGCGGTCAGCCAGGCGGGCCGCGCGGGCGAACGGTCCTCGGGCAGGGTCAGGCCGGCCAGGTAGAGCGCGGCGAGCAGCACCGCGAGGGCGAGCACCCACGGGGCGCGGCCGTCGGTGCCGTGCCGGACCGTGTACCGCCCCATCGACGCGGCCAGCAGCAGCAGGAAGCCCGCGTGGATCACCAGCCCGGCGTGCCGCACGGGCCATGGCTCTGTTCGCTGTCGGGGCACGACGTACCTGTTCCCTGTCCCGCTCGGCTCGATCACGCGCGGCGCGCGCACATCGACGATCCCCTCCACCGTGGACCCGCTCGCGCGGGTCCGGATCAGCCGATCGGTTGATCCTCGCACCGCCCGACCGGCGCGCCGGGACCGGCGGCTTTGCCGATGGCGGACGGGCGGATCGACGGGAGTGTGGAGGCATCGGGGCAACCGCCCGGGAACGACGCAGAAATGTGAAAGAGGTACGGACGATGAGCAACTTCTCGACGCGTGGTCGGGTTCTGACCGGGGTCTTCTCGCTCGCGGCGGTCGGCGCGGTCACCGCCGGTGTCGCGGCGGCCCAGGTGCCCGGCACGACCGAGGCCAAGCACGACGAGCGCCCCGCGCCCGCCGTGGTGTCGGTCAAGACGCTCGGCGTGGACGCCGCGAGCAAGGCGGCCCAGGCCGCGCTCGACGCCGCCGAGAAGGAGGGCCAGAAGGTCACCGTGGTCGTGGTCGCCCGGGACGGCTCCACGCGTGTGGTGCTCAAGGGCGACGGCGCGGGCCCGCAGTCGGAGGAGTCGGCGCGGCGCAAGGCGTACACCGCCGTGTCCTGGAACGCCCCGACCTCGACGCTGGCCCAGCGGGTCACCGCGCCGGGCGCGTCGCTGCGGGACATCCCGGGCACGCTGTTCCTGGCCGGCGCGGTGCCGGTCGCCGTGGACGGCGCCCCGATCGTGGGCATCGGGGTGGCAGGTGCTCCCGGCGGCGACTTGGACGAGAAGTACGCCGCCGAGGGCCTCAAGGCGATCGCCGGTCAACTGAAGTAGCCGACGCGGCCGAGCGGTCGGGCGACCCGGAGATCGGGCCGCCGAGCGGTCGAGCCGCTGGGTGTTCGAGGCGGTGGGTGTTCGGGCCGCTGGTGTTCGAGGCCCTGGGTGCTCGGGCCGTTGGTGTTCGAGCGGGCCCGCCGTCGAACCACCGAGCGTTCGAGCGGCCGACCGCCGGGGAACATCGCGGACCCGGGTCGATCCCGGGGCCGAGGGGACGAGGCGCCGCTCCGTCGCCCCTCGGCTCCGGGATCGGCCGGTCGCGAACCCGGCGGTGGTCGGCGCGCGGTCGACACGCGGTCGGCGCGATCGGCGCGCGGTCAGCCGAAGGCCACCGCGCCCTGGACGTTGAACACCGCGCTCTGGAAGGGCAGCAGCAACTGCGCGGGCAGGAAGCTGTCCGGCGTCAGCGGCTCGCGGGGCGTCTGCGCGGCGCGCGCCGCGGGAATGTACAGCGAGGCCATCGAGCCGAAGATGACCGCCGTGACGATCACGGCCGCCTTGCGAAATCCGTGCTTGACCATGGAATTGCCCTTCACCGGGGACGTCGGGGGAAACGAGTCGGCGTCCCGCCGCGCACCGGAATTCCGGACACGGCTCCGCCGCACCGCCCGGGGATTTCATGGCGGCGCGGCAACTCTAAGGTTTTGTCGGCAAAGGAAAAGACGCCGTTCGCCCTCCCGGGTGACGTCATCGGTTGGCCCAGGGCCCAGGACACGCAATTTCACTCGGAAGGGTGAGGATTGTGCGCCTGCGCGCTCCCGTGCGTGTCCATGTCCGGTGCCGGGCGTTATCCGGGCCGCCCGACACCGATTCGCTCGCGCAACCAGTGATAGGAAGCTCACGGTGTCCGGGTCCCGGTCGGGAAGTCGACATGGATCAAGCCGAAGCGTTGGTGATAGACCTCGGCCCATTCGAAGTCGTCCGGCAGGGACCCGACGAAATAGCCGCGGACGTCGATTCCGGCTTTGCCCGCCGCGCCCACCGCGGCGATATGCCCATCCGGGAACGCGACGCGTTCCGGGTCGTCGAGACCCTCGGCGGTCGAGCACCCCTCCGCGGTGATCCGGATCGGCGGCAACGCGTCGCCATAGCGCGCCGAGCCCGGTCGGCAGCGTGGTCAATCATTCGGGCACCACCGGCCAGTCGAACGCGGTACGCGGCACGCCGGTGATCTCCACCATCGAGAACGGCAGCGGCGCGCCCGGCTCGCCCTCGGCGATCACGGTCGGGTTGTCGTCGGGTGTGCGGGTTCGAGGGCTGCCCGACATTGCGGAGCCGGTCCGCCGGCGCTGCGGGCCGGTCCGCCGGGGCTCGGGTGGGCGGTTGCGGTCGGGCGTCGGATCGCGGCCCATGATGGCGCGGACGGTGCGCGCGGTCCAGGGTGTGATCGGGTCATCCGAACATCGTTTCCTCGGTTAACAATTTACAATGGTTGGCTATGACAACCGGACCCGCGCCAGGCCGCCCCGAACACGGCTGGCTGCGTCGACTGATGGCCGCCTCGTGGCGGTATCGGAGCAGCGTGCTGATCGCGTTCGGCGCCTCCCTGGTCGGCATGGCGGTCACCGCGCTGGTCCCACTGGTGCAGCGCGAGGTGGTCGACGACGCGGTCGCCGGCGAGTTGGGCGGGCTGGTGCCGCTGTCGGTGCTGCTGCTGGGCGCGGCCGCGGTGACCTTCGGTTGTGCGTTCGCCCGGCGCTATGTCGGCGGCAAGTTGTCCCTGGACGTGCAGTACGACCTGCGCACGCGCATCTTCGGCGCGCTGTCCCGGCTGGACGGCGCGCGACAGGACCAGCTGCAGACCGGGCAGATCGTCAGCCGGGGCATCTCCGATGTGACGATGGTCCAGGGCTTCCTGTCGATGATCCCGATGATGACCGGCAACGTGTTGTTGTTCGTCATCTCGCTCGGCGTGATGTTCTGGTTGTCGCCGTTGCTGACGCTGGTGTCGCTGGCGGTGGGGCCGGGATTGTTCGCGGTGGCCTACCTCTCCCGGAAGCGACTGTTCCCGGCCACCTGGCAGGCCCAGCAGGATGCCGCCGCACTGGCCGGCGTCGTGGACAGCGCGGTCACCGGGGTCCGCGTGGTCAAGGGCTTCGGGCAGGAGGAGCAGGAGCTGGATCGGCTGGAGACGGCCGGACGCAGGCTGTTCGCCTCCCGGTTGCGCTCGGTCCGGTTGAACAGCCGGTACACCCCGACGCTTGCGGCGATCCCCGCACTCGGCCAGGTCGGCGTACTCGCGCTCGGCGGCTGGTTGGCCGTCCGGGGCGAGATCACCCTGGGCACCTTCCTCGCCTTCTCCACCTACCTGGGCCAGTTGGTCGGGCCGGTGCGGATGCTCTCGAGTCTGTTGACCTTCGGGCAACAGGCGCGGGCCAGCGTCGAGCGCATCTTCGAGGTGATCGACTCCCAGCCGATCGTGACCGAGAAGCCGGACGCCGAGGTGCTGCCGGTGGTGGCCGCCTCGGTGGAGTTGGCCGACGTGCGGTTCGGCTATGTCGCCTCGCGGCCGGTCCTGGACGGGCTGTCGCTGCGGGTGGAGCCGGGCGAGACGCTGGCCCTGGTGGGCACGTCCGGATCGGGCAAGTCCACCGTGTCGATGTTGTTGCCCCGGTTCTACGACGTGCAGTCCGGCGCGATCCTGGTGGACGGGCACGACGTCCGGGACCTGACCTTCGACTCGCTGCGTTCCGCGATCGGGCTGGTGATGGAGGACAGCTTCCTGTTCTCGGACACCGTGCGGGCCAACATCGCGTACGGCCGGCCGGACGCGACCGAGGAGCAGGTGCTCGCGGCGGCGCGGGCGGCCGAGGCCGACGCGTTCATCCGCGAACTGCCGGCCGGTTACGACACGGTGGTCGGCGAACAGGGGCTGACCCTGTCCGGTGGGCAACGGCAACGGGTATCGCTCGCGCGGGCGTTGCTCACCGACCCGAGGATCCTGCTGCTGGACGACGCAACGTCGGCGGTGGACCCCAAGGTCGAGGCGGAGATCCACGCCACGCTGCACCGGGTGATGGCCGGGCGCACCACGATCCTGGTCGCGCACCGCCGCTCGACGCTACAACTGGCCGACCGGATCGCCGTCCTGGACAGGGGCCGGCTGGTGGACGTGGGCAGCCACGACGAACTCAGCGCGCGTTGCCCGCTGTACCGGCTGCTGCTGTCCGGGCCGGGCGAGGACGCCGAGGGTGTGGACGCGCACGAGTCGCTCTCACTCGCCGCGTCGGTCGCGCCGCCCGACGCGAGCGGGGTCACGCCCGCGCTGTGGGACCGCTCGGCGACGACCGACACGGCGCCCGAGGACCCGGCCGGCGTGGTCGCCGCGAGCGCGACGCGCGGCGGTCCGGGCGGGTGGGCGGCGATGCTCCAGGCCACGCCGGAGTTGCTCGCCCAGGTGGACAAGCTCCCGCCCGCCACCGATCGGCCCGGTGTGGACGACGCGCAGGCGCGCCGCTCGGACTCGGCGTTCGATCTGCGCTCGCTGCTGCGGCCGTTCCGGTGGGTGCTGTTGCTCGGTCTGGTCTTGGTGATCCTGGACACCGGCGCCCAGCTCGCGCTGCCGGCGCTGATCCGGGACGGGATCGACCGGGGCATCGACGACGGGGCCACCGGCGCGATCATGACGGTGTCGCTGATCGCGGTGGTGATCGTGATCGCCGACTGGTTCGTCAACGTCGCCCAGGCCCTGATCGCGGGCCGCACCGGCGAGCGGTTGTTGTACACGCTGCGGGTGAAGACCTTCGCGCACCTGCAACGGCTGGGACTGGACTACTACGAACGCGAGTTGTCCGGGCGGATCATGACCCGGATGACCACCGACGTGGACGCGCTGTCCACGTTCCTGCAGACCGGGCTGGTCAGCGCGGTGGTCAGCGTGCTGACCTTCTTCGGGATCATGGTCGCGCTGCTCGTGCTGGACTGGGAACTCGGGCTGATCGTGATGAGCGTGCTGCCGATCCTGATCGCGGCCACCGTGGTGTTCCGGTCCAAGTCGTCCAAGGCGTACACGGAGGCGCGCGAGAAGGTCAGCGTGGTCAACGCCGATCTCCAGGAGAACGTCGCCGGGTTGCGGGTGTCGCAGGCGTTTCGCCGCGAGGGCCGCAACCGGGAGCGGTTCGCCGAACGCAGCGACGACTACCGCGCGTCGCGGCTGCGGGCCCAGCGCTACATCGCGCTGTACTTCCCGTTCGGGCAGTTCCTGTCCAACCTCGCGGCGGGCATCGCGCTGATCGTCGGCGCGCATCGGGTGGGCGGCGGGACGTTGTCGGCGGGCGCGTTGATCGCGTACCTGCTCTACATCGACATGTTCTTCTCGCCGATCCAGCAACTCTCGCAGGTGTTCGACGGCTACCAGCAGGCGGCGGTGGGGCTGCGGCGGATTCGCGATCTGCTGCGCACGCCCACCACGACGCCGCCTCCGGCCGTACCGGTTCCGGTGCCCACGAGTGGGCTCAAGGGGGCGATCAGCTTCCGGGATGTGCGGTTCGCGTACAACACGCCCGCGTTCGGGGACACCGACGAGTCGGGCGAGGGCGCGGCGGCGGTGATGGGTTCGCCCGAGGTGTTGTCGGGCGTCACGCTGGACATCGAGCCGGGCGAGACGGTCGCGCTGGTCGGAGAGACCGGCGCGGGCAAGTCCACCCTGGTCAAGCTGGTGGCCCGGTTCTACGACGTGACCTCGGGCGCGGTCCTGGTGGACGGGGTGGACGTGCGCGACTACGACCTCGCGGACTACCGGCACCGCCTGGGCATCGTCCCGCAGGAGGCCTACCTGGCGCCCGGCAGCGTGCGGGACGCCATCGCGTACGGCCGCCCGCAGGCCACCGACGCCGAAGTCGAGGCAGCCGCCCGCGCGGTCGGCGCGCACGCCGCCATCGCCGAGCTGAACGGGGGCTACCTCCACGCCGTCGGCGAGCGCGGCCGCAACCTGTCGGCGGGCCAGCGCCAGTTGATCGCGCTGGCCCGGGCCTACCTGGTCGACCCGGACATCCTCCTGCTCGACGAGGCCACCGCCGCACTCGACCTGGCCACCGAGGCCGCCGTCACCCGCGCCACCGAGGCCCTCACCGGCCGCCGCACCACGCTCGTGGTCGCCCACCGCCTCACCACCGCCGCCCGCGCCGACCGCATCGCCGTCATCGACCGAGGCCAAGTGGTGGAACTCGGCACCCACACCGAACTCCTCACCCGCCAAGGCCCCTACGCCTCCCTATGGGCAGCCTTCACCGGCACAACCCAACACGCAGCCTGACCCACCCACGGCCAACTCACACCCGAGCCCAGCCCGGCCCGCGCTCGACGCCAACCCAGCCCGGCCGGCGCTTGAGGCCACCAGAGCCAACTCCCACCCACCGCAACCCCAAAACACCGACCGGGCAACATCCCAGCCCGGCCGGCGTTTGAGGCCACCTGAGCCAACTCCCACGCACGGCAACCCCAAAACGCCGCCCGAGCAATCCCAGCCCGGCCGGCGCTTGAGAAGCCGTTGTCTTATCGAAAGTAGTTCCTGCGTTTCCGCTGGTCGGGCATGAAGTCTGGTGCCGTGCGGGAGGGATGACGTGTCGCGTCGTTT
>NZ_JBITJP010000049.1:0-35609 GCF_044460165.1 Embleya sp. NPDC050154
AGGCCCTGCTTTCATGCGCTCTCAGCGCCGAGACCACTCCAACGAGAACCCAAGTCCTATAACCCGACGCCAAGTTCGGTATGACAACGGCTTCTCAGGGAGCCCGCACCTTGCGGGAACCCAAATTTTGATCCGAGGTCGGCTCATGACGCCTATCCACCTGTCCGGGGACACGCCCCGCTGGACCCCGAAGACCGAGCAGGACATCCAAGCTGCGGTCGACGGCGGCCTGATCGAGGAGAACCACCACGTCGACGCCAAACGCGAGATCCCCGCGACCCCGCGGAAGCACCACAACAAGGAACTCGCCCGCGACCTGGCTTCCTTCGCCGTCGACGGCGGGACCCTGATCATCGGTCTCCAGGAGGACAAGGCCACGCAGTCGTTCAAGCTCGTTCCCCAGCCACTCGCGGGACTGGCCGAGCGGGTCGAGGAAGTCGCCCGGCACGTCCCCAAGCCGCCCGTCAGCGTCGTCTGCAGCACCGTCCCCAGCGCCGCCGACCCCACAGAGGGCTACCTGCTCATCCACATCCCGGTCAGTCCGACCGCCCCGCACATGGTCGAGAACGAGTACCTCGGGCGCGGCGACAAGACCAAGAGCAGACTCTCAGACGCGGAGGTGACCAGGCTGCAGCGCTTGCGGGTGGACCAGGAGCAGACCGTCCTGGCGTTGCTTCAGCACGCGATGGACCGCGACCCCATCCCGCTTGAGGACCGGCAGCAGGCTCACATGTTCCTCGTCGCCCAGCCGCAGCGCGGCCGCCCCGACATGCTCCTGGACCTGATCACCAGCGACGACTACCCGTCCCGGCTTCCCCAGGTGATCAACAGTGCGCTGGCACCAGAGGTCACCGCCCTTATCCGTGACATGGCTGAGCCGCCCCCGACCCTGATGAACGCGCCACAGCGGCACAGGCTGGCTGACGGAGTGTCCCGATCCACGCGCAACATCGGTCCGGGGCGCGAGTTCACACTGAACGGCGATCCGAATCTGGGCCGGGAAAACGCCCTTGAGCTCCAGATCCGCGAGGACGGCGGCCTTCGCCTGTTCTCGAGTCGACTGTCCAGCAGTGAGATCGACGACACGGAGGAGATTCTCGTCGAGACGGCCATCACCCAGACCATCCGCTTCCTTGCACTGGTCCGCGCCGTCGCCGACGAGAGCGGCTACACCGGCAATTGGAACCTCGCAGTCGGCGGCACCAGACTCCGAGGTCTCCAAGGACACCGCCAATTCATGGGGGCGACGGCACGACCGAAATACGACGAGGAGGAATACCGCGCCTCCGGGGAGACAAACTGGGTTGAGCTGGCCGGTCACCCCGGGCCGATCGTCGAGCGCCTCTGGGGGCGGTTCCTACGCGCCCTCGACGCCGACAAAACCTATCGGGATGTCCTCCGCCCTTCGAAAGACTAAGCACGACCACACGGCCTTCGTCCTCCCAGGAAGTCAACACGCTCGACTTGACAGAGAAGACGTGTGTGGAAAGAATCCGCCGTGCAACTCGCCCAGTGCGGCTTTCTGGCCGTCTACCCCGTTGGCGGTTGGTGGAAGACCCGCAACCGCCGGAGCCGCATCTGACGACCGGTCACGTACGCGCCGCTGGTCTCCTTGTCCACCGATGTCGGTACCGACCTCTACACCCCGATCGCAACCCAACTCGGAATCCCGATCACTGCACTGGCCTCGCCGAATGTTGGTACAGCCATCCCGATTCAGCTCGAATTGGGCTGATCCAGAACCCGATCCCATGCCCGAAGGCTCGCTGGGTCGAGCGGCGGTCCAAGGTGAGGATCGTCGTGTCCGGTGCGGCGTCCCGGATGGGGCCCGACCCCCGCGCGGGTCCGTGTCCGGGACGCCGGTCGGCCCGCCGGCCAGGGGGTGCGCACGTGTGGCCGGCGGGCCGATCGTGGCCGTCGGACCCGGGTGGGGAGGCAAGGTCTCCGGCGGCCGCGTGCGAACGTACACGCCCCCACCGACACGGCCGGCGGGCCGACCGGCTCGTCCTCGGGTGTTACGTCCGATCGGCGCCCGGTGCGGCGAGGCGGTGCGCGGTGACCCGCCGCCACCCCCGCAAGGCCCCCGCGACGTCGTGGTTGAGGTCGGTGATCGCGTGGGCGGTGGCGTCGGCCCAGATGGGGTGCAGGCCGGGGACGACCGTGTGGGCCTCGGTGTCGGTCAGCGGTTCCAGGTGGACGCGGCGGTAGATGAACGAGCGCAGTTTCGGGGCCCGTTGCGGCAGTGCCGTGCCCCAGGCGGGGGAGCCGATCGCGATCAGCGCGATGTCGACGCGCGGATCCTCCGCGAGGGCGGCGAAGTACTCCAACGCCTCGCGCGGCAGCACGTCCGCGCGGTCGAGGACCACGGTGCGCCGGGTGCGTTCGAACGCCCGGGTGAGGCCGTGCTCGAAATCGGTGCGCGAGCGCGGGGGCGACGTCCCCGGCCACAGCCGCTGCCACAGGGCGTCGCGCAGCATCGCCATCGTGGGGCGCGAGCGGAACGTCAACCACACCGCGTCCCGCCCGCGTTCACCACGATCGGCGCGTAACGCGTCGGCGACGGCGGTGCTCTTCCCGACCCCGGGCGCCCCGGTGACACACGCCACCGCGGGGATCGCGGCGACCTCCCGCACCGCCTCGTGGACCTCCAGCAGCCCGGCGGTCACCGCCGTACCCCATCCGGACACGGCCACGGAATCGGCCTCGGACTCCACGAACACGCGACGATTCCTCCCGATCGACACACCCCCGAACGCGACCCGGTCTGGCCGCCCTCCACCCACCGCGACCCCGAAACCGACAAAGGCACCGGACGCCGAACCCACGGCACCGCACCTCCCGGAGCAGGCGACCGGACGCGCTCGGGACGGCGCACCGATGGACCGCGAACGACCCCACCGCCCTGGCCGAACGCGCCGCCCGCGACCTGAGAATGCTGCTGCCGCGCCTGACGGGCCGATAGCCCGGGCGCAACCGTGACAACTCGGCGCCTGTGCCCTCGAAGCGGTCCTAGTCTGGCGGGGTGACCAAGACTGCGCAGGACCTGCCGGGCGATCCGTCCGAGCTGCACCTCGAGTACTCGTTGCGGCACGGTCTGCGCGGGGATCCCACGACCGCACGATCGAACGCTGGACGGTGACGGTCCGGCACGGCTACGAGGTGCACGACGACACCCGCTGTCCGACCCTGCTCGGTTCGGACGGCGAGGTTTCCTGCGAGGACGGGGCGCCGGGCCGGGGCGACACCGGTTGCCCGGCGTTCGAGCCGGAAGGCGTCGCGGTGGGTCGGATGGTGTTCTTCCGTGTCCGGATGGACCGGGGGATGAACGCGTGGTGGGCGATGGAGGAGGAGTCCGCGGATCTGCACCGCATCGGCTGTGTGCTGCTCGACGAGGAGAGCGGGGACTTCGGCGAGCGGGCCGCCGAGTACCTGGAGTACATGGGCGTGGACCTGCTGGTCATGGACAGGGTCGTTCTCGACGAGCGGTGGCGGGGCTTCGGCCTGGGGCCGATCGTGGCCGCGGAGGCGATCGAGCGACTGTTCCCGGGGACGAGGGCGGTCGCCTGCATGCCCGGGATCTCCGACCGGGAACCGGACCGGGAGCTTGGGCCGGAGGAGTGGGACCGCTTTACGGCGCGGATCACCGCCGCGTGGGCCAGGGTCGGCTTCGAAGCCTTCGAGGACGGCGTGCACCTGATCGACCCGGCGACCGTGGTCGCCGAGGAGGCCCTGTCCGTGCTGCGTGAGGACTTCGACGACCTGTGCCGGACCTGGTCGAACCCCGGGAGCGGCGGGGCCGCGGCAGGATCCCTGCCCCGGCCCGGGAGCGGCGGGGACGAGAACGTGCCGACTGCGGACGTGTCCTCGTCGACGCCACCGGCGACCGTCACCGACCTGGCGGCCAGGCGCCGCGCCGCGACATCGTCACCGCACTCGACGCCGTGATCACCGGCCATGCCGTGCCCACCGGCGCAGTGAACCCCGCGTCGGCAGACCGGGACGAGACTCGGGCTCGGCCCGGCGGTCGGGTCAGGGGAGTTCGTCCAGGACCAGGTGCCAGGGGTAGGCGTGGAGGTGGTCGCCGCCGGTGCCGGGTTCGTGGAGTGCGTACACGTCGGGCCCGTACAACACCCTCACCCCCCACGCGCGCAGTTCCTCGATGCTGCGCTCGAATTTGGGGTGGGCGGCCTGGGCGCGGTTGGTGAACGGCAGCGCGACCACGGGCAGTTGTTTGCCGATGGCCTCGGTGACAAGGCCCAGCGCCAGGGTGTCGGCGATGCCCAGGGCCCATTTGACGATGGTGTTGACGGTGGCCGGGGCGACCGCGATCGCGTCCGGCGGAGGAAGCGCGTCGTCGGTGCCGGGCTGTTTGTACTCGCTGCGCACCGGGTGCCCGGTCAGCGCCTCCACGGCGGGGACGTCGACGAAGGAGCGGCCGCTCGGGGTGGTCACCACGCACACGTCCCAGCCCTGTTCCTGTGCGTGGCGGACAAGGACGGCGACGTCGCCGGCCGGGGGTGCGGCGCAGGCGATCACGTACAGGACGCGGGCGGTGCCGGGTGTGGTCATGCGGGCAGTCCAGCGCGTTCGGCCAACTCCCGCAACGGCCACGGCGCCCCGCCTCTGGAACGCCGGTGGAGGTCGGTGACGACGTTGCGGGCGAGGGGGCGGCAGCGGACCTCGGCGGGCGCGAGGTGTTCGGCCTCGAGGAGGGCGGTCAGGGCCTGTTCGGCGTCGCCGGTCTGCAGGTGGGCGCGGGCGACGTCGACGAGGTGGTTCGCCCGCCGTTCGGGGCGCAACCCGGCCAGGCCACCCTGGCCGATGCGGGCGGCGGCGGCGATCGCGGCCGCCCCGTCGCCCAGTTCCACGCACGCCGACACGCGGTGCACGCCCACGTTCGTGGGGCCGAACGAGGTCCGGTAGTCGTCGCGGCCCTCCCCGACGTGCCGGGCGGCGGTGTCGGCCTCGGCGAGCAGGGCGTGGACGTCGCGGTCGCGCCCGGCCCGCGCGGCGGCGATCCCCGCCTGCAACACCAAAGTCCCGAACACCGCCAACCGACCCCTGGACGGCGCCGGCTCACCGGTGGCGAGCCGATCGGCGGCGAGCCGGTTCAAATCGTGGGCGGCGTCGCATCTGCCCTTCGCCAGCAGCGCGTTCGCCACCCGGTACGCGCCCGTCCCGGTCAGCTGCGGATCACCGGAACGCTCGCTCGCCGCGAGCGATCGATCCGCCGCCAGCCACGCCAACTCGTTCTCGCCGAGCTTGCGCAACGTGGACGAGGCGATCTGATACGCCTGCGCCAGCAACCCCGAAGCCTCCGCCGCGTCGTCGCCGTCCGCGGTGGCGACGGCGGCCTGCGCCCGGTCGATCAGATGCGGCAACGTCCGACCCAGGGTGCCGTAGTCGGTGCCCGCGAACGCCACCCACGCGTAGTGCACCCCGATCCGCAACCGCCCCCGATCCACCGCCACCCCGGGCGCGGTGAGCAGGTGGTCGTACCGCTCCAACGCCCGCCGGATCGCCGCCACCTCCACCCCGTCCAGACACATGTCGCTGTCCCGCATCAGATCCCGCCCCAACAGCACCTGCAGATCCACCCGCAGGGCCTCGGCCAGCGCGTCCAACACCGGCAAACGCTCCAACGCCCGTTCACCGGACTCGACCTTCTGCATCCAACTCGCCGACTTCCCCAGCCGGATCGCAAGCTCCCGCTGGGACAGGCCCCGACGCTCCCGCCAATACGACACCCGTTGTCCGACCGTGCGCTGCGTCATGGATCCCGTCCCGGGGCCGAGTTCGCGAGCCCCACATTTTGTGGGGGTCTCCCGTTGTATGCCCGCCTAGCCTGATGCATCCCGAACCCCCGCAAGGCTCGATCCGCGAACCCGGCCCGGTCCGCCAGCGCCCGGTTGCTGGCCGACCGGGCGGGCCCACCGTCGTCAGGGAGGCCTCGATGCCCCGTGCTCACCCGTCCCGGGCCGCCGTGACGGTCCCGCAGCCGCTGCCCGTCGGAGCCGCCCGACCCATCCGTCCGCCGGACGGCGATGGTGTCGCCCACGCGTGGGTCCGGTTGGCCGCGAACGCGTACGCGCCGCGCACGGCCCGCGACCGGGTCGTGCGGTGGTTGATCGGCTGGGGCGTGCGGGAAGGGGTCGTCCTGGACCTGGTCCGGGCGGGCGTGGGCGAGTTGGTGACGTACGCGGTTCGTACCGCCAGCGCGGACGCTGTGGTGGAGGTGGCCGTCCGCCACGGAAACGGGTGGGCCCGTGTCGCCGTCTCGGACACGGCCTTGTGCGCGCCGGCCGCGTTCCTCGGGCCGACCGGCGACGACACGACGCGGCCGAATCCCGCAGCGGGGCAACTGGGGCTGTATGTCGTGCGGCGCCTGGTCGAGACGGCCGGTGGCCGCGTCGGTGTCGACGACCGGGCCGACGGCCACCGCGACCTCGTCGTCCGGGTCCCGGCGGGCACGGCTGCGTGAGCGTGTTCGAGCCCGGCCCGCGGCCGGTGGCCACCGGCGTGCTGTTCGACGTGATTGCCGTCGACGTGCCCCTGGGCCTGGCCGCGCTGCGGCTGCTGCGCGAGCGCGGCGTGCCGCTGGGCGCGGTCGTCCTCGACCAACGCTCGCGCCGCGTCGGGATCCTCGTCCCGCCCCAGGCCCACGAACCCGTCCCAAAGGACGAACTCCGATGCGGACCGCGTCAGATCGGGCTGGGTTCCTGGGTCGTGATGCCCGGCGCCGACCCGGACGCGAGGGTGACCTGGCTGCGGCCACCGGCAACCTCCGACGGCATCGCCGACCACCTGACCCCCACCCTCGCCGTACGCGCGGCGATCCGCGAGGCCGCCACCGCCATCACCGAGCCGGAGCCGCACGACTGATCGAGCCGTGGGGCGCGGTTGCCGCGGCTGCCCGATCCCATTGACGGGTCGTTTTCACGCCCGCGTGGTCCGCGCCCGATCCCGGGCGCATGCAGGCAGGTAGGGCCCCATCAGGAAGGTTGGTACGTGCAAACTTGCCACCCGGCCGCAGAATCGATATAGCTTCGCGTGTGAAGCCCGGCCTTCTCCTTAAGGAGAGGTGCGGGCTTTCGCTGTTCGGCGGGAGCCCCTTGGACGGCCCGCCGCCGCGCTCCGTGCGACCGGTTCCGAACGGCGGGCCCTTGACCCTTGGAGGGCCTCGTGCCGGCCAACCCGACGAACCGCCCCGGTGGCGACCATCCCCAGCCGCCGGATGGTCCGCTCGATGTGCGGACCGTCGTGCTCCTGGGCGCTTTCGCGGCCTCGGTGTACGTGGCGTATCGGGCACCGCAGTTCGGTGTCGCGTTGACCGTCGGCGTCGTGGTGCTGCTCGCGTTACATCAACTGATGAAGCGCTGAAGGGCGGTGGTTGGGCCCGCCGATCGGGGGATGTCGGCGGGCCCGGGTGCGGCCGCACGACGGGGGACGCGAGGCCACGACCGACCAACGAGCCGCCGCCGTCCGAAGTCACCGGGTCGGCGCGCGAGTGCCGTCATGCTGCTTCGAATTCGACGACCGGAATTGCTCCCCGGGTCGGTCTCGTCGGTTCCATGAATGAATGCATGCAAGTGCGTGAATCCTGAACGGAGACCGGACTCGCCGCCCCACGCTCCCGCCACGAAGGCCCGGGCGGCGCTTGTCCGCGCGCCGATCCCGGGCCTTGTTTCGTGTACGTATCAGTTGCGGCGACGGCGCAGCGCTGTGAACACGGCCGAGAAGCAGCCGACGAGCAGGGTGAGGAGGCCCACGAGCAGGCTCAGGACGAGCCAGGGACGCCCCGGGAAGAGGTCGCGCAGAACGGGGAGGAGTACCGGCACCACGGGTGCCATGGCGCTCAGGATGAAGTAACCCCGGTCGATGACATTCGTGGCGCGAGCTGGCCGCTTGGCGGCGTGCTCGCGGTGCGGGCGGGGTTCCCTTGCCGCGCGTCCGGTCCTGCGTCCACCGCCGAAGGCCAGTGCCAGGGCGTATCCGAGTCCGCGGCGGTAGCGGCTCCACCGGCCCGTGCCCTCGCGGGTCAGCAGTTCGTGGAGTTCGGGGACCCACACGTCCGCGTACCAGGACCGCTGGTCACGGGGCATCGAGATCTTGGCCAGGCGCAGCAACACGAACGGCAGGCTCGTGCCGATCCTCTTGGTCGCTACCTTCAGGACCTCGACGGTCACGGACATGACGATGCCGACGATGATCCCCGCGACCCATTCGGGTTCGGTTGCCCCGAGGAACGTGGGTGCCCCGCCCGGGGACGCGATCGACAAGTCGTCCAACGCGTCCAGCATCCGATGCATTTGATCTGTTCTCTCTTCCTGTGTGCGCCGCCCGGGGGGACCCCGGGCGGCGGACCGACGCGCGGATCGCGAGTGTTCGCGAGCGGCGTCGGCGTGACAGGGGAAGCGGTCATCCGCTTTCCCCCTTGGGTTGTGCTCCCGGGAGCCAGATCCCCGGCGACGGCGCCGGGGCCCGGGTGAGCTCGTGGAGTTCGGCCAGGGCCTGGCGGGCGGCCTGGAGGCCCTCGCCGGTCATGGTGTAGTGGCGGCGGGCCGGCCGCCCCTCCTTCTTGGGGTCGATGTCCTCGGTGTGGCCGACGATCCAGTCGGCCTTCTCCAGGCGGGCGAGGATCGGGTACAGCGATCCGCTCGCCAGGTGCGCGGCCTGCATGATCTCCATGCCGTACCGCGGCTGCTGCGGGTCCTCTACGAAGACGCGGAGGACCCTCGCCACGGTGGTGGTGACGTTGATCCTCACGCTGTCCCTCCCTCTAGGTCCGGGTGGTCTACAAACATTGGTGTGCTCCCTTGGGTGTGGTCGTAGCCATTCTACATAGGGTTTGTTGTTCCTCTACATAGGTCGATCGAGTCCACCCGCGAGTCGTGACCTGTCCACTCTCCAGAGTTCGATCCGCCAGCGCGAAGCACGCGAGATGTCAGATCCATGTCAAGTTCAAGTGTGATCCATGGTATATTTGAGAAGGAGGTGGAACATGTCGGATGCACTCTTCGACGCGGTGGACGCCCTGCTGGCCCAGGCACAGAGCGATCTCCCCGCACCGGCGGAACGTGCCCGGCTGCGTAAAGCCGCCGCGTTCACCCAGCAGCAGGTCGCCGACGCTCTGGGCGTGCAACGCGTGACGGTCGTGGCCTGGGAAGCCGGGCGCTCCGACCCGCGTCCCCCGCAACGCCAGGCCTACGCTCGACTCCTGGCCGGCCTCGCCGAGCGCTACCCCGCATTCCCGGAAGACCCCGCCGACGGTGATCCGACGGCCCCGGCGAGCCGGTCCAGCCACGACGAACCCACCGAGCCCGCCCCCGGAAAACCCGAGCGTCCGGCGACCCCCGAAAGCACCGGGCCCCTCACCGAAACACCGGTCACGCCCGGATCGACGCCCTCCCAGGCGCCGAACGTCACAGCCGCGGCGCCCTGGACCCGCCCCCCCAGCGCCGCCCGCCGCCCTGGCTGCGCCGAAGCCGGCGACGACGCCCTACCGGCCGGCGACCCTGCCCACCGCGCCCCCGACGGGCACTTCGCCCGCGCAGGCCCCGACAGATGGCGCGCCCGGGAAGTCGTCCACCCGGCCCCGGACAGCCAAAAAGGCCGACCCGGTCTCACCCGATCGATTCCCGGCCGGCCCTCTCGCCGTCCTGGACCTGGACGACGCCGACGACGCCGCGCTCGTGGCGCACCTGGCGGACGGCCGCGTGGTGCCGTGCCCGGCGAAGTCCCTGCTCACGCTGGTGTCCTGGGCCCTGGAGGCGGGCCTGGGCGCGGAGCGTCTGCACCGCGCGGGCCGGGACGCGGACCCGCTGGTGGTGGTGACCGCTGCGGCGGCCGCGCGGCTGCGCCTGCCGGCCGAGGTGGACGACCGCAAGCATCTGCGCCTGTCCGAGTCCCACCAGGCGGTCAAGCAGTTGCTGAAGCCCGGCTGGAAGCTGACCAAGCGCGGCTTCGGCTCCTGGACGAAGGTCTACAAGCCCGTCGAGGGCGGGCGCCGCCAGTGCGTGCAGTTCGCGTTCCCGGGCTGGGACGCCCTCGACACCCGCTCCTGGGGCAACGCCGCCTCCCTGCCCGCCCCGCAACTCGCCTGCCTCCTGGGTGCGTACGCCACCCGCGTGGTCACCCCCCGCGGCTCCACCGCCGCCGCCGGCCTCGCGTTGATGACCGAGCTGCGCCCGCCGACCCAGGCCGTCAAGGACCCCGCCACCGGGACCTGGCGCTCCGGCCCGGTCGCCGGCTCCCTCCTGGAGGCCGTCGACCCCGCCCCGCCGGAGGCGGTCTCGGAGCACCCGATCGCGCAGGGCCGCGACGAGCGCGACGTGATGGTCGAGGAGGCGTACGTGTGGGCGCGCGAACTCCACGCCGTCACCGACGCGGAGGGCGAAGCCCCCTGGGCCATCGGCCTCGACGTCAACGCCGCGTTCCTCGCCGCCGCCTCCCGCCTGCCGGTGGGCATCGGCGCCCCTGTCCACGTCACCGCGCCGCGGTTCGACGCGAAGACGCCGGGCTGCTGGTACGTCGACCTCTCCGGCATCCGCCTCGACCCGCGCCTGCCCTCCCCGTTCACCCCGACCGGCATCGCACCCACCGGACCCGGCTGGTACGCCACCCCCACCGTCGCCTACGCCACCGAACTCGGCGCCACCGTCGAGCCGCTGCAGGCGTGGATCCGCCCGGAGAACGGCCCCTACCTCGACCCCTGGTACACCCGCCTGCGCGACGCCTACATGACCACCATCGCGCACCTGGGCGTCACCCCCGACCTCACCGACCGGGCCTTCCTCGACGCCATGGCCGCCCACAAGCAGACCGACCCGGCCGAGGCGATCGTGCTGTCCGCGATCAAGGCCACCGTCAAGGGCGGCATCGGCAAACTCCGCGAACGCCCCCAAGGCGCCACCCACCACGGCCGCGGCGAACGCTGGGCAGCCCTGGAGCGCCCCACCTGGCGCCCCGACATCCGCGCCGCGGTCATCTCCAACGCCCGCATCGGCATGCACCGCAAAATGCGCAAATTCGCCGACGCCACCGGGCTGTACCCGCTCGGGATCCTCTCCGACTGCGTCGTCTACGCATCCCCCGGCCCCTCCCCGCTCGACATCCTCCCGCCCACCGTCCCCGGCAAGGCCGCCCAACACGGCTTCCGCCTTGGCGCCGGACCCGGCCTCGTCAAACACGAAGGCACCCAAACCATGGAATGGGTCCTCCAAGGCCTCGCCGACAACCCACCCGTCAACCCCGCCCGCCACATCAAGGACGGCGTCGACGCCGTCGCCGAAGGCGAATAGGAACCCATCGTGGGCAAGATCGGCGACGGCCTCGACCAGGCCGCCCAACACGTCCTCACCCGCAAACCACCCCAATCCACCAAAGCCCGCATCCGATTCCTCATGACCAAGAACCAAAACCGCACCCGCGCCGTCGCCCAACTCCTCGGCGTCAGCCAACGCACTGTCGAGCGCTACCTCAAAGGCGACCGCAAAACCCCACCCCGCCCCGTCAACGCCAAGATCGACGCCGAAGTCCGACGCCTGTGGCAACCCCAGGTCCGCCGCCGCGCCGAGCAACGCGCGGCCGCCGCCGGCGGCGTCATCGTCGAGACCAGGGCCCGGTTCGGGTTCTCCTCGGCGGCCGGATCCACCGACGACCCCCGCATGCGCCGCATCACCCAACCCCTGCCGCCCACCCACGCCCAGGAGTTGTTCGACGCCCACCACGCCGGCGCCTCCGAACGCGACCTCGAACGCATCGTCGCCGCAGGCCTGCAGCAGTCGTACTTCCAGGAGGGCGGCACCCGCGCCGGCGACCTGGACGAGGTCGAGCTCACCGACGTCGATTACATCGAATTCGACGTCCGCGGCTGAGCGCAGACCGAATGTGACTGAGCGCTTGAGTTGGCGGATGAGCGTCGTACCCGGCGGATTGAGCGCACGTGTTGCCGGACGCTTCGTCGCAGTTCAGCGGCGCGGCGGGCGCGCGGTCGCCCGTCGATCAGGCGCGCGGGCTGCTTCACTCTGACCCGGAACCACGTACGGCACGGAAACGTTGCCCGGATATGTCGAGTTCGGTGTCCGTCATGGGGAGCATCCTGTTTCCCGCCGCCTTGGTGGTGCTGTTCTTCATCGCCGCCGCGGTCCGGCATTGCGTGCTGCGCATGCAGCGCCCGCGTTGGCTGGTTGCACGGCTGCGACGACGCGACGGCCGTGGTGAGCGTGCCGTGGGCGCGACCGCGACCGAGGAACTGCACGCCCTGCTCTATCCGACGAAGCGGGTCCAGTTGGAGCAGCGCAGGATCGAACTCGTCCTCCGCGACGACGAGCACGACTGCGCGCCGCCCAGGACGACAGTCGACCTCGCCGCCGGCACCGCCACGTTCGCTTGACCGAAGGAAACGCCACGCCGCAGCCACTCGGGGAACGAGAGCCGGGCTGATTACGTCCCCGGGTCCTGGTCAACGCAAGCGCTGGCTGGAAGCCCCGACCAGCATCCCCGCAGGTCACAGCCCGCCAACTCGTGCGCTCAATCCGCCAACTCAAGCACTCGGTCACACCGAACTTCCTCGACGAAGGATGGTGGCGCCACCCGACCACACGAACCGCTCCGCCCAACGGGCGGGGCGATTCGTTGCGTTCGAGGCCGCCGGGCCGGAATGGCAGATCGGTCCTGGGGATTGCTCGGCGACTCCGGGTGACCCCTCATGGTTTCCAGCGAAGGTTCATCGCATTCTCGGGTTGACGAAGGAGTCAAGGCGTCAACCGGCTTGTGCTTGTGGCTGTTGAGTCTCTCGCGGCAGGACACAGTAGACGAAGTGTGCGATGCCGTCGTGCCGGCTGAAGCGATGGTAAGAGGCGTCGGTGGCCATGACGACGTAGACGTCGGTGAACGAGCTGATGTGGTGGTCGGCCACCGTCCAGGTGAGTTCGACATCGTTTCCGTAAACCGGCTCCCCACGACCGCTCTTGCGGTCCGTTTCCAGCCACCACCGCATGGTTCGCCCCTGGGGGTCGGTGCCGCGGCACTGATAGGTGACCGTGTCCCCGGGGCGAAGAACGAGGTTCGTGCTCAGGGCGAACGGTCCGATCGGATGGAACTCGACGACGTGGCCGAAGCCGTCGGTGACGGTCTCGATTCGGGCGAAGTAGTTGCCAGCGGGGTCTTGACTGCTCATGTAGATGGTCACCTTGTTCCGGATCTCCCCTGAGATCCCGCTCAGTAGGTCCTGCTCGAAGGGGAGGAGCTCACGGCTGTGCGCGACCGAGTTCCGTAGGGCCTCGAACCGCGCGAGGAGGGCTCCCATCTCCTTCTTGTGTGGCCCCAAGGCCGGCTGGAGGTCCTCCCAGTACTTTTCGATGAACCTGGTGATCTGGAAGAACTGGGCGTACACCAGCGGGTCGGTCGGCACGGCAGCCACGCCGCGGCGCGTACGTTTGCGTGTCTCCTCCTCCCGGATCTCCTGGATCTTGGCGAGCTGATCGTCGGTGAAGACATGGGTGGCCCAGTTGGCTCCGAACTTCTTCTCCAAGACCATGGTCAGGAGTTCGCGTAGGGCGCGTTCGCACGTAGCCAGTGCTTCCGCAGGCTCAAGGTGTGGCATGCCTGCCCATCTTTCTCTCGTTTGCCGCCGCTGACACCGGACTACCGCGAGCCGTATGCCGCGCGCCGCGTCGGGTGGTCGCGGTTCCGCATAGTGTCGAGATCCGGCTGTCGCGACGTGGTTGCCGCGACAGCCGGATGCTTGTCTAGTGCTGCTGAATCCACCACACGCCCGCGGTGACCAGGACTCGGCCTGCGGCCACGCTCACGCCTTGGACCAGGCCGTGCACTCCGGACAGCGCCTGTTCCAGACTCCTCAGCACCGTCGCGGTCAACGAATGTCCGGGGGCAGCACCCGTTCACGGTCGGTCAGGGTGCGCTGGTACTGCGGGATTGCCTGCTCCGCGTCACCAACCTCCATGTATGCGCCATCTAGGTTGGTGCGGATCGTCAGCGTGTGAGGGTGGTTGTTGCTCAACACTCGCTGGCTGTCGGCCAGGGTGAGCTCGTACAGCGGAATTGCCTGTTCCAGGTCACCCGCTGCCTGGTACGCGTACGCCAGGTTGTTGCGGGTGGTCAGTGTGTGAGGGTGGTTGTCGCCCAACACTCGCTGGCTGTCGGCCAGGGTGAGTTCGTACTGCGGGATCGCCTTCCCGAGGTCACCTGCCGATTCGTATGCGCCAGCCAGGTTGTTCCGGGTGGCAAGTGTGTGGGGATGGTCGTTGCCCAGCACTCGCTCGCAGCCGGCCAGGGCACTCTGGAACAGCGGGATCGCTTGCTTGAGGTCACCCACCTCCTGGTACGCGGCAGCCAGGTTGTTCCGGGAGGACAGCGTGTCGGGGTGGTCGTCCCCCAACACCCGCTCTCGCTCGGCCAGGGCACGCTGGAACAGCGGGATTGCCCGCTCCAGGTCACCCGCCGAATGGTATGAGCCAGCTAGGTTGTTGCGGGCGGTCAGTGTGTCGGGGTGGTTGTTGCTCAGCACTCGCTCGCTGTCGGCCACGGTGAGTTCGTACAGCGGGATCGCCTGCCCAAGATCACCCAGCGTCCGGTACGCGTACGCCAGATTGTTGCGGGCGGTCAGTGTGCTGGGGTGGTTGTTGCCCAACACTCGCTCGCAGTCGGCCACGGTGAGTTCGTACAGCGGAATTGCCTGGTCCAGGTCACCTCCTGCCAGGTACGCGTACGCCAGGTTGTTGCGGGCGGTCAGTGTGTGGGGGTGGTCGTTGCCCAACACTCGCTCGCAGTCGGTCAGGGCGAGTTCGTAAAGCGGGATCGCCTTCCCGAGGTCACCCGCCGATTCGTATGCGCCAGCCAGGTTGTTCCGGGAGGCCAGCGTGTGGGGGTGGTCGTTGCCCAACGATTCCTGCCGGGCGACGAGGGCGCGTTCGAGGGCAGGGACGACGAGGCGGTGCGCGCCCTGCGCATCGCGGAAAGTGGCAGCGCAGTCGAGGGCGCGGGCGGTGTGGGGGGTGTCGTGGTCGGGGGTGTGCCGGTCGGTGAGCGCGTCGACGTGGGGGAGCAGGGTGCGGCATCGGGGCCAGGCGTCGGGGTGGGTGATGTCGTTGGGGAAGGCGGTAGCGAGGAGTGCGGTGGCTCGATTGAGGGCGTGGTCGACGTGTTCGGGCAGGCGGTGGGGGTCGGCCCGGTCGTGGTCGGGAGTGCGGGCGAGGTGTTGGACGAGGCGGTGGACGGACAGGGTGCCATCCCTGTTATCGGTGATCATGCTGAAGGCGACGAGTTCGCCGATCGCGGTGGCTGTCTCGGGCGGCGTGGCCATCGGGTCGAGGACATCGCGGGGGATGTCGTCGGGGGCGTACCAGGCCAGTACGCGCAGGATGTCGCCAGCGAGGGGGGTGTCGGCAAGGCGGTCCAGGGTCACCCGCCACACCCGGGCCACCGCGCGTTCCGGGGCGCCGCGCTCGGCGGCGGCGAACACGGCGGCTGGCCACTTTGCGAGCATGTCCAGGTAGGCGGTGGGGGCGGTGCCGGTGCGCGCGCAGAACGCCGCCGCCTGCTCGATCGCGAGCGCCAGGTGTCCCAGCTCCGCGCACACCGCCTCCGCACCCTCTGCGTGCTGCGGCGCGTCGTGCGTGACGACCCTGGTGAACAGGTCCAGCGACTCGTCCGGCTCCAGCGTGCCCAGCCGCAAGGTGGTGGCGTCGCGATGCCATCCGGTGGCGCGGCGGGTGGTGATCAATACCCGTCCGCCGGGGATTCGGTCGAGCAGTGGGCGGACGTGGGCAGGGTCCTCCACATTGTCCAGGACCAGCAGCCACCCCTCGTGCTCCGTGAGCCAGCGCGTCGCCCGCGTGACCTGCATCTCGGCGGGCAGTTCGGCGAGTCCTGGTTGCAGCGTGCGAGCTAAGGCTGCCAGGCCAGCGTCGACGGCCGCCGCCCCGTCGGCGCCGGTGGTGGTGTCGGCGACGATCCACCACCGCATTCGCTCCGGGCGCTGCGCGGCCCACTGGGCCGCCAGCGCGGACTTCCCGACGCCGCCCAGTCCGTGTACCGCGTGCACGACGACCTCGCCGGGTACGGCGAACGCCTCTTCCAACGCGGCGAGTTCGTCACCGCGACCGACGAACAGACCGGTGCGGGGGATGTTGGACACTCCTGCGCCGGGCGCGTCGGCGGGGATCGGGGCGTATGCCTCTGGAGGTACGGCGCGTTCGGCGAACACTGCGACGGAATCGATGACGTCGCGGCCTGCGGCGTTCGCTCCCATGGCGGCGGACACTTCGGATACCGAAGGCGCGGACGAATCCGGGTTCGTGACAGGCGGATCCGGGACCCGCCGCCCCCGGCGGCTACCGTCGCTCATGGGCCGTAGTGCGCGGACGAACCGTCGACGTCCCCGCTGGCGGCGATTGACCCGCCGCTCGCAGAGATCCCCGAACCATTCGACGACGCTGGCGCGCCTGGGCTCGGGTGCGTACTCGGTGTGGTGTCACGGGCCCGCGCGCCGCGTACGCTCCCGCCAGCCGCGATCGACCCGCCCTCTGCCCGCACCGGGACGGGTGGGGGCGGCGCGGGAGGCACCGGTGCGGGCGGCGTGGACGTGTGCAATTGCCGCAGGGCAACCCCCAGCGCCGCGACCCCGACCACCGAACCCACCACACCCGCCACCTGATCCGAACGTTCTAGATCTGCGGCTGATACCCACACAACCAACCCGACTGCCACCACGGTTCCGACCCCGGCCGACACCCACCACAACGCCTTCGCCCACCCCGTCACCGGACCATCATCCATCCCGAGCCGTGATCACGACGGCGAATTCCGCCAGTCCGCGCCGACACTGACAGCGGCCGCCCGGGAGGACGTCACGACCATCCGCAGCGCCACTCGGGTCTCAAGGGCCGCAAGCGCTGGACCATGCGCTGGAAAGCAGCCCTGAACGCCTTCGACATCGCCTTCAATCGACGCCTGTGTGCCGCACGCAACTAACCACTACACCAAGCCCGTTACATGTTCGATTCACAGACCCCACCTTCCGGGTACTCGACAAGGGTCGTCGTCATCGGTGTTGCCAAGACGATCCCGATGTGTCGATTCCGGGGACCATTTCGGATTTGCTACGAGACCATGCACGACGTGGGGAAGATGAACGGTCGCTGGACGAGTGTGGGGTGGTGCCTGCTCTGCGCTGCCGCGGTGGCGTTGGTGTGGTGGGTAACGGCGGGGGAAGCCAAGGTCGGCGATAAGGCGTCGTTGGCCGGCGTCGTGGGTTTCCCGATCGCGGTACTGTCCGCCGTCCTAGGCGCCGCCTCGCTGGTGTACGGGCGGCGTGCGACTCTGCTTGCGGAAGGCGAGCCTCTGCGCCTGCTGCGCGAGTTGGCCGACGCGGTGGAACAAGCGGAACGCACACAGTGGAAGGACCTGCTTGCCGGTGACGACGCACCGATCGACGTGCGGTTCGTCTTCCACTCCGCCGGGCCGAGAGACGCGGCCGGAGCGGGCCCGGACGGCACGTTGACCGAGATCGCCTCCTACTACGGGGACTTGGCTCCCCGAAGGCTCGTGATCACCGGGGCACCGGGAGCGGGCAAGACGGTTCTCGCAGTGCGGCTGCTCCTTGCGATTCTGGGGGAGCGCACACCGGACCGGCCGGTACCGGTCCGACTTTCCCTCGCCTCCTGGGATACGCGAATCCCGCTGGAGACCTGGTTGACCCGACATCTCACGGCCACGTATCGAGTTCGGCCCGAAGCCGCGCGCCGCCTGGTCGCGGCCCGTCACGTACTGCCCGTGTTGGACGGACTCGACGAGATGGACGGCGACGCCACCACCCACGCTGTGCGCGCCCGGGCCGCGATCGAAGCCCTGAACGACTACCAGCAACGCGAGACCAAGGCGCCGATCATCCTGACCTGCCGTGCCGACCGGTACGCCGCCCTGAGCACCTGCGGAGATCGCGTACTGGACGCCGCCCGCATCGAAATCCGCCCCGTCACCGTCGGCCAGGCGCGGGACTTCCTCACCCGCCGAGTCCGAGACATCGGCCGCTGGCGAACCGTCCTGGACCATCTCGACACCTCACCGAGCAGCGCCCTGTCCCGAGCCTTGTCGAACCCTTGGCGGTTGACCCTGGCCGTGACCGCCTACGAAGAGCGGGACAACCACGCGTGCCTGCGGGAGCCGCGCAACCTGCTTGCGCCGACCTTGAACACCTCGGAAGCGGTACGCGATCATCTGCTGGCCTTGTTCATTCCTGCTGTCACGCGACATCGACCGTCCGGCGGATTCGAGGGCCGCCGGGCCCGATCGACTCCTGAACAGACGCACGCGCGCTTGGCGGTCCTCGCGGCGTACCTCGACGAGAACACCACCAGCGCACGAGTAGTCGAGGGACGCGCACTTTCGGGCACCGAGCTGGTCCTGCACGAACTGTGGCCCCTCGCTGGTGGAAGCCGCGTCCCCAAACTCGCCAACCGGTTGATCAAAGGCGTAGGTCTCGTGGCCACGGCCATCGGAGGACTTGCCGTGTCTGCGGTTTCCTCGATCATGAACGCCGCCGTTCTGTGTGGGCTGCTCATCGTGGTTCTCGTCGGCGTCCCGAGCATCGCTTGGCCCCTGCCGGAGCAGCCGGTGGTGCTCAGACGTCCCCACTCGCGGTCTTGGACCGACGGTGTACGAAGGGCGACACTCTGGGCGGTTGCCTTTGGAGCCGGTAGTGCGGTGTTCACTGGCCTGATGGCCGCACCAACGCTCGGTATGCCGACTGGGCTGGCCGTTGCTGTGATCATCGGCCTGGGATTCGCCTTCGTGGTGGGGCTCGGCCGCGGCCTTGCGACATCGGGAACCACAGGCGCCACGAATGCGCATCAGGTGATCACGAGAGACGCCAAGGTTCGGATCAGCCGCGTGCTTGCACTCGCTCCTTCGTTCGGACTCGTGGTCTTCCTCAGCTTCGCGCCTGGGTTTGGCCGCGAGGCAGCGATCCCCCATGCAGTCACGGTCGCGATCGTGTTGGGGATGACGAGCTTGGGTCCGATGCTTGCTCTCAGGTACGGAGTCCTCTTGTGGTGCGTGCGTGGACGCCTGCCAAAGCGACTTGGCGCGTTCCTGGACGAGGCGACAGATATCGGGCTCCTGCGGGTCACAGGTATCGCGTATCAATTCCGACACCGCGAACTCCAGGACTGGCTTGCCCGAAACCCGACTCCATGAGGACGATGAAGCGGTCGCCTGTGCCGAGTTCAAGTGCCGATTCCCCGCGGCAAAGACGGCTGTGACGCCACCGAAGGTCGATCGACGAGTCAGCTACCCGTGGAATCGCGGCCCACTCAGGCCGAAGCAAGTGAATTGCCAGGGCTGCCGAGTCAGGGACTGATGATCTCGGCGAGTTCTGCCGCGACTTCGAGGTCCGGTCGGCCGCAGTGCAGGGTGCGCAGGCGGATTGCGTGGGCCCGGTGTTGGAGGTCGTCGGCGTGCTCGGCGGCGTACGTCGCGCACGCTCGGGCCCCCGGGACGGGTGGGCATGCCGCGAGCACAGAAGTCATTAGGGGCACGTCGGCATGTTCGATGGCGTCCAAGGCTTGGTTGGCCGCGGCCGAGGGGTCGGTGAGCACGGAGAGCACCGTGGCCGCGTCGATCGCGACCTTGCCCGACGGCCCTTGCCCTGTCCGAGCCGATTGTTGTGCGTCCGGACGCCGTCTTGATCTGGCGCGAGGGCACCACCCGGTCCACGCTCGCGGTGGAGTACGACACCGGGACCGAGCGCCTGAGGCGCCTGGTGGACAAGGTCGAGGGGTACGCGATTCCGCTGTTCGAGGGCACGGCCCCACCGCCCCTCCCGACGGCTTCGACTGACGCGGGTGACCGGGCGACGGGCCCACCGCGCAGATCGTGGTCTCGACCGTGACAAACGGCTTGGGGAAGCGCTTGCGCACGGCCCACCATGTTCGTATGAAGGAAGCGATACGCAACGACACACGCACACTGTCGTCCGGCCAAGAAAACGTTTGGGAACCGATTGCCGCGCAGCACGGCATCTCGACCTTCGGCGCGAAGTACCTCTACACAACGGGCCTGTTGCGCGAGCACATGTCCGTCTCCGGTCTCGCCTTCCGCAACAGGGTGTACCTGGGCTCGGTGTTCTCGGCACTGATCGCGGCCGAACTCGTCGGCCACTGTGTTGCACCCGCCACCGGCGCCGGACTGCGGCTCAGGAACGGCCTGCACTACTTGGAAGCTACCTGCCCCAAAACTGACGGGGAGTACATAACGCCGGTCGAAGACCTCGTTTCCCTGCGGAACTTCGTTGCCCACGGTGCCTTCAACACGAAGGGTGCCTCGTTGTCCACGGCGACAACGACCTACCTCCTCCACCGGCTGGCCCTCGCCACCGACAAGTTGTGGATCGACACCACCGTCCACGAGTCCTTCAAGAAGTCCGACAACACGCCCTTGAAGGTCGGTGAGGAGTGCATCTACATCGCCGACATGCTGCGCCACGTCGACACCGGCAAGACCCCGGGCCAGGACGTCGACAACGAAGAGGCATGGCGCTTTACCACCGTGAGCCTCCCGACAGGCTCTCCCGGGATCACCGGCACAGGGTGAACGATGGCTCTTCCTAGACGCCGGGAGAGGCTCCGGCCGCGGGTTGCCGCGGTGGGAGTCGGTTCCCTCGTGTCCGCCGTCGGGGCACGGTCCGCACGAGACGTCACGAGGCGAGGTGTGTGGACCCCGCGATGGGCACCCGTCCACCGTTGCATCAACCGGGCCCCGGCGCGGGTGGTTCATCCGAACGAGACGAACGTGCCCTCGAACGTGTTGTGTGCACGTGTACCTGTCGGTGTTGTGGCTGCGGGTGGTGGTCAGCGTTTGATGCGTCCTCGGATGGCGAGGACGGCGAGGGCGAGGAGGGCGGGTTCGAGGAGGCGGGATGTCATTTCGATGTAGGCCCCGGCGGTGGTGAGGTTTTGGCCGGAGGAGCGGAAGACCACGGAGTTGAGGACGATCCGGGTGGCTTTCTCCGCGCGTTTGGCGGTGATCCGGTCGTGGACGGCGCCGGTCAGGACGGGGCCGGGGTTGTCGGTCACCAGGTCGACGCGTTGTTCCGGCCGGAGCACGCCGGTTGTGTGCGGTTTGGGGTCGCTGGTGGGCAGTCCCCACAGGATCATCGCGAGGACGGTGGTGGTCATGGCGAACAGGAGCCAGGTCAGGGCACGCGTGGCCCGCAGGCCGTATCCGGAGAGCAGCCAGTAGGCGGTGATCAGGGCGCGTTCGCCGGTGGGGCGTTTGCGGTCGTGGCGGCGCATCTCCATTTCGCCGTAGTAGAAGTCGGCGGCGTCGGGTTCGTTCTTGGCGTCCTCGGAGGCCTTGCGCAGGGCCCGGTAGACGGGGCCGATGTCCTCGGGTCCGCGGGTGAGTGCGGTGTGTGGGTGGTCGGGGCCGGGTGTCCAGCCGCGTGGGGGCGGGGGTTCGCCGGGGGACAGGGCACGCCAGTGGTGTTCCTCGGCGATGGTGCGGCGGCGGGCGAGTCGGGCGGGGACGCCCTTGCGCAGGCGCCAGCCGGTGGGCGGCGCGCCGAAGCGGGTGTCGCCGTCCAGGTGGAGTTGGTCGAGGTGGAAAGCGCCGGTGAACACGCATCCGGTGAGGTCGGTGTCGGTCAGGACCAGGTGCGCGGCGTCGACCCCGCGCAGTGACGCGATGCGCACACCCGGGTCGCAGGTCGGCCCGGACTCGCCAACGGCGCCCCCGCCGAAGTCGAAGGGCGCGGGGTGGGCGGCGACGGCCATCGGCTGTGTGACCACCATGTTGGAGAGGACCACGGTGGCGTACCGAAGTCGCAGGGTCGCCGTTGCCTCCCACTGCGTGCGTACACACCTCACGGACGTTGCCGCGGCCTCGACCGTCATCGGTGCCCCGAACACGGCGCTCGACAGTTCCAAAAGCCCCCGACACGCGAGAGGGCCCAGTCGCCCTGCGGTGGCGAACGTCGTCCCGATGAACAGGGCGTCGGCGTCGAATGTCGCGCCGGGGAAACGGGCCATCGTCGCGAACGTCGCGCCACTGAAACAGGCTTTCCCTGCGAACATCGCGCCGTCGAACCGGGCGGCGCCTGCAAACGTCGCGTCGATGAACCAGGCGTCGGCGGAGAATGTTGCGCCGTTGAACCTTGCCTCGGCGGTGAACGTGGCGTTTGCGAACCCTGCGTCGGCGATGAACGTCGTGTCCTGGAAGTCGGCGTTGCCGAGGCGGGGGTGGGTGGTGGCGGGGTCGCGGAGTGCGTCGAGGAGTCCGGTCAGGAGAGGCCCGTCGAAGGCGGTGCCGCGGCAATCGACGTCGGTGCCCGGGGACAAGGCGGCCAAGTACACGGTCCGCTCGGGGACGGTGAGGTGGGCCAGGCATCGGGTGTGCCCACCGGCGACGTGTATGCCCCGGCATCCGACGGGGTCGCTCGCGCTCGCGCCTTGCGCGCAGTGCGGCCACGGTGGGGGTGTGGGCGAGGGCGCGGGAGGCGACGTCATGCCACCGGAGACGACGTGGAACGAGCGCATGGTTGCGCGCCGATGAATGGCGTCGGCACCGGCTCATCGCTCCGATCGACCGGCGCGCGAACATCCGGAACAACAGCTTTGTCGGTGAGAAGCTCGCGATCACCCCCTTGCCGTATTCGGGGGTCAGCAGCGGAAGCATGGTCTTCGACACGAGCTTCGGCGGCGCGAAATCGTGGTCGCCGCGGCCTCGATCACCACCGGCACATTGAACACCGCCCCCGACAGGTCCAACACCCTCCGACACCACAGCGGCCCCAACGTGGTCGGGCCCTCTGCGCAGTGCGGCCACGGCGGGGGTGCGGGCGAAGATGCGGGGGCGGCGTCATGCCGTCGGGGACGACCTGGCGTGAGTCTGTGGTTGCGGACCGATGAATCCGGTCCCGATCACCTGATGTGCCATCAGATTCACTGACCCTTAGGTCTTCGCGGCGGTGAGAGCGATCTCTTGCTCGTGACGGTTCACGGTGTGGGGTTGTGGGCGAGCCAGTCCTGTAGTTCGCGGTGGCGGAACTGGTATGCGGTTCCGGTTATCCGCAGGATTCCGGCGTTGGTGGCGCCGTTCAGGAACCTCCCCAGGCGCCAGGGCAGCTGGTGGGGTCCGCGGCGTGTGCAGGCCAGGAACGCGATGTACCGTAGCCATGCCGTGGCGAGTGCGAGCCCGAACGCAGGTCCGAAGGCGAGCCCGGCCAGAAGCCCGACCTTGAGACCGAGCGTGTTGCCGTCCGAGAGTTTCCCCAGGATCCCCATCAGTAGCCCGCCTGCGAGTGAGCCCGTGAGGGCCAATCCGAGTCCGGCGGTCAGGTCGGCGCGGGTGAGGTCACGTGGGTCCTTGACACTAAATGAGCCGTCCTCGGCGCCCCCGGCGACGGCTCCGAGGACGAGTCCGGCCATCAGTCCGACCGCGAGCCCCAGCGTGAGCCCGGTGGTGAGTTCGAATGCCAGCCCGCCCCAGACCGTGGTCGCGAAACCGAACACGAGACCGACCTTGAGTCCCAGTCCCGCCCCGAGCCGCCCCTGGGGCGTGCGAAGTTTGTCCGGGGCGAGCCGTGTGGGCGAGGGCCACGTCTCGGTTCGGATCCCGAGGAGCCCGACCATTGTGGAAAGGGCCGCAGAAAGGGTTGTGACCATCCACAGCGGCGGTAGAAGCGTTCCGCTGGTGTCCAAGAGCAGTGAGCCGATGGTGGCGGCTGCACCCATCGCGATGCTCGCTGCGGTGAAGAGGAGGGCGTGGGCGGTACGGGCGCGGTGGCTGCCGGCAAGTGGCCAGAGTTCGTGGAGGACCAGATCGGTGCCGGACAGCCTCCTGCCGCCCACCACCGGCCCGGTGGTGGCGTTGGTGTCGAGGTAGCGGGCCAGGACGCCCAGCCAGGTGTGGACCTGTTCCGGGGTATAGGCCCGGCCTACGCCGGGCGTCGGGTGGTTGGCGGCGCGGACATAGAGGCCGTTGAGGTGGTCGCGCATGGCCGCGTCGGTTGCCAGGGCTGGTGACAGGAGGTTCCGCGGTTCGTGTCGGTACGCCGCCGTGCGGGGGGTGGCGTTGTTCGTGGACGGTCACTGCCATCGTCAGTCGCCACGGCGTGGACAGCCCTCGCGCGAGTGACCCGGACGGGGCGGTGTCCAGGGCGTGGATTACCCCGCGCCACCGGCGCGGGTCGTCGACGCGGGCGAGGATGAAGTCTCGGCCCTGGGCCGGGGTGACGGGGCGGATGTCGACGCGGGCAGCGTCCCTGGCCCAAGTGTCCAGTGCGTCGTAGCGGCCGCTGCGGCAGGTCACCACCACGGCGGCCCGGTCCCGACCGTGCTGGTAGGCGTTGAGAACTTCCAACGCTCGCCGGGCTCGACGCCTCGGGCGGACCGGCGGCCAGGTGCCGGTAGGGATTTCGGCCGCGTCCATCTCGTCCAACCCGTCCAGGATCGGCAGGATCATGTTCGCCTCGACCAACACCCGTGCCGCCGCCCGGGAGAGCTGGTGGGTGCCTTCCAGATGCTCGAGCATCCACACGCGCACGGCGTCCCCCACGTCTGCCTCCCGGACGCCGTCGTCGATCAGGGCGACCCAAGAGCCCAGGGACATGCGCACCGGGACCGGGTCCTTGAGGTCGCGGTTCTCTAGGAGCTTGAGGAGGAGTTCCAGGGCTAGGACGGTCTTGCCGGACCCGGGGGCGCCGGTGATCACCAGACGACCGGGGCGCAGCCTTCGGTAGTAGTCGACGATCGTTCCCAGGCGTCCGTCGGGGTCGGCGCCGGCGGCGTCGTGGGTCGGAACTTGGGTGGGACGGAAGACGAATCGCACATCGATTGGCTTGCCGGCCCCACCGAGCAGCCGCGAACGCTCACGGGTCTCGGCGAGAGCCACGCGACCGGCCAAGAGGGTGGCCAGAGCCGCCACGTCGGGAGCCTGGAGACTCAGCGCGGCCCGCGACATCCGCCCCGACCACACGGCGACGCCCAGCCCCGGCAGAGCGATCGAAGCACTCAACCAGTCGATGTCACCGCGCTTGACGCTGTGCGATCCCCATACGACTAGCCAGATCACCCCCACCACGCACAAGATCGCCAAAGCCCACCCAGCCGCGCGTCCCCCACGGTGCCCCATGACCGGTCATCATGACGACCCACACCCGCACCCTGACGGGCTTTGAAGGATTTACCCCGGTTCTCACTTCGAATCTCACATCCGCCCGGGCGCGGCTTTCCTTCGTTCGGGATCCCCGCGCGCTCGGCCGAACCGACGAACACGCCGCCCCGGCTTCACGCCGGACCTCACATCCGCCTCATGTCCACCGCATCCCCAAGGCGTCGAGTGCGGTGATGCGTTCGGCGGGGAGTTTGGCTCGTCGGCTTTTGGTGGTGGTGATCCACACCCCCAAACGCACGTCCTCCCTCCATCCGTCGAACGCCACGACCGACTCGACGTGCCCGCGCGGGACTTCGAGGTGTCCGACGCGTTCCCGGTAGACGGTCGCCGCGCCGAGCGCGATTTCGAAGGCCTGTTCCCGGGTGCGTTTGGGCTTCGGCCCGCTGGGTTCGGCGACCGCCTGCGCCTGGCCGGCGCCCGTCGCGGCCGCTTGCTGCGCCGCGCCGTCGTTCCAGGCCTGGTCGAGGAGGGACCACACCATTCCCAGCTTGTTCAGTTTCTCGACCTGTTTGGTGTTCAACCTTCCGGCGGCGTATTCCCGTCGCTGTTCGGAAATCCAGCCGCCGAGGTGGTCGATGTCGACGGCGTCGAGGGGGACGCGCAGGTCGGGGTGTGCCCGGCGGCGCGCAGGCCGCGGAGCCAGTTGCGTGATTGCGGGTCGACGACGTGCATTTCGACGAAGCGGGCGATCTGGACGGGGTCGCGGCGGCTGGAGAACCGCAGGATCGGCCGCCATTCCTCCCGCTCTTCCCCGTCCGCGCCGAGGCCTTCGCCCTCGTCTTCGTCCTCGTCCGGTTCCTCTGCGCGTTCTCCCTGCGCCGTGCCGTTGTTTTGGCGGACGGCGAGGGTGTCGACGATGTCGGCGTCGTGGGCGCGCAGCGCCTTTATCTGGAGGTGCGTTTCGGGGAGGGCACGTTTGGTGGGGTCGGGTTTCCCTGGGGCGTTGCTTTCGTGGTCGGTGCAAGGTCGGGGGGTTGCGGTGGGACGGGTTCGGGACTCGTGGCGGAGCGGTGTCGGGGCGGCAGTGGTGTCGGGCCCGGTTGGCGGTGACCTCAGGGTGCGGGGGTTCGTTGGTCCTTGGTGCGTGGGGGGCCCGGGTTGCGGATGGTCGGGAGGTCGTCGCGGTCGTTGCCGGTGGTGAGCGCGTCGGCGGGGAGTCGTCTGTAGTCGCGCAGGAGTTCGGCGAGGAGGTTCGGGTCGGTGTCGGCTGCGGCGACGAGGGCGGCGAGCAGTTGGGAGCGTGAGGCGGGTGTGCCGCCGGCGGTGGACGCGCGTACGAGGACGTCGAGTCGGCGGTCGACCTCTTCGGGCCAGGTGATCAGGGCGTTTCGGCGCGGCTGACGGCACAGCAATTCCATTGCTCCCCCTCGTGACAATCAACCTATAGCGAATATATATTCCGGGCATGGTGCCACTCCTGCAAGACCGCCGGGCTCGGGTTTCCTCGGTGTCCGGGGCGAGCGTGTTGCGCGTGGGCGGCCGGGAACTGCGTCCGACGGCGGTTTTCGACTCGTACTGGCGGTTCGCCGCGGCGCGTCAGGCGGTCTACACGGCGCGGCTCGAGGGGCGCGGACAACCGTGGACCGACGATCCGATCCTGTCCCGGTACCGCTTCACGAATTGCTTTCGTGCGGCGGATCGGGTGAGTCAGGTTCTGATCGCGGACGTGATCTATCGCGGTTCACAGCAATGGGAGGAGGTCTTCTTCCGCACCCTGCTCTTCAAGGTCTTCAACAAGGCTTCGACGTGGGGGTTGTTGGAGGACGCCTTGGGTGCGATCCGGTGGGACTCCTACGACTACCGGTCCTACGACGCGGTGCTGTCGTCGGCGTTCGCGCGTGGGGAGCGGCTGTACTCGGCCGCCTACATCGTGCCGCCTCCGCAGTTGGGGGAGGAGCGCAAGCACCGGAACCATCTGCGGTTGTTGGAGATGATGATGGTCGCGGGCGCCCCGGGGCGGGTGCTCGCCGCGCCGACGATGCGCGACGCGTACGAGGTTCTTCTTGCGTTTCCGGCCATCGGCCCGTTTCTGGCCTACCAGTATCTGATCGACCTGAACTACGCGGCGCAGATGCCGTTCTCGGAGATGGATTTCGTGGTGCCCGGGCCGGGGGCGAAGGACGGGATCCGCAAGTGTTTCGGACGATCGGCGGACGGGATCGAGGCCGACGTGATCCGATACATGGCGGACAGCCAGGAGGAGCATTTCTCCCGGCTCGGTTTGTCGTTCGGCGGCCTGAAGGGTCGGCGGCTGCAACTCATCGACTGCCAGAACCTGTTCTGCGAGGTCGACAAGTACGCGCGGGTGGCTCACCCGGAGATCGCGGGAATCAGCGGGCGCAGTCGTATCAAGCAGGCATACCGCAAGGATGCTGCGCCGATCACGGCTTGGTTCCCGCCGAAGTGGGGCCTGAACCCGGTCCACTGAGCCGGCTGTTCGTGCCCCACCGGAACATCGTTGCGGATCAGGCGGCGAGCATGGGTGGGGTGGCGGTGAGCAGCGGGCGGATGCTCGTGATCGGGCCGTCGAGCTGCGCGTAGCCCGCGAAGACGGTCAGGGTGCCCTGTTTGAGGCCCGCGTGTCGGGCGATGTGCGCGCTCAGGCGCCCCAGCCCGAGGTAGTTGCCGTAGGCGCGTTCCAGCATGAAATGGCTGCGGTAATAGGCGGCGGTGTGCAGGGTGCCGTGGCGGTCGAGTTGGAAGGAGCACATGCTCAGGCAGGGGAAACCTCGTATGAGGTTGTCCCGTTCGGTGGTGTGCACCAGGGCGTCGGCCGTGGCGGACGCCTCGCCGGTGTCGATGTCCGAGGGATGGGTGACGTCCACTTCGTAGGCGGCGGTCATCGGCGCGCGGGTGGCTGTCTGTCGGGTCAGACGGTCGATGATCTTGGCGATCTGGTCGATGTGCCCGTCGGTTCCGGGATAGGCGATCAGGCGTCCGAAGTAGGTGTCGCGGTGGTTGCCCGGGAAGCGTCGCGCGGCGGGGTAGAGGGCGCGGTAGCGGTCGGCGAGTTGCTCGTGGGAGGCGCATCGGGCACCGAGCGACTGCGGGAAGATCGTGTTCGCGACCGTCTCGACGGGTTTGTAGGTACCGGCGGGAGCCGCGTGCGCGCGGACGCGCTCCAGGTCCTCGCGGAAGGTGGGGTCGTCGGCGGTGGCGTCGGCGATGCGGACGACGGTGTGGTAGCCCGTGCGTGCCCCGTTCCCTTTGCGGTCGAGGGCGTTGCAGGCGGCGATCCAGGCCCGGGTGACGTCGGGGCCTTCCACGGTGAAGGTGTGCATCGAAGCTCCTTGACGTGTTCGTGGAATACGAGGGGTCAGGGCCAGATCTCGTCGATGCCGCTACGGGGCGACTCCCGTACGAGGGTCACCTCCAGCGGCTCGTCGGTTCCGGGCACCGACAGTGCCAATCGGCACTCGGTGTCCATGCCGTGGGTCACCTCCACGATGGTCGGGTGTTCCAAGGAGGACGTGCCGATCCGGTCGCCGGGCTCGGGCCAGAGAGACAGGGCCTCGGGGAGACGGTCGATGAGGGCGCCCGGTGGGTGCAGCACCAGCAGGTCCGCCGCGTCGACGTGCAGGCGTCGGCCGTGCATCCTCGTGGTGACTGCGTGGACGTGTGCGTCGGGGGACACGGCCGCGCCCCGGGTCAACGAGCGTTTCAGTGTGGCCGGGGTGATCTTGAGCCACTGCTCGGCCCGACCGCGGTCGACTTGGGACAGGCGTGCCAGGTGCCGCACGGTGCCGGTGTAGGAGGTACCCAGGGCGCGGGCCAGGAGATAGGCGTGTTCCGGGGCGGTGGGGCGTCCGCCGGCGATTCGCTCGAGGGCGGCGAGTACGGCGGGCCGCGGCATCAGGAACCAGGCCGCGAACGCTTCGGCGACCTTCTCCTCGTCCGGCCAACTGCCGTTGCCCCAACGGAGCGAGGGGTCGAGTTCGTTGTCGTAGGCGCTGCGGTGTGCCAGCCGGTGGTGCCCCAGTTCGTGGGCGGCGGTGTGCCGTTGCGTGATCACGTCCAATCGGGCGTTCAACAGCACGGCGGGTCCGCCGTCGTCCGGCGAGCGGTAGACGCCGAACAGCCTCGGCATCGACTTCGCCATCCCGATCAGACCCGCCGCGCCCAACGCGCCGTGGACTCGGACGTAGGTGCTGCGGTCCACGTCCAGGTCGCGGTGTGCCTGGATCGCTGCGATCCCCGCGATCCGGTGGGCGACGTCCCAGTTCACCGAGGTGGCTCCTCCGCTTCGGAGGACGCGGCTGCTTCGTCCGCTTCGGCCGCACGGCGGAAGCGAAGGTACTCGGCGAAGTCCAGTACGGCCTTCCGGTCGCCGTCCGTCAGCTGGGCCAGCGCGCGTGGAAGTCCGGCCAGCACGTGTTCGCCGAGGTCGGGGTTCGGGTCCTCGGCGAGGAAGTAGGAGACGGGCTGGCGGTACAGGCGGGCGAGCTTCTTCAGCTCCAGACTGTCGACGCGGCGTGCGCCGCGCTCGATGTCGCTGATGGCGGTGCGTGGCAGGCCGGTGTTGTCGGAGACGTACTGCTGTGACATTCCCAGGTAGTCGCGGGTGCGCTTGAGGCGTTCACCGAGCCGTTCCAATTCGGGGTCGCGGGAACGGGGGACGGAGGGCGGGGTCATGGGGACTGCCTTTCGATGATCACGTTCAGGACCGCCTGGGCGAAAGCGGTGACGGAACGGGTGGCTCGGGCGGCCTCCGCGTCGGCGGGGACGGCGATGCCGTAGTGCTCCTCGACGCGCGTGAGGATCTCGACGACGAGAATGGAGTCGACGGGCAACTCCTTTCCGCCCGACTCCAGTTCGGACCGCACCTCCTCCACGGGACGGCCTTCGAGTTCGGCGAGGAAAACGATGATCACGGTGACGATGTCGTCGATGCTCGGCGGAACCGGGCTCAGGACCTTCCCCAATCGTCGGAATTCCGGACGGTGCTGTCGTAGTATACGACAGATGTTGGATGAGCCGACAGAGTGTCCCAAGAACCGACGCGAGGAGTGGCGTGGACTTCCAGAGCTACCAACAGGCAGCGGTCAAAACACTTCGACCCCCTGCGCCCGGAGCCGACCCCGTCCTCGTGCCACTCCTTGGCCTGGCGGGCGAAGCCGGGTCCTTGGCCACCGTCTACAAGAAGCAACTGCGTGACGGCCCCGCCTACGAGCAGGCCAAGCAGCAACTGCGAGAAGAACTGGGCGACGTCCTGTGGTACGTCGCAGCCCTCGCCCACAACTTCGACCTGACGCTGGAAGACATCGCAGCCGCCAACCTGGAGAAGACCAAGGACCGCTGGCGCCCCACCCCGACCGACGAACGCACCCGCTTCGACGAGGACTTCCCCGAAAACGAGCAGATCCCGCGCAAGACCACCCTCACTTTCACCCCCACCACCACAGAGGGAGGCCGCACCCACATCGTCCTGACCCGCGCCGACGGCACACCCGCCGGTCACCCCCTCACGAACGCCTCGCGCGTCGACGACGACTATCGCTTCCACGACGCCTTCCACCTGGCCCACGCCGCCGTCCTGGGCTGGTCGCCCGTCACGCGTTTCCTGCTCGGCCGCAAACGCAAGAGTCGGCCCGACACCGACGAAACCGAAGACGGCGGCCGTGCCATCGCCATCGAGGAAGGCATCTCCGCCCTCGTCTTCTCCTACGCCGCGCGCCACCGATACTTCGATGACGTGCACCACATCGACCAGGAACTGCTCACCACGATCAGCCACATGACCGCCCACCTGGAAGTCGGCGTCTGTCGTGCCGCCGACTGGGAACGCGCCATCCTGACCGGATACACCGCCTGGAAGCAGCTTCGCGCCCAAGGCGGGGGCACCGTCGAACTCGACCTCGACCGTCAAAGTGTCACGGTTCTCCCCAACGACACCCCCTGATCCATCCTCGAGATCTGCTCCACGGGTACCCGGGGTAGCGCGGATGACCGCGCCGACTCGAGGCGAACAACCCCGGCGTTCGTTCACCGTGGTTCGGGGCCGGTATTCGACACGCTTGCGAACCCGGGGTCCCGCGCCGAACGTCGACGTGTCGTGGGCGCGTAGGGCCTTTGTCTTCGCCACCAAGGACGTGCGGCACGTCGACGACACCGTGGCCAGGGGCGATTTCCGCATCCGGGCCAGGGTCACCTCCCATCTGCGCGTCATCCGCGTCCGCCGGCCGGACGCCGTCGCCGGCCGTGAACTCCTCGGACGGGCCTGCGCGCCCGGGCCCCGTTCCTGACCCGCGGCGACCACGACCACACCCACTCGCTCCGCCGCCTCACCGTGCGTGCCACCGGGCGTGAAGGACGCGGGGGAGGACCTCGGTCGGGTCGCCGATCGCTTCGGTCGGCGGTCGCGGCCGTGTGAACGTTTGGGCGGCGAGGTCGTCCGGCCGGGGCGGCCCGGGACGCGGGGATGGTGGCGGTACGCGGTCGGCCGGCGCGGGGTTGCATTCGGACGAGGCATGCCGGGTGGTCGGGGGCGGCGAGGACGCGGGGGCGGCCGGCGGCCATGCGCTCGGTCGGCATGACGTCTGCCCGGGGCGACAGGTCCCACGCTCCTTCGGTCCGTACGTCGGGGGGACCTCGGCGGTGGGGTCACGCGTTCGTCGCGTTCGTGGGGGTGGAACACGCGAGGACTGTCGTGCGGGTCGTGTCGGCGTCGAAGGTGATCGTGGTTCGGACGCAGATCACGTTGTGCTTCGCCGGACGGCGTGGGGAACACCCGGCGCGGGATCGCACCGCAACGCCGCACACGGCGTCGGGTGCCTGATGCGACCCGGTCCGCAACGGCTGGTTCGGCCGGGTCGGGGTCAGGCGTACAACTCGTCGAGGCCGATCAGGCGGACGTCGTCGCGGGCGTCGGCTTCGTGGCGGAGGTGGTCGGTGAAGCCTGTGGCGCTGAAGCACGCGAGGACGCATCCGGCGGTTTCCAGTCCGCGGCCGGCGAGGACGTCGCGGGCACGGGTGAGGCGTGCGAGGTGGGGCAGCCCGATCGTGGTTCCCCATTTGACTTCGCCGAGCAGCGCGATCCTGGACGGGTGGGCGCCGGTGCCGGCCTCGACGACTGCCGCGTCGATCTCGACGGAGGTGCGGGAGGAGGGGTCGGTGACCACTCCGGCGCCGACGTGCCCCAGGGGCGCGCCGGCGAGGTCGGCGCCGGGACCGAGGAGGTGATCGCGGCACAGGGCCTCGAAGTGGGGGCCGGCCACTTGGGCCGCGAAGCGTTCTCGGGAAGCGGCCCAGACCCGATCGGCCTGGCCGAGTTCCAGGCGCCCCCAGGCGGGGCGCATGATCGCCTCGTAGAAGGTGATGAGGGGTTCGACGATGCGGTACCTGGACTTGCCCTGCCGGAAGACGTCCATGTCACGGGTGAGGAGGTGGGCGTCCTCGAGCACGTTGAGCGGGTGGGAGATGTCCACCGCCTTGCGCCCGATGAACCCGGCGATCCCGCCGCGGGTGTGATTGCCCTCCGCGACCGCGGCCAGGACGGAGTGGTAGAGCGAGGTGTCGCGGATGTCGGTCTCCTCGGCCAGCAGGTACCGCGCTTCCCGAAACAACGGGCTGAGCGGGGACATCACCGCACGGCACACCCAGTCGTCGAAGTCCGCCGGCGTGCCGGGGACATCGTCGGCGAGGAACTGGCGCCGGTACGCCGGCGTTCCGCCCAGGACCGCCCCCAGCCTCACCGCCAGTTCCGGCTGGTCGGCGACTTCCCAGAACGCGGCGGCGGCACGGTAGTCGAACGGCCGCACCACCAGCTCCAGTTGCGCCCGCCCGCGCAGAGGCGCCGAACCCGCCAGCAGACCGCCCATCACCGACATCGCCGACCCGCACAACAGCAGCCGCATCCGGCTGGGCCGGGTCTGGAACCGGTCGATCTCGCGCTGCAGCAGCGACGGCAGCTCCGGCGCCACCTTCGCCAGGTACGGAAATTCGTCGAGAACGATCACCTGCGAACCCTCTCCCCGGGCCGGATCGGCAAGACCGAACAGGAAGGTGACCGCGTCGTCCCACGTGGCGAAGGAGAACGGCGCCGGCGCCCCGGTGTGCTCGGCGAGCGCGGCGCCGAACTGCCGCAGGGACTCACCCGCCGTCGCCGTCGTCGCGCCGAAGTAGAACCCACCGCACTGCTCCGTCAACGCCCGAAGCAGATACGTCTTCCCCATCCGCCGACGCCCGCTGACCACCCCCAACAACGCATGAGGCGAAGCTCGGGTCGCGAACGACACCAGCGCCCGCCATTCCATCGCGCGATCGAACACGTGCTCCGGCTTCTGCATGCTTCTCCTTAGGACCACACTTCTAAGGAGTGTACTCCTTGCAATGATGCGATGTCGGGGCCGCAGGTCGATGTGGGTAGTGCTGTGGGCCGGGGTGTCATGTCCGCAGTCGAGACCGAGACGAAAGAAGAGAGGCCCGGGCCCCACCGGCCGTGCCGCACGCACGCCCGCTCCCACCGCGCCGCGTACCGAACCACCCGTACCGGCATCCCGGTACGCCGCGCCGTACACAGGCGACACCCGAACGCCACCGGCCCCATCACGGCACCGCCCACCCGCCACATCCCCCGGGGTATCCCCGCCGTGCCCCACCCGGCGACCCCGTCCTCCTCCCGACCCCAGGACGACAACGCCCGCGCGAGCACCTCCTCCTCGGCCCCGCACAGCTGCGCCAATGTCCGCCGCCCCGCCGCGTCGAGGATTACCTCCGCGTCCGCCCGTCGCGCCCCGCTCCCGTGCCGGGGGCGGGTTGACCCATCGCCAACGACCCGCCAGGGCGTTGGCGCCGGCCCGTAGAACCCGGCGACCCGACCCACGAACGACCACGTCGTCTCACCCCTCAACGGAGCAACCCGAAACACCCCCACCGGTACCAAAGCCCCCACCTCACTGTGAACCTCACACCCCACCGCACACGAAGCCCCCGGCCCGACACGGCCTCACCGGCGCATACCGAGCTGCCGTCGGCAGCGGTTTCCGCTCGCCCGACAGCGAACCACGCCGGGTGCGTCGGTCGTCGATCGTTCGGCCCGGCCGTTCGACAACCCGGCCATCCGCATCCCGACCACGACGGCGCCGGCCGCGTCGAGCGCCGGGCCCGATTCCTCCGGCACGAGCCCGGGACGCCGCCGTGTCGTTCGCGGTCCTCGTTGCGCAGTCGTCCGGCCCCTGTCGACCCGGCCCCGACGGTGTCGTCCGCTGCGCCGTGTGTGGTCGCGATGGCACGCCATGTCGTCCTGGTCTCTGCTGGTTCGGGTCGTGTGGTGGTGTGGTGGTTTGTTGTCTGGTTTCTGCGGTGGGGTTTCTATGTGGTTTTCCTTACGACATGCGGTGGGAGGGTGTGGGTTCGTCGGCGTCGCGGCGTGCCGTCCTGCGGCGTTGTTCGGGCTCGGTCGCGGGCCGTGGCGGAATCGGAGCGTGAGGGCCGCAGGGGGCGTCGGGCGGCTTCCTGTCGGGCCGTCCTGGTGGTCCGAGGCGGGGCTCGCGACACGGTGGAGGGCCTGTTCGCTGCGCCTGGAGGTCGGTGCCGGTTCTGTTTGGGGGAGTGGGGCCGTAGGGGCTGTGCAGTTGCGGTTGGGTGTCGTGGTGGCCGTGTGAGGATGTCGTGGGTCGGTATGACGGGTGTGCCTGGTCGCGGCCGTGCAGGGCGCCGTTCGTGTCGTTTGGACGGTTTCCGGTGTCGTGGAGACGACGTCCTGCAGGGCAGCGTCCCGCAACCTCCCATGCGTGCCCGGGAGTTGGCCGTCCCCGGTCCGTCGTGTGAGTTGGGGCGCTGTGCCCAGTGGAGGTGGTTGCTCTGCGGTGTCCCGATTCCTGCCCGGATTTTCCTTACAACTTTCGGGCTTTTCGATCGGGGCCGCCTGGGGTTGTCGTGCCGTTGCAGGGCCTTCGTGGCGGAGATCGGGCATCGAGGGCCGGAGGGGCCGTCCAGGGGGCTTGTCGGGGGTTCCCGGTGGTTTCCAGGGCGGGCTCTGATGGCCGTGGAGGGCCGGTGCGATGTTCCGAGGAGTGGGTGCCGGCTCGGCCCGGCGGGCGCGATGGTGGGGCCGCGGAGCGGACCGTCCGATGTCCCGGTGGGGCCCGTGGATTTCGCCGGATCGTACCCGGGTCATGTTTTGATGCATTGTCTTGTCCGTAGTGTGGTGCCCACCTATATTGGAAGTGGCCGGCCGGTGGTGAAGTCGCCTGCTTCCAATGATGGTTGGCGATGACGGTTCCAAGTCCCGAGGTGTTGTGAGGTATTGGTTCACTCCAGGGTCGGCGTCCGGCCCACGGGCCCCTCGAGTGAATACAGTCCCGGATGCGAACCCCCTTTTCTGCCAGTGCAGTTCGTGAGCAATGCGATCGGGTGTCGAACATGCCAGGCTCGGCGACCAATCGCGTAGCGATTGGGTGTTGGTTGGAAGTGAC
>NZ_JBITJP010000050.1:0-34736 GCF_044460165.1 Embleya sp. NPDC050154
TCCGAGCCACCACACGCCGACAGAAGCAGTGCGGCCGACAGTCCTGTCGCCGCCAATGCCATCTGGTGCCGCTTCATCGCAGTACCGCCTTCATGTCTTCGGGAAAACAGGACCGTTGGTGAGAGGTTGATCGCGCTCTCGATGCGCACACATGCGCAAAACTGTTCGCAACATGGGCTTGGTGAAAATTCTTGAGCAACAGCGAGCATTTTGCGGACTCGCCGTGTCGGCAGTCAACACCTCGCCGGAGAAAGGTCCGCACCGATTCCGAAGGCCGGACGCAGGGTCTAGACCAATCCGACGAGGCAGTCGGAGCACGTCAGGCAAGACGGCCGGGTGCGTGTCACAGACTTCACTGTGGAGGTTTCCGGGGTGTTGCGACGGGCCTCGGTTCGGCGATCCGGTCACCCGCAGGGCTCGTTCGAGCAGCCGAATGGTGCCCAAACGGGCGATGGATTGCTTGATTTTGAGCGAATGTGCTAGACATCAAGCAACTTCGAGCAGTCACAGTGCATCCCGAGTTGCATCTGCGCATAGGAGTCGCATGCCCACCACCAACCCGTCCCGCACCACGGCCACGCTTGCACCGCTGCGGACCCACCTGGAATCCGAGGGAAACCGGCTCGCCGGCATACGCATCCTCACGCGGGACGCCGCGTCGGCCGGTGAATGCGTGATTGCCCTGGACGTCGGCGGCACGGGTATGAAAGGTGCGCTGTTGGACCGACGCCTGCGGCCGTTGGCCGCGGTCCGTCGGGCGACGCCGCGCCATGCGGGCCCGGACGCGGTGGTGGCCGAGATCGCGGCCGTCCTGATGGAACTCGCGGAGCGCGCCGAAGCCGGCGAACTGACGGTCTGCCGGGTCGGGGTCGTTGTTCCCGGGGTCGTCGACGAGGATCTGGCCCGTGCCGTGTATTCGGCAAACCTCGGATGGCGCGACCTTCCGCTTGCCGACCTCCTCCGGGAGCGGACCGGTCTTCCGGTCGTGCTCGGTCACGACGTGCGGGCGGGCGGCGCCGCCGAATGCCTGGTGGGAGCCGCACGCGGCGCCCGCTACGTGCTGTTCGTGGCGATCGGGACCGGCATCGCATCCGCCGTCGTCAGCGACGGGCGTCCGGTCCGGGCGAAGGGCTATGCGGGTGAACTCGGCCATCTCCGGATCGACCCGGATGGTGCGGTGTGCGGCTGTGGCGGCCGGGGCTGCCTGGAAACGGTGGCCTCCGCATCCGCGATCGCCGCCGCCTACACGGCTCGGTCGGGCCGACCGGTGAGCGGCGCCGAGGAGGTCGCCGCGCTGGTGGCCCGCGGCGATGCCGATGCGCAGGCCGTGTGGGACCGTGCGACCGAGGCGCTCGGCGCCGCGCTCGCGATCGCCACGACACTGCTCGCCCCCGAGTTGATCGTGCTCGGCGGTGGTCTCGCCGAGGCCGGTGAACTCCTCTTCGGCCCGGTCCGCGCCCGCCTGGCCGAAGGGCTGACGTTCCAGCGCCACCCGAGCCTGGTCCGTGCGGAGCTCGGCGACGAGGCGGGCTGCCTGGGCGCCGGTGTGTATGCATGGCGCGCAGTGGAGGATGCGCCCGGCCCGGCCCGTACCGAGGAACCGAGGCTTCTGTGATCCGCACCGACACGCTCAACGCCGCCCTCGACGTCACTTACGTCGTCGACCACGTCGACCACGTCGGCCACGTCGACCTCGTCGTCCCGAACTTCCGGTTCGCCTCGCTCACCCTCGCGGGGGCCTCGCGCGTGCCGGCGAATGAACACAACTGCGCGCAGTTTCCAAGCGGTCGACACGTCGCCGCCAACCCGGATGAAGTTGGGATCGCACCACATGCGTGAACTGATGCTCGTACGACACGGCGAAACCGAGTGGACTCGGTCCGGCCGACACACGGGCCTGACCGACATTCCTCTGACCGCGGAGGGCGAGGCGCAGGCTAAGGCCGTCGGGTCGCTGCTCGCGGGACGCGAGTTCGCGCTCGCCCTCGTGAGCCCGCTGCGGCGGGCTCGACACACGGCCGAGTTGGCCGGGATCACCGGGGGTGAGATCGAACCCGACCTGGTCGAGTGGGACTACGGCGGTTACGAGGGCATCACCACCCACGAGATCCGCGAGAGCGTGCCGGGCTGGCTCGTGTGGCGCGACGGGGTGATCCCGGGCGACGCCGACCACCCCGGCGAGTCCATCGCCGACGTGGGCCGGCGGGTGGACCGGGTGCTGGCGCGGGTGCGGCCCGTGCTCGCGGGCGGTCACGACGCGGTGCTGGTCGCGCACGGGCACCTGCTGCGGGCGCTGACCGCCCGCTGGCTGGGGCTCCCGCCCGAGGACGGCCGGCTGTTCCGCCTGGAGACGGCTCGCCTGTGCGCACTCGGCTACGAGCGCGAAGAGCCGGTCCTGCTGGGCTGGAACATTTCATGACCCAAACTCCAGGCCGCGGTGTCGCGGGGTCCTGACGGGGAACTACGCCGAGGCTGCGAGCAGTTCGCCCACTCGGGTCACCGCCTCCTCCGGGGTGCCCGCGGTGATGGAGGCGCCGATGCCCACCGCGATCGCTCCCGCCGCGATCCAGCCCGGGGCGTGCGCGGGGGTGATACCCCCGGTGGACACGAACGGGATCTGCGGCAGGGCCGCGCGCATGTCGCGGAAGGACCCGGGGGTCCATTGGCTCGTGGGGAACAGCTTGACGGCGTGCGCGCCTGCGGTGCCGGCCGCGATCGCCTCGGTGGGGGTGGCCACTCCGGGAACGGCGCTCGCGCCGTGGCGGTGCGCGGTCTTGACCACGTCGCGGTGCGCGGTCTCGACCACGTCGCGGTGCAGTGACGGCGAAACCAGGAAGCGGGCTCCGGCCGAGACGGCGGCGCGCGCCGACGCGGCGTCCAGCACCGTGCCGGCGCCGATCAGGGCGTCGGGGTGCTCGCGGGCGATCGTGTGGATCGCTTCCAGGGCGTCCGGCGTGGTCAGCGAGATTTCGACGACGCGCAGAGAGATCACCAGACACGCACGGGCCATGCCGGGCATGCCGCCTGGTCGACGTCGACCTCACCCTGCGGGCCCAGCCGCGCGATCCAGGCCCGCCGCAACTGCCGACCGGTCTCCGTCACAAGCCTCTCCTTCGGGTTAGGACATCGCGACGGGGTCACCCATGTCGACGTGTGGGACTGACACAAAGGCGAGGCGGGTTCGCGTTCGCGGACGAGCTACGGGCCGATCGACGCTCGAACCCGCCCACCGGAACGGTCATGGGCTTCGCGCACCCCCGGTTCCTCTCCGCCGACCGCGACGTTTGGGGACACCGGGCCGGCCGGGCCGGCCCGGCGGGACGCCGCGCGTGCACGGCCGCCCGCCGGCGCGATCAGCTTCTTCACTTGCTTCGGCAAGTACTTTGACTTGCCCGGGCAAGTGAAAAAGTGACTCATGCGGAGTTGCCGAGGCAAGTGATGCGAGTTTCCCGGGCAAGTATGATGAGGCTCATGGACACTCGGTCGCCCTGGCTCGACGACGATCAGCAGGACCTGTGGCAGGCGCTGCTGACGGTCGTCATCGCCCTCCCGGCGGCCCTGGACCGCCAGTTGCAGCGGGACGCGGGCATCTCCAATTTCGAGTACGGGGTCCTGGCCCGGCTGTCCGCGGCCGACGAGGCCACGATGCGGCTCGGTGACCTGGCCCGCCTCTGCGACAGCACCCTGCCCCGCCTGTCGAAGGCGATGGACCGCTTCGAGGCCCGCGACTGGGTCGCCCGCCGACCCGACCCCGGCGACGGCCGCTACACCCTCGCCACCCTGACCGACGCCGGCCGGCAGAAACTCGTCGAGAGCGCACCGGAACACGTCGCCCAGGTGAAACGACTCGTGTTCGATCCGCTCACCGCCGCGCAACGCCGCCACCTCGAGACCGCACTCACCCGCATCGCAGCCACCGTGCGCCGGGAACTCGAAGGAGGCTGAACACCGCCCTCAGGCAGGGTCATCCCACGGCTTTGCGACGCCGGTGACGGTTGACCAGAGTCTGGTGGCGGCGGACAGCGGTGTCGCAACGGAGTTGGAAGTCGGCCCAACCCAACCCAACCCAACCCAACTCGTCCTCGACCTGTCGGCAACCCTGCTCGATCCCATGACGGATTCCGTTCTTGCCTCGCGGTGCCCGCAGCCGGCGCGTCGGGGTCAATCGCGGACGGCGGAGCGCAGGAGTTCGGCGGCGCGGTGGGTGAGTCGCTCCAAGGTCGCGGGGGCGAGCGGGGTGGCTCCGGCGACGGTGACGGCGGCGAGGTCGGGTCCCATGCGGATCAGGATCGAGTCCGATACGCCGCGTCTTGTCGTGCCGTTCGCCGCGGTTGCCGCGACCTACGCGATGGTCGCGGCTTGCGCCGTCGACGAGTCCGGTGCGGCGAAGGGTCCCGAAGACGGCGAAGGCCCTGAAGTATCCGGCCACGTCCGCCCGATGGGCGGGTGTGACCGGCTCTTCAGGGCCGGATGTCGCGGGGCGCGGGTCAGGCGGCGGTGACCGCGCGGGCTGCGGGGCGGCCGACCGGGCCGGAGCGGCGGGCCTGGGCGGAGCCGCTGCGGCGTCCGCGTGAAGAGGAACCGCTGCCGGTACGGCGGGGGCGCTCCACCGCGGGCGCGGTGATGACGACCGGGATTCCGGAGGGCGCCTGGGCACCGGTGATCCGGGTCAGTTCGGCCTCGCCGGAGCGGACCTGGGTGATCTGCGGCGTGATCCCGGCGTCGGACATCAGGCGGACCATCTGGCGGCGCTCGCCGGGCAGGACCAGGGTGACCACGCTGCCGGACTCGCCCGCGCGGGCGGTGCGACCGCCGCGGTGCAGGTAGTCCTTGTGGTCGCTGGGCGGGTCGACGTTGACGACCAGGTCGAGGTTGTCCACGTGGATGCCGCGCGCGGCGACGTTGGTGGCGACCAGGACGGTGACGTGGCCGGACTTGAACTGGGTCAGGGTGCGGGTGCGCTCGGGCTGGGACTTGCCGCCGTGCAGCGCGGCGGCGCGGACGCCGCTGTTGAGCAGGTGCGCGGTGAGCCGGTCGACCGCGTGCTTGGTGTCGAGGAACATGATCACCCGGCCCTCGCGGGCGGCGATGTGCGTGGTGGCGGCGTTCTTGTCCGATCCCTGCACGTGCAGCACGTGGTGCTCCATCGTGGTGACCGCGCCGGCCGAGGGGTCGACCGAGTGCACGACCGGGTCGTGCAGGTACTTGCGCACCAGCAGGTCGACGTTGCGGTCCAAGGTGGCGGAGAACAACATGCGCTGGCCGTCGGGGCGTACCTGGTCCAGGAGTTCGGTGACCTGGGGCATGAAGCCCATGTCGGCCATCTGGTCGGCCTCGTCCAGGACGGTGACACCGACGTCGGCCAGCACGCAGGCGCCGCGGTCGAGGAGGTCCTTGAGCCGGCCGGGCGTGGCCACGACCACCTCGGCGCCGGCCCGCAGCGCGGTGATCTGGCGGCCGATCGGCATGCCGCCGGTCACCGTGGCCATCCGCAGTCGCAGCGAACGGGCGTACGGCGTCAGGGCGTCGGTGACCTGCTGGGCCAGCTCACGGGTGGGTACCAGCACCAGCGCGAGCGGGTGCCTGGGCTCGGCGCGCCGGCCGGCGGTACGGGCGAGCAACGCCAGGCCGAAGGCCAACGTCTTGCCCGACCCGGTCCGGCCACGGCCCAGCACGTTGCGGCCGACCAGCGAGTTCGGCAGCGTCGCCGCCTGGATCGGGAACGGCTCGGTCATGCCCAGACCGGTCAGCGTCGCCAGCAGCTCGGACGGCATGTCCAACTCGGCGAAGGAGGCCACCGCGGGCAGCGCCGGGGTGATGGTTACCGGAAGCGCGAACTCTCCCCGGACGCCGGAGGAGCGACGGCCGTAGCCGCCATGGCCACCGGAACCGCCCGTACGGCCGTAGCCGCCGGAGCGACCCGAGGCGCCGGACCGGCCGTAGCCGCTGCCACCGGAGGCCGAGCGGGCGTAGCCGCCGGTGCCGCCGCTGCGTCCGCGGGAAGAGGAGCTGTACGAAGAATTGGTGGAGCGGGCGTTCGGGTTCACGGGGAACCTTCCTCGACACGGCACGTACCGCGGAGACCCGGCAGCCGAAAGCCGCGCAAGGTATCACGAGAACGAGCCGAAATGAAAAGCAGAAACGAAGTGGGGCGAAGGAATTCGCGCGAACACACTTCGGAGGCGCGGCGCTGTGGGGAAAATGCGGCCGGCTGGAGCGGACCGGAAAGTCCGGGGGCGGTGGGCGGTGTGCGGTCGTAAGCCGTCGACTGCCGCCTACCGGGCGGGGGTACTGCGTCGCGTGCCATCGCCACGACCTCGGGAAGAGGGACGGGCGGCCCGCGGTGAAAATGCGAACGCCGTGGCAGGGCCCGCGACCTCACGGTGCGGCGGGCCCTGGTACGGCCGCCGAAAAGCGTCAGACGGGAACGATGTTCTCCGCCTGCGGGCCCTTCTGGCCCTGGGTGACGTCGTAGGAGACCTTCTGGCCTTCCTGGAGCTCGCGGAAACCCTGGGTGGCGATGTTCGAGAAGTGGGCGAAGACGTCGGGGCCGCCGCCGTCCTGCTCGATGAAGCCGAAGCCCTTTTCCGCATTGAACCACTTCACGGTGCCGGTGGTCGCCATGTCGTTCTCCTTCGTCTGGGAAGCAGTACCGGAATCCACACAGTGCGATTCCGCGTCGCCGCAAGGAGCCCACCCGGAGATGACCGGCCAAACAAAAAATGCACCCACGGAACACGCCCGTCAGGTGCACACAAAGTTCATGGGTACCACAACTGCAACTGAGATCAACATAGCACGGATAGCGACGGCTTCGCGGACTTCGACGATCAACCGGTTCGATGATCGGCGATTTCGGGGACGGCGACGCGCCCCGGCCGATGGCGTGTTCGAACATCCACGTGTTCGTTTGTCCCGAGCCCGAGCCCGAGCCCGAGCCCGAGCCCAAGCCCGAGCCCGAGCCCGAGCCCGAGCCGCGGGTTGACCTTGACCCTGGGGGAAAGCCCAGCATCGGTGCCGAGCACGCGGGCGTCGGCCTCGGCCTGGCAATCGTCAAAACCATCACCCAGGCACACGACGGAACACCCACCCTGACCCCGCGCTCCGCCGGTGGGATCCGGGTAGGTGTGGAACTACCCGCGATTCTCAGGTGATGGCGACCGTCCGCTCGGCCGCATCGGATGAGACGAAGGTGGGAAGCCGCCGGACCGAGGATGGGGCCGTCGTGGTAGTCGAACGCGGCGTCGAAGCCGAGTTCGTCGACCGGGACTGGGCCGCTCGTTTTACCCGCGCCACGCGCTCGTGATGCCCGGTAACGGAGGCCCGCCGTCGCCGGCGAATCGATCCGGGTTCGCCAAGGTCGACGTTTTCCGTCGAACCGTCAGCACTGGGCGGCGATCCAGGCGTCCTCGACCGTGTTCAGATCACCCAGCCGGTAGGCCAGGCCGGCTTCGGCGCACTTCCAATCGACGTGCCCGTCCTTCCACTTGATCGTGATGCGGGCATCCGCCCAGGTGCAGTTGTAGTACCAGTCGCCGTACTGCGGGAGGCTCTTGTGGTGCGAGAAGCCGCACTTCATGTAGTCCCCGGCAGCGGGCTCGGCGAGGGCCGCGGGCGAGGCCGAGGCGGCCTGACCCGGCGCGGCGACGGCGCCGAAGGCCAGTAGGGCGGCCGTGCCGAGCATGGTGAGTCGGTTGCTGCGCTTGCGCATGAGTTGCTCCTTGAACGCATGAACACATGAACTGTGAGCGAGGGCCGGAGCCGACGCGGCTCAGGGCCCGGGGCACTCGTACGCGTAGTTCGCCTCGACGTTCTCCTGGAGCGTCGAGATCCAGTGGTAGCGGGTGGACCCACCGGCCGCGAGCGCCTGGCATGCGGGGTCGAAGTGGTAGTCGAGCTGGACCGTGACCCGGTCGATGTGGCGTCCGCAGTCGTTGCGGACATCGGCCCACCTGTCGAAGATCGTCGGATGGCCGCCACCCTGCTTGGTGATCACGAGGCAGGCGGTGCGCGGGCCGTCGTCCGCGGGTACGGCGTCCGCGGCGCCGGCCGGGGCGGCGGCCGCGGTGGCGAGGAGCAGCGCCGAGGTGACGAAGGCGAGCGCGGGCGGCAGGAAACGGCGTCGGTGCATAGCGGACTCCCTGAGACGTGATGGCTGAATGGTCGGGCCCGCAACCAATATTGATCACATCGGGAGGTCGATCGACCTCATGGCGTGAAGACGCCATCCGTTCAGGGTTGAACGATCGGCGTGGCGGCTTCGCCGAGGCGGTGCCGCGCCGACACGGTCATGGGGAGTAGGCCATGGCGGACGCGACGCCCGGGGCGTGGGCATCGCGCAACCACGGAACGCAAGGGCGTCCCCGGTCTACGGCCGGAGTGTCAGGTCGCGTTGGTACCAGGTGCCCGGCTTGCCGCCGAGGTCGGCCGGGTCGGCGGGTCCGACCGAAACGAACCCGGCCTTGGTCAGCACCTTTTGGGACGCGGCATTGGCAAGAGCGGTGGCTGCCCGCAGTGTTCGCAATCCGTGCCGCACCGTCGAAAGCCGACACAACTCTCGGACGGCCGCCGTCGCCACGCCGCGGCCGGCGACGTGCTGCGCGACCCGGTAACCGAGGTCGGCGGCGCCGTCCTCGAGGTCGTACAGGTTGAACCGGCCCAGAACCGAGCCCTCCTCGGCGACGAGCACGTAGAAGGCGCAGACGCCGGCCTCTTGTTCAGCCAGCAAGGCACTGTGCCGGTCGGCGAAGTGGTGGTAGAAGTCGTCGCCGCGGTCGGAGACCGAGGCGGCGAAGTAGGCACGGTTCGCCAGCTCGAAGGCCAGGACCGCCGGGGCGTGGCCTGCATTCAGCTGCTTCAGCTCGGGCATTGCGCAACTCTATCCGGGCGGCGTGCCGAGGCCACCTGAGTTCCCATCAGCGGCGGACAGCCCGAAGACCATGGTTGCTTCGGCTTGCGTGATGCCTTTCGCGCGGTGCGGTGCAAATGCCCCTCGAGGTCAGACGGGCGGCATCAGATCGCTCTCGCTGACGGTGTAGGTCAGCGGGGGGTAGAGGAAGTCCGTTTCATTGTTCTCGCGGCGCCGCAGTCGGTAAAACTCGCGCCTCTGCTCATCGTCGGCCGACACGAGGCGCGCACCCTGCGGGAGGTATACCTGTCCGTCGCGAAACCGCACGAAGGTCTTCGACGTCCGAAAGGTTACACCCAACCATTGGTTCTCCGCCGTCCGGGCGGTGGGCGTGTCCAATACGATTTTGTGCCTGAGTCGCCGATTCGAGTCGACAGAGAACGCGACGATACTGTTGTGGGCGAGGGGGATCTCGAACTTCTCGCCACCGGACCCCTTTGATTCGAAGATCAGCTTCCTCGGCGGGCTCGCTTCGGGATGTCGGTAGCAGGAGAAGACGGCGATGAACGACTCGTCGGCCAGGTCGAGGGCCTGGTCGGAATGACTGCCCATGGTTGTGTAAGCGTTCGTGTAGCTCTCGATGAGAGCGTTGTTGAAGCCGACCGGAAGCGCCGCACGTTCTTGAATTCGTTGTGCCAACCGTTCGTGCACCGCCCGGAAACGCTGCGCCGGGCTGCTGTATCGAGTGGTAGTCCGTACGAGAGGTACGCCACCCACCTCGTCGATCCGGGTAAGCGCGGCGCCTTGCCGGCCTTTACCCACCTCTTCCAAACGAGCCGACGCGGACAGCTCCGCAAAGAGATTCTCCTCGGTTGGCAAAGCGCACGAGAGAATCTCATCCGAGATCCTAGACTCTGGGGGCAACGTAGTCTCCCGTGTTCATGCTGAAGAGAAATTCGTCGCCGTAGTCAATGAAGGACGAGGTCTTGTTTTCCTCGGCGTACAGCCTGCGCAGCTCGTTCATGCCGGCCGGTGTGGGTGGCCCCAGTTTCACCACATCGCGGGCCATTTTGAGGAACGTGTGGCCGTCCTTGTGAACGGCTTCGGCGCTCGAACAGCGAACCACGTAGCCCAGGCGGGTCGGGAGCAACTCGGCGTCCAGCGTTGAGGGCCGGATTTCGTGCGTATACAGGCGGTTCGTGGACAGCGGCATGAAGAACACGGAGCCGGGATAGAGGGTCAGGGTGAACTGCGGGGGGAGCGCGACCCCGTCGCGTTCCTCGGTCTGCTCCTTGAGGCGAAAGTGGAGTTTGGTCAGCCCACTGCCACCTTTCACTCCGTAATCGAAGGCGTCCTCGGCCAGGGGCCGCAGTTTGTCGAGCCCGTCATAGAAGGTGCAGAACGCCATGATGCCGTTGGCGGGCATGTCCTTGGTCTTGTCGGCGTGGGCCGAGATCTTGGCCTTGGACTGCTTACGCTCGGCCGTGGCCAGGGTGTTGTGGTAGATCTGAGCGAGGACGTGATTCAGCGGTGCCTGGTTCCGGAAGACGGCGGCGGCCTCGCGGTTCAGAGCCTCGACGATGCTCGTGTCGGTCGGGCGAAAGCCCTCGGTGGGCCCCGAGAGATTCGTGGAGCACCGGAGCAGGCGGAAATGTAGTTCGTCGCCGTCTTGTGTGACAGGCGTCAGATAGATTCCGCTGCGATGGGCTGTTCCCGGCTTGGTGGACTCCGTCAGGGACTGGAACGCGTGCTCTGCACGGATCCGCCCGAAGTGATCGGCACCGAGTCCGAAAAAGCGGCGGTAGTACACGCCGACGCCGTGTACGCGGACGGGAACTCGGCCGAGGTCGACGAGGGTCCAAGATTTGTCGATGTCCTCGTGGTGACCGTGTGATAGCTCCCGGATAACGAATACCCGGGCTGCCGCATGCAGTTGGCTGCCGCTGATGCGAGATATATCGCCACACAGGTAGACGGTCTTCTGCGCGAGGTCGGCCGAACCGGAAGCGAGGTCCTCCGGCGTGATTGTGGACCCGAAGAAGTCCCTGATCAAGTCATTGTCTTGCACCATCGAAGGTGCAACCAGGATGTTGCTCGCATCCTCGATGCAGGCTTCGGTCGGCTCTGTTGTGTACATCGAACGGTACCTGTCATTCGCAGATCTTGATGAATTGTTCAAAACCGTGGACATGACAACGGCCCGCACTCTTTCATTTGCGTTGCGAAGCGCAAACGAAAGGAGACGGACCGTTTAACTCTCGATGCTCTCACGGGGGCTCGACAGCGGGCAACGGGTTTGCTGTACGGGCGGTGTGCGGGCTGCGCCGGCCGGTGTCCTGCCCGGGTGTGCGGGCCGGGCCCGGGTGGGGCGTTGCGATGGGACGGGATCCGGGACGTGCGGACCGCCCGCTTGAGTGCAGCGGCCTCCTCGCCCCGGCGGACCTCTCCCGGGGTGCGCAAGGACGGGCCGGGTGGCCGCCGCGTTCCAGTCGGCGAGGACGGTGTCCGTGCGGTGCCGGATGGTGCGCCCGGCCGGGGCGCCGGATCGTGCCGACGGCGTGGAGGAACCCGGGGTTCGTGGCGTTCGTGGGCCGGCGCCGTGTGGGCCGGGGTTACAAGCAATCCACCCGAATATGTGCTCGACGGAAGATGGGACCGCTGTGCGGCGGTGTCCGGGAATTTTACCAACTCGTGAGTTGCCCATTGCGAAAGTAAAGAGTTGGTCGAGTCAACGGTCATGCTTCCCTGTGGCCGCACGGAATTCCCGGCCCCGGTCACGAGAGCTCCCCGGCGCCCGCGTTCGGAAATGTATGAAACGAGATCGAAAGTGACGCGATCCGGGCCGTCGTTCACCGTTTCGGACCAGAGCCGAAGCGCAGAGCACGTCGTTACCCCGGCGTGACTTCCCGAGCTTCCGCCTCCGTGGCGGTTCCGCCCACGCTCGCCCAACGCACCTTCCCCATGGGGGATTGGGTACTCACCCCTCGCGCGGCGACCTTCCTCAAACGGTCTCCCTACGCGTACATCGAGCGCCCCGGCTATCGCGTCCTGCTTCGTCATTGCTCCGCCGACATGGAGCAGTTCGCTCTGACGATGGTGTTGCTCGCGGCGGAGTACTCGCGCCGACTCGACGACGTCCTGGACGATCCGCGATCGTGAATCCCGGGACAACCCACCGAGCGTTGAAAATGTGTATTCGGCACCCGGCAACGCCCAACCCTTGAACGAATCAGGCCCATGTACGAAGGTTATGGATACGACCCGTACCCCCCGCCCGGCATGCAATTCCCTCCCGGCGCCGCATCGTTCCCCGGCGTGGCGGAGTGGCCGCCACAGGGAGAGGCCGCGTCGTTCGACGGGCTCGCCTCGTCGTTCGCGGTGGTGGGGGATCCGGGATTCGAGGCCGACCTCGCCCGGCTCCTGGGGAACCAGGCCGAGGAGGCTCCCGCCACCGTCGAACTCTCGGCTCCGATCCGGGTGCGCGGCAGTCATCGCCGGCGGCCCCCGGAGGCCGCCCTGCCGGCCACCGGTGCGCGGCGATTGGATCGACTCAGCAGCTCCATGGTGGTGGTCAGCGTCCTGCTGGTCGCCGTGATCAGTGTGCTCGGCGCGGTGATCACCCTCGCACCGCTACGGCACACCGCCGGCGCCACCAACGGCCCGGCCCGATGGTGGCCCGTGCTGGTCCAGGGACCGTGGGTGGTGGCCTCGCTGTCGATCCTGCGGTCCAGCCTCCACCGCCGCCGGGCACTGCACTCGTGGATCGTGGTCACCGCTTTCGCGGGCCTGTCCATGGCGCTGTCCGTCAGCCACGCCTCCATGACCGTCCAGGGCGTCGTCGTCGCCATCCTTCCCGCGGTGGCGACCACGGCCTGCCTGCATCAGCTCGTGCGCCAGATCACCCTCACCCGACCACCCCGACGATCCACCGCCGTGCAACGCCGCGAACCCCCACCCTGAAGCGTGCCCGTTCGCACGAGCGGCGCGATCGTCTCGCGGCGTCGTTGCCCGCCACTCCACAAGACCCACTGAACCGAAATCGGGCGGCGCCGGCAGGCGCCGCCCGATGTGCGATCGTCGAGACCGCCCACGAGCCCGATGGGTGTTCGTGGCCGGCGTCCGAACGGGTGACGGCGCTGGAATGCCCGGCGGCGGGTGTATCCGGGAGGCTATCGATGGGAGGCGTGGATCGAACATGTGAGGGCGCGCGGTCGTTGCGCGAGATGTCGTCCGGCCCGGGTGTGCCACGGGCGGGGCTCTCCGGGGTCGACGGTGACGTTCCTTGGGAGGTCCGGACTCCGATCTTCGCGGACCTGGTTCGGGAGTGGGCGGCGGAGGGCCGGGAACTGCCCCCGTTCGTCCCGTCATTCGGGATCTGTGGGGTCTGTCGTGTACGACATCCGCCGCCGCCGGGCGTCGCCGTGGTCATCACGGCGCCCGCCTCGGGAGCGGGGGAGAGGGTGCGTGCGCGCATGGCGGTGGGGCGTCGTGTGCCGCGGTAACCGCGTCGGTGGGACCTACGACGGCCGGGGCGATCGTGTTGGTGTGCGCATCGCGGTGAGGATCCCCGCGGCCGGGCCCGCGAGGATTTCGGCCCGGACGCCGCGGAAACCGTCCGCCGGCGGTGGCCTTGCGGCCCCCGCCGGCGGAGCGGTTCAGACGCCGGAGGGGACCTCGGCCTTCTCGTCGGACCCCGTTTCCTTACCCTCGGCCGCCGCCAGCTTGCGGTTGCGCCGGACCGAGGAGAAGAAGGACCAGCCGATCAGGACGACGCCGACGAGGCCCGTGATGACCTCGTGGATCTCGTACTGGATGGTGACGAGCAGGATCGCGGCGAGGGCGCCGATCGCGTAGTGCGCGCCGTGCTCCAGGTAGACGTAGTCGTCGAGGGTGCCCTGACGGACCAGGTAGACCGTGAGCGAGCGGACGTACATCGCGCCGATGCCCAGTCCGAGCGCCATCAGGACGATGTCGTTGGTGACCGCGAAGGCGCCGATGACGCCGTCGAAGGAGAAGGACGCGTCCAGGACCTCCAGGTAGAGGAACATGAAGAACGCGGCCTTGCCGGCCATCACGACCGCCGGGACCTTCTTGCCGGTCCTCTTGGCCTCTTCCTCGGCCTCGTGCTCGCGCTCCTCGTCTTCCTCGAGCTTGTTCTCGAAGTAGCCGGAGAGGCCGCCGACGATCAGGTAGGTGACCAAGCCCGCGATACCGGCGATCAGGACGGTCTCCGCCTTGTCCACATGGATGCCGCCGTGCTGGTGGGCGTTGGTGGCGAAGGTCATCGCGGAGGCGAGCAGCACGATGAGCGCGATGCAGACGGAGAGCATGTCGACCTTGCCGAGCTTGGCGAGCGGACGCTCCAGCCAGCCGAGCCACTTGATCTCCCGGTCCTCGAAGATGAAGTCGAGGAAGATCATCAACAGGAACATGCCACCGAAGGCGGCGATCGACGGGTGGGCGTCGGTCACCAGCTGCTGGTACTTGTCCTTGTCGTCGAGCGCGAGCCGTACCGCTTCGATCGGACCGATCTTGGCGGTGACGGCGACGATCACGACCGGGAAGACCAGGCGCATGCCGAAGACCGCGACCAGGACGCCGATGGTGAGGAAGATCTTCTGCCAGAAGGCATTCATCTTCTTCAGGACCCCGGCGTTGACCACGGCGTTGTCGAAGGACAGCGAGATCTCGAGGATGGACAGGATCGCCACGACCCCGAAGCCGGTCCACCCCCCGTAGAGCATCGCTGCGACCAAGCCGAGCGCGGTGACCGCGAACGACCAGCCGAACGTCTTCAGAAGCACTGGCTACCCCAATCGTTTTCTGTACGGGGCTCCCCCGCGCCGTACCTGGCTTTACGAAACGTTGACCCGGAGTCTAGGGCGTTGCCCCGCGGCCCTGACACCTACCCGGCCCAACGGCTCGGAACTTCCGCTCGCCGCCGAGCCGGTAGACCTCGCCGAAGATCATCGCCGCCGCCGTGAGCGGGTGAGGATTGCCCTGTGCGACGCCGACGCGTTCGGCCCGATCGCGGCCCGCGTCGGTGCGTCTGCGGACGGGCTGCGCCGGGACCGCCCGCTGCGGGACGTGGAGCCCGCCACGCCCGCCACCTGTCAACCGGAGGCCGGAGGGTGGGGCGACGGCCCGGCGCCGGCAGCGGCGCAGACCGATCTTCGCCGTCGACTCCCGCGCGGTCCCGGCCCACCTCTCCCCACCCGCGCCACCGGATGGGGACCGGGCCCGGGGGATAGCGCGGACCTGCCACGACGTTCGACCCAAGGGGCGCGGTCCACTTGCCGCCATCCAACAATCTCATTGCACCCCATGGGAAGGTTTCCTAGAGTTCCGACAATGTTGCCCCCTGTGAAGACCGATGCGGAATGGGACGCCGTCGTCGCGGACGAAACGGTGATGCGACCCGGTGTCGAGGACATTTGCGCCCGTCTCGGTTTCGCGGGTGCGCCGCTGACCCGGTTTCCCGACGGAACGCAGCCCGTCTACGCGGTGGGCGCGGAACACGTCCTCAAGCTGTTTCCCTCGTCCGCCGCCCGGGACGGCGTCGTCGAAGGCCGCGTTCTGTCCCATATCCAGGGGCAACTGCCGATCCCGACACCCCGGGTACGCGACTTCGGCCCGTACGAAAACGGCTGGCAATACGTCCTCATGTCCCGACTGCCCGGTGAGAACCTCGCGCGGGCCTGGCACAGCGTGCCCCAGGACGACCGCGAACGACTGGTCACCGAGATCGGTGCGGCACTCGCCGTTCTTCACTCGCTCGACACCGAGCCTCTGGGCGACGTGCTCGGCCCCGGCGACTGGGGCGCGTTCATCGATCGACAGACGGACACCGCCACCGACCGGCAGCGCGCCCATGGTCTCTCCCAGGCTTGGCTGGAACAGATTCCCGCGTTCCTGGCGTCCGTATCCCTGCCCCGCTCGCCGCACCGCAGCCTCCTGCACACCGAGGTCATGCGGGCTCACCTGCTCGTCGATCCCGACGGATGGCGCCTGACCGGGCTCTTCGACTTCGAACCCGCCGCGATCGGCGACCACGCCTACGACTTCGTCGGGGTCGGCCTGTTCGTCACCGGCGGAGACCCGGCGCTGCTCACCGGACTCACGACGTCCTACGGACGCGACTTCGATCCTCGTGTGCTTCTCGCCTACACACTCCTGCACAGGTACAGCAATCTCCCCTGGTACATGCGCGAACTTCCCACACCCGCCGAAGGAACCCTGGACGCCCTCGCCGAAACCTGGTTCGGAACCAGGTGAGGCGACGTCGAGGCCGCGTTGGGAAGTGCGAGCGAGAGGCTCGCGCTTCGGCCCGGGCGGGTACGGCGGGTGTAGTCGGGCCCGAAGCGCCGACGCAGTAGGGAAGCGCCGGGCTCCTTTGGCCGTACCGGTTTGCGACGTACGGTCACCGCAGGCTGCGTGGAACGGGCACGACAGTGCGCGGAACGCGGTCGACGACGGACTTCGACGAACGAAATCCGGTGAACCGGTACGACGCGACGCCTTGTTTCTCCGGGTGGCGGTCGAGGAGCAGGCGGAGCCGCGCGGACTACTAATACGAAAGAACTAGCGTTAATGTATCCGCAGTGCCGGATGCGCGCACCACGCCGTACCCCGACTCCAGTCGAACGCGCATGTCCCGAGCGGGGTTCGGCCCCTCCTACGCCCGGGGTCGATCATGTTCACACCTGGCATACCGATGGACGACATTGCGGACGCGGAGTTCACGGGCGTCGACGACGCAGCCTGTCCCGACGATCCTCCGCGGCCCTCGGACTCTCCGGAGGACTCGCCCACGTTCACGACATGCGGCATGCGCCGAGACGGGTTCGATGCTCGGAACAGGAGGACGTCCCGGCCCTGGGGCACGTACTGCCATTGACGCACGACACGATCGCGACAAACCTCACATCCGATCAGGTCCACGCCTGTCGAAAGGAATTCAGGATGCGCCACGACATCGAGTTCGACTCCGACGGGACGACCCTGCGAGGCTGGCTCTACATTCCCGAATCCGGAGTGGCTCCGCACCCCGCAGTCGTGGTGACGCACGGACTGGGCGCGGTGAAGGAGCAGTACACCGACACCATCGCCGAGAATCTGGCGAACGCCGGCATCGCGGTGGTCCTGTACGACCACCCGTGTTTCGGGGCCAGCGATGGGCTGCCGCGCCAGGAGGCGGACCCGGTCGCGCAGATACGGGGTTACCGAAACGCCATTACATTCCTGCAGTCCCGGTCCGACATCGACTCCGACCGGATCGGCGTGTTCGGTTCCAGCTTCGCCGGCGGCCATGTTCTGGTCGTCGGTGCCGTCGACCGCCGGGTGAAGTGCGTATACGCGCAGGTCCCGGTCATCAGCGGTGGAACGAGCCTGTCCCGATTCATCAACTCCGAGGCCATGCGCGGGATTCGGCGCATGTTCGACTACGACCGCCTGGCACGCTTCCAAGGCGCGGAGCCCGGTGTCATCCCGCTGATCACCGAGGACCCGACGGCGATGGCCGCGATGGCGGACCGCGAAACGTACGCGTGGTACCAGTCCATCGAGCCCGAACGACTCGCCACGTGGCGCAACGAGATCACCGTGCGCTCGATCGAACTGCTGTCGGGGTACGAACCGGGCGACTACATCGGGCGCATCTCGCCCACGCCGCTGCTCATGGTCGTCGCACAGCAGGACATCCTCACGCACAGCGACCTCGCCTTCGCGGCATACGAACGCGCGCTGCACCCGAAGCGGCTCGCCATCCTGCCCGGTGGCCATTTCGTGGTCTACAACGAGGAATTCGCGGAGTCGCAGAGGCTCATGACGTCGTTCTTCCTCGAACACCTCACGGCCGGAGCGGCGTCTGTTCCCGAGCAGCGCACGGCTCACGACCCGAGCGCGGCCGTCGGCGCCACCGATGGGTTCGCACAGGCGGATGCCGCGATCCCGGAGGGATCAGAGGCATAGCGCGGGCCGGGCGGGCCGGGCCGGCCACGAAGCGTTGTCCACTGCCGCGTGATGGCACGGAGACCGCTCCCGACCAACCACGGGCATCGAGGCCGGGGCGCTCCCGGTCTCGGTGCCCGGGCAGTGGGCGGGTGCCGACCCCGACCCGGGTTTCGGCGGACGCGCGAAGGCGGTCGGGTGCGCGGGACTCGCCCGGGTCGGCCGCGCGATCACGTCCGCCGTCCCTCGTCCTCGGCGAACGTCGTGGACGCGTCGCCACGACGCGGCCCGGCCCCCGGCTCTCGCCATCCGAACACGGCACACGGCCGACCCGGGACGCGTCAGGGGTGCTGCGCCGCCGGCTGCGACGAAGACCTGAAGACACCGTTCTCGGCCGCCAGGCACGCGGCTCGCGCCGCCCGGTCGGCCAGATCGAGATCGAGCGGCCTGCGTGCCACGATCATCCGATAGTAGAGCGGCGCCCCGACTGCGGCGATGACCTCCGACTTGTCCGTCTCGCGGGCGAGTTCGCCCCGCTCGACGGCTCGCTCCACGATCACTCCGGCGGCCTCGTTGCGCAGCTCGAAGAACCGGGACATCGCGACTGCCGCGTCGGGGTTCCTCGTGGCCGCCACCATCATCGTGTCGAACAGGGCACGCGTGCGTGCGTCGTTGAGGTAGAGGTTCACGATGCCCCGGGCCAGCCCCCGCAGATCGGCGGCCAATGATCCGTGGTCCGGCAACGGGATCTCACGTGTTCCGATCGTGTTCATCAGGTCCACGACCAGACCCTCGACCGACCGCCACCGACGATAGACCGTCGTCACGTGCACACCGGAGCGGCGCGCGACACCCTCAACCGTCAGAGCTCCGTAGCCGACGTCCTCCAGTTCGCTCAGGACGGCTTCGAGAACGGCGGTACGCGTACGGGCGGTACGCCCTCCAGGCCTCCGGGTTCCCGGCGGCGCCGAACCTTCACTCAACGCACTCTCCGACCCGACGAACCTCGACTCCGCACTCTATTACCCGCCGGTGCCGCGCCGACCGGGAGAGGCAGCCGATACCACCGACAGCCGCTGCGTGGCAGCCGGAACTTCCGTCCGACGGATGTCTTCTAATACGAATCTTATCGCGTTAAGGGAGACATGTGGGGCAGTGCCCCGTCCGCCGTCTGCTGTCCAGGAATGGAGCCCGAGACGGATCGACGGTCGGTAGGACCTTCCAACCATCGTGAAGCCCGATGCCAACCGCGAGTGAAACGCCGCACACGTCCGGATCCGTCCGTCTCGGCGGACGCGCGGCGCGTACCCGCACGGAGGTACCGAGCGCAGTGTCCGGCACCCTCTGATCGGGGCCACTCGCTCCGCGCAGCCGGCACTCGCCTTCGTCCGTCGATCCCACCCGGGAACGACGCGGACCAAGCGCCACCGGGCAGGTAACCATTTCGGCATGCCGAGGCACCGCATCACACGTCGCGGCTTGGTCCACCAGGCTGCCTGATCCACCAGGAGCCGCCGGCTGGGAGCCGGCCGTATCGGCCGGTCCGGTCAGGTGTTGAGCAGGCGGTCGAAAAAGGACCGGTACTGCCGCAGAGCGATGCGCAGGTCCTCCGTGTCCGGCTCCTCACCGCGGTGCCATTGGGCCTCCAAGCCCTTCTTGTGACCGGCGAACGTCGCGGCGAGCAACCGCATGACCTCGTCGACGAGGCGGTCGGCCGCGTCCACGGAATTCCGCGGGTCGTCGACGAATCCCTGTTGGATGTCCTGCCAGCGGGAGCGGAGGCCCTCCGCTTCCCGTGGACCGAGGAGCGGCGCGCTGCCGGTGCCAGGATGCGACGCGTCGTGCTCGGCAGTGGCGGTGTCCGACCGTTCACCGCTCTGGTCCCCGGTTTCGCCGGGCCCGGTCGGGTCTGCACCGACGTCGTCCCAGCCTTCGGTTGCCCGAGGTTGGCGTGCGTCGGAGGTCCGCGCGACGTCCTCGGAGGACAGCGCGCCGCCCTCCTTGCCGAGCGGGGTCGCTTCGTCGCGCCCGAATACGCCTTCTTCACGCATGTCCTTTCGCCTCCGCTGGTGTGGGTGTGGGTATGGCCGCCGGGCTCGACTGCCCGGTGGTTCACCGGCGGTCGTCGCCCGGCGCGTCGTTGTCGCTCTTGAGCAGGTCCTCGAACATGGCGCGGTAGTGGACCATCGCGCTTCGCAACTCCTCGGTCGAGGTGTCCCTGCCGCCGACGCGCTGGTTGATGTCGTGCGCGACGCGGTAGTGATCCAGGGTTCGAGCGTGCTCGACGGAGAGGTCTCGCTTTTGTTGCTCGTATCCTTCGGTCGGGTAGCCGCGCTCGCTCATCAACACCGTCACGAGGCGGTCCGCTTCTCCGACGGCCTGGTCGGGGTCGTCGACGAAGTGCTCCTGCACCCCCGCCCAGTCCCGCGCGTACCGGTCTCGCACCGCTGCGGGCAAGGGCCTGATCTCCAGGGAATCATGCCGTTCCTGGCGCTCGCGCAGATCACGCTCGGCTTCCCGCCGGCTCTCCTTCGACTCGACCGTGCGGTCGTATTCCGGACCGAAACGCTGCTGTAGGCGACGGCGCCGAACCATGGCTCGCACGGCCAGCGCGATCAAGGCGATGATGATCACGACGGCCACGATGGTGATGATCGTCCACATCATGTCCTCCACTCGTCGGCGGTCGACGGTCCGACGGTCACGGACCCGTAGAGCAGCTCAGCGGCGGATGCCTTCCGCGCGTCGCCGTTCAGGATGCGAGCCCCCGCGCTGAATCGGATAATCTGCTTTTACCCCTTGATCTAATCGTATATCGGACAAAGCGCACTGATATTGCGCAAAATGTGATCCCTGCTCGTGGGACGGCTTCGCGGATGCGGTCTGCGAGGTCGGCCGCACCCGAGCCCGGCAAGCGCTGGACACTGCCCTACGACGTGTAGCCGCCCAGTCCGCCGACACCGGCCTCGTCCCCTCGGGACGAGGCCGGTGTCGTGTCGCCGCAGTGGACAAAGGTGAACACCGGGGCGCGTTACTCTGCCGCGCGGGATGCGCGCTTGCGGTCGCCGCTCCCGCCCGTCACGCGTCGCGGATCCAGTGCCCGTCCGTGGCCCAGCCGAGGAACCGCCGGACGTTCGGAACCGCCGGATCGTCCAGGCTGCCGCCCGTGAACACATGCCGCAGCCCGGCCAGAACCGGCGCGAGGCGGCGCACGGTGTGCTCCGGCCGCCGCGCCGTCTCCTCCGCCATCCACGCGATCACCGCGAACTGGTCCTCCACCCCGCACAGGGACAGGAAGAACAGCGTCTGCCGCCACGCGTACGCGGCGTCCTTGACGGTGCCGAGCGGCCGCGGGTTCCCGGCGATCTGCTGCACCAGACGGCACACCGTGCGGTACGCGCCCCGCGCCGGCTCCGCCCAGCCCTCCGCCGGCTCCACCCCGATGGGGTACACGAGCGCGGCGAGGTTGTGCGTGGTGAGGATCTGCGCCTGCTCGATGACCTTCCCGTTCGCCGCGACCCACCAGCGGCCCCGCGGATCGATGCCGGCCCGCTCCCGGCACAGCTCGGCGAAGGCGTCCGAGGTGTTCGCCGCGAACCCACGCTCGCGCTTGACGTCGTCGATCGTCCGGATCGCGGCGTAGTCGATGCCGTAGTACCGCGCGTACAGCGACCCTTCGAGCAGTACCGCGGCGTCCTGCGCGGCGCGCAGAAACTTCGCGGAGAACGTGCCCATGAAGATGTCCGCCGCGAGTTCCTCGGTGAACACCGCCTTGACCCCGGCCTGTCGCGCGAGCGAACCGAGCTCCTGGAGCAGCGGGTTCGGGACGATCGTGCCGGGGAAGGCGCGCACCGTCAGCGTGCCCAGCTCGGTCAGTGCCTCCCAGGCGTTACCCGCGGTGTCGGTCGACACCCGCCGATACGCGGACACCGCCCGTACCCACGGCAACTCCTCCAGCCGTACCTGGTGCTCCAGGTTGAGGAGCAACAGCGACCGACGCTCGGCGAACGCCCCATACCCCGCGGTCATCAGCGTGCGCAGCGCCGGATCGTGGTACGCCAACGCGGTCGTCGCGGCGACCAGTTGCGGGACCAGCTCGGCCAGCACCTCGGCCGACGGCACGATGCCGCGCTCGACGAGCGTCGCGACGGGCGCGCTGAGCGCGCGCTCGACCGGGTGACGCAAGCTGTCCGGAATCGGGCTGCCCGCGCGCACGCCGGTCCGCTCGGCTTCCGCGTCGGTCACCGGTACGAGCAGCCACGCCGTGTCGGGCAGACCCGCGTCGTCGCGCAGGTTCGCCAACCGGGTGATGAGGACGCGCGCCAGCTCGTGGAGCGTCGCGGTCGACGCGTCCTCGGCCTGACGGGCCCGCAGTTCGGCGTGCGGCGGCGAACCGGGCGCGCCGCGCTTGACGACCATCGCGTCGACGGCGTGCCGGAGCAGGCCGGGGCGGGCCGCCCCACGCGCACCGACGTTCGCGCGGATGCCGGTGCGGGGTCCGGCGGAGCGGGGTCCGGCGGTGCGGGCGGCGCGGCCGTCCGCCATGCGGGTGCCGGCGCTGCGAACATCACCGGCCCGTGTGTCACCGAGCGCCTCGGCCAAGGCGGCCAGCAGGATCGCGGAGTTCTCCCTGGGGTTGCGGTGCTTGGTGCACAGCGTGTGCTGCGCCGCCAAACGCCGGTAGCGCTGGAGGAGTTCACGGCCGCGTTCGGTCCAGCCCGCCGGTCGGATCGCGTCGAGCCGGCCGTCTTCGACGGTCTCCAGCCAGTGCGCGAGCAACTGGTCGGCGAACGGGTTCCACACGGTCAGCGCCTCGTTCATCGCCTCGACCGCGGGCTTGGGGCGCCGCGCGCCGAGCGTGGCCCGCAACGAGCCCACGGATTCGCGGTGCACGGCGGAGCCGTCGGGCACCGGCGTGTCGCTGGGGCTCGGCAGGAAGCGGAGGCGGTCCGCGTACGGCGCGATCTCGTCGAGCAGCGTGAGCGCCGCGAACCGATCCCCGGCGCGCAGCAGCCACGCGATGGTGAGCAGCGCGGCCTCCTCGGGCACCGCGACGTGATACCGACCGGTGTCGAGCATCGTGTGGAGCTCGGCCAGGCCCGCATCGGTGAGGAAGTACCGGAACACCGCGAGCCGATCGCCGGTACGCAGCCCGGCGCGGGCGGCGGCTTCGGCCTCGTGTGCGGTCCACGGCCCGCCCGCCGCGGCGTCGCCGGTGGCGAACCCGCCGCGCACGACCTCCGGGGTGACCCACGCGGGGAGCCCGCGCACGGGCGTGCGTGTGCCGATGGTCAACGAGCCGTCGGCCATGCCGCCGGCGACCTGCGTCCAGCGGCGCACGCGCTCCTCGGCGCGAAGCCGGGTCGCCTGGCTCTCGTGGGAGGCGGCGGTGTGGAACGCCTTGGCCAACTGCCAATCCGCATAACCGGGGTTGGCGACGGGCTGCACGTGAATCTCGTTCATGCCGACGTGGCGGGCCCTGCCCCCGCGCCCTCCGGGTTGAGAGCCCGGTGCTCTACTGACTGAGCTACACGTCGTGGTCGGTGTGGTCGGCACGGCGGGCACCGCGCGCCCCGCCGCTTTGTGCGGGTTACGGGCCCGGAGCTCTGCACGCCGAGCCCCGTGCCGCCACGTTCCGATGTCGCCGACGTGGCGGGTCCCGCCCCCGCGCCCTCCGGGACCGAAGCCCGGTGCTCTCTCTGACTGAGCTACACGCCGTTGCCGTGTTCGCCGACGTGGCGGGTCCCGCCCCCGCGCCCTCCGGGACCGAAGCCCGGTGCTCTCTCTGACTGAGCTACACGCCGTTGCCGTGTTCGCCAACGTGGCGGGTCCCGCCCCCGCGCCCTCCGGGTCCGAAGCCCGGTGCTCTACTGACTGAGCTACACGTTGTGGTGCGCCGGCGAAGTGCCCGCCGACGAGGACGACATTAGGCCCGAGCCGCGGGCGGGGCAACGGGGTTATCCGCACGGCGCGCGGCGGCCACGGTTCGCCGCTCTCGGTACGCCGCCGCGACGGCTGCTCGGGCGACACGTCGGCCGGCGCCACGGTCAGCGCTCGCCGGCCCGGCCGCAGATCGCGCAGGGCTGGTTCGGCTGGTTGAGCAGGAACGCCCGGATCCGGGTGGAGTAGCGCGCCTGCGCGTAGTTCGGCACCTGTGCGGGAAAGCCGGCGAACAGCGGACGGTGCCGGCGGTCGTTGCCCAGCCGGGCGTCCAGCCGCGCCGGCAGCCGCATTCCGTGCGTCGCGAGATCCACCGGGCGCAAGCCGGCCAGCGCGGTCCGCAACTGGGCGCTCAGAACATGGCCGCGCTGCACCAGATCCGCTTCCAGCGCGGCGATACCGCGGGCGTTCACACCCGCCTGATCCGGCCCGACCCGCTCCGCGTCGACGTACACCTGCGCCAGACGTCGTATTAGGAGGCCGTCGAGATCGTCGGCCGCGGTACTGGTATCGACTCGAACGATGCTGCGCACGCCACCACTCATGTACCGGTTACCCCCGACGAAAGACGAAGCGAGGGCGGAGAGTGGGTGCGCTGTCGATTGTCGGAGTGAGAAGGAAGCACACCGCGGAGCCGCCCCCGCACGCCGACCCTGACCTCGCTCCCCGAGTTCGCCCAAGGAATTTCCGGTCCGGTCCGGGGGAGAGCGGTGCGAGACCCGGCCCGAGGCTTCCGGGTCACGGCTGATATCGCACTCACCGACGACGGCCTTCGCGCACGATGGGTGTCAGATCGGGTCCCACGCGATCGACTCGTACAGTCTGCCGAGCGTCCCCGTCAACGCGGTGTCGATCGGGATCGGCACGTCGTCGATGAGCCGAACCGGCGCGATCCCGCGCGAGTTCGTCACGAACGCGGCCCGGAACGAGCCTACGTCGGACAGGTGGACCGGGCCGCGTCGGGAGGGCAACGGCTCTGCGGAGAGCGCCCTTTCGAGCAAACCCATGGTGATGCCTTCCAGGACGGGCGCGTTCGGCCAGAGCAGCGAAGTACCGTCGAAGAACACGACGTTGGTGATCGCGCCCTCCGCGACGAGTCCGTCCGGGCCGGTCAGAAGCGCCTCGTCGAAACCCTCGCGGGCGACCTGTCGGCGGTAGTGCGCCTGCCCGAAGTCCCCGACGCGCTTGATGTGCGCGACGGAACGCAGATACGGGACGGACCGCAACGCCTGTGGCGCGGGCGGCATATCGCCGGGTGGCCGCAGGGTGACCAGGACCGCGACCGACCCGGCCTCGTCCGCGGCGAACACATAAACCCGCACCGACGCGTCGGGAACGTCGTGGGCCAGCGCGTGCCGGATGTACCGCCGGATCAGGTCCCCGTCCAGTGGGGTGCCGAACAACTCCCGGTTGGCCGCGTCGAGCCGATGAAGGTGGTCGGCGAGGCCGCGTACCCGGCCGCCGCGTACCTGCATCGCGGTGAAATGCCCGAAGCCGGCTACGGCGACGGCGTGCAGCCGTTCCACCGTGGTGGATCGGCCGTCGATCTCCACCCGTGATATCGCCGAAGCACTCATGCCGGCGACAATATCCGTCCGTCCGGGGCTTCCACTCGCGACGGCGCGGTGGTCGGCGACCTGGCCACGGGCCGGACGCACGCATGCGGATCGCCACAGTGGACAAGAACGGCACGCACACCTGTTCACCCGACGCAAGGCCGCCTCGTGGACCCCGAGCCCACACCGCCGTCGAGGCGAGGGCCACCTGAAGGGCTGCCTCGTCCCGGGTATGCTCGCGGACTTCACCGTCCTGGGCGAGGATCTGCTGTCCTCGCGCCCGAGCGCATCGCGGAGATCCCGATCCTTTCGACTTGGGTGGGCGCCCGGCAGGTGTGGGGCGACTGCCGTCCCGAGGGGTTCGCGGCGGCGACGCACGTGCACGATGGCGGGAGGGCCCGTCGATGTCCCCCCGGTTGCCGAGCGGGCATTCCGGTCGCGGGCAGGGCCTCGCCACCCGTTCACCCGCCCTGCGGTGCGGGATGTCGGGAACGGGCCGACCGTGGAGTTGTGAACAACCACCACGAATCACCGCACCGGTACGGCGTCGACACCCGTGTGGTCACGGTGGGCACCGTGCTCACCGCCTCGGGCTCGATCATCGCGCTGACCGGCCTGGCCATCACCGCATCCGCCCTGCTGGGCGCCGTGCGCAAACTGATCCGGGACTTGGACACCCCGCCCGGCGAAATGGCGGCCGCGAAGTTGCGGCAGGCGAAGCACGCTTCACGGGCGGGGATGGCGGCGTGGCAGGAGGCTGCGGACGGTCGTTCTTGACGGACGGTCGTTTTGACCCGACACACGCAACGAGCGAAGACGGTGGTGTTCTCGCCGGGCCCGCGGGCCCGGCGAGAACACCACCGTCTTCGGCTGAGCCGTGCTTCGCCGCCCCGCGGGTGCGAACTCGGACGCGGGCGACGCGTCACGCCGGGATGTGCCTTCGGGGGAGTGTGTTCAGGGCGTCAAGGTCGATGTCGGAGAGGTCGATCTCGGCCGCCTCCCAGTAGGCGTCCAGTTCTTGCGGTGTGCTCGGGGCGACGACGGGGAGCAGCACCGGCGAATTGCCGAGAAGCCATGCCAGTGCGATCTGGGCGGCGCTCGCTCCGTGGCGTTCGGCCACGGCGGTGACGGCCGATCTCGTCCGGGCTCCCGAACCCAGGGGCCGTCGGGGCACGAACACCAGGCGGTGGGATTCGCAGAACGCGAGAAGATCCTCCGTGGTCCGATCGGCGACGTGGTACGGGGCATGGACGGAGGAGATCTCGGTGATCGTCATGGCCCGCCGCACCTCTGCGATGCTGCTCGCCTCGACTCCGATGTGGCGTATCTTCCCCGCACGGCGCAGATCCGCCAGCACGCCGAGTCGGTCCGTCCAGGAAGGCGTCTCGGCGGGATCCGCCGCGGGCAGGCGATAAAGGTCGATCGCCTCCGTTCGCAGTCCGCGGAGGTCGGCTTCGCACTGTGTACGAAGCCGATCGGGGTGATCCGGCGCGGACGCACGACCGGTACCCGCGTTCGTGCCGCCGGCGCGGGCCGCGACCAAGAGGTGCGCCGGATAGGGGTGGAGCGCGTGAGCGACCAATTCCTCGGCGGTGTCCTCGACATCGACGAGGCGCGCCCCGCGGTCGACGGCTTGACGCAGGACGGTTCGAGCCCGTCGGCCCGCCTCGGGCGTTCTCGGAATCCCCGGGGCGGTCAGGCCCCTGGTGGACAGACCCAGACGCTGGGGCAACGGACTTCGGCCGATGGTGAAGAAGTCGGGATGCATCGTCTCCGGCCTTGTCGGAGTCGGCCGAGACGGGCACTCGCCTGGTGCGGGCTCGGGTCGTGGTGTCGACGAGGTCGACGAGGTCGACGAGGTCGACGGATGGGACCGTGTCGAGGGAAACCGCGGCGGTTCCGTGTGGATCCCGCCGTGCCCCGATCACGATGCGATGCTATGCACATCCCCAACTCAGTGCAATCATCAAATTGCACTCGGTGCAATTGGGTATTAGGGAACGTGACGAGGCGGTGCACTTGCATGGAAGACTTCCGACGCGTGGCCGACGCGGTCCAGGCGGACATCGAAGCGGGGCGGCTCCGGCCCGGCGATCGACTGGCCACCCAACGGGAGTTCGCCCGCGCCCACGGCATCGCCAACTCCACCGCCGGGCGCGTATACGCCGAATTGGGTCGTCGGGGACTGATCCTCGGTGAGGTCGGCCGCGGCACCTTCGTCCGTGCCGCCGCCAAGCACCCCCTCGCACTGTCCGACCCCTCGAACGCCCCCGCCGATCTCGAGCTGAGCGTGCCCTCGGTCCCCGAGCAGTTTCCGCTGCTTGCCGAGGGCCTCGCGCGCATGCATCGGCCCGATGTCCTGCGGAACGCCCTTCTCCCCGTCGGCGTGTCCGGCACCCCGGAGGCCCGGACGGCGGCCGCGGCGACACTGGCGTGTGCCGGGTGGACCCCCGACCCCGCCGACATCCTCTTCGCGGGCAGCGGCCGCCAGGCCATCGCCGCCACCATCGCCGCGCTCGTTCCGCCCGGCGGCCGGCTCGGAGTCGAGGAACTGACCTACCCGGTGGTCCGCGCGATCGCCGCACGGCTGGGGGTGGTTCTCGTCCCCCTGGCCATGGACTTCGCCGGTGTCAGGCCCGCGGCCGTTGCCGCCGCGCACCGTTCGGCGAGACTCCAGGCGATCTATCTCCAACCGACCCTGCACAACCCGCTCTCGATCACGATGCCGGCCGAGCGGCGGAACGAACTCGCGGCCCTGGCGAACAGGTTGCACCTTCCGATGATCGAGGACGCGGTCTGGTCGCGGTTCGGCGACACCGCGTTGCCGCCGATCGCCCTCGGGGCTCCGGAGCACGCCGTCGTCATCGACAGCCTGTCCAAACGTGTGGCGCCGGGCCTGAGCATCGGGATGGCGGTCGTCCCGCACCGGATCGCCGGCGCGGTGCGCGCGTCGCTGCGAACCGGTGCGTGGACGGCCCAGCGCTACGCCCTGGAGGCGGCCACCGGGTGGATGAGCGACGGCACACTCGCCTCCGTTGTGGAGGCAAAGCGCCTGGACGCGCGCGTTCGTCAGGAAGCCGTTCGCTCCAAGCTCGCGGGTTTCCGGCTGCGGACCGCTCCCGGCGCCTACATGTGCTGGTGGGAACTACCGGAACCGTGGCGGGCGGACACGTTCGTGGCGGCGGCCGCGCGGCGGGGCATCGCGGTCACACCCGGCGCCGCCTTCGCGGTCGCGCCCGCCACCGCCCACGATGCGATCCGATTGGGACTGGCCTCCCCGACGCCGGACGCCCTGTCGGCGGCTCTGGAGGCCCTGGCGACCTTGGCCGGTTCGATCCCGGAGCACGAACCGGTCGAATAGCTTGCGACGACACTGCCGTCACCACGCACGTACCCGGGCCGACATGCTCCGATCCGAGGGGTGTGGGGGCGGTACGGTCGTGCGCATGACGACCGGCGGGGAGATTCCCGCGACCCGAGCCTTCGGGGGATCGCCCGACAGGCCGCGAGGCAGGACGCGCGGTGGGGGAACACGCCCGACTATTCCGGGCGTTCGTTGCCCGGCAGCACTCGGGACGACGCGGACGTCGAGGCCGACCTGCTGGGCGCCATGTTGTCGGACCGCACCGTGATCGATCGTGTGTACCGGCTCGTGGGCGGAGCCGACTTTTTTCGGCCTGTTGAACCGCCACATGTTTCTCTCGCTCTGCCGGGTCCACTACCGTCTGGGACGGTTCGACATGGACGTCGTCGCCGCCGAAATGGAACGCTCCCACGGCCTGCCGGGCCTCGCGGACAGCGCCTATTCGGCGGACCTGCTCGCTCGGGTGGGTATTTCCACAATGCTTGCCGCAAGCCATGCCCGGCACATCCGCGAGACCGCCGGATGGCGCCGCACGGTCGAACTCCCGAGGCCGATCGGCTGTCGGCCCCGGGACACGAACACCGCTCGTGCCGGTGGGACGCGGACAGGGCCGTTCGACCCGGGCCGCGGGAACCGGTCGGCCCTGCCTCGCGCGCGGGATCGGCGTGAGGCTGGCCGTGAGCGGCGCGGACGCGCCCCGGCGGAAGGGATCGGGTCCATGAACGAGATCGGCACACCGCGCGAGGTCTGGGTACTGGCCGTCGACGGCGAGACGGTCCTGCTGCGGCCTCCGGGACCCGAGGACCGGGACGGCGTGCTCGCGATGCATCGTGCGATGTCGGCGGAGAATCTGTACCTGCGGTTCTTCGGCACCTCGGAGACGTCGGTACGGGAGACCGCCGAGCGGGTGAGTACGCCCGGCCGGGCCGGATGCGGTGCGCTGATCGCGCTGACCCACGACGGGAGCGAGGTCATCGGGGTCGTCGAATACAACGGCGACGCCGGCTCCGGCGAGGCGGAGCTCGCCCTGGCGGTGGCCGATGCCTGGCACGGCAGGGGGGTGGGCACCCTGCTGATCGAGCATGTGGTCACGATGGCCCGCGCGGACAAAATTCGCACGCTGGTCGCGGACACGTTGCCGTGGAATCGTCCGATGCTTCGGGTGTTGGAGCACATGGGATTGCCGGTGCGCAACCGACTTGTGGCCGGGGTGACGAGTTGCGTGATCCCGTTGGACGGCGACAGCGCCTCGACGGAGCGGTATCTGACCGCGCTGGCGCGGCGTGAGGCCCTGGCGGACGTGGCCAGTCTGGTGCCGCTGTTCGCACCTCGGTCGGTGGTGATCGCGGGCGCGGGGCATCGGGCCGACTCGGTCGGCCGGGCGCTGCTGCGCAACGTGAAGGCGGGGCACTACACCGGGTCTCTGGCCGTGCTGCACCCCACCGCGACCGAGGTGGACGGGGTGCCGGCGTTCCCGACGCCGGACCTGCTTCCCGAGGTGCCCGATCTGGTGGTGGTGGCCGTTCCGGCGGACCGGGTTCCCGATCTGGTCGAGGACTGCGGGCGCGTCGGTGTACGGGCCCTGGTGGTGGTGACCTCGGGGGGTACGCCGGAGCAGGCCGCACGGGTGCATGCCTCCGTGCGCCGGCACGGGATGCGGATGGTCGGCCCGAACTGCCTGGGGATCGCGCAGACCGACCCCGCCACCGCGCTCAACGCGACGTTCGGGTGGGTGGTCCCCGCCGCCGGCAGCGCGGGTGTGGCGGTGCAGTCCGGTGGGGTGGGGATTGCGTTGACCGAGCAGTTGAACCGGCTGGGGATCGGGGTGTCCACATTCGCGTCGCTCGGTGACAAGTACGACGTCAGCGGCAACGACATGCTGCAGTGGTGGCAGGCCGACACCCGGACCACGATGGCGATCCTGCATCTGGAGTCCTTCGGCAACCCGCGCAAGTTCTCCCGGATCGCGAGCGCCGTCGGCCGTGTCAAGCCGGTGCTCACGGTGGACGCGGGTCGCTCGGCGGCCGGGCGTCGCGCCGCGGGCTCGCACACCGCGGCGGCGGTGACGCCGACCGTGGCGCGCGGGGCGCTGTTCCGCCAGGCCGGGGTGACCGCCGTGAAGACCCTGGGCGACCTGGTCGCGATCGCGGCCCTGCTGCATGCCCAACCGCTGCCCGACGGAGCATCGGTGGCGGTGATCGGCAACGCGGGCGGCGCGGGAGTGCTCGCGGCCGATGCCTGTGTGGACGCCGGCCTGGCGGTGCCGCGTTTCGGCCCCGACCTCGAAGCCGAACTCCGCGCCCTGCTGCCCGCCGGCGCCGCGTGCGCCAACCCGGTGGACACCACCGCCACCGTCGACGGCGAGACGCTGCGCCGGTGCGTGGACCGGGTGTCGGCGGCCGGTCACGTCGACGCCGTGGTCCTGGCTCTGGCGCCGACGGCCCTCGGCGACCCGCTCGGCGACATCCTCGAGGGTCCCGCCGTTCGGGACCGGCCCGTCCTGGTGATCGCCCCCGAACGCGCCGCCGCGGTGGAGTTGTTGCCCGCCGTGGGCGGCGCGGTGCCGGTGTACGGCGACGCGCGCACGGCAGCGGTCGCGCTCGCGCACGCCTACGAACGCGCGATGTGGCTGACTCGCCCCCGCGGCACGGTGCCGGCCCTGGCCGACGTCGATCGCACCGCGGCCCGTTCGCTCGCCGGCGAGTTCCTGCTGCGCGAGCCCGACGGCGGATGGCTACCGCCCGGCGAATGCGCGCGCATGTTGGGCGCGTACGGCATCGAGGTGAGCCCGTGGCGGCAGGCGTTCGACGTCGAGGAGGCGGTGGCGGTGGCGCGTGAACTCGCCCCGCTGGGCGTCGACGGAGCGGTCGTGCTCAAGGCGTACGGCCCGCACATCGTGCACAAGAGCGATGTGGGCGGCGTGCGATTGCGCCTGGTCGGCGACGACGCGATACGTGCGGCGTTCACCGACCTGGCCAACCGGATCGGCGCGTTGATGGAGAGCGTGGTCGTCCAGCCGATGGCCGCCTCGGGGGTCGAGCTGATCGCCGGGGTGACCCAGGACGAGGTGCTGGGCCCGTTGGTGGTGTTCGGGCTGGGCGGGGTCGCCACCGACGTCCTCGCCGACCACGGTGCGCGGTTGACCCCGCTGACCGATCTGGACGCGCACTCGCTCCTGGCCGACTCACGAGGGGCCCCGTTGCTGTACGGCCATCGAGGTGGGCCGGCCGTCGACACCGCCGGGATCGAGGACGTCCTGCACCGGTTGTCCAGGCTCGCGGACGATGTGCCGCAGCTCGCGGAGGCCGACTTGAACCCCCTGGTCGCCCGCCCCGACGGCGTCACCGTCGTCGACGCCCGGATCCGATTGGCACCGCGACACGAACAGGATCCATACCTGCGGCGACTGCGCTGACCCTGGGCTCGCGGCGGATGCCCAAGCCCGACTGCGGGGGAGCCGGATACTCCGCGCGCCCGAGCGGGGCCTTTCGAAGCACGTGTCCACCGGTGGGGGCAGGCCCCGGACGCGTCGCCGGGGCGGTGTCGCCGGCCCCGGCCCGGGCGAGGCGGGCGGCCTGTCCTCGGTCCGCGGGCGGGCGGAGGTGGCCGATCAGAAGACACCGGGCCTCCCGGCCGAGGCGTCGTGGTCGGCGGCGTCCCGGCCGGGAAATCCTTGTGCGAGGTCGGGTCAGGAAACTTCGGTGGTGGCGTCCCGGACGGCCTTGTCGATGTCCTTCGAGCTCACGTCGAGTTCCTTGGCCACCTTCTTCTCCGCCTTCAGCTCCGCCTTGGCCAACGCGTGCTGGAGCGTGCTCTCGCCGACGACGACCAGGGCGGCCTCGCCCTCGTCGATGAGCTCGCCGAACTCCTTCACGTCCGCACGGGACATGCCGCGCCACAGGTGGCCGCCCACCCCGCCCACGGCGGCCCCCACGGCGGCTGTGCCGATGATCGCCGGCGGGAACAGGATGCCGACGAGCGCGCCGACCGCCGCGCCGCCCCATGCGCCGTGTCGCGTGGACGTCTCGTCCTTGTTGACGTGCACCTTGCCCGCGTCGTCCTTGGTGACCACCGAAGCGTCGTAGCCGCCGACCGCACCCAGCGCGTGCAGGTCCTTCACGACGTCGTAGTCGGCCCGCGCCGCCGCCTGGTCCGGGTAGGTCCCGATGTAGATGAACACCGAGTCGGGCTTCGCCATTTCGTTGATCCCTTCCGAGGATGCCGCATCCGGGAGGACACGGCGACGACCGAGAACGCGCAGCGGTGCACGGGCACGGGCGACGCCCGTGCCCGCAAGCCATGCGATCTTGTCCGGCAGTTCCAGCATGGGGCCCACCAGCCGGCTCGGCATCCCGCACGGCGGGCGGACGGCACGAGGAGTCGAGCGGCGGGGGCCGGCCGGCCGCGGACGCGCCGGTCCCAGGGCAACGCGGTGGGCGGGGGGGGAGGTCTGCCGCGACACGAAAGGACACCACGTTCGGCGTACTCGGAATCGTCCGTGCGCGCGTAGGTCCACCGAGGTCGAGGCGGGTGCGGCGCCCGGGATCGAGGGGGCGAGCCATTGCCGGATCGGCTCGCGCGGCTCGCCGCGTACGGGATCGGCCGAGTCGGTGTGGTGTCCGGTCGTTGCGCGGGGGTGGGTTCCTCGGCTGCGAAGGCGGTGTCCGCACGGCTTCGCCTGCCGTCGGGGTGGGATCGGATCCGGGTGGCCCGACACACGAGATTCGGCCGGGCCCGTCACGTGGACGGTGCCCGGCCGGGTCGTGTGGCGATCAGAGCAGCCAGCGGTGGTCGCGGACGATCGGCAGGCGGGCCCACAGGGCACCCAGGCCGAGCCGGCTGCCGACGGCGACCGCGGCGAGGGCGATCAGGGAGATGGCGTAGATGACGTGGTAGTCGGTGAAAGGGTTCGTGGAGGAACTGGGCTTGCCGCTGTCGAGGTGCTTGGCGGGCGGCCATTCGGCGATCCACATCAACGCCATCATGGCGGTACCGGAGACGGCCGCCGGACGCAGACCGATGCCCAGGACCAGCGCGACGCCGACGCCGAGCAGACCGAGCATGAACAGCCAGTCGGCCCAGGGCTCGCCGGCCCAGTCGCGCAGGGTGCCGGCCATCGGGCCGACGTCCACGTGGGAGAGGAAACCCTTGGTGGGGGAGCCGCCGTCGAGCCAACCCTTGCCGCTCGCGGTGGCGTAGCCGAGGCCGAACGTCTTGTCCAGGAACGCCCACAGGAACACGAAGCCCAGGAGGACCCGCAGTCCCGCCACGGCGACATCGGCGTTGCGGGTGGCGGCGATCGCCGATGAGCCGGCCGCGACGTCGGGCGTGGTCTCGTCGTCCGTGCGGCGGGATGCCGCGGGTGAGCGGTGCGGCAGGTGCAAGCGCGGGGACAGCCGGTGGTCGCGTGAGGTTGCCATGTCGATTCCCTCCCTGGTGGTGCCGGACCCGGTGCCCGGCCGGCCCGGCCACGAACGTGCCTTCCTGGGCAGTGACTTCAATGTCCCGCCTGCCCGGTGCCCGCCCCAGGGCCGACCGGCCCGACCTGTCGGGTCCAACAGCCGGTTGCCCGTGGGGCGTTGCGGGTGAGCCACGCAGGAGCCCACCGAAAAGGGGCGGTCGACCGCAATGAATCGGGGGCGGCCGCCCGCAGCCGGAATTCCAGGCCGGCCCATGCGTTCGTGCCCCGGCTGCCGATCACCACGAGCGAAGCGGGTAACGACAACACCCCGGCAGAGCCCGCCTGTTGTCCATGTCAGGGCATTCTGAAGGGCGCCGTAGGGCCCGTTCGGCATGGGGACCGGGCCGGTCGGACCGGTCACGGCCCCGTCGGCATCGGCTGTGCGGTCGGGGGCAGATCCCGTGTCCCGTCCGAGACGAGATGGCGGCGATTGTTGGCGTCAGCCCAGCGGGACGCGCCATTCCAGGAGGGCTCCGCCGTTGGGGGCGGGCCCGAACGAGCAGGTGCCGCCGAGGGATTCGGCCCGTTCGCGCATGTTCGCCAACCCGCTGTCGCGGGTCGGGTGCGCCGGTGGGCCAACGCCGTCGTCGCGCACCCGCAGCCGCACGTGGTCGCCGT
>NZ_JBITJP010000051.1:0-33998 GCF_044460165.1 Embleya sp. NPDC050154
CGCTCGAACAACTCCCACAACTCGTCCGGCACCAGCCGCTCCACAAGCGTCGTCACACACGCCAGAATAGCGAACACACCAAATGAAACGACTTCCAAGTCCGCAATCACCCGTCCTGGAACCGGCACACCACCCTGGCCATGCTCGCCTTCGTGATCCTCGCCCTCGCCGCTGCCGACCAACCCGACGGCGGTCGGACGCTGATCAGTGAAGCTTTCTCAGCGAAGATCATTTCAGGGGCTTCACGTCTTTTCTCAGCCGGACACATCTGCCACAGTCCGTCCCCAAATGGGCAGTTCAACCCTCTTCGCGAAGATCATTTCGCTAAGAAAACCTCAGGTGGGTCGGTCGCGTATGTCGAGGCCACCGGCGGGCAAAAACCCAAGCTCGGCCCCCGCCAGGTGAGGCTCGCCCGCGAGACGGCGTGACCCGAGGCCATGCATGTCGATTGGCGTCACCCAAGCCCCGACCGCCACTGACACATTCCGTGTCGCCATCGACTGACACGCCCGTGTCGCCCGACAGTAGGTGTCGGCGAGGTTCTTGCGGTCGGCACCGACGACGTATCGCGTCTCGTCGACGAGACGGAGGTTGTACGCGACGCCGGGCGCGAGCGCGTCGCCTCGCCCAAATGCCTAGGGTGGAGATCCGACGCACCCGGCCTGAGCCCGAAGGAACGACGCCCGTGATCGTTGTGTCCGATCCGAATTTCGACGAGGTGGTGCTCACCGGATCGGTGGACGACCTGACGGCACCGCAAGCCCGACAACCTCAGCCGCTACGTCAAACCGTCACCTGAGGCGATCGCCAGACTGACCAGCCTGCTCGCCCCGCAGGACACACGGCACTGAGCCATCGATGGCTGCCGTGGAACCCGCCGACGATCGGGCGGATGTGGCGCCGACCGGCGAACGGCTCGAACATGCGCGGGTGTTAGGTTCTCTCGTTGTGGAGCACCAGGACGAGACCAGGGCGGCCTACGACGGGGTCGTCGAACTCTACGCGTCGATGTTCGCAAATCGGTTGGAGACGCACCCGTTCTCGCGGAACATGATCGGCACCTTCGCCGAGCTGGTGCGTGGGACGGGGAACCCGCGGGTGGCCGATGTCGGGTGCGGGCCCGGACATCTGACGGCGATGCTGCATGAACTGGGGCTGGACGCCTTCAGGCTCGATCTCTCCCCGGGCATGGTCGACCACGCCCGGCGGGCCTACCCGACGCTGCGGTTCGACGAAGCGCGGATGGAGGCCCTGCCGGTCGAGGACGGCGTGCTCGCCCACTACTCGATGATCCACACCCCTCCGGAGGAACTACCCGCGCTGCTCGCCGAGCAGGTGCGTGTCCTGGCCTCAGGGGGCTTGCTCCTGGTCTCGTTCTTCGCCACCGAGGGTCCCGAGCTGGTTCCCTTCGACCACAAGGTGACGCCTGCGTACAGCTGGCCGGCGGACCGGTTCGCTGAACAGCTGGCCGATGCCGGGCTCGTCACGTTCGCCCGGCTGCTCCACGACCCGGCCTCCGAGCGGGGTTTTCTCGACGCCCACCTGCTGGCCCGCCTCGGCTAGTGCGTTGACCACGAACGTTCGCCGGGTTTGGTGACACGCTGGTCGGCAGTCGCGGCGGTGGGCCTGCCGGCCTCGCTCTGTGACGGCATGGTGGTCGGTGTCGAGGATGAGGTCACAGATGGCAGAGCCGGTCAGAGCACGGCGGTTGACCGATGAAGAGGGGCAGAAACTGCAGCGGATCGTCCGGAGAGGCCGTCACGAGTCGGTGCGGGTGCGTCGGGCGTTGATCGTCATGGCGTCGGCGTCGGGGACACCGGTGCCGGCGATCGCGCGGCTGGTCGCCGCGCACGAGGACACCGTCCGGGACGTGATCCACGCGTTCAACGAGAAGGGCCTGGCCGCGCTGGACCCTCGGTGGGCGGGAGGCCGTCCCCGCCTGATCAGTGATGACGAACGCGAGTTCGTCATCGCGACGGCCACCACCCGCCCGGTCGCCCTGGGGCGCCCGTTCACGCACTGGAGCCTGCGCAAGCTCGTCGACCACCCGACCCGCAACCCGGTCCGGCGGGTGAGGATCGGCCAGGAACGGTGCTGGGTCATCGGCGCGAACGACTCGTCCTGGGTGCTGACCAGGTACATCAGGATCGCGGCCTGTGCGCCGCTGATCGCGCGGGCCGCGAGGTCCTGCGCGAGGACCTGGGCGAGAAAATGGTTGCTCACCAAGGAGTAACCGGTGTCGCCCTGCATGTCGTGCGGGGCGCGGAAATGCAGGTCCACCGACACACCGGCCAGCGCCGGTGGGTCACGATCGGTGCCGGATATACCGGCTGGAACCGTCGGCATCTCGGCGTTCGTCCGTCTGAGATGGATGCTCGCGCCGACACCCGATCCTCGCCGAGGGCCGGGAGGCGTAGAGGTTCCGTGACCCGGTCCGTGTACCAACCGGAGGGGCAGTACATGATCCAGATCAACATCAAGTCCTGGCAGCAGGCCAAGGCGAACGACGGGCTCGACCGTAAGCACACTGGATGGGTCGAGGGGATGACGCCGGAGGAGGTCTACGAGGCTGCCCGCGGTTGTTGGCCCCTCGGCGAGCAGGCCAACCGCGAGAAGTTCGTCCACAAGGGCGTCGTGCGCTGCGTTATCGAGATCGACCGCATCGACACCACCTCGGAGGACGGGCGGCGCGCGATCGTCGGCCGTCCGGTTAAGGCGGGCCACCCGTTCCACGACCGCTGGTACGCCATGTCCGCGCCCAGCGACCGCGGTGGCGGCTCCATCACCTACATCGACGACACCGCCAAGCCCGTGTAGGGAATTCGGGTCGGACAAGACCCGGACATCCGAGGCGGTGCGGTGACAAGGGTGCCTTGCCACCGCACCGCCTCCACCGCCTTCGCCCTCCTACGAAACCTTGGTGATCGCTCCGGAGACGAACCACTGCACGAGGGTGGCGGCCGGTGTTTAACATGACCATGGCGTTGAGGACCAGGCCGAGCGCGCCGAGTTGGTCTCATCCGAACTAGCCGAGCACAACAAAGAGTTGCCGATTCCTCGGGATCCGTAACGGAACGCGACTATAGGAAAGTTGGGCTCCGCAGCTCGTCGGGCGTGTCGCGGAAGCCCCTTGTGGTGCTGCTGGGCGATGTCGCTGGGTGGCCGCCTTGAAGTGCGAAGACGATGGCGCGCCCCGCGGCATCATTCGAAGATCACCAGTAAATCGCGGACGAGCCCGTCACCCAGGTGCCCCCTCCCGACCGCCCTGGTAGCGTGCGCCGCCATGTCATCGGAACTGAAACGCCCCCCGCTCCAAGCGGACGAACGCACCGCGCTCGTCGGCTGGCTGGACCTGCAGCGGCAGATCCTGCGCTGGAAATGCGAAGGGCTGAGCGACGAGGACGCGCGCCGCCCGGTCATCCCGACCTCACCGGACATGACGATGGCCGGTCTCATCTCCCACATGCGCTGGACCGAGCACATATGGCTGGAAGTGCTGTTCCTCGGCGGTGACAAGAAGCAGAACCCCGCATTCGACGAGTCAAGCAAGAACGCCGACTGGCACACCGACGGTCGCCCCCTCGCAGAGCTCCTCGCGGAGTACGAGGCCCAGTGCACCCGCAGCAACGAGATCGTTGCCGCAGCCGACCTGGACGACGCCGGCCGCCACCCCGACTTCCGCGACGGCAGCGCCAACCTCCGCTGGATACTGATTCACCTCGTCGAGGAGACGGGGCGACACGCAGGGCACGCGGACATCGTCCGGGAGCTACTCGACGGCACGAAGGGCTACTACTAGTGCAGCTCCGCGAAGCGGGGCTTCCCTCAGGAGCCAGGCCAAGACGCCGCACGACCCATCCGGGAGAGCCGTTACTGGTGATCTTCGCATGATGCCGCGCGCGGCGAACCCTCGTCTTCGCAGTTCGAGACTTCGACCAGCGACATCATGCATCAAACCTCAGTAGTCGCTGGCCGGGTCTGAGGTGAGACGGCCTGCGCTGGTTCGGAAGTCGGGCATCCCGAGGTGCACGGTGGTGTGCCGGGCGGACACGTCGCGCTCGCGGTGAGCTTCTGCTCGGCGGAGGCGAGGCACCGGCCGTGACCCACCCCGGATACGACCTCCTGACCGAATCGTGAGTGGCAAAGATGCTGCGAAGACTCGCTTTCCGCGTGGTCGAACGACCCTCGGGAGATACGCCACCGATCGGTAGCCGACGCTGGACCAACGTCCGTAGGTGCGGTCGACGTTTAGCAATAGCAGCAAGGGGCCTGTCGGATGACCGGGCAAGAACCCCTGGTCAGAGCACCTCGGGTAATGCCTTGGCGCTAACACGGGAAGGCGGCGAAGCAGGGCCTACTTCCTGAAAGCGGCCGGGAGATCGTAGCGGGGAACCAGGTACCCGCCGAGCTCGTCGTCGTGACCGACAGCGCCGACGGCCACCAAACGCCGCGCAACGCCGAGGACCTGGTCGACATCGGCGGGCACGGTGTCCTCGCCGGGCAGCGACATGGACTGTTGATCCAGGCACATCAACACGACGGCGGCCATCGTGCGTTCACCGCGAACCGGGATCAGCCCGTGCCCCAGGGCCCACAGCGACTTGGCGACGTCGACCTCCATCGGCGCACCGTCGAAGTCGAACCGGCAGGTCGCGGGAAACACCCGGCCGCCAATCACCTCGAGGCGTTCCCGAATCACCACCCCCCGCGGAAACGAGGGCGCTTCTGCCCCCGACCGTGCCGCAGGAACGCCACTCGCCCGAACCCGACCCTTGCGACCCATGTTCCGACCTTCCTCATCGGTCTCCCGGTCCTGCCGACTGCCCCGGTGGAGTTCGACTCCGAGCCCGCCCCCGCCATCTCCGGTCCGCTGCTCGACGCGACGCGGACCGGGTCCTGCATTCGCCGTGGAAGCCCGGGGACTTCGAGCGTATCGGCGTTCGCGAGCAGCAAGCGGGGACTTCGGACGATGGCCTCACTGTCATCGCGCGCCGACGCCACGTGTGGGGACCTTGCCGTGGATGCAAGGCTTGTGCTCCGGGTGCAAGGCAGATACGTGGTCGGCGACTATGGCCATGCAGGCGTGAGCATCCGGACGACGATCGGGCCGTGGACGCCGGCACACCGAGCCCCAACTCCGAGCCGACGAGGCCCCGGCGGCCCACGACCCAAGCAGCACCGAAATCGGCTTCTCACTCGCCGAGACCATGACGCATCAGGTCTGTCAGCGGACCACCGGCCGCTCCTTCGCGCAGTTCGACGACTCTCCGCAGGGCGTGGTGGTTTCCGGCATCGGCGGCGGCGCGGGCGAGTCTTTCGGAAGCCGCATGGTCCCCCGCGGCTTCGCGCAGCATGGCCAACTGCTCCAGTGCGTGGGTCGCGCCGGCGCATGCCGCAGCGTAGGCCAGCCGTTCGGCACCTGCACGGTCCCCCAACTCGTCACGCATCTTCGCCAGTTGCCCCAACACATCGGCGTCGCCGGCCTCGGCAGCGGCGTAGGCCAGCCGTTCGGCACCCGCATGGTCTCCCGCGCTGTGCCGCGCCCTGGTCAGCCACACCAGGGCGAGGAAGGTCCCGGCGTCGGCGGCGGCGTAGGCCAGCCGTTCGGCACCAGCCGGGTCGCCCGCACGTTCGCGCAGTTTGGTCAATTCGCACAGCGCGTCGCCGTTACCGAGGGCGGCGGCCGCGTGCAGCAGCCGCTCGGCGCCGGAGCGATCGCCGGCACGCCGGCGCAAGTCCACCAACTCTGGGATCGCCCGGGCGCGCGCCAGTTCGTCGGCGGCGTGGGCAAGTCGCTCGGCGCCGACATGATCACCTGCTTGTTCGCGCAGCAAGGCCAGGTCCTTGAGCGCGCGGCGGTTGCCGGCGGCAGCCGCGGCGTGGACGAGTCGCTCGGCGTCGGTGTGCTCACCTGCCTGTTCGCGCAGGAGTGCCAATCGCCATAGCGCTTCGGGGTGACCTGCGGCGGCAGCCGTTTGCAGAAATCGTTGGGCGTCCTCGTGCTTTCCACTGTTCTCGCGGTGGCTGCCCAGCCACGTCAGGACTGCGGGATAGCCGGTTTCGGCAGCGGCTTGGGCGACGCGTTCGGCGTCCGCGTGGCCGCCCGCGTCCTCGTATGCCTGGGCTGCGACCAGCAGCAGGTATGGGTGTCCTGCTGCGGCGGCGGTCAGGGCGAGCCGTTCGGCGCCCGCAAGATCACCCGCCGGCCTCATACGCCGGTCGATCAGCCAGTGCGCGGCCTGCGGGTTGCCAGCGTTGAAGGCGGCGCGCATCAGGCGTTCGGCCTCCTCATGGTCGCCCGCCGAATCGCATCTCTCGATCATCTCGCCCAGCGCGTCGGGGTGGCCGGCCTCGGCGGCGGCGCGTATCAGTCGTCCGGCTTCCGCGTGGTCGCCCGCCTCCTCGCGCAGCGTGGCCAGTCGGGCCAACGCGTGAGAATTTCCCTCGGCAACCGTGTGGAGCAGGCGCTCGGCCCCTGCACGATCCCCCGCCTTCTCGTGCAGGATGGCCAGTTGATCCAGTGCCACGGCGTCGCCCGTGTCGGATACCACCGCACCCAGCAACGCTTTCGCGTGGTCCAGACGCATTCGGGCCCGCGCCGCGTCCGCGAGCCGGTGCCGGTCCATGGGACCGTGTGCGTGCTCGAGCGCGGCCTCCCAGAACGCCGAGGAGGGACACAGTGCGCCGCGGGTGCGGCGGCCGTGTTGTTCCAGGACGTCCGCCAGGCGATAGACCGGAGCGCGGTCGACACGTTCGCGATGGATGGGGCGCATTCGGGTCAGGGGCGCGACGGCGGCGCCCGGGCGGCGGGCCGTGGCGGCGGCCATGGCGTTCTCGAACCATCCCGCCACGGCGTGCTCGTTCCACTCGTCGTCGGTGAGGTAGTCCTCCGCCGCCGCCTCCAGAAAACTCCAAGGCACGCTGGGGCCGTGGCCCAGGCGCCGCGCGTCCATCGCGGCCTCGATCACCACCCGCAGCGGCGCGGAGGCATTGCGGAAGCGGGCCAACAGGGCCGGAGCACCCGCCAGATACTGGGCGACCGCCCCGTCACGGCCCTCGGCCATGGCCTTGGCCAGGCGCGGGTCCGCGGTGGCGGCCACGCGCAACGCCTCCAGATCGACCCCGGCGAACGCGGCCGGCACGCTTACGTCGGAGCCCATCAACAACGCCCGTGCCTGGGCATGTTCGTCACCGGGCCCGGTCAACGCGGTCCAGTACTCCGGCCACAGCGTCGCCAGCACCAATACCGGGCCCCGTGCGGGATCCCGCAGCAATTCGCGCAGACCGGCCGCGACCTCTTCTCCGGTGTCGTCGGCGGTCAGCAGGTAGAACTGGGCCTCGTTCAGCCACACCACCGTGCGCGGACCCACCCGCGGCAAATCCGCCAGGGCGGCGTCAGGGCGGCCGGGGTCGATCGGATGCCACAACCGCCAATCCGCGGGCAGTCGCCGGATCGCCTCCCAGCAGGCCCGAGTCTTGCCCGTGGAGGACGCCGCCACCAACGACACCAGCGAGCCCGAACCCCCCACCGCTCGCGCTACCGCCATCCGCAACCGCTCGTCGTGGGCCCGCGACACATACACCGGCAACTCCGGCAAGTCCTCGCGGGCGTGTTCGGGCGCCGCGATCGCCCGGTGGACCTCCAACGCGTACGGATCCGTGAACCCGCCGATCGGACGCCCCGCACACCCCTCCTCGTCGCGGTCCCCGACCGGGCCGGGGTCGGCGTGGCCACGGCGGGGACGACCACGCGGGCGGCGTTCGCGCACCGCCTCCAACCGCCGCTCCTCCCACACCCGGGCGGACAACGGACGGCGAACGGGACCGCGTTCGGTCGCCAGACGCTCCAGCAACTCCACCACGCACCGCAATCTGTGCGAATCGGAGGGGACCGAGACACCCGAGAACCAGCCGCTCAACGACGACGGACTCAACTCCACCGCCGGCCGCTGGGCCGCGCCATGACGGACGAGTCGGTCGTAGCCGGGCGAGCCCGCCTGCTCATACAACTCCCGCAACCGCAGCGCGAACCGCTCGCCCGCGCCGCCCTCGCCGCCCATCCACGCCCCCCCGGTTCGACCCACTTCGGATCGAATCGATTCCGAAATCCCCGCACCGACGGGGCCACCAGCGTAGACACCCGGACGACCCAGGGGAGTGGTCGCCGAAGAAATCCCGAACGGGCTTCGTGAAGGTCGACACCACCCCGCGCCGCAAGGGGTGCGACGACTCGGGAGACGACCATGGACGACACCACACCCACCCCCGCGCCCGCCGCCCGACGAGCCCGCTTTCGGACGCGGATGGTCCGCGCAAGCCGGTCCCTCGCGGCGAACGCCGCGCGCGGTGCCGCGACCGGAGCCGGCACTGCCGTCGGGGGCTGGATCACCTGGTGGCTGATCAACCGCTGACGGGACCGGGAACAGAGATTCGAACGACGCACTCGGTTGTGATTCCTCGCACGGGGCGGGAACGACCGGCCCCGGCACGAGCGCGCAAACGCAATGGTGTCGGCGTACACGGCTACATGCTCAGGCCGGTACAAACCGATGTGCTCACGACGGATCGTGGTTCCGATCCTTCCCGCTCGTGAGGTCGAGTGCTCCGTCGCGCAGGAGGAAGTGGCGGGCCGCTTTGTCGTCGACTGTGACGAGGGGCCGGCTTGTGCCCTGGAACGCCTCGGTCTGCAACCAAAAGCGGGCGGGGGCGGTGCCCCGGACGGCGCGTAGACACCACAGGCTGTCTGCGGCGCTTTCGGGGCGGGGCGGCACGGCCAGGCCTACCGATAAGTCGGGGCCAGTGCCTTCGCCCCGCCTGCTTCCGGAAGTGGTGGGGCGGAGACGGGTGTAAGGGGCAGCCGGTGGCGACGCGCAACAGCTCGGCCAGGGTGGTGCGTTCGCGGTCGGTCCAGCCGGTGCCGACGGCTCCCGCGTAACGCCTCCGTCGGGGCCGGGTCGGCCCATCGGCAGTGACCCTGGCAGGCGGGAAAGGCGGCCCCCGACCGCGACCGCATGCCCGGCTCGTGCCGCGCCCCTGAACGGTCTCCCGAATACCGACGGTTGGGCGGCCTGCCCCGGGCGGCCGGGAAGGGGCTGGGCAATGGAACCTTCGACAACTTGGGGCGCGGACGGATATTGCTCGCCGGAGGCAAGCAAGTTGCCCTCCGGGGGCAAGTCCGGATGCGATGTGTCGACCCAGGGGTGACACATCGGGCGGTGAAGCCGGAGTGGTGTGGAGGTCACGATGGGTTCTCGGCCGTGGCGCAAGACGTTTTCGACCGTAGTCTCTCACCATGCAGTCCACTCGATGATCCACGACGGCACCGCACCTGCCGACTCGGGCGTCGCGCGGACCGGGTGTGCCGCTGGCTCCTGCGGGATTCATCTGGCCCGTATGCGGCTCGTTTTGCGGAGGGCCGCTGCAGTTCTTCGCCCATCTCCCGTCGAGTACGGCGTTCGCGTCGCCGGGTCGGCGGTGGCCACCACCAGTCGGGTCGTGCCGTCCGGGCCCCACCACCCGAGTGTCGCGTCGGCGGCCCACCAGGTCTCGGTGTGTCCGTCGCGGAAGGTTCGGATCACCGCGTGCCAGTCGCCGGGATTCCGCGGTCCGCTCCAGGTCAGGACGCGGGCGGCGTCGACGGGGGTGTGGGCCTGGTCGGGGCGTGCCCAGGTCCCGTGCAGCGGCCTCAACGCCATCACGAACGGCAGTCCGGCGTCGGCGAGTCCACACCGGTAGCCGTCCTGGTCGCCGTACGCGCTGTCGGCTGCGACGGCGCGGGACGCGAACCCCGCATCGTGGGCGGCGGCGGGGCGCACCGCGTCACAGTGTCCGACCGCCGCCCGGCTCGTTCGGCCGGATGCTGTTGCCTCCGGAACGCCGGGCTCCGCCGACCCGGGAGTATCCGTTCACGGGGGTTGGTGCGGCGTCCGGGCCGTGATGCCCCATGCCGCGCGACCGGTCCACTTTGGCGCCGGCCGGTCCGGCCGCCTTCGCGAGTGCGGGAAGAACCCGGCGGGCCGGCAACGCTCCTCGCGCCGCACGTTCGGCGCGGCGCGCGACTGCAGCGATCTCCCCGAGGCGGGCGTGGGCCTCGTGCGCAGTCAGATGCTTTCGGTGGTCCCCGTGTGCCAGATCGCCGATGAGACCGGCCAATTCGGAGCCGGCCCCGGCGTCCAGCGCAAGCCTGCGGTAGGCACCCGGAACAGCCAGCTCGTGCACCCGTTCTTCCGCGGTGATGGGGCCGCACAACATTTCGGCGAGCGCATCGCCCAGACCCCCGACGTCGTATGCCACCCCGTGGGCGCGCCGACGCGGGGAAAGGTCGGGGTCGACCGCGGTTGCCTGTCCGAAGTCCATGATCCTGAGGACGCCGTCCTCGCCGAGGAGCATGTTTCCGCCGTGCAAGTCGTTGTGGTGGATGCCCGCGTCGTGGATCTTCGCCAGACCCGCGGCGGCCTGTTCGCCCAGCTCCGTGACTTCCCTGGGGGTGAACCTACGGCCTTCTGCGACAAGTTCGCGCAGGTGGCGGCCTGCGATCAGCTCGGTGACGGCGAACGGCAGACGGGGGCCCAGCGCTGCGTAGTAGCCCAGTGTACGGACCACGTGGGGGGACGGCTGCACGCGCTTTCCCAGCCTGACCTCGTGCATGAGGTCGCGGTGGACGTCGACGCCGTGGAGGTCGAACAGCGTCTTGAGCGCCACGCGGGTCCCGCTCCGCCGGTGGACGGCAGCGTAGACGACCCCCTGGTGGCCTTCCCCGATCGGGTCCGGCGAGAGGAGTTCGAGGCCGTCGGGCAGGAAGCTTGCTCCGGTCACGGGGAGCGGTCACCCCCCTCGGCGCTTGAGGCGACGCCGAAGCCGACCCGGCGCCATTGACCGCCGATGCTGAATCTGCCTCGAAGCGCGACTCGTACGGCACCGACCGCCCGCTCTGGTCCCAGTGCCGGAGGGCTGTGCCCGGGTGTGCGCGGCGTGTCGGCGGCCTCGGCGTACGAGGCCGATGATCCGTGGCGCGCCGTTGTCGCCGAGAACGATGTTGCCCAGTTGGAGGTCTCCGTGGGCCACCCCGGCGGCGTGTATGGCCCAGGGCCTCGGCCAATGGCCTGCCCACCTCGACGGCCTCGGACGACCCGAACCTGCGTCCGGGTACGGGATGTCGCCGAGGCTCGATCCCTCGACGAGTTCGGTGGGGACGCACGCTGGTCCGGGGCCGTCCGGGCCGAGGTCGTGGGCGACGGTGCCGACCACATACGCGAGTCCACCAGACCCCCGAGTGTGACGTCTTTGGCGAGAGCCCGGCTGCTGCGGCCGGAAGGTGGCGCGCGATGGCTTTTGCCGACTCCCCCGGCACAGCGGTCCACGCAACCCCTCGTCGGCTACATGCGAATCGACGCAACGCTAGCACCTGGTCCCGATGCCCCGGCGCATCTGCGTGATCATGCCTGGAAGATGCGGGATCGGGACAGCGGGTTGTCCAACCTGTGCGGTGGTGTGGAGGTCACGATGGGTTCTCGGCCGTGGTGCAAGACGTTTTCGGCCGTAGCCTCTCACCATGCAGTCCACTCTGATGATCTACGACGGCACCGCGCCGGCCGATTCCGGCGTCCTGCGGACCGGGGGAGTGCCGCTGGCTCCTGCGGGATTCAGCTGGCCCATATGCGGGTCCTTTTGCGGCGGGCCGCTGCAGTTCTTCGCCCATCTTCCCGTCGAGTACGGCGTCCTGTCGGTGTTCGTGTGCCAGAACGATCCCGGCGCGTGCGAGTTCTGGGACGCGACGTCCGGCGGGAACCGGGTCCATCTGTTCCCCCGGGAGGAACTGCGGCCGGTCGAGGTGCCCGCGACGGGCGTCACGCTGCTGCCCGCCGCCTCGGCCATCCGCACCCACGTCGTGACGCTCGACCCCGCGGAGGACGGCGATGACGGCGATGACGACGAAGTCGCGCCCGACGCGTACGACCTCGCCCGCTCGGGGTGGAAACGGGAGCCCGAAGAACGATTCGGGAGGCAACGCGAAGTGCTCGGGTCACTCGGAGGCAGCCCCTCCTACCTCGAGGACGACCGACTGCCCACATGCCCCTCCTGCACCGGCACGATGGAGTTCGCGGCACACCTGGAGGAGGGAATCTCCGCGCAGGCCGCGATGAACCTCGGCGGCCGGCTGGGCTATGTCTTCGTCTGCCGCGCCTGCCGCGAAGGTGCCTTCCTCACGAACTGAGCGGCACACCCCACGCAGCCGACGCTCCGTCAGCCGCCCACCGGCGGCCGACGGAGGCTTGGCGCCGGTTCCGTTTCGATTGCGGTCGGTTGCCCCTCACTCGGCGGGGTGCTCGACGATGCGGCGGGCGACCTCAGGGGGCTGCGGTCGAACCTCCCGGCGAAGACGGTCGTCTTCACCCTCTCCTTCCAGGATGGTGAAAGACGAGGTCGACTCCCTTGTCATCCACGAGCGGAGTCGAGACGTTCAACTCGCCTTCCGTGGCGAGAATGCACGAAGCCGCTACCGGACTCGGCTGCCTTTCCCATCCGTGCGGATGGCCGGGCTTTCGTCAACGCATTCCTCGTCTGCGGTCACAAGGTGGCTCCACCGAGCGCGCGAAGAGCCGGGTGGCCGCGTGTCGGAGAGCGCGCTTGGACTTATGGCCGTTGCGATCCTCAGATGTCGTTCACTGTGTCGGGATCGCGCCCGATGCAGCCGCGTTGCGTCGCCGCGCGAAGCCCAGGAGCGCGTCTGTCGACGTGAATACCTCGAACCCCAGGCGCTGAAGCGGGCCGAGCGGTCCCGCCAGCGCAGCGAGGAGGAGAGAGCCATGGGGCCGCCTTGGTCGACCTGAAGGCCCTCCGGCCAGTACGCATCGGCGACTGGGCCTGGAGGACCGCATGGTGCCGCCGTCCTGCGTGATGTGATGTCGGCGAACGCAACAGACTGCGCCGGACATGGGGGCACTCGATGCCTGACCACACCTGAGAAGCCTCCTGTCCTCATGGAAGGAAACGAGTTAGCCGTGACACTGGATGATCGGGTACCGGGTCGGAGGGCAACGGACGATGACACGCTCCGGCGTGGCGTCGAGATAATCGGCGGTCCGTTCAAGGGCACGACCGCGACGCTGGACAGCGTCGAGGACGGACACGTCTGGGCGCAGGTGGACCTCTTTGGTCAGTGGACGCGGATGTCGCTGCGTCGTTGTCACGTGGTTCTGCCCCGGGAGTTGCACCGGTTCGGCATGCACACCACCCGGGCGCGGCCGGTCGATCCCGCCGGTCGTCTTCCGGAGTTGCTGCCGATGGCGCGGACGGCGACCCGGCTGCATCCGTGCCCTGGGGTTCCGTCGCCGTCGGACAGTTCGGTGGGTGGACCGTTGTTCTGGCCTGCCGTCGAGCCGTGGCCGACCTGTTCGATACCCCATCACGGCCGGGTCGACGTCGTGAGTGAGCCCCGAGGGCCAGTGCCGCTGGTACCGATCGTCCAGTTGTACGCGCGGGACGTGTCGGAGTTGCCGTACCCGCCCGGGACGGATCTGCTGCAGGTTCTCTGGTGTCCGTTCGATCACCCGGATGAGGATGGGGGCTGCTGGCCGCGGCCGGTGCTGTATTGGCGGAACGAGGCCCGCGTCGGTGCCCGGCCGGTCGCCGGTACGCCGGAGCCGTACGAGGACGTTCCGTTCGGGACGGTGCCGCGGCCGTGTCTCATCGATCCGGAGCGGGTCGTCGAGTACCCGAGCCCCGACGAACCGGAGTACCCGTTCGAGCGTCACAGCCGGATGGAGGCTGCCGAGGCAGCGACCGGTTGGTCGTACTCCCGCCATCTGTCCGTGGCACCGGGGGTCAAGGTCGGTGGTTGGCCGGGTTGGGCCCAGCCGCCACTGTGGCCGGAGTGCGCCTGCGGTCGTCGGATGGAGCATCTGCTCACGGTCTCCAGCCGGGAGTACGACGTGGAAAGCGGCAAGCGCTGGGCACCGATCGAGCATGTCGGCGTCGACATCGATCCGCGAGTCGACTCGATCGGCGGGGGCTTCAGTCCCACCGATCTCTGCATCGGCGACATGGGTGGAATGTATCTTTTCGTCTGTTCGAGTTGTCCGAGCATGCCTTGGGCGTACCGCTTCGACTGCTCCTGAACGACACCATCGCCCGAGAATCCTCGGCAAAAATCCCGCTTGCGGTCCTGAACCGAAACCACCGTTCAAGAACCCGCCTCCCACCTGACGCGCCCGCGCCCGGACCCTCGTCGCCCACCGCGTCGCCGCGGCCGGCTGGCCCGTCAGCCACCGCCCACCGACGACGGCCTCACCCTGGGCATCGCCGGCCCCGACGCCGACACCCGCATCAAAGCCCTGCACAAGGAACTCAAGCGCATCCGAGGAGGCGCTGCAGAAAATCTTCGACCAGTACCCCAACGGCATCGACCGATCAGGACCAAATCGGTAGCCGGCGCCATGGCTTGGCACGTCCCCCACGATGCGACGTGCCGAGCCGTACGTTTCCCCTTCTTCCGGAGGTAGGTGCTTCCGCCTCCGGGTTCTGACCTCTTCTTCCGGAGGTAGGTGCTTCCGCCTCCGGGTTCTGACCTCGGATAGGACCGGGATATCCGAGGCCAGCGGCGAGCTACGGAAGTCGGGTGAACGCTCCGGAGACGAACCACTGCACGAGGATGGCGGCCGCGTGGACGGCGGCGCGGGCCTCTTCGAGGGTTTCCGGGCGGGTGGGGGTCTGCTTGCCGTGGCGAGAGGTCTGGCCGTCCCACAGCAGCTGCATCATTGCCTGCGGCACGGCCATCTAATCCGGCCCGACTGCAACGGTGAACTCGAACTTGTGCGGTACACCCTTGAGTTCGCCGAGCATGGTGCCGAGGGTGGCCGTGGCGTGGTTGGTCTGCACGATGGCGTGGCCGGCAGCCTCGATCGCCTTGATGGACTCACTGAAGGCGCGCACCGGATCGGGGTGCATCCCATAGGCAGCGGCCCAGGCCGTCGCCAAGTGGTCGCCCGCGGACCCGGAAGTCGTCGAAGCGGTCGCGTCGGCGATCGTGGCCAGGACGGCCTCGCGGGCGGTGGGGTCGGTGCGCTCCTCCAGCCCGCAGTTGTCGTCCTTGATGCGGTAGGCGGAGCCGCAGTCGTCCAGCAGGCTGCGCAGTTGCGCCAGTGGGCCTTGCGGATGATCGTCGGTGGGGATGGTGAATCCCCTCGCCAGGACGCCGTGGGCATTCCGGTTGTCCCGGATCCGATCGGCGATCCACGCGCCCTGCACGCCGAAGGTGAGGGACGCGTCCACCGCATACAGCAGGCCGAAGTCCGTCTGGCCGCCCAGCAGAACCTTGGCCACCTCGCGGTGCCCCACCGACATACGCAGGCGTTGGCACACGCGCTGCGCTATCGGCTCGGGCACGAACCGGACGAGCCAGCGTTGCAGGGGACCGAGCAGGTGCTCCGGGACCCCGGGTACAGCGCGTCCTCCGCCTGGGCGTGTCCCAGCCGGACGGACAGCGGCTGCCAACGATGTTGGGCGTGGTCATGCATGCGCACGCTACCCGCAGTACGTCTTGCGGTCCGCGCGTTTTCCCCGCTTCGATCGCGCGCGGACCACGTATCCATCCCGTCGCACCGCCCGGTGCGAACTTGAGTAGACGTACTCATGTGCGGACGCATTCGGCACGGCAGGTTGAACGCATGACAGATCATAGGTGGGCGTATTCGCGGCGCGCCCGAATAGGGCGCGAGTGGTACCTGGTTCCCGCCCTCCTGATGGTCGCGGCCTTCATGTCGTGGCTGGTGGGATTCATGCGCCATGTCGACTCGGAATTCGCCGGGGACCAGTTGAGACCGCAGCCGCACTTCGCACTGGACGGCGGCGACCTCGGTGTGATCGGCCTCGTCTTCATGGCGACCGCAGTCGTACTGAGCGCAGGCATCGCCTTCATGCGGAGGGACACCGACTGACTGACGACACGCGCCGACAACCGTCGGGCTTCCTCATCCTGATCTCACATCTCGCCTCGCAAGGGTTCGCCACCGCATGCCGAGTCGGGTCAGGAGTCGTTCGCGTTCCTCGGTCAACCCTCGAAGAGCAAATGCGGGTACTGGGCGTCGACTATCCGAACACGCTGGGCTCCCGCAACAATCTCGCGGGCGCCTACGAGTCGGCGGGGGACCTGGGGCGCGCGATTCCGCTGCACGAACGCATCCTCGAAGTCGCCGAGCGGGTGCTGGGCGCCGGTCATCCGTTGATTGCGGTGGTGCGGGCGAACCTGGAATGGGCGCGGTCCACGTAGCGATTGCGATGCCGGCCGGCGGCATCCCGATTCAACTGACCGCGGACAGCGGTGGAGCGTGACCCACCCTCGGTGGGGGTTGTACGTACAAGGGCACGGTGATGTCGGGGATGTCGTCGCGGCGGACGGCCTCGATCGCGGCGTGCTCGTAGTCCTCGCTGGACGCGTAGCCCGCGATCAACGGGTGCAGGCGCTTGGCTCCGCGAGCGCCGATGACGAGGTTGCGTTCGCGCAGGGTCCGCATGCTGCGGGAGACGGTGACCTGGCTGATTCCGAGCGCTGCGGCCATGTCGACCTGGCTCTCGAGGATCGACCCTCCGGGCTGCTGGACGGACTGGAGGCGGGCGAGGACGCGCATGGCCGCCGGGGGGAGGTCGAGGTCGGGCAGTATCGACCACAGCGCTGTCGACGAGTACAGCATCACGTCGTCCCCTTCTTCCTGCTCCTCGGTGCCGGCATCTCCGGGACGCAGACCTCGTCCGGGAACCCCGACGCCAACGCCAGCGCCCGCGCGTCCGCCAATGTGGCCCTCTGCGCGTTCCCGTTGCCCATGTAGGCGAGCAACGGATTCACCTGGTATACCCCGCGCTTCACCTTCCGCACCCAGTTCAGCATGCTCAGGCCGGTGAGCTCGGTCGACACGGTCGACCGCGGGATGCCCAACGCGTCGGCGATCGCCTGCTGGTTCATCCCGACCAGCGACTTCTGCTGCCGTCCGATCATGTACAGCATGATCGCGCACTGCCTCGGCGAGACGACCCTCGCGGCCACGGATTTCGCCAGGACGTTCGCGAGGTAGTCGTTGCTGACCAACGAGAAGCCCTCGTCGCCCAGCATGTGGTGCGGGGACCGGTAGTGCAGGTCGACCGAGACCCGGTCCACCGAGCGGGGAACCCGGGGGGCCTTCGTGACGATCGCCTCGGTGATCGCCTGACCCAGGCTCACCCGCCGCGGCGGCTGACCGGGGCCCGGCGACGGGGACGGATCCGTCCGCGACGGCGATACGGGGATCGGGCGTGCAGGCTCGGTCACTCGGGTCCTCCCAGGGATCTCACCCCGGCGACGATAGCGATCTTTACCCCCGTGGTTATGGAACTTGCCCCCCGCTGTTAAGTCGTGTCGCGATGTGTCGACCCAGGGCCGACACATCTCCGACTGATGTGTCGCACGCGGCCGGCGCCGGCCGGCCCGTCACCGTCCACCGCCGGCGAGTGATGGGCGGCCGTCCGTGCCGCAAGTCGGCACAGCAATCGGGGAGTTAACCATGGGGGTTAAGTCAAGCGGAGATATGTAAGCCCAGCACGACACATCCATCAGAGATATGTCGTAGCTGTCACGACATACCGTTTCGCAAAGCAGCAGGTCAGACCCCGAATTGGCCGGTTCGCCTCTCAAAGAACCCGACCCGGGCGCGACGTAACGTCCGCGTTCCGCCGACGACCCACGTTCGCCGAAACGACAACGACGCCGTCGACTGGACCGGCTCGCCGTCCTCGGCGACCGTGCCGTCCATGCTCACCAGCGCCTGCGGCGGCCGCTGTTCCGTATCGCCTGCCGGCGCCATGGCACGCGGGGCGCGCCATCGGGGGGCGTTCCGCCGCCCCCCGATCCCCCCAGGCGGTTCGTGCCGTCCCGCAGGGCCCCCGTTCACGCCCGGGTCGTGCGCCGCCGGTCGAGGCTCGCGCTTCACGTGCCTACGTTCGATCGGGCAGGCAACGGGTCTGGTTCGAACGGCGAAACTTGCGGACACCCAGAAGGACCTTGCGTCCAGCCGCAAGTTCTCCGACGGAATGTCGTGTCCTGCGCTCGACATTTCCATGTGCCAAGGTCCGGCGGCCCCGACACGATCGAGCCCCATGGCGGTGACACCCACACCCTGCGCGAATCGAGGTGGGAATGCGGTCGGGTGGTCGGCGCGGTGCGTTTCGCCCATGTGCGGGACGACGCCTGACCGCGCTTGCATCCCTGTGGTGGAGATCCGCGTGTGCCGAGTAGGTGGGCCGGGGGGTCAGAAGCCGTTGCTGTATCGAACGTGGCGTCGATTTATAGGACTTGGCTTCTCGTTGGGGCGATCTCGGCGTTGGCTGCGCATGTGGCGAGTTCACGCCATCGAGGACCGTGTCGGTACCCGCGTCGGGCACGGTGGGATCCGGAGAAGGTGATCGATCGTGGCTGAGGCCGGCTCCGTGTCGTGCTCGTGGTCTTCGAGGAAGGGTCCTCTCGTCGGTGCCCGTGGCCGTGTTCGGGCGGATCAAGGAGGTCCATTCGCGGCGACCGTTCGGATGATTTCGGGTGTGGACCGTCCCATTATTCCGACCGGTTGGGTGATTCTGGGCTCGGTGGTCCCGGTGTGAGGGCAGACCGCTCGACGAGGAAAGGGGAAGCAGGGTGGCATCGGATCGGGGCAGGCGCCGGATGGCTCTGACGGCCGCGGCCGCGGTTGTGGTGACGGCGTCGCTGCCGCTCCTGCCGGGCGGCCCGGCGCAGGCGCAACCGCCCGCGCCCACGCGAGTGTCGGCGTTGTCGGTGTGTGCGGACGAGCCGCGGGACGCGGTGGCGCAGGTGTGTGCGGATCCGGCGGAGAACATGTACGGCGTCTTCCTGACGTTCGTGCACCGCCCGGTGGCGTACGGTGCGGGTTCGGATCCGGCGGGGGAGGCGTACAACAGCACCCGGATGTTCACCGGGGACGATCTCGGTCGCTCGTTCGAGATGGGCCTGCGTGCCCGCAACGACCCGGGCGGGACGCGGTATCAGCCGTTCTGGGCCAATCACGGCGAGAGCTACGAGTTCCACGCGATCGGCCCCGAGAGGGACGTCGCGGACAACCGCTTCCACAGCTGGATGGCCGTCCCCGCGTGCTCCGGCTGTGCCGCCTGGCGCGTGCATTACGACTTCAACCCGGTGGGGGAGACCTCCGGGCAGGGCGCGCCGTTCGTCCGGCACACCGTCACCGGCTGGGACCTGCCCGCCGAATACGCGCAGAGTTCGTTTTCGCAGACGCAGGACCGGATCCGCTACCTCAACGGCAACGGCCAGTTCCTGCGCCACCCCACCACGCACCTGAGCGTCCGCGCCCCGGCCGGGAACTGCGAACCCGGCGCCGACCCCGCCTACTGCTTCCGCTTCACCACCGCACTGAACACCACCGCCGACCACCTCGTCTCCTGGGACGTGGCCAAGGACGTCGTCACCCCCACCCCACGCACCACCACCCGCAGCACCAACCCCACACCACCCGAGGCCGGTTCGCCCGCGCCCACCGTCGCGACGCTCAACGGAGTCGACCAACACGCCCTGCACACCTGCGCGAACACCGAACCCGACACCTGCCTCGACCACGTCCCCGGCCTACGCGCCTGCATCGACACCGGCCTGCCCTGCAACGCCACCCCCGAACCCGCGACCGACCAGGCCACCCGAACCCACGACGCGATCGACACCCAGGACCAGGCCCTGGCCACCGCCGCCCGACTGCGCCCGGGCACCGACCCCGACACCCACGCCCACGCCCACGCCGCGACCCTCCCACCCGGCACGGCCCAGGGCCAGGACACGGTGGGGCAGCGCCCCGTGTGGGTGGTGACCTCGAACACCGGCCGCATGCGTGCCTTCACCGGTGATCGGCGCGAACACACCGGCTACCGCCTCATCTTCGACGCCTGCACCGGCGCCCTCGTCCACGCCTGCCTCGGCCCCACCTGCACCCCATGACCCCCACCGCACCCACTACTCCCCGCCCCCGCGTCCACGACCGCGACTTCCGGAGGTCACGCGTGACACCACCCCGCCCGCGGCCGCGCCGCCGCCGTGCGCTGCGCCGCGTCCTGGTCCCGGTGGTCGCGGCCCTGCTCACCCTCGCCGCGGCCCCCGCCGACACCACCCCCACCGGTTCGGCCGGGATGGGGCCGGCGGCGCGGGCGGCCCTGGCGGCGGACCTGCGCCAGGAGTGCGCCCGGCACCCCGCCGAGGCGGCGTCGCCGACGGGGTGGGTGAGGAGCCGGTTCGAGGTGTGTGTGCATCGGCGGCGGGAGGTGGTGTTGGTGACGAAGGACCGGCCGCCGAAGCGGCTGGGCACGATGTGGTTCGACGAGTGGCAACTCGGCTTCGCCTACGACGGCGACCGCCGCGTCGACTTCGTCTCCAGCCTGGAGAACATCGAGGCCTCGACCGTGCCCGGGCAGGACGCCCGCACGTGGCCGATCCGCGTCACCTACAGCGCCACCGTCTCCGACGGCGGCGGCGCCGACATCGTCCGCCCCACAGGCCAGGACCGCACCGATCTGTGGGGTGCGTGGGACGCCCGCCCCCAGACCGTCCTGACCTACACCTCGCCCGACGGCGCGGTCACCACACCCTTCAAGAAACTGTTCGCCACGATGCTGGTGCGGTTCGAGGTCACCGGTCCGCCCGGCGCGGATCCCTACGTCGACGAACGCAGCGCCGTCCTCCGGGTGCGGTTCGACTCCGCCGGACGCGTCGCGGGCAAGACCCGCGGCACCGTCTTCCCCGACCACAAACCCACGTTCGCCGTCGGCCTGGGCAACCCGGACGAGGACGAGAGCGCCCGCCACATCGACGACGCCCTGCGCCACCCGGTCAAGACGTTCCCCCCGACCGTCGGCAAGAACGTCCCCGCCGAACTCCACCGCCTGATCGACCCCGCCCTCCAGGAACAGAACCGCGCGGCCGCGGGCAAGGTGTGCACCGAGGTCTGGGGCGACTGGGCCGGGCAGCGCCTGGACTGCGACGAGTACCCGTTCGCCGCGACCAAGGAGGGCGCCTCGCTCAGCGGCGGGCACTTCTCCGCCCGCCTGATCGACCGCGACGACAACCAACGCGTGGGCAGCCGGTTGGGCAGCACCTTCTACGGCGAACACCGCATGCTCGACGGCGATGCCTTCCTCGTCACCGTCATCCCCTGACGGGAGCTGAACCGTGCGCGAAGCCCCGGTCCTTGCAAGGACTGTGCTTGCACGGTCGAGCTTCGTTCCGCTGGCCGGGTTCCTTGCTCGCGAACGACGAGATGTTCGGTGGACGTCGGCGCGTTCCGGCGCTCAATTGCGCATTGACGTTCGAAAAGGGCGTGAAGGCTGAGTCCGTCGTGGACGAGCCGATCTCGGCAAAACCAGAAACCGCAGCCCTGAAAGGTGTTTTTGGGAGCTACTGGTTGCGTTGAGGCGGGCAGCGCGAAGGCGGCTTGATGAAATACACGGTGAACGATTTTCAGTTGGCCCTGTTGAAGCGCGCCGCCGAGGCGAGCGAAACCTTCGTGTTGATGCCGAACGAGTCGAACGTGGTGTGGGCGCTGGAGGAGCGTGCGCTGGTGAAGAGCGGCCACGCGTTTCGTAGCAAGGCCGCTATCGTCACGCCGGACGGTCGGTACTTCCTCGAGCACGGCAAACATCCGAAGGAGGTCGAGGCCGACAGGTGGCGCTGCTGCGCCAAGTCCTGACCGAGCAGATGATCGAGGAAGATCATTACCCTCGGATCGGCATGTCTCTCGCGGCCAACAGCTCCGTATCTACCGATGTCAGAGCTCGCCTGGCGACGTACCTGGAGTCCGCGGTCCGGGATCGCCGAGAGTGTCGCGGACGATCCGCTGCTGTTGGCCCGTTTCGCTGCGGATTCGGATCCGGATCCGGATCCGGGTGCGCGGTCGTTGACGACCGGCGCGACGCCCCGGAGCGGGTGCGTCGGGCCCTGCTGACGGATCCCGATTCCGACGTCCGCAGGGCCGTGTGAAGTAGGACCCGCTGGCGGATCTGCGGCCCGCCCTCCTCGCCGACCCCGCGACCCGCGCCGCCTCCTTTGGTCATGCGGCCTCGTCACCGGAAATTACAGCAGACGTTCCAGACAACGCGACAACCCGCTGTTTCTGCTGTCGATCATGTGCATCCACGGAATGGGCCTTATCACGCGGTCGAGCTCGTCCGTGACCGTCACCCCGAGCATCACCCGCAGTTCGTCGGGTACCGGGTCGTCCACCAGGCACAGCCAACTTAGTGCGGCGCTCACCCGCACCTCACCCGCCCGTTCCGAGTCCTGCCAGCATTCCCGGATCCAATCGACAACGCCCTCCACCGGATGCTCCCGGGCCAGTTGGGCGACCGCTAGCACCAGACACGCCCGCACCCGCGCGATCTCCTCGACGCGCAGGCGTTCGTGCAAAGCCGCACGAATGGCACCGATCTCGCCGGAGCCGGCGGCGAGGACGTAGGCCGCCAGGCAGCGCACCTCTGGATCCGGGTCGTCGAGCAACGCCGTGATGATCCCCGCGTCCGCGGTGATCGCATCGCGCGCCGCGCCGATCGACCAGTTCTGCAGATACCCCGCAGCGTCGAACGCCCACTCGTCGTCCGCATAGCCGACCAAGAGCAGGTTCCCGCGCCCGAATCCGTGATTGTGCACACGGCGGGCCACCCCAGCGACCAACCACAACACTTCCGACCGGTGATGCGTCGACGGATCGGCGGCAACACGCACCAGGAACGGCACCGCCAGCGCCCCTGGCGCGGACGGCTGCCCCGCATGGCACACGATATCCCTGAGGTCGCGGACCACCGAAAGCACGGTCGGGGCATCCGCCGACAGAAGCCGCCTCAACTCCTCGGCGACCTCCTCACCCGGCCCGAACACGTGCGGAAACCGCGACCAGGGCACGCGATCGAACTCGAAACCGTCCCAAACTTCCGATGGCAACCCGGCCATCACCGCCCGTACATCGAGGTCCGTCCCTTCGAACTGCTCAGGATTGTCCTCCGCAATGAGTTGCCAGCCCTGCCCCGAACTCTCCACACCCATCAGTCCTCCATCTCCCACTCTTGCTACACAAACCTCAAGACGTTCACAGCGCCGCAGAACAAATCGGTTGTCATCAGAGAGCTCATAACCAAGGCTCTGAGAATTGTTTCACAACCGCCTGAACGTATACGTCGCTGCCGCACGTTCAGCACATCAGTATGCAGCATCGCCCCAGACGCAGAGGGATATGTGACCAATCGGGGCAGAACCATCCCCTGCCGACACACGCTGCCCGGGGCCACAATTGCCCCCACCGAACCGCTCAAGCGGCAAACCCCGAAGCGGATTGGCTGCCAACGGCACTTTGCCTCACCAAAAGTTCGGCTCCGCCCGCGTCTTGTGAGACCGCACACTAGAAAATTGCGACCGGTGATCCAAACACGATCTAAACGACCTTCGTCCGTCGCGGGTTCGCATCTGTGCGCTTTCGTATTCTTCTGATGCACGCGAGGGTGTCACTCCGGAACGAGGGCTCTCTGTTCTGCACGCCACGAGCCCCATCCGTCCTGCTCCCCAACATCTCATCATCGGCAGATCTCGTCATGCCAACTACGACCTCGTCACTACACATCCAGTCAGATAGACCTGCGCGGTCGACTCCCCAGGCTCGTCATGGCGAGGGCGCACTCACCGCCAGCCCGGAGTCGGTGCAGTTCCGCGCAAGGTTCTTGATTGGAACTGTCCCAACCCATCCCTATACCACACCGTCATGCTTTGATTCCAGGGTAGGATCGCCCGCACTGCGAAATCACAGAACCCACATACCCCTCTTTTATTATTAATGATCAAATTTGCATGTATTTGTCCACTTTGTCGCATCCTCCAAGCGAGTAGCGTTTCCGTATGCTCCGAGGCCACGTGATTCTCCTGCAGGCGATGGCGCGGCTGCATGCCAGGGACGTCATCAAGGTATGCCGTAATTTCGTCCGATTCCGGCTTGTGCCCGCTGGCGAATACTTCACCAATCCTATTTCCTCCAAGATCAACTTCTTGACCCGAAGTAACTTTCTCGTCTTTGAGACTGTCAGCTACTTCAAGGTAACGTTTACGGGCTTCGGGGGTGAGGTTCTGACAATCCGCGTAGACGCAGACGAGCTCAGACACAATGAACCAACCGAATTTCGTGTTGTCCTCGCCCCGGAACTTCCTCTTGATCCCATCCCAAGTGAAGTCCGTCTGCGAGCAGATGATCCATTGTTCATTCCGGCACTTGTCCCACGTGCTCAGGATTTCATCCGCGGCCCACTCCGCTTTGCCGGCGACTTGGTAGGCGGCGATCACTCCTAGAACGGCTGCTTCGCCAACCGATACGACAGGGTCGTCGCCCCGCTTTCGTCCGCCACTTTTATATGAAACGGTCGTGACGGGGTTACTGCCCTTTTCCTTGACGGTTTCCGCGGCCTGGTGCTGCGCTTTTTTCTGCTTCTTGTCCTCGCCGCCGGCCGCTCCTATGGCCTGACCTATGCCGAAAATGGCCTGGCCTATGCCGAATAGCCCTGAGGGATCACTTACCGTCGCCGGGTTGTTTCCGGCGTAGGTGTAGCCGTGCATTTGTTGGTTGTCGGTGAGGTCCATCAGGGGGTCGACGCTGATGAAGCGGCCGAGGCTGGGGTCGTATTCGCGGGCGCCGACGTGGGTGAGGCCGGTGGTGTCCATGGGCTTGCCGAGGAAGCCCTTGTCGTCGGGCCATTGGCCGTTGGACTGGGTGGGTTGGGGGCCCCGGGGTTCACCGAAGGGCTTGGACTGGCGGCGGGTTGCGGTCAGGTCGGCGGCATCGAGGATGGCGGTGGGAGTGCCGTGGTGGTCGGCGGCCATGTAGGCGAGGCCGCCGGTGCCGGAGCGGATGACGGAGGTGCCGCCGGCGGTGGGGTAGTAGCGGGTGCCGACGACGGGGCCGGTGCCGTAGGTGTTGGTGGTGAGTTCGTCGGTGCCGAGGTAGAGGGTGGTCTTGCCGTTCTCGCGGCGGATGATGCGGTTGCCGTCGGCGTCGTGGACGTATTCGCTGGTGCCGGTCGCGGAGTCGACCTTCGCGAGTTTGTCCTCTTCGTTCCAGGTGAGGGTCTGGGGGTTGGCGTCGGCGCCGGGGCGGGATTTGGTGTTGCCGGCCTGGTCGTAGGTCAGGGTCGTGGTGATCGGGGCTGCGGTGCCGGTCTTGACGGTGACGGTGTCCAGGCGGTGGGTGCGGTTGCCGGGCTGGGCGCCGGGGCGGTAGCCGTATTCGGTGGTGACGTTCTTGGTGGGGTCGTCGGTGGGGTCGTGGTCGACGAGTTTGGTGCGGTTGCCGACGATGTCGTAGTCGAAGGTCTGCCAGTAGGGGTCCGGGCCGCCGACGGTGTTCGTGGTCGGGGTTTGGGTTGTGCAGCCGCCGATGCCGGGGACGTTGGGGGCGGGGAGGGTGGTGGTGCCGGCGGTGTCGGTCCAGGCCTGCTTGAGGCGGCGGTGGCCGTCGTAGGCGAAGCACTGGGTGTCGGTTGAACCGCTGTCGCGGACGGTGCTGATGGAGGTGACGTCGCCGCTGGGCTTGTAGGTGTAGGTGGTGGCGTCGACGCTGGTGGTGGTGGCGGTCTGCTTGTCCCAGTTCGTGGACAGCAGGCGGCCGGTGGCAGGGTCGTAGGCGCTGGTGAACGCGGCCTGGAGGGGGGCGTCGCCGAGGGTGGCGCGGATGTTGCGGCCGAAGACGTCGTAGAGGCCGCGGTTGAGGTAGGCCCGTTCGCCGCCGAGTTTGGTCCGCAGTCCCAGGGTGGTGTAGGTGCTGCTCAGGGTCTCGGCGGGGAGCCCGCCGTGGGCGGGGACGTCGGTCTTGACTGGCAGGCCCAGAACCGGTTCGTACGTGGTGGCGGTGGTGTAGGTGCCGGCGAGTTTGCCCTCGGCCGCGGGGATGGTGGTGCGGGTGCCGGTGGGGCGGTAGGTGCCGGGTTCGAACCCGGTGATCTCGCTGGTGTACTTCGCGCCGGCCTTGCCGCCGACGTAGCGGGAGGAGCCGTCCGCCTGGCCCTTGGCGTAGCGGTCGTAGGTCCACTCGGAGAGGAGGTTGGCGTCGGCGACCGTGTCCTTGTAGGAGGCGGTCTTGCGGCCGAGCGCGTCGTAGGTGTAAGCGAGGGTCTGGCCGCGAGCGTCGGTGGTGCCGGTGATGCGCCCGACGAGGTCGTAGCGGGTGTCGGAGGGGCCCTTGTCCGGGTCCTCGACGTGCGTCTTGCGGCCGAGGAAGTCGTAGGTGTAGGTCCAGGTGTTGCCGCCGGCGTCGGTGACCTTCTGCAGTTCCTCGCGGGGGCTGTACTCGTAGGTGATCTTCGAGTAGTCGCTGCCGGTGGGGACTCCGCCGTTGTACTCGCGCAACTCCCGCGCTTTACCGCGGGCGTCCGAGATGGACAGGGTCGCGGTCCCGCCGGGCGGCGGGGTCACCCGCGTCTCGTCGGCGCCGGCGTAGGTGGTGGTGGTGCGCCACTGTTCGACGCCCTTGGAGGAGAAGACTTGGGCGGTGGTGCGGCCCATGCCGTCGTAGACGACCGCGTTCTGGGTGGGGACTTCTTTGTCTTCGCCGACGAAGAGGGTCGTGCCCGGGTTCGAGATGTCGTTGAAGTAGGGCTGGTTGGTCTTGTGGGGGCGGCCGAGACTGTCGTGGAAGGTGTCGGTGATTACCCGACCGAAGCCGTCGTTGGCGGTGCTCGACTGGGTCTGGCGTTCCTGGAGGAAGCTGTTGAGGAGCCGGTGCGAGACCGCGTATTTCTTGTCGGTCTTCAGAGTGCGGGTGGTGACCACCGACGGGCCGGTCTTGCTGGGGGCGTACGCGAACTGCAGGTCCGCGTTGTCCGCCTTGGTGTGACCGGGCTTCCACACGGCGATCAACCGACCGAGGGTGTCGTACTCCTGCTCGGTCGCCAATCCGTTGACGTCGACGGCCTTGACGGGGAGGTTCCGGAGCCCGGCGTAGGTGGTCGAGGCGGTCCAGCCGGTGGGGCCGGTGACGGCCACCGTGGTGGGCAGGGCGCCCGCGCTAGGGGTGTAGGCGGTCGTGGTGGTCTTGTTCTCGGCGTCGGTGGCCTTGGTGACGCGGCCGTAGGCGTCGTACTCCGACTTGGCGGTGGTGACCCAGTTCGGGGTGCCGTCCGCCTTGTAGTCGATGACCGCGTCGTTGGAGGTGACGTCACCGACCGCGCCGATTTCCCCGAAGGGTTTGTTGTCGTAGAGGGTGTGCGACCACGCGTACACGGTGTCCTTGGACGGCGCGGTTGCGCAGTTGCCCACCAGGGACCGGGTTTCGACGGGCTTGCCGATGATCCACGCGGACGTGTTGTGTGCGTAGGTGGTCTTGGTGCAGTACTCGGGCAGGCCGTCGGCCTTGTCCGAGATCGTCTCCGGGAGGCCGTGGACGGGCTCGAACGTGGTGCTCTTGGACGTCTCGCGCCAGGTGGTGCCGTCGGCGAGGAGGCTGCGGTCCCGGGTCTTCTCGGTGGCGGTGCGGCGGGCGGTGAGCGGGGGTAGGCCGCGCACGCGGGCGTGGGTGGCGGTGACCGCCGAGGCGTGCGGCGTGCTCAGCGAGGTTGCGGCCACCGCGCCGCCGTCGCCGGTGAACGTCTTCGTCTCGTAGGCGAATCCGGCGTGGTGGTCTGCGTCGACGATTGATGTACCGGTGGAGTCGGTGAGGGTGACGGCGCGTGTGGTGCCGTCCTTTCTCACGTCGCCGTCCATGCCGCGCAGATAGAACGTCGCGGACTGCGTGACGGCGTCCTTGGGGGCGACGCCCGAGCGGGTGATCACCTGGCCGTAGCCGCGGAACTGGTTCCAGGTCCGGCGGTCCTTGCTCTTGGGTCGGGACGCTTCCTTGTCCTCGGTGAGCTCGGAGTCGTCGCGGTGCCACGCGGCGCCGCCGACGTACTCGTAGCGGGTGGAGCGGTTGGGGGCGGTTGTGGCGATGTCGTGTTCGGTGACCTCGGCGACGGTGTACTTGTGGAACCAGTGCAGGACCGGTTCCGAGTCCTCGTCGTAGTTCCACCACATCGGGTAGCACGCCTTGGTGTTGGCGTCCGGGACGGGCAGCGTGGCGGGGGTGCACTCGGGGGCGTTGTACACGACCGTGGTCTGGCCGCCGGTCTCGTTCGTGATCCCCTTCAGGCGGCGGCGGTTCATCGGCGGGGCCAGGTCACCGCCGGCGTCGACGCGGTTGTGCATGAACTCGCCGACGAAGTCGACCGAGGGCACGTCGATCTTCTTGGTGCCGTCCCAGGCGGTGCGCGTGATCGAGTTCAGCCACAGCGTCGGGGAGGAGCCGTCCTGCGGGTCCGGGTAGTCCTGGTCGAGGGCGTACTCGTCGACCGTCTGGTAGCCGGCTCCGACGAGGGACTGGGTGACGATCCTGGTGAGGCGGCGGGTGGAGAAGAACGACTGGCCGTGCTCCTCGCACGTGCCAGACGTCGCGCACTGCTTGTCGACGGGGACGTCCGGCCACTTGGCGGCGTTGGCTTTGGTCATCTTGGCCGGGTCGCAGTCGAACCCGTCCTTGACCAGGCAGCGCTCGGCGGTGTCGAAGAGGACCTGGGCGGTGGGCGCGGTGGTGTCGGTGGTCTTCGACCCGTAGGTGATCTTCGCGAGGGTGCCGCCGCGGGTGTACTCGGTCAGCGTGCCGGAGCCGACCAGGACCGCGCCCCGGGTGTATCGGTTGGTCTCGGCGTTGTACCAGTAGGTGACCATGCCGCCGCGCGGGTCGACGACGTAGTCGAGGTTCCAGCGCCAGGCCTGCTGGCACCAGGACGCGTCGAACCCGGAGGTCTTGTTGCAGGGTTCGCCCGCGTTGTTGCCGTAGACGGGCGCGGACCAGGTCGAGTTGGTGGCGGTGTCCTGGTTGTTGCCGCCCGGCTTGTGGCCCACGCCGAAGTAGTACTGGACTCCGTCGCCGGTGGTCAGGCGCCAGTACTCGCCGTTGTCGTCGCCGTTGATCGCGCCGGTCAGGGGTTCGATGCGGGAGTCGTCGTCGTCTTCCAGACGCCACTTGGTCTTGTCGGTGTCGTCCTGGATCAGGGTCGAGGACTTGCCGTTCAGGGACAGAGTCAAAGAGTTCTGGTTGGACCAGCACTTCTCGCCGGACTTGTCCTGGCCGTCGCGCGCGCACGACTGGTAGGAGCGCTCCACGAACCCGGGCGAGTATTCCCAGCCCTCGCCGATCCAGGAGGCCTGGTTGTTGGTGGAGGTGGTGCGACCGTCCACGGCGCCCGAGTTGTAGGCCAGATTCACGGTCGGTGCGGTGCCGCCGATCGCGGGCGGGACGCCGATCGGGTACGACCAGTTCATCGCACCGGAGTTGCCGCCCGCCGACCACTGACCGGACGGCGACAGCGAGGTCGCCTTGTAATCGCCCGAGGGGCCGGACGCGTCCGCGGTCGCGGCGAACACCATCGCGCCGCCCGAGGCGGGCGCGTTCGCGGACTTGGCGGTGGTGGGCGAAGCGGCGGTGAGGTCGACGTCGGCGAGGACGCGGTTCTTGACGCGGTCGTTGCGTCCGCCCACCACCGGCGTCTTGACCCGGCAGGCGGGGACGTCCGGGGTGGTGAGCGCGCACTCGGGCATCGACACCAGACGCAGCCGCGAGGACCAGTCCGCGCCGAACGCGTCCCGGAATCCCGCGTAGTCGACACCGACGGTGACCTTGCCGGGGGCGGTGGCCGTGTCCGTGGGGCGGACCGTGATCAGGACGCCGTCGACACCGGCCCGCTCCGCCGCAGCGTGGTCGGCGACGGTGACCTTGACCCGGCCCGGGGAACTAGCCGCGCCGGTTGCGGGGGCGGCGAGGGCGTTCGGGCGCAGGGGACTGGGGGCGCTCGCGGTGGGGGTGGTGATCCAGACGGGGGTGCCGGGGGCGTTGCCGCCGGTGGGGGCGGCCAGCAGGGACGAGCCTCCCCGCGCGACGAAGTTGGACGCGGGAGCGGGGATGGTCTCGGTCTCGGCCGGTTTGGGCCAGGTGGTCGCGGTGGGTTTCCACGATCGGTGGCCGTCACCGGTGAGGGGTCGTGCGTCGGGCTTGGACGCTTCTTTTCCGCCTACGGACGGCGTCTTGGGGAGATCTCGTGGGGACCATCCCTCGGTGTCGGGGCGGGACTCGATCCAGTCGACGGCCTGGGCCGGGCCCACGCTCGCCGTCAGCGCCAGGACCGTCGCCCCCGTTACGAACAGGCGCGCCGAACTTGATCCTCGTGCACGTCGGGACCTCGATCCCCACGACCAACCACGCATGACGAACCCCCACCGAGACAGGACGGATCCCGCCCCCGAGCAGGCGAAAGATCACAGACGGAGCGCACCGTACGCGGCAAGTTCCTTGTGGGTAAAGGGAGTTCCCGTGGGTGAATGTGTGTTTCGTCACTACAACCCAACCGGCCGCTCGGGAGTCCCCGGTAGGTCCAAATCGCCCGTTGGCAGGCATAGTTCGGCAATTCGAAAGCGTCTTCGAGAGACTTGATTCCTTGTCGATATATTGAATGAGTCGACGTGATCTGCGTCACCTGGTGAACGGTTGTAGCCAACCGGTACGTTCCGCGCATCTATGCGCGCCCGCGCCCCGCACCGCCAACTCTCCCGAGGAGTCACCTTCATGGGGCACCCGCCTCCCCGCCCACGCCCGTACGCGCGACGACTGTCGGCCCTCGTGGGCGGGCTCGTCACCTTGTCGATGACGTGTGCCGTCGGCGCCGCCGGCGCCGCGCCCCACCACGCACCCGCCATCGCATCCGCCGCCGGAGTCGGCACCACGGCCGCAGGCAGCGCCGCCGTGGGTGACCCGTCGGCCGACGCGAAGGCCGTAGCCGAGGCGAGGGCGACTGCGCAGGCCGTGCGCACCGGAGTCCCGGTTCCCGTGCCGGAGTTGACGACCGAGACGGACACCGTCACCGCGAAGCCCGACGGCGTCCTGGCGCTCCAACGGACCGTCGAGCCGTCCCGGACGAAGAAGTCCGGAACCTGGCGCGACCTCGACCCGACGCTGGTACGCGCCGCGGACGGGACGTTGCGACCCGCCGCCACCACGACTGACCTGACCCTGGGCGGCGGCGGCACCACGCTGCTGGCGTCGATGACCAACGCCGGGCGCAAGCTCACCTTCACCTGGCCCACGACGCTTCCCACGCCGGTCCTCGCCGGCGACGGCGCGCTCTACCCCGGAGTGTTGCCCGACGTCGACCTCAAGGTCACCGCCCGCGAACAGGGCGGCTTCACCCACACCCTGGTCGTCAAGACCGCCACCGCCGCCAGGAACCCGCAACTCGCCGCGCTCAGGCTCGGGATGGCCACCGACGGCGTCACCGTCACCGAGGCGGGCGACGGGTCGCTGGTCGCCAAGGCCGCCGACGGCAAGGTCGCGTTCACCGCACCCGCGCCCGTGATGTGGGACTCGCGCAGCACACCCAAAACCTCCCCCGCCACCGGAAGTGCGAAGACCGCGTCCGCGCCGGCCGGGACGCAGGATTCGCCCCCTCCGGTCCCCGCGGACGAACTCGTCTCCACCGACACGCGCCCCGGCGTCCACGCCACGACCGCCCCGCTGGAAGCCTTCGTCACCGGCACCTCGCTCACGCTGACACCCGACGCGGGCCTGCTCGCCGCTCCGGACACGGTGTTCCCGGTCTACATCGACCCCGACTGGATACCCATGCTCGACCGGGCGAGCATGTACAACTGGGTCCAGCAGGCCTACCCCGACGTGTCGGGACGCAAGAACACCGCTTGGCTTCCGGGCGCCGGATACCAGTGGTACGACAGCCCGAGAGGACTGGAGCGCTCCTTCTACCGGGTCGACTACAACTGGGAGGGGCGCCTGGACGGCAAGTCCATCAAACGTGTCGTCTTCACCACCACCCAGGTCTACTCCGCCCTGTCCAGCTGCCTGCCCGCGGACGCCCAGCCGGTCTACCTGCACCTGACCAGCGACACCCTGAACGAGAACACCACCTGGCGCACCCAACCCACGGATCAGGGCCTGTGGGGAACCGCCTCGGTCCCCGGCACGAACAAGCCCACCTGCGGTGACCGCAAGGTCGACTTCGACATCACCGCCAACCTCGCCCCCCACCAGAACTGGCAGTTCCTCACCCTCGGCGTCTACGGCAAGGAAACCCCCGAAAACACGTCCAACAACTCCTTCAAGCGCTTCTCCCGCGACGCCGCCGACAACTTCATCTACATCGAGTACAACACCCCGCCCAACCAGCCCACCAACCTGCGCATGACGCCCGCGCCCGTCAACGGAGGAACCTCGGGCAACGACGGCTACATCGGCGCCGTCAACCCCGCAGTGGGCGGCGTCAGCCTCTACGCCACCGTGACCGACCCCGACCACGTCCAGACCCTGGACGCCAACTTCGTCGTCACCGAAGTCGGCAACGGCGACCCCGTCGTCTACACCAGCGGATTCGTCTCCAAGGGCGCAGACGGCCACGAGGCCCGCGTCGACCTCCCCGTCGGGCTGCTCCTCGACGGCCACACCTACAGATGGACCGCCCAGACCGGCGACGGCCACACGAGCTCACTCCCCACCGCCGGCCAGACCTTCACCATCGACGGCACACCGCCGTCGGTACCGACCGTCGACAGCATCGACTACCCGAAGGCCGGCGGCGGCAAGACCGCAGGCGACAAAGGCACCTTCACCTTCACCGCCACCGACAACGCCTCCGGCGTCGACACCATCGAATACGCCCTGAATGCCATCATCCCCGTCGGCGGCGCCGCCCGCGCCACCTGGGACGACATCACCAAGATCTGGAGAACCGACCCCCTGCCCGTCGTCCTGTGGGGCACCAACACCCTCTACGCCCAAACCGTCGACAAGGCCGGCAACCGCTCACAACCCACCATCTACAAGTTCTACGCACCCTCCGATCCCCACGCCAAAACCACCCTCGGCGACATCACCGGCGACGGGCGCATCGACCTGCTCACCGTCGACGACGCCGGCGCCCTACGCATGTACGCCGCCGACACGAACCCCGCAGCAGGCGGCACCATCGCCTCCCGCACCTTCCAAGGCCCGGCCGGTACCGAGGATCAACCCACCTGGGCGGGATCGCTGATCACCCACCGAGGGGGCGCCGGCATCACCTACGACGACCTCTACGCCCACGCGGACGGACAGCTCTACCTTTACCCCACCGCCGGCGCCGGAGCCCACGGCGAGTACTTCACCAGCGAGAACCGCGACGGCGTCACCCGACCCAACGTCTGCGTCGACGCCACCCGCCCGAACGGCACCTGCGCCGCCTACACCTCCGACTGGTCCCGCGTCCGGCAGATCCTCGCCCCCGGCAACGTCGACAACGACCTCAGCGGATCCCGTGCCGCACGCCTGGACCTGCTCACCCTCGAGAACAACGGCGACGGCAGCGCCGGCCTGTGGCTCTTCCACGGCGACACCAGCGGCGGCGCCTTCGACAAGGCCATCCCCCTGGGAACCGCCGACTGGAGGAACCTCGACCTCATCGCCCCCGGCGACGTCACCGGCGACCAGCTCCCCGACCTGTGGGCCCGCGACCGCGCCACCGGACAGCTCTACCAGTACGCGTCGAAGAAGAACGCCGACGGCAGCGTCGACGTCACGGCGTTGGGGAACACCGCCGCGCGCACGCTGATCGGGACCGGGTTCGACGGCGCCGCCTACCCCAGGCTCAACTCCGACGGCGACCTCGACGGCGACGGCAAGGCCGACCTGTGGGGACAGGCCGCGGACGGAAGGCTGTACGTCGCCCTCGGGATCACCCCCGGGGCGGACGGGAACGCGTTCGGGCCGATGCGGCTGATCGCGGACAACCAGACGCCGTGGACCACCTGCGAGAAGTTCCCCTCGGCGGGGAACGCGAACGTCAAGCTCGACCTGTGCGGGCCGATCCTGGCCAAGTACAAGGCCACCGGAGGTCCCACCGGCCCGCTCCGGCTCCCCACCAGCGGA
>NZ_JBITJP010000052.1:0-20107 GCF_044460165.1 Embleya sp. NPDC050154
GGGGTATTTGCGTGGTGCTGGCATGGTTCGTGGTGCTCCTTACGCCGGGCACCATAACCCGGCTTCAAGGACTCCACCAAACTCAGAGCAGCTCAACCTGACGCGGCTGGGCACGCGTGGCTTCGAGCAGTTGGTGCAAGGGCTTGCGTTGCGTGTGCTCGGCTGCGGGGTCGAGGTCTTCGGTGACGGTCGCGACGGTGGTCGCGAGGCCACGTTTCGTGGGCAATTGTCGTTTCCTGATCCCGCGCCGGAGGGCTTGTGGTCGGGCTATGGGGTGTTGCAGGCGAAGTTTCGTCAACGTCCGCTGGGCACCGAGGCCGACACCGACTGGTTCGTCGACCAGGTCAAGAAGGAGCTGAACGCGCGGGCCAAGGCATTGCGCGCAGACGATGCTCCCGAGCGTCCCGACTACATGATCTTCGTGACGAACGTGGTCTTGTCGCCGGTGTCCCGGGCCGGTGGGATCGATCGCGTCGATCGTGAGATCTCGGGACTCAACACCCGTCTGGGTTTGGGCCTCGTCGCCTGGCGTGTGTGGCACTTCGACCAGTTGGGCAGTTTCCTCGACGGCAACCTCGAGGTTCGTCAGACGTACTTGGGCCTCATCACGACCGGGGATATCCTGGCGCAGCTCCAGGCGATGCTGGCGAACAGCGGGTTCAACGACGTCGGACGGCTGGCGGCCACTTATGCGGCCACACAAGTGGCGGTGGACCACAAGGTTCGACTCGGGCAGGCCGGAGAAGGCAACAACCAGAGCCTGCCGCTGGAGGATGTCGCGGTCGACTTGGCCGCGACATGGGTGGACGCGGACGGTACGGCGGCTCGGGTGTCTACTGTCGAGCATGTCGTTCGCCACGGGAACGCCATTCTTCGGCCGTCGTTGGCCAAGGCGGGTCGACCGGCGCACCTTGCCTTGGTCGGTGGGCCCGGGCAGGGGAAGACCACGCTGTCGCAGTTGTTGTGCCAGGTGTACCGGGTGTCGTTCCTCGCCGACGCGGGCTGGCTGGCTGACGAGGACATGGTGTTGCTGCGCCGGTTCCGTGAGCGTATGGCGCAGTTGGGGATCCCCGAACCGGTGATGCGTCGCTGGCCGGTGCGCATCAATTTGGCCGAGTACGCCGACGCCTTGGCCGGCGCCGGTGCTCCTGGGTTGTTGCGATATCTGGCGGACCAGGTCAGCGAGGCCGTTCCATCGGTGTCCCCGAACGGGCTGCGTGAGTGGTTGGGGCGGTGGCCGTGGCTTTTGGTGCTCGACGGTCTGGACGAGGTCGCCGCAGCTGCCGCGCGAGCGGACGTACTGGTGAAGTTGAAGGAGTTCCTCACCGACGCGCGGCAGTGCAACGCGGATCTGTTGATCGTGTCGACGACGCGTCCGCAGGGGTACCGGCAGGAGTTCGCCGCCTCCGCGTACACGCATCTGCATCTCGCGGCCCTGGGTGTGAAGGACGGGTTGGCGTACGCGGACCGGCTCGCGGGGGCGCGGTTCGAGGGTGATCCGATCATGGCGCGGAAGGTCTTGGATCGGTTGAGGGCCGCGTCTCGTGATCCGTTGACGGCGCGTTTGATGACGACGCCGCTCCAGATCACCATCATGTCGGTGCTGCTCGAGCGGCGGGAGCGGGTGCCGCAGGAGCGGTATCGGCTGTTTCACATGTATTACGACACGGTTTTCGCGCGCGAGGTGGCCAAGCCTGGCCCTACCGCGCAGTTCCTCGATCGGTATCGGAGGCTTGTCGACCGGATCCACGCCGAGGTGGGGTTGCGGCTTCAGGTCGCGTCGGAGGACTCGGGGCATTCCGACGCGGTGCTGACTCTCGAGGAGTTGGAGGCCATCGCGATCGAGTTGCTGCTGGGCGAGGGTCATGTCCAGGACGCGGACCTGAAGCGCCTGGTGGAACGACTGGTGACGGTGGCCACGCAGCGCCTGGTTCTGTTGGCGCCGCGCCTGGGCTCGGCGGTGGGTTTCGACGTGCGTAGCCTGCAGGAGTTCATGGCGGCGCAGGCGATCTCCTCGGACCAGGGCGCCGACGTCGCCGGCCGGCTGCGGGTGATCGCGCGTTCGGCGCATTGGCGCAACACCTGGCTCCTGGCGGCGGGTGACGTCTTCTACCAGCAGGGTGTCGCCCGGCATCACGTGATGACGATGCTGCAGTCCTTGGGTATGGACTGCTCCTCGGCGCTCGTCGGACCGGGAGCGCTCCTGGCGGTCGACCTGCTCAACGACGAGGTCGCCTCCGGTCAGCCGCGGTTTCAGCAACTGTTGACCAAACTTGCTCTCGAACTCCTGGATTTGCCACCCATGCCGGAGGAGGAGGCGTGGCCGCTCGTGACAGCGCTGCATCGGGCGGCCCGCAGCGACAGCGCATGCGCGCAATTGCTCGAGCGTTCCCTCGAGCGGGCTCTGCGGTCCACGGGGACGCAGGTGGTCACCGCGGTGCAGATGCTGCAACGGCTGGAGACCCACTCGGATGGCGTCGGTGCCAAAGCCCGGCAGCAACTGGCCCTGGCCAGACGGCGCTTGCCCGTGGACATGGCGCCCGTGATCGAGCACATGCTGCTGCCGGATCGTCGTGGGCAGGACCGAAGGCCGGTCACCGAGACCAACCTCAAGAAGCTCCTCGCGCCGTTCCCACCTCCGAGCGACGCAAAGGCGGCAAAAACACTCGACGCCGGGCTCGCCGACACCAGGGTCACCTTGACCGACGTCGCAGGCTCGCCCGAGGTCGTCACGGGCTTGGGCGAAGCCCCGCACCCACCGAAAGGCCTCGAAGACGTCTACATGGAGGCGTTCGCACACATCGCCGAGACCGTGCCCGTCCATCACTGGCTCGTCGCCACAGCCCTCAGAGACATGTGCGCTCGGACCCTCGAACGACGCCCCGCAGGCCCGGATCTCCTCGACATCATGCGCAATCCACGAACCCGAGACTCCTGACGACTGCTCATCGACCACGCCCGGGCCTCTCGTCGAACACCGCCGCGTCGCCCCCGCAGTGGTGGCGATCCGGCACGGTGAACGTGCCGTGTGTCCGAGGTCGGCGGTGCATTGCTCCTCTCACGATGCCGAACCCCGTGCATGGCCGAGGTCACCGCCATCCCAGACGACCTCGACGACGCGGGCCCCGGACTCGTCGCCGACGCACGATCCGGCGTGGCAACCGTTCGCCGCTCCCGCAACGATCTGCCCCGTCGCCGAACACGCGCCACGCGGCGCGTTGTGGCACGCCGCCTCAACGCGCCGGCCTCGCGTGTGGCATCGCGACAACGCCCTGCTAGTCGCTGGTATCGGAATATAGCTATGCTTGTGGGCATGAGTAAGCAGACGAACATCCGGCTGGACGAGGCCGTCAAGGCCGCCGCCGAGGAGCGGGCCAAGCGCCGTGGCCTGAGCCTGCAGGGATATGTGGCCGATCTGATCGAGCAGGACGTGAACGAGTCCCGCGCGGCGTTCATGGCCGGCGCCGCGACGTTCCTGGCGACGTACGCCGACCGGTTCGAGGCGGAGTTCGGCGAGGACCGCTACCCGGGTCTCCCGGCGGAGTCGGCGCGGACCGCGCCGCGGGACGCCGCGTGAACCTGCGGATCGACCTCGCCTGGATCCTGGCGGTCGCCCAGCAGATCCCCGGGGACCCCCAGGTCGTCGACTACGGCGTACCGATCGCGGCCGACGCACGCCACCGCGCGGAGATCCTCGACCACGAGGTCTACCCCGAGCCCCACCACAAAGCCGCCGCGCTGCTGTGCGAACTCGCCCGGAACCCGAGCCTCGAGGCGAGGAACCTGCTGTTCGCGGCCACCGTCACCGCGGCCTACCTGGCCGCGAGCGGCCTCCCGGTGAGCCCCGGCCTCGACACCGTCCTCCCCCTGGCCCACGCGGCACGCGAAGGCCTCCCGGTACGCGAGGTCGCCACCCAACTCAAAACCTGGACGAGTTGAATCCACCCGCCACCCTCCGACACACGCCCACCCGGACGAGGACCGTCACCCGGCCGGAAGACGGTCCAGGCCGTCACGGGCCGACCTCGCCGTCTTCGACGAAACCGGATGCCTCGGCCGGCTCACCGCCTCTCCGTTCACACCCTGTCGACCGATGCACGGCGCGGCGCCCGTAGGGCGTTCGGATGGGGTGCCGAAGCCCGACGGCTCACACCGCGCCGCCAGGTCTCTCGCGTGACCGACTGCTCTGCCCTCGAATGCCTTCCACGGCGGGCCCTGTTCGCCCGCAATGCGCGGGCGCCGCATACCGGTGCCGGGGCGGGTCACTCACCGGTGATCTCGCGGTGTGCCTCGGCACGCAGACGCACGATCTCGGTGCCCGCGTCTCGGATCTTCTCCGGGTCATGCGACTGTGCCACGACACGCTCCTTTCAAGGTCTTCCGATCGGGTAGAACACGAACTGGGCGCTGGTGCCGTGCGGTTCGGTGATGGCGCCGTCGTAGGTGTCGGCACGGTGGACGGGAAGCGCCGCCGTGGTTCCGCCGTCGCTGTCCATGCTGGAATCGGAGGCCGAGACGCCCTTCGAGTCCCACACTTTGACATTTCGAGCCCAGGAAGCCGAGACGACCAGGAAGCCGTCGGTCGTGGCAGGTAGGTGCGGGAGGTCGGCGGTGTTGTGAACGACCGGTTCGCCGAGGATCTTGACCGGGCCCTTCGTCGCGTCCAGAGTGTCGTCGCTTTGGAGGGTGCCGGTCACCGACAGGCTGCCCGCGGTGATCCGCGGGTTCGCGCCGGTTCCGGTGACTGCTCCTGTCGCGGTCAGGCTGGGCGTGGCGATCGGGGCGGTGACGGTCACCGCACCGTGGACTGTGCAGGACTTCTGGGATTTCACCAGGGCGCCTGCGTTCAGCGTCCTGGTGCAGGTCACCGCCGGCCCGGTGAGGGTCATGTCGGGGGTGCCGGCGGCCAGTTCGTCGGTGCGCAGGCTCGCCAAGAGGGGGGCGTCGACGGTGACGGTGACCGAGTCGTAGCGGTCCACGCCGTCCTTGGTCGTCTTGACGACGAATGTCTCGTCGCGGTCCAGGCCGGGGAGTTGGAACGGGAAGGTTGCTGTCACACCGTTCGGCGTTGTTCGGGAGTAGACGACGTGGTCCCCGGTCGGTCCCTGCCAGGTCAGGACGATCGGCGTCGCCCTGGGAACGAGGGTGGCGGGTGCGGGGTCGCCGGGTGAGAGTCGTGCGGTGAGGTTCGCGGTGCTTGAGGCGTCTTCGTCCGTTCGGGCTCCGGTTCCCGCCGCGTGCGCGGGTTCGGTGGGCAGGTCCCGTCGCCAGCGGAGTCGAATCTTGTCGAGGTCGATCTCCAGGTCCCGGTCGATCTCGGGGGCGTCGGGGCTGGCGCTGGCGCTCTCGATGACGCGTACGGTGGCGGTGCCTTCCTCGCGGCTGACCTTGATGCCGTCGATCTGGATCGCGAGGCTTCCCGTGACCTGGTCGGGGTTTGCGTGATCCGAGCGGGTGAACTCGGCGGTTCCGTCCTGCGGTACGGCGACCAGGACGTCTTCCTGGATCGCGACCACCGACCAGGTGTGCGGAGTCGCGGTGGCGACGATGCCTACGCCGGTCTCGGCGAGGGCGGACGCGGAGACGGTGCCGACGGGCAGGACGATGGTGATCCGGCTGCACCGCACGGGATCGGGCAGCGGGTTGGAGACGAGCAACCGCAGGCGGGCGATTTCGAGTTCGCCGACCGGGGCGCTGGGGTTCAGCGGGTGCGGGATGGTCTCGTGGCTGTAGGTGAGCAGGGTCTTCGGGGCGGGCGCGGTGGGTCCGGTCGATGTGGTCGTCATCACGGGTCCTCGGTGTCGGAGCGGCCGGTGGTATGGCGGTGTGTCAGACACCGAAGGGGAACCAGCGGAACGTGTAGCCCGCGCCCGGGCCTTCGACGCCCCAGGAGACGCTCTCCTGGGCACGGACGGGCGCGATCAGGGTGCCGACCTGCTCGCTCGTGTGCGTGCGGAAGGTCTGGACGGGTGTGGTCACCCACAGTGCGAGGTCGCTGTTGGCCTCCGCGTTCGCCAGGATGAGGCCGTCGGTGCTGAACGTCCGCTGCCCGGAGGCGGACAGAGGTTCGCTTGCGGCCTTGAGGATGTCGACCCGTCCGGTCGCCGTGAGGCCCTTGGTCGTGGTCACCTTGGCCGCGGTGAGGTTGCTCGCGGTGAGGAGTCCGGTGACGGCGAGGGTGCCCGCGAAGTCGGTGGTGGCCGTCTTGATCCCGGGTGCCGTCACGGTTCCGGTGATCCCGAGCGTGCTCTTGGCCGCGATCGTCTCCGTGACGGTCAGCGCCTTGGTGATCGAGACCGGGGAGGTGATCCGGGTGGCGGCTCCGGCCGGCAGGGTCGCGAACCGCCCGTTGGCCACGGTCGTCTTCGGGTATTCGGGTTCGTCCACCTGGAGGGTGAACGCGTCGTATCGGCTGACGGGTTGGCCGCCGATCTGGGAGACGGTCTGTAGCGTGAACGTCGTCTCGCGAACCAGCGGACCGCACACCATCGTGGTGTGTCCGTCGGGAATCGGGGTGCCGTCGGCCTGGTCGCGGTAGTGCAGGTGGCGCACGACGCCCGGTGCCGGGTTCCACGCGACGGTGACCTTGCTGTTGTGGGGGACGCTCACCGCGGGTGGGAGTCCCTCGATCGACGCGTGCTCGCCCGCGTGGACGCGCAGGTTGGTGCCGACCGGGAAGGTGGCCGTGGTGCCTGCGGGGAACTTCGGCAGGCGGGCGAATCCGGTCCGGGCCACCGGCGTGTCCGCTCCCGTGGCCGAGGTCTCGACGATCCGCGGGTAGGCCACTCCCACCGCGCGGTTGACGGGTACGTTCTCGATTTTGAACGACACGGCCCGATCGGTGATGATCTCGGCCGCGGTCGACGGCGTGAACGCGAAGCGGACCCGGTCCGCGCCGACGTCCGGGGCCGCTGCGGTCCATCCCTCGGTCGTGGCGGTCGCGACGATGCCCTGACCGGTGGCGGCGAGGTCGCGGGGGCGGGTCCCGACCGGGAGTTCGATCACGATCGAGGTGCAGCGCACGGCTTTGTTGCCGCCGTTGGTGAGGACCACGCGGATCTGCGCGGGGGATGGCGGGCCCGACAGGTTCGCCTCCAGGGGATCGGGGATCGTGTGTACGGCGTGTTTGAGGAGCGGTTCCGTCGCGGTGGGCGCGGTGTCCGCCTTCGAGAGGGCCGTGGTCATGGTCGACGCCTTTCGGGGTGACGGACAGTCAGGAGGTGGAATTGTCGCCGAACGCGGCCAGGACGAATCTGCTCGCGCCGGAGTACAGGGCGATCGCGCCCGATGTCTTCCACGTTGCCTGCTCGTCTGCCCGCAGCGGCAGGAAGACCGCGTCCTCGATGTGCGCGTTGTTCTTGACTCCGCAGCCGGCCTCGCGAGCGCCGACCTTGAAGGTGATGCTCTGGTACTGGTAGGTGGTGCTTCGTTGCACGTATCCGAGCAGGAGCCTGTCGGTACGGCCGCCGATCGTCGCGGGGAGCATGCCGGTGTCGGACGTGACCTTCCCGACAGAGCCGAAGATCTTCACCGTCTTCTTCGCGGTCACGCGGTTCGTGGTGATGCCGCCCGCCTGGACCTCGCCGCGGGGGACGTTCGAGGTTCCGCCGGCGGTGGCCGGTCCGTTGACGGTGATGCCCTGTTGGGCGGTGAGCTTGTTCCTGGTCTCGAAGGTCTGCGTGCTGGTCAGGCCGGCGCGCGCGGTCACCGCGCCGTCGACGGTCAGGCTTCCGGCCACCGTCACCACGTCGGGGAAGGTCACCGTGCCGCTCGCGCCCGCGCCGAGTGGTCCGCTCACGAAGAGTTCGGCGAACGTGGGGGTGTCGACGGTGACCGTCACCGTGTCGTACATGACCTCGCCGGTGGCGACGACCGTGGTGCGCAGGGTGAACGTGGTCGGGCGCACCACCGGCGCGGAGTCGTACCGGCTGTCCTGCGTGACGTCCTTCCCTGGCGCGCCGACGTTGCCGTTCAGCGGTCGGGTGAACAGGAACCGCTGTACGCCGGTGCGGTGTTGCCACGTCAGGGTGACCTGTTGGCCGGCTCTCACTTGGGTGGCGGGTGTGGTGCTCAAGGTGGTGGGTCCGGCCCAGCGCCGGGCGGAGAAGCGGTTCGGGGAGCCGGCGGGCACGGGCGGCCGGTAGGGCTGTTTCGCCAGGACGAGCTCGATCGGCGACTTGACCGCGACCGGGTGTTCGGTGATTCGCAGGGTGGCGTTGCCCGGTGCCCGGTTGATCCGCAGTCCGGCGATGGAGGCGGCGACGCCGTCCTCGTCGAAGACGAACGAGCCCCCGGGCGGGGTGAAGGTGATCGTGGCGGTCGTGGCGGTGGAGGCCACCGCGCCCTGCCAGCCGGCCGGTGGCAGGGGCCGGATGCCGTCCGCGGTGTCCACGAGGGACTGCTCGCTGGTGCCGATCGGGAGCGCGATCTCGATCCTGCTGCACGCGACGGGGTCGCCGGGCGGGGCGGAGGCGACCATGTCCAGCCGGGCGATGGTCGGGTCCCCCGTGGGAGGGCTGGCCTGCAGGGGGAAGGGGTTGGTCAGGACCGCGTAGTCGAGCAGGCCCGAGACGATCGCGTAGGCCGGGTGTTCGGGGAACTCGTCGTTCACGGCGTGGGTCCTTCCTCGGACGGGTGGAGCTGGAGGTAGCCGGTGCGCAGGACCGGGCGGGCGAACGGCAACGCGGGGGCCGGGTCGGCGGGCGCGGTGGGATGGGTGGTCCAGGCCCCGGCCGGTGCGAGCTCGGCCCAGGTCCAGGTGCCGTGTCGGTCGGCGGGCCTGGGCAGGATCAGGGCGGTGTCGTCGGGGGCCTGGACGGTGAACATCGGGCCGAAGCGGAAGCCGGCCGCGACCGCGCCGAGGGATTCCTCGAAGGCGCGCCCGGGCAGCCGCAGGTGTGCGGTGGGCAGGATGCCGGTGGTGGCGTGCACCGTGCCGTAGGGGTCCAGGAGCAGGCTCACGTGCGCGGCGCTGGTCGGTTCGTGGTCGCGCGGGGGGCGGGCCGGGAGCGCGATGCCGTGGCCGGTGCCGATGGGGCGCAGGTAGTCGAAGTCGTCGTCCAGGTCGTCGAGGTCGGCCTCGTCGAGGACGATGTGCAGGCCGGTGTAGTCGTGTTCGTGGTAGTAGCCGACGAGGCCGTCGCCGAGTTCGTCGCGCTCCCCCAGGCGCACGGGCCAGTGGTAGCGGGGGTATTCGGGGTCGGGCGGGTCGAGGAGGTGTCGCCACGACGGGTCGTCGTAGGTCGGGCCGTCGAGGTCCAGGCGCACGCGGGTCCGTACGAGGGCGAGGGGCCTGCCGAGGAGGCGACCGACCGTGCTGGGCGGGTCCTGGTCGCCGTTGGGGGCGATCGTGGTCAGCGCGCGGTCGACGCCGCGCAGGAAACTGCGCAACGTGGTGCGGTCGAGTGCGAGGAGTTCGGTGACCAGTCGGTGCAGGTGTTCGTGGTCGGCGGCGAGGTCCTCGGGGAGCAGGAGGTGTGATCCCGGTAGCGGCTGCCAGTGGGGCACGGTGGTGCCGTCGGGCATGACGGTGGCGGCGACCGAGCCCAGGGGCGCCCCGTCGGCCGCGTAGCACAGCAGTGCCTGGTCGAGGTGGTTGGGGACCAGCCAGGCGCAGATCGCTTCGGCTGCGGCGTCCTCGTCCAGGACGTGGGTGTCGTCGTGGGCCGAGAGCAGGTTCAGGCGGGTGCGGGCGGGTTGCGGCAGTCGGGGTTTGGTCTCGACGAAGCGGCCGCGGTCGCGGTCGACCACCGTGACGGGTTCGCCGGTGTCGTCGAGCCCGGGGCGCAGGTCGTCCGCCAGGCCGGGGCGGAAGGCGTGGGCGGGGGTGCCCTGGCCGATGGTGTCGCGCAGTTCGATCTCGTCCGGGATCACCAGCGGCAGGGCGCGCCCGAAGCGGTCGACGACGTTGAGTCGGGTGAACGCGAATTGGCCCGAGCGTACGGGCTGGAACCGGGAGGCGGACCAGCCGCGGAACGGGCGTGGCAGCGGACCGGGGTCCGGGGGCAGGCCGAGTGCGATCTGTTCGCCGACCGCGGTGTCGCGTACCCGAGAGGTGCCGCTCGCGAGGTGGACGGCCTGGTGGCCGCCGCGGGCGAGGAGTTGGTCGTTGAAGCCGTCGAGGGTCTGCGAGAGCAGGTCGGCCTCGCCGGCTCGGTCGGCCAGGGTGCGCAGGAGGTCGGCGTAGGCGCCGGTGCGGTCGTCGGCGGCGTGGCGCAGCGCGTCGCGGAGGGTCTGTGCGGGGGTGGGGGTGAGGAACTGGCGTCCGCGCAGGGTCAGTGGTTCGGTGGCGGCGCCGGTGCCGTTCCAGCGGTACCGGTTGCCGTCGAACGTCCAGTTCGCGTGGGTGGGGTCCTCGACGCCCTCGCCGTCGGCGTAGGCGATCGGGTAGTAGTCCACCTCCCACTGGAAGAACAGCGGGGACCAGGCCTGTTGCCAGGGCGGGGTGCCCAGGGCGGGGGGCAGGCCGTGGGCGCGGCCGGTCGGGTCGGCCATCGCCTGGCGCAGGAGCGCGACGTCGGTGCCGGGGCGGCCGGCGGCCTTGGCCAGGGCTGCGGCGTTGGCGGGGTCCAGGTGGAAGAACTCGGCCAGCAGCAGGGGGAGTTCGGCGGGCTGGGTGGGCAGGTTCGGCGGGGTCGGGATCGCGGCGGGGGGTGCGGTGACCAGATCGGTGCGGTCGGGGTCGAGGTAGACGCCGGAGACGAGTTCGTGGGGTCGCCGGCACCGCAGGCCCTGTTCGGCGGCGAGGCGGATCTGCTGGTCTTCGGCTGCGCGGCGCAGCGCGACGACGGGCTCCGCGGCCCGGTGCAGGTCCGGCAGTACGTCGCGTTTGAGGACGAATCCGGGGATGTGGTCGCCCGCGTGGTCGGCGATGGCGTCGGTGAGTTCCTGTTGGGTGCTCCCCCAGGGGATCTTCGCGCGTGCCTGGCCCAGGAGCAGTTCGCAGCGCGCGGCCTCGGCCTCCGCGGCGCGCAGTCGCTTGCCCAGTTCGCCCCGGTAGGCGCCGTCGGGCAGGGTGTCGTCGGGGTCGAACTCCGGGACCATGGGCAGGCCCTGGGCCCACCACAGGTCGTAGACGCGGCGCCGGGCGGCGGCGAGGTCGCGGGCGGCCTCGTCGTGTTCGGCCTGGGCGGTGTTGAGGGCGGCGAGGAAGTCGGTGTGGGTGCGTCGGACCCGACGCCGGGCGGCGGGCGGCTCGTCGGGGGCGTTCGGGTCGGCCTCCAGGGTCCAGGCGTAGCCGGTCGGGGTGGGCGTGAACCACGACGTGAACGTGGCGCGGGCCTTGATGAATTCGCCGTCGGGTTCGTCGACCTCGTCGAGCAGACCCCGCTGGCAGGTGTTCAGAAGTTCCGCGAGACCGGGGGCGTCGGGGGGTTCGGCCTCGTCGAGGAACACCGTCGAGGCGTGCGCGCTGTTGTGGCCCACGGCCACCGCGACCAGGTCGGGTCGGGGCGAGGTGGGTGCGGGGCCGGTGCCGTGCCAGGTCAGGCCCAGGACCGTGCCGTGGTAGAGGCCGCGGGAGGCGCGGCCGTCGGAACCGGGGGCTGTCTTCCACTCGTATTCCGCGAGCAGTTTGGCGAGCGTGTCGCCGGCGGCGGTGACCGGGTCGACGGCGGGGGCGCTGTACCAGCCGACCACCAGGTAGCCCAGGGTCCACGCCCGGGTGGGGTCGAGGCCCTCCAGGGTGTCGTGGATGGAGAAGACGTCCTCGTTGTAGGGCTGGTACACCGCGAACGTCGGCAATCCGGGGCCGACCGCGGTCAGGAACAGGTCGTCGGCGGGCGGGTCGGGTTCGGTCCAGCGGGTGGTGGTCAGGTCGGTGCGGCGGCCGATCCGGGTGATCGTGCCGTCCCGCGTGGCGTAGGGGCTGGTGCCGGTGGCCGGGTCGAGGTGGTCGCTCTCGACGATCCACGCGTTCTGCGTGCGGGTTTCGGCGTCGGGGGTGCCGTGGGTGCGGACGACGAGCCAGCGGTTGGGCACGCGCGGGAACTTCACCTCCGCGTCGGGGTGGGTCTGTGTGCCGTGGGCGAGTGGTTGCGGGAGTTGCCATTGCAGGTAGACGCCGTTGCGGTCGGGGCGGATCGCGAAGTCGGTGTCGATGTTCCCGAACGGGGGCGGCTCCGGCGACAGGCGCAGCCGGGTGAGGGCGTAGTTGGCCTGCCAGCGCTGGAAGTTCTCCCCCATCCGGACCTGGTCGTTGACCACCAGGGCGTCCAGGTGGACCGGGATCAGGAGTGGGCTCGGGTCGGTCATGCGCGGTCTCCCCCGAGAGGCAGGTCGGTCAGGAGCATTTGCCGATAGGGCGCGTTGACCAGTTGGAGCGCGAGGACCGCGGGCGAAGCCTCGCCGGGCTGCCCCTCCTGGGCCAGGCGTGCGCCGAGCGCTTGTACCAGGCCGTCGGCGGCGTCGGGCCGCAGGTCCAGGACGCGCCGGTCGAAGGGGTCGGTGCGCAGATACGCGGCGATGCCGTGGTCGCCGGGTTCTTGCGGGAGGTATTTGCCTTCGAGGGTCGCCCCGATCGGCACCGGATCGGGGCCGGCGCCGAGGCTGCGCAGGTTGATCACCGGAACCGGGTCGTCGAGGTCGTCGGGGTGGGTGTCGATGCCGAACGACAGGCCCTCGGGCGGCTCGGGCAATTCGACGGCGTCGGGTACCTCGTCGAACAGGAACAGCAGGACGTCGTGCTCCAGGACGCTGCGGCGCAGCAGCCGCACCGGGGTCTCGCCTCGCCAGCCGCGTATGACCAGTTCGGGGCATTCGCGGGCCAGCGCGGAGCGGATCAGCATTCCCGCGCGCGGCCACGACGGGTCCGGGGTGCGGGTCTGCGCGGCCCATGGTGCGGCGAGCGCGGCCAGCGCGAGGTCCGCGGTGCCGGTGACGCCCAGGCTCTCCGCGCCCGCCTGGAGGGCGGTGAGCCAGCCGGGGTCCACGTGGAACAGGCGCAGCGACTCCGGAGGGAGCATGTCCTCGTCGGGCACCAGGTGCGCGAACGGCACGTCGTGGAGCAGGCGCAGCCGCTCGAACCAGGCCGTGATCGGCGCGCCGTCGTCGTCGAGGGCCGTCCGCAACTCCGCCCGCAGCACGGGCTGTGCTCCCTCTCGGGCCAGAACGCGGTGCAGGGGGTTCGAGGTTGCGGTGGATCGCGTCGCCGTGGGTGGGTGGTGTGTTGCGGGCTCGACGGTCGCCGTGGGTTGGGAGGTTTCGCCGGCGGGGTCCGCGGACGCGGCGACGGGTTCGACGGGTGCCGCGGGTGTGGTGGCGGTTGTGGGTTCGGTGGGTGTGGTGCGGGCGGCGCGGTCGGCGGGTGGGTCGTTGAGGGCGCGCAGGAGGCGTTCGGCGGCCCCGGTGGAGGCCATCGCCCGCAGCGTACGGTCGTTGCCCTGAGGCTCGGCCAGGCGACTCAGTTCGGCGTCGTCGGCGAGGGGGTCGGCGCCCGCGAGGCGTTGCGCGATCACGGCGGCCCGGTGGCGGGCGCGGCTGCGCCAGGCGCTCAGGCGGGAGCCGAAGTCGTCGTCGGCCAGGGCGAGGGATCGGCCCAGGTTCCAGGCGCAGGCCCAGCCGGTGTCGTACACGCCCCAGGCGGGGTCGTAGGCCAGGAGTTGGCCGGCGTCGGTCCAGCCGTCCACCGGTGCCGGCCTGGGCAGCGGCTGCGCGACGGTGGGGGTGAACGGGCCCCGGTACCAGGCGTAGGTCTGTTCACCGGACGCGACGTGGTACGGGAGCGGTACCCAGCCTTGTTCGAGGCGTTCGCGGGCCCTCGCCTGGGCGGGTGTTTGTGACCCGGTGTCGTTCGGCAGCGGCAGGCGCAGGGCGAGGTCGCGGGGTGTGCCGCCGTCGGTGTCGTCGTGGAGGAGGTCGTGGACGCGGGTGGCGAACCCGGCCGTGGCATCGGGCAGGCACTCGAACGACCAACGGTGCAGTGACACCAGGCGCACGTCGGGCGGATCCGGTTTCGCGGCGGCCACGGTGTCCAGGGCTGCCTGGCAGCCTTCGAGGGAGACCAGGTGCACGACGTGTCGGCCGTCGGCGGAGTTCGGCAGCCGGTTGGCGAGGATCACCGAGAAGTCGCCCTCGGCGAGTTCCTCACCGCGCAGCATGGTGTCGGCGCGCACGGTGCGCACGTGCGCGAGATGGCGCAGTTCGTCCTCGCGCGGGCACACGGCGGTGAACACCGGGCCGGGGACACGGATCGTGGTGCACTCGGTGGTGGGATCGACCTCGACCTGTCGGCGCGGGATCACGGGGGCCAGGACACCGGGTTCGGGAGTGTTCGGCCACAGGAGGTCGGCGATCGGCATACGGTCGACGTCACCGGCCGCGTGCGGGTCGCCCGGCAGTTCGTCGACGGTGAACACCAGCAGCGCCAGCCACGGTGGGCGCGGTTCGATGGGGCCGGTGGACACGTCCTCGGGGTCGATGCCGCGCAGCCACGGCAACGTGCGGGTGCCCAGGGTGATGTGCGGGAGGGTCAGGGCGAGTTCCCCGGCCGTCTCGGGGGCCGGGTTGACCGCGTGGACCAGATCGGGTGGGAACGCGAACTGGGGTGCGCGGACCTCGAACACGCGGGTGGCATCGGGCAGGTCGTTCCCCGTGGGAACGCCGTCGATGTTCTGCGAGGCGGTGATCAGGTACTTGCCGGCCTGCACGGTGGGGACCAGGTCGTCGCCCAGTTCGAGGGTGAAGGACACCTCCCGCACGCGAGCGGTCGGCGGCTGTGGTGGTGCGTCCGAGGCCACGGCGGGACCTCCCTTGTCGTTGTCGGCGATGGTGGTCACGGCGCGGCCGGCTCATGCGGGGCGCTCGCGGGCGGGTCCTGTGTGGTGGTGCCCGGGGTGTCGTCGGCGGTGGCGCCGGTGGCGGTGGCGAACAGCAGTGGGGCCGCAGGGAGCCCGTCGCGGTTGACGTGAGCGGCGAAGGCGTCGAGTGGGGAGTTGGGCAGGGGGTCGAGCAGGGCGGCGAGGGCGTCGGCGAGTCCGGTCCGCTCTGCCGCCGTCGTGGCGATGGTGGTCGCAACCGTGCCGACGCCGGTGCCGGGCGCCAGGCGGGCCCGGTCCCCGGTGGCCGGGTCGTCGGGGTCCAACGGGCTCGCCGCGTCCTCAAGGTCCTCGTAGGCGAGCGATGCCTCGGCGATGCGCTCGAGCGGGACGCCGGTGGGCACCGGGGGCGGGATAGTGACGCGCAGGCCGGTACGCCGGGCGGGCAGGAGCCGCTTGGCCGCGTCGAGCATCGCCTCGTTACCGGGCCTGGGCGAGCCCCACAACGCGGTCGGCACCGACCCGAAGACGGTCTCCACCCGCCACGCGCCGTCGTCCGCCAAGGCCTCCCACAGCGGGGCGGCCCCGCGCAGGGCGCGATCGCGGGCCACGCGGACGGTGAACGTGCTCGTGAGCCCGGTGCGCTCCATCGGGCGGATGTCCAGCAACTCGGCCCCGGTGTCTGGGACTCGGGTTTGGAAGACGACCGAGGTCGCGGGAACGGACGTCTCGGCGAGGAAGGTGAACCCGCTCGCGTCCACCAGCCACGGCGCCTGCGGGTCCTGCGGGTTGCGGCCCGGGGGTGGTTCGGCGTCGGCCAACAGTCCCTCGCTCGCCGCGATCCGCAGCACCTTGTCGGCTGGCGGCAGCAGTTCCTTGAACTCCGGCCACGTCAACGCGGCGGGTTTCGATTCTCCGGGGCCGAACGTCACGGTGACGCGGATGAACGTGAACTTCGCGGTCGCGCGCCCGCCGGTGGGCGGGCCCCACAGGTCCAGGGAGGCGCTCAATTCGCCGCGCAGCGTGGCGAACCACACCTTGAGGGAGGCCCCCAGCGAGATCCCCACCCCCATCGCGAAGTGGAACGGTTTCCAACTGATCAACAGGTGCGCGTACGCGCTGAACCACGCGTTCAACGCGCCCGACGAATACCGCACGTCCAGGGTCCCGCCCGCCATCACCGCCGAGGGGGTGAGCGCGAAGAACGAGGTGCCGGTGATCGAGATCGAACCCAGCGACCAGGAGAACCCCAGCCGGGGCACCTGCGGGTAGTGGGTGGGCGCCTTGTACTTGGGGTGGTAGCCGCCGACGGTGAGCGCGAAGTCGCCCGAGTGGGCGCTGCCCTCGAACCACATATGGAACGCGAACCCACCGGTCAGCACACAGGCGGGGTCGATCAGGTACGAGTCGTACAGCAGGGCGGTAGCGGCGAACTCCGCGCGTTTGGAGCTGTAGACGATCCGCAGCTGCAACTGCACCTGCGCGTAGGCGGTGTCGGTACGCGGGAACGCCGCCCGGGCGGTACCGACCAGCGCCAGGTTCAGGCCGTCGCCGGTCTCCAGGATCAGGAGCAGCCGGCCGTGGATGAACTCGAACGAGGTGAAGTCCAGGCCAGCGGCCAGCCACAGACCGCCCTGGCGGGCGGTCACCCAGGTGCCGGTGAGCCTTTCGAGCATGTCCATGGGGTCGGTGGGTCGCGTACCGTCCAGTTCGCCCAGGAGGGGGAACGTCGCCACCTCGGTGGGGCCGGGGATCTTCAGGCTGCTGTTGAAGCCGAACCCGGCCGCGACTCCGGTCACCCGAAACGCAGGCGGGCCGCCCAACGCGAGCGTGCCCCGGCCGAAGACGAACAGCGACACCATCCCGTCGTCACGCCGCTGATAGGCGCCGACTGCGGTGACACCGAACTGCGGCATCTGCACCACCAGCGTCCCGGCGACCATCATCGTGAACCCGGTCGGCGGCGGCGTACGGTCGATCAACGCGCCCGCGATCCGCAACGGCGCCCGCTCGAACTCCACCCCCAGCCCGGACAACCGGGTCTCAATCCCGATGTCATCCCCATCGTCAGCGTCGAGGTCCAGGCCCAGCGCGAGGCCGTCCACGGCCATCGTGAACCCCGACGCGGTCAACGCGCCGTCCACACCCAGCCACACCACGCCCTTGTCGTAGGCCAGCCCGATCCGCCGCACCAGGAACGGACCGAACGACCGACCGATCTCCACCCACACACCGGGCCGCTCGGACGCGACGGGCGCAGGCGGGGGCGGGTCGCCGGGGGGCAGGGCCACGCCCTCGAGGACCCGCTCCGACAGCGGGACGGCCGGGGGCCCGCCGGTGCCCCCGGTCACGGTCCCGGTCCCGGTCCCGGTGCCGGTGTCGGTGTCGGTCGAGTTCGCGACGCTCCCGTCCGGGTCCTCGTCGGCGGGCCGCGGCCCCACCGGGCGCGCGGCGACCGAGGCGCCCGGCCCGGCTCCCCCTCCCGGGGCGGACGGGCCGGAGGACAGGGCCAGCGTCAACGACGCCGGCGTGCCGCCCGGCACCTGGTAGTCCACGACCAGCACCGCACCCCGGGGCAGCACACCCGCCGCCTGCCCCGGAGCCGCCACCGGCCGCAGGAACAACGGCAACGAAGGGTCGGCCCCGGCCACGAGCGCGTTCACCCGGTCCACCACCGCGACCGGCACGTCCAGCGACGCGTACACACCCCGCACCCGCGTCAGCCGCAGATCCGCGCCCGCGGGCACCATTCCGCCGAGCAACGGCACATCCGACAACCCCGCCTGGATGTTCACCCCCACCTGCAGCAACACCACCGAACGCTCCGGTACCAGCGGATCCAACGGCAGCGACGCGAACACCACCGCGCCCTGCGCGGACTCGGCGGCAACCACCATGGAACGCGCGGCCCCGTCATAGGTGAAGTGCACCGACCGCAGGCTCGGCTGCAACGCGGTCGGCCACAGGCCCCGCAGTTCCTCGGCGGGCAGCCCCAATCCCCGGGCCAGCGCCAGCAGCGGGACGCTCCGGCCCGCCTCCCCCGCCTCCCACGACGCGGTGAACCGCGAGCCTGCCGAGCCGGTCCCGAAGGCGACCTCGAAGTCCAACACCACGTCGGCGCCGTCGACCTCGACCACCACGCTCAGATCGGCCGAGAACGCGACTGGACGCGGACCCGACGGCGGCTTGGCCCCGGCCGAGGCGCTCAACGTGAACATCGCGCCGTCCGGTCCGTCACCCAGGGGGAAGGAACCCGCGCACAGGATCGAGCCCGCCAGGGTGGAGTCCAGCGACACCTGCACCCGGTCCACGACCAGGCCGGACACGGCCTCGGGCAGCGGCTTCCCGAACGTTGTGTGGAACCAGGCGGCGAACCCCGCGAAGTCCACGGCGAACGCGGAACCGGCCACCTCCCACACCCGGTCGGGCCGGCGACGTCCCTCCAACACGATCCGGCTGTCGCCCATGGTCAGGGTGCCTGTCAGGGCGATGTCGTTCGGTGGCGCGAGCCCGGTGCCGGCGGTACGCAACTCCAGGCCGGTGAGTTCGACGCCGTCCGCGATCCGCCAGGACGTATCCAGGGCGAGGGCCAAGGTGTACGCCCTGGAGGTCACATCGGCCGAGATGTGGATGTAGTTCAACCGGACGCTGTCGGGGTCGATCCCGGTATCGGCCAAGGCCCCGGCCTCGATCAGGTCGTTGCCGCCCTCGGGGTGCCACAGGCTGGCGGCGATCCGGCCGGCGGGCAGGGCCGCTTCGCCGTGGAGGGCATAGGTCCCCGCCACGGTGCAGCGCGCCCCCAGTGTGAAGTCCACACGCCACGTTCCCAACCGGTCGCGGGCCGCGCGTATCCGCAGAGGGTCGATCCGGTCCAGTCGTACCAGGTCCGGGATGAGAGGCCAATCCGCCTGGCCGGTCAGTCCCAGGGTGACGGCCACCTCCTCCAGTCGGCCCCGGTACCGATCGAAGGTCACGTTTGCCGACATCAGGGACAGGGCCCCCAGGCCTCCGCTGATCTCCACCGGCACGTGCACCCGATCCAGCAGGGAGGTGTCCAGAAAAGGAAGCGCTGCCAGGTCGGTCAGCCGCTCGAACGAGATCCCGTTCGGAAAATGCCCCGAGAGCCCGACCATGGGGGACTCGGTGCCGACCAGCCGCAGGGTTCGGCGCCCGCCGGTGGCGCCGACGGAGAAGGAGACGGTCGGGTATACGTCCGGGCGCAGTCGGCCGCCGGGGGTGTCGGGGGCCGCCGCGAAGGTGATCCACAACCGGTCGAACCCCAGGGTCGCGAGCAGGGTCAGGTCGGTTTCCAGATACGGTGCCTTGACGGTCCACGAGTCGGTGGCCACTTCCACCCGGCAGCCGGTCACGAACTCGCCGGGCTCGTCGGCGAGGAACACCACGCGGGTGGCCAGTTTCGCACCCAGTTCGGGGATGTCGCTCGTTCCGTCCGCCGCCAGTTGTTCGCGGTCGAATACCGGTGTGGACAGGGTCAGTCCGCCGTTCAGGTACCCGTCGAACAGGGCCGCGACCTCCGGGATGTCGAGTGTCGCGCCGGACAGTTCGAGCCTGCCCGAGGTGCTCGCCGCGTCGAACAGTTCCAGCAATGCGGGTACGGGGATCGCCATGCGTCCTCCCAGCGGTTACGGAATTGGCGTCGACGTCCTCAGGACTTCGGGGTGTCCTGGGGGTCCGCCGGGATCGGACTCTGACTGCCCGGAGGGAAAACGAATGCAGGGGCTCTCCTGGCGGGAGCGTCCGAGATCAGTGCCGTCAGGCGCGGTCCCGCGGCGTGGAGGAACATCTGGGCCCACTGTCCGCCTTGGGGGAAGCCCGGGCTGGTGAAGAGCAGACTGAACAGCGGCTTCCCGGCCACCTTCCAGCCCTTTTTCGCCCATTCGACGGGGATGCTCGTCGGGGCCAGGTCCTCAAGGACGAAGTCTCGCCCGGGGACCGGCAGGGCATAGTCCCCGGGTCCCACCGCGGTGAATGCCTCACGCCCGGTCAGCGCGTACCTGAGGGCCAGGAGGTCCGCCATTCCCGCGCGAGTGGTGGCCCGCCCCGAGGGACCCCCGTAGGGAGTCGCGCTCGTGTGTTCGAAACTCTTGAACAGCGGACCGCGAAACGAATCCGGAGGATCCTCCACACGCCGCACCGCGAAACCCGGCGACGAACCACCACCCTGAAAGTAGAACTCCACCCAACGACCGGCCTCACCATCGAACTCGTGCGTGATGAAAAACGTGCAGAACAAAGGCCCCCCGGCCGGAGCGTCCTTCACCCACGTCGCCTTCACAGGCCCCGGCGCCAAGTCGTTGACCACGAACTCACGGCCGGGAACCGGATTCCAGCCG
>NZ_JBITJP010000052.1:20203-33996 GCF_044460165.1 Embleya sp. NPDC050154
CGACCGGCCTCACCATCGAACTCGTGCGTGATGAAAAACGTGCAGAACAAAGGCCCCCCGGCCGGAGCGTCCTTCACCCACGTCGCCTTCACAGGCTCCGCCGCCAAGTCGTTGACCACGAACTCACGGCCGGGAACCGGATTCCAGTCGGCGTCCTCCGATCCCAGGAACCAGAACGTGACGACCCCCGAGCCGTACATCGCGCTCAGGACTCCGCGCAGTCCATCCGCGGTTCCCGGTACCCGAGCGGTGGTGCGCGTCGCGTCGGCCATGAAGTCCCCCATGAGGTCTAGGTGATGAGCACGGATGGCACGGACCCGGCACGACTCGTCACGGACGCGATGCGTCCACGAGCCGTCGCATGCCCAGTGGGCCCGGCCGACGAGGCCGGGCGACGAACGAAGGCGTTCGCCGACGACGGCAGTTCGCCCCGAGTCTTCGATGGACCCCACGGGCCCGCTGCCCCCGAAATGATCGTCTTCCGCAGACGCCCCTCGCCCGTCCGCGAGACGGCACGAGTACCCCGACCCGATGGACTCGCCCCGGGACGAATCCCGAGCCGCTCCCACCCGCCACCCCCGCAACCACCGGCCCGCCACCGGACATCCGCAGGAGCCGGCCGGTGGCATCGACCGCCCCGTCGTGCGCCGACACGATGACGGAGGTCTCGGGGAACACGGCCGGCCTCCGGTCAACGGATACGGACGAAACCGGATCACAGCGAAGCAGTCGTCAACGGCCCACACGACCGCCGGCACGACCCATCGCTCTTCGAGCCCCGCGGAAGCGCCCAGGGCAACACGAACGATTCGATCCCCGCCGCCGGCTCGTTCCCGACGACGAACCCATGGCCCGCTCGCTCCCACACACGACACCCCCGGCAGAGTTCCCGCACGGCCGACCCACGACGCGCCCCACCTCACGTACGACACCGGCACACACTCGCCCGGCACCGCACACCCGTCCCCGACCAACCGGCTCGCGCCCACACCGACCACCCGCCCCGAGCCGGCGGGGACACGTGATCGTTACACGCCACCAACCAGGCGGGAACCCGCCGAGCGAAGCTGACCGGAACTTACCGACACATGACCGGATCAACGCCGCCGCACCCCGGGACGGACACGCCGCCGTTCGTTCGGACCCACTCGGGTTCCGGCATCGGTGCTGCGCCCGGGTCCGGGGCCGACGATCATCTCGACGACGAGTCCGGCGAACACGGTTCCGGGCGTCGCCAGGCACACAGGGACAGCCGTTGACGGGACAAGCCGTCGTCGTCACCGGCACGAGGGCCGGGGGCCCGCCCGCGGTCTCCCCCCAACGTCGCCGACCGTGTCGAGGTGGGTGTACCACCTTCAGGCCTGCATCGTCCCTGGAGGACGAGTCACCGCGGCGTTCAACCCGGCCGGGCAACAAACGCTGGGCGCAGCTGGCGGCGATCGCCCCCGACTGGAACCCCACCGCCTGGTGGGAGATCGTCGTGTTCGAGGTCGACGGCGTCACCGCACCCTTCGAGTTCGTGATCTGCGTAGCCGTGGTCCTGTTCGTGATCGCCTGGGTTCTGCCCCACGCCCGCGCGAACCGGGGGTCCGCATGACGACGGCCGGTGGGGGGCTCGGGTGCGCCCTTCTTCCGCTGGCGCTCTGGCGCACTGCGACATACACGGCCATCGCCGCCGACGACTGGTTCTGCGAAGGGGGATTCGCCCAGCCCTGACCCCGACACTCGGCCGAGTCCGACTCGGCGCGTGGATCAACGACCAACGCGCATGACGAAGCTCGCTGTTCGTCGAACGGGAGCAGCCGACGACGAATCTCGGTGTACGAGCCGGCCATGACGCGGAGCAATTCGTGGGCGACCCGTGGCGCCTGGTCTGCGTCCTGCGGCGCGCCTTGGACATGCGGATGTCGTAGTCGAAGTCCGGGCTCGTGTTGACCCGGCGTGCCGGGACTCACCAGGATCGACCGGCATGGGCGGCCCGGCCAAACCTTCGGTGCAACGGCGAACCACCGTGTGCGGGTGGACACCCGCCATTGGCTGACGATCGACGGGATGCCGGACAACGAGGGCCGGAGCAGGCAGGAACGCGGTGACCACCACGGCGCCGAACTCGCACTCGGCGTTCGCCGGGCGGGCTGGGACCAAGTCCCCGGCTGGCGGCGGGACGCGGCCGGCTTCGCGACTTGGCCGGCGCCCGGCCAGACCTCGACCCTGGTCCTGAACGCGGCCCGGTGGGCACTGGTCGTATCCGGCCTGGACCGGTGGGCGGACGTCGGCGACAGCCTCGGTATTCCCGAACACGCGGCCATGGCGAACGAGGAACGGAACATCGCGGCACTGATCCGCGCCCGGCTCGCCGAGCAAGGATGGGCACCCCCCGAGTGAGTGGACCCGGACGCCGACACGAACCCCATTTCAGGTTCCGCCGGCCACGGGCCCGGTGTTCGATGACTTCCCGCCGCGCCCGTCACCCTGGGCCGGCTCCTGCCGGCCGAACCCGGGCGCAGCCGGACGACGATGTACCCGGAGACGGCGCGGCTCACCGCTGCCACCGGGTGCGAAGCTCGCGCGTGGCTCCTCGTCGACGACAGCCACCGCGCCCCGCGTTCGGCGTGCCGGCGTCCCGCCCCGCCCACGGTTAGGCCGGCGCAGCGCGGGGAGAGCAGCCGGGTCAGGAACGGGGTCGGATGCGATCCAGGTCCGCGTCCAGGACGGCGAGGTCCGGATGGTCCCGCAGCTCCTGCTCGCGCGCCCAGTCCTCGAGGTCCGCCTTGTGCGCGGCCCGCACCGCGTCGACGGTGGTGTCGATGAGGATCGCGAGCAGTTCCGTGTTCTCGCGGCTCAGGCCGTGATAGCGGTTGGCGGGGGCAAAGCAGGAAACTGCTTCCGCGGGCAGACCGGAACCTGCCGCAGCGAGCCCGTCGACCAGCCACCGCCGGAACGGCGTGTCCTGGGTGCGCCAGACAGGGTCGTAGTCGTCGAATTCGGTTTCGGGACCGTCGAGTTCGCCGACCAGCCACCGCCGGAACGGTGAGTCCCGGGCGCTCCCGGCCGGGTCGAGGTCGTCGTGTTCGGGATCGTCGAAACCGGGACCCATGCCAGCCATGGCCCAATCCACCCACCCGAACGAGCGACACCCCAACCATCCGGCACACAAACAAGCGACCCGTTCGCGAACACCCGCAGGCCCCGCCCGCCGGCCCCCGAACACACCGCGCGCCAAGGGAATTCTCAACGGCGTTGCCCAACCCTCTCAAACCCTGCTGCACCCCAGGTCAACCAACCCCTCGCCGCAAGGCACGCCCGACACCACACACCGAAACCCCAGCTCACAAAGCACAGACCAACATTCTCAATCACTGCTGCACCCCAGGTCAGAGCACCACCCCCGCACAACCCGATCGAGATGCCGTAGGCGCGGGCGGGCGGTGTTTGTGGGGGCGTTGAGGCGGTGCTTGAGGAGCGGTGTTCGGGTCGATTCGTGGCCTGGTGAAGGCCGAGGGTGTCGCCGCGGAGCCGCGGGAGTGTCGTGCGGGCGGTGGGTGGTCTAGCTGCCGGAGCCGAGGCGGCTGAAGGCCCAGCGGAGGACGTCCTGGTCGACGTGGGTGCGGCCGGTGCGTTCGAGGGCGGTGTGGGTGTGGGCGATCAGGCGGGCCCGGTTGCGGAAGTTACCGTGGGCGGCGTGCTGGTCCGCCCGGGACAGGCCGCTCACCGTGTACGCCGCCAAGTCATTGGGCACCATCCTCGACGCCCACCCGGGCGGGCATGAGCTCCGATTGGCACCGTGGCAGTTGGTCTGCGTCGACGATGGACACTCGAACCAGTTGGGGCGTCCACGACGGCCAAAGCCTCCCGGAAACGTTAACGTCGGCTCATGGAAGCCACGCAGGGCATCATCGGCAAACCTGGTGCACACACGGCGGCGACGGGCGGCGCTGGCACCACGCTGGAACACCACGTCGGCGCCGTCCTGCTCGCGCATCTACTCGTCGGCGCGCCGCTGCCTTCGCTCGGAATTGCCGCCGCTCCGACGCATGTCGGCTTCCAGAGCCCGAAATACCCCGTGGACGACTTCGTTGTCGAAAGCGCACGCGAAAACGGGGATGCCGTACATATTGCCATCGCAGTGCGACGCAGTCCCAATCTGGTCCCCAGCGACCCTGCGTCGTTGAAGTTGATGCGTACGTTCTTCAAGACCGCGCTGGAGAGTTGGGAGGACATCCGCCAGGGCACTCTCCGCCTGTGCCTCGTCGTCCGCAACCCAAGCATCCACGCACAGCAGCTACGGCAGCTCGCACAAATCGCCAGTACCCAATCGAACCCGGAAGATTTCCTACAGCGCCTGCCTTCGGGCACGAACACCGCGCAACGGGATCGGTTGGGCAGCCTACGCGGGATGCTGGAGGCGCTTCGGCCGAAGTTGAATTCGCCGCTGGGTACGAACGAGATCCTCTGGCGGACCCTCCATGGACTCTGCGTTCACGAAGCGCGGCTCGAACCCGGGCAATCTGCCGATCGTGACGCCGCGCAACTCCTGCTCCACGACGCCGACCAAATCAGCTGGGCAGAAGCCGAAGGTTCGTACCATCAGCTGCTTACGCAATCGGCAGACTACGCCGCCCTTGGCGCACGGGTCGATCGGACATTGCTGTGCGCTCGCCTGAACCTCCCGGCGCGACGTTTTCGTGCGGCGGCCGATGGGCCCCTCGTGGATGTCCAAGCCGCGATCGAGGGTCCGCTGCGGCACCTGGGACTTGAGCAAACATTTTCGGAAGCCGCTGCCTGCCTGGATGAAGATGCGCGGCGAGCCGCAGACCTATATGGCACCGTCGCCCAGACGCTGCAAGCCGATCCGTTGTACGCCGCGTTCGCATGGGAATCCCGGCGCCGCCAGGCTCAAGCCCTTCGGCAGGCAGGCGACATGAGCGCTTCCGCCGCAGTCGAACTCGACCTCATGGCAGCCGCTTTGATCCAGGGTGACGCAGATCTGGCCGAGCGGTCCGGCCGTCGATTGCTGAAGGAGGCTCACGATGAACCCCGGATCGACCCGGCATACATCAGATCCGCCGAAGCACTGTCGGCGGTGGCGCTGCACGAGACCGACCACAACGTTTCTCTTGCGGTAGTGGCCCAGGCAGTCGACGAACTGCGTGAAGATGACCCGTACCGAGCACAGGCTCTGCTCCTGTTCTCGGAATTCGCGCTCGTTGGCGACGCGCCCGAGTTCGTGCGAGAACGCGCGCAGGTGCTCAAGGCCGTCGCTGTGGCATTGCCTGAAGGGGTTGACCGAGTACGGATGTTGGCCTGTCTCGCGGATGCGGAAGCCGATCTCGATTGGCCGACCACCCTCCGGTCGGTCCGGTCGACAGAACCGCTGGGGTTGGCGCTGTCGCATGCGCGTCACGGACGCCATCTGGCTCGCATCGGCCGGGGCAGCGAGGCGCTCACCGCGTATCAAAACGCCATCGAGCACGCTTTCAAGGCCTCCGACGTGCCGGTCCACGACGCTGCGGACTGGCTGGAGGCGCAGCGTTTGGTCCGTGCGCGATATCGCTTCGAACTGGACGAACTCGCCGAGTCTCATCTCATGCCCGCTGCCCTACGACGGTCGGGTACCGGCATGCTCCTGCCTCGAGCGACCTCCGCGCGTGAAAAGGCCCTCGCGCGCCTGGCGAAGGGCAATGCCGCTCCGTACGACGTCCTCCAAGCGCTGACGAGGTATCGGCTCGAGTCTGTCGTCACGGGCGCGTGGCAGCGGGAGACGGAAGCGGATCGCCTGCTCGGGGAGTTTCACTTGCGGCATGGGGAACCTGGTCGCGGCTGGCCGAACCTGGTGGCGGCACACGCAACAAGCGTCCTGGAGGGCTACACCCACGCGACTCGGAATCGAGCATTCGATCTGCCCACCCCGGCGGGAGGTGTGCCCGCGTGGCAACTCGCTGACCTGTACACGCTCGCCGGCGCGGTGGCCGACGTCGTCCCGGACGAACAGGCGGCCGGTTGGGTGGCCGAGCTCCTGCCTCGCCTCGGGCCTGCGACGGACCGTGCCGTGCGTGTGGCCGCACTCATGGCCGCGGCGGCCTTCACGCCTGCCGCGTCCGAGGACGAAGCCCGTCGCATGCTCACCGCGATCCCAGACCCGATCGCCAACCCCATGCACGCTCGGCTGTTGAAGGCCATTGCCCGCCACCACCGCGCCCTGCGGCCAGCGGCGGTGGAGCAGTTGTGCCTCGGCCTCAACGCGGACCTTGCACTGTTCGCACGCGAAGCCCTCAACGGCACCCAGGAAACGTTCAAGGCCGAATCCGCGCTCGTCGCACAGATGTGCCGTCAGGCGGCCGAGAACGGTGTCGTCAGCGCCGCACACGCCATGGGCAACGCCGGGGTTGTAAATGGGATGGCGTCGGTTGCCCGCGCATTGGCCGAGCCGATCACCAAGCCGACGTCAACCGCCGGGGGCCCGCGTCGACCGACCGATTTGGTTGTTGCTGCCCTGTTCGCCTCGGCGCTGTCCGACACGGAGCGGAGGGCGCTCGCCTGCTCGCTGAGAGCGCGTGTGCTCGACAAACGGCAACTGGCCATGCAACGCCAAGAAGCGCTCGACGCGTTGGGGCTTCTGGCGCCGGCACTGACACGCGACGAGCGCGCTGAACTCCTATCCGATGTACGAGGGGTGGCCCGCGGCGAGCTCGACGGCAGCATCGGCGACGACGACGATCCCATGCATCCCTACGATCGGTCCGGCGTCGACTGGGGCACCGTCACCCTCGCGTACGCCGGCCTCCAGGCTTGGGCGACTCTTGCCCCGCCCGAGGATCACCCCGATGTACGCGTAGAAGCGGCTCGTCTCTTCCTCAAGGCCCCGCAGCCGGAAGCGGTTTACCTGTCACGTGTCCTCGACCGTCTCGGGGCTGACCCGGTGGTGTTCCCCATCGGTCAGCTCGCGGCTCACGCGTCACCGTCTGTACGAGCCCTGGCCGCCCGCTGGTGGTGCGAGACTCCCAAGGAGGCGCCTGCCCTCGGCGCACATTTCGCCGAGGACCCGGACCCTTATGTCCGCGGCACCGTCGCGTACGGCCTGCACCGCACCGTCCGCGATAGTCCGCTCCTGGTGTCTCTCAGGAAGGATGCGCACCGAAGCGTACGCCAGGGCGCAGATGGGCGGCCCGCCGCGCCAAGCAGTACAGCGTGACATCCGCTTCCGTGTGGGAGCAGAGTCAGCGCACCCTACTTGGGTGGCCGCTGGCCCAAAAGTTGGCGGACCGGCTCGACCGGGGGGCTCATGGAGGTCGAAGCCCCGGACAACGGCATCGACAGCGTGTCCCGGGAACTGTTGGTCTGGCTAGACAGACGACGGCGGCCCGACCAGACGAACATCAGCTTCTACGAACTGGTCAACGAGGTACACGAGCTCGCCACCCTGCTGCACGCGGGTTACGCGGGATTCCTGGGCAACCACGAGCAGATGCGGATCGAGCCGACATTCGCGCCGAACTTCACGACCATCGATTTTGCCCCCGTTGTCGATCCGTACACGAATATAACGAAGCCGGACCGCGTCGTGCGCTGGCCTTGGCGCATTCGAGAAGGACACGGAGCGACCTGTGGGCCGTTCCCGACACGCAGCATCACCCTGCACATCGACTACCGGATCACCGTAGGGCCCCAGCCGCTGAGAAACAGACGCGTAACCACACGCCCTACGGCGTCGCACCCTCTGGATGCGTGCCGACGTCGGTGCGGATGTCGTTCGTCGCTGCCACACTCGACAAGTGGTGAATGCTGGCACGGATCTCGTCGCGTTGCGGAGCATCGTCGAAGCGGCCACGTCCAATCTCGGCGACGTGAACACCCACGCGACGCTCCCTGAGGCATGCGCGCTCCTGGGCCTGCCCCCGCCCCCGGACGACGGATCGAAACACACACGAGTGACCGCGAGCGTTGCGGCGCTGCCCGAGGCCCGCCTACCGGCGGTCGCAATGAACCTGCTGACCGGTCACCGGCTGGACGCGCGCACCCGCAACGCCCTCCAGGACGCACTCTGGGAAGGTGAGAACCATCCGTCGATCCCGAAGCGGACACGCCGCGAGATCGCCTGCGATCTCGACCTCGCGGATCTCGTCCATCGTCCCGAGAAGTTCCGGGCTTTGCTGGACCGGTGGTGGGTGCTCAACGACGACCCTCTCGCATGGGGCACGGCGACGAGCCTGGGCGCCCGCGTCGACCGGCACGTATTCCACAACCCCGGCGACTGGTCGACCGAGGAACTCTGCGACCAAATCGGCCTGTTCGAAGCCGCCGACCGGCGCTGTGCCCTCTTTCTCGAAGGCCTGGTCTGCCCCGACGTCGTCCCCGACGAGGCGGCCCAGCGCCGCCTCGCAGACACGATCAACCGCCATCTGGCCGCGGTCGGGATCGAGTTACGCGAGAGTGACGACGACGGTGGCTACCCGGTGTTCGCAGTGTTCTCCACGCGGGCGGGCAAGGGCCGGCCGAAGAACCTGATCTTCGCCTCGACCGAGAAGCCGGACATCCGGTTCCGTGACGCGATCGACAACGAGATCGAGATCGTCGGGAACGCCGACAAGGTCCTGGTCTACGACCGCCCCATCGGGGCGGACGGCATCCGATGGCGCGACCTGCAGACATGGTGGAAGGAAACACACGCCGTCGACGGCGACGACGAGGCGAAGTCAGCGCTCTATGTGAGGCTCCGCGAAAGCGTCAAGGCGGCCGACTCGCCCCCGCAACTGCTCCTGTTCGACCTCTACCACGACATATGCGGCGCCTTCGTGGCGGATCCGCCGGCCCTGCTGCCCGAGGTCTGGCTCCACTGGGACCCCAAGACCGTCCGCACACGCGGCAGGGACGCGCTCCTGAAGTTCCGCATGGACTTCCTGCTCCTCCTCCCCCACGGCCGACGCGTCGTCATCGAAGTCGACGGCAAAACGCACTACGCGCGCGGCGACCGCGCCGACCCGGCCACCTACGCGACCACCATGCGCGCCGACCGCGACCTCAAACTCGCCGGCTACGAAGTCTTCCGCTTCGGCTGGCACGACCTCCGGACCCCACAGCAGGCGGGACCCATGGTCCGACGATTCCTCGAGGACCTGTTCACCGCCTTCGGCGTCACCACGTCATGAAGACGGGTGGTACCTCCACGACATCCGCCTCACCCGATCTTGATCTCCGCCGGGGCGGAGACGGGCCACCGTGGACCGGTGGTGGGATCGCCCGCCCACACGAACTGCTCGCGCGTGGTGATCGTGATGCCGTGGTCCCAGCGCCGGACCTGACCGTCGCGCTCCCACGCGTCCCACGCGGCCTCGATCTCCTCGACCAGGTGGCGCGGACCACCCTGCCCGGCACGGACACGACCATCGGGCAACGTCGTCAGCAGGGCCCAGGAGTGCGCGCCGTCGTGGACCCACGCGTTGACGCCGTCCTCGTCGGTGTCGGTGGCGTAGACGACGTCGGGAAGGGCGACGCGCAGCGCCCAGAGCAGGTCCCGGTCGGTATGCAGCGGCGTGATGTCGCGGGCCGGGAAGTGCTCGTGGTCGACGTCGCGCCCGCCCCGAACCTCGTGGAACTCTCGGATCGGGGTCGTGTCGCGGGCTGGCATGAACTGCGCCAGCCCCTGCAGCCATCCACCGGCCGAGCGGCCGCCCTCGGCCACAGTGGCAGCAAAGTGCCCGAGCCGGCCCCACGGGAACACCAGATCCCCACCCGGGCGCAACTGTTCGACCCATGCCCAGGGGACATGGTCGACGGCGTAGGTGGCGATCACCCGGTCGAAGGGAGCGGTGTCGGGGTGGCCGTGTGCGCCATCGCCGACGACGACTGTGACCCTCTCGCCGAGACCCGCGCCGGCCAGAGCGGCCCGGGCACCGGCCGCCAGGTCGGGGGCGGCCTCCACGCTGGTGACGTGTCCGGTGGGGCCGACGTGGTGGGCGAGCAGGGCGGCGTTCCAGCCGGTGCCGGTGCCCAACTCCAGGATCCGGTGGCCGGGTTCAACGTCGAGTGCGTCGAGCATGCCCGCGACCACGGAGGTGCAGGACAGGCTGGAGGAGGGTCGGTCGTGGGTGATCTCGGTGACCGCCGCGTCGTACGGCCCGCTGTACACCAGGCTCGCCCACGCGTCGGGATCGGTGTCGCGGTCGACGGGCACGTAGGCGTGGCCGTCCCAGTCCCACAGACGATCCGGGGCGAACGCGTGTCTCGGGAGGGCCTGGACGGCGTCACGCACCCACGAGGCGTCCTGGGGCCACGCCCGGTGCGTGTCCATCGCCTCCGTCGCGCGGCGACGGTACTCCTCGAGGTCGACGTCTTTCACGGCTTCGGCTTCTTGTGCCGACCATCGGGTTCGGGTTCCTCCGGAACCTGGCCGTCCTTGTTTCCCGGCGGTGGCCTGCCCTTCGACGGATCCGGATCCGGCTTCTGATGCTCGCCCAACGCCCCGCCCTCCCCTGCCGATCGTCACGGAGTGGCACTCCATGATGACGTGCCGTCGGCGGTGCAGGGAACCGTTCCCGGTGATTCGTCCACCACCGACACCGCCGGGCCCGGGATCGAGTTCCGCACTGTGCGCGGCTCCGACGCACGTCGACCGACCACGGCCGGGACTACCGGGGCGGTTGGGAGTCACTCGGCGGTGGCGGCGTCTACGTCGTCGGCGTGCAGCGCGAGAGCCATTCCGAGTGCGGCGCGCCCCTCGCTGCCCGGTTGGGAGGCGTTCAGGACGGCTTGGGCGTGGCCAACGACGGCGAGCATCCGGTAGTCGTCACGGCTCCCGTGCATTCCGATCAAGGGCAGCAGTCTCGTGAGGATCTCTCGTGCCTCCGGCGAGTGCGGACTGCTCGCGGCGCGGGCCGCGACATGGTCGGGAAAGAGGATATTTGGGTTGATCGTTACGGTACGCAGCGTCCGACGCAGCCATCGCTCGTGATCGAGGCCTTCCGCGAAGGCGAAGTGTCCGGCACCGCCCAGGTGGACACCGGGTGTGCCGGTGGCAAGGTCCAGTACCTCGTCCCAGAGAGTCAGTCCGCGTGCGTGCAGATCGCCCTCGCCGGGGTCTTGGGGAAGTGCTCGGGCGATGTCTCCCAGCAGCGTCGAGACGGCTTCGGGACCGCCGTCACCGTCGGCCAGCTCGGCGATGAAGGCCGGGCCCAACGTGTCCGGGGAGTGGAGCAGCGTCAGGGCGAACCGATCGAAGATCTGCTTCGGGGCATCGGTGCGCAGGTAGTGCGCAGTCTTGGCAGGGTCGATCTCGCCGAGCACTGCTGTGTCGTAGCCGGAAAGGTGACGTAGGTACAGGAGCCACGATCGGATCGGGGCGGAGTCGGATGTGATGTCCAGGAGTGTGTCCCGGTGGGCCGTGTACCAGGGTTCGGCGTGCAGGCGCAGCGGGGTGAGTGCCGCGCCGATGACGGCCATGGCTCTGTCGTCGTCGTGCGCGGTGAGGATCTGGGTCATGAGGTCGTCGGCGGCGGTGGGCAGGTGTCCGTCGTTCGTGCCCCGGTGCACGGCCCACTCGACGAGGGCGATCAGGGCCATTCCTCCGGACGTCGCGGCCGCGGTGACGTAGGGGTTGTCGGGTTGCCGGGTGGGTTCACTCCATTTTCGGGCGGCGGCCGCGAGCCAGGTGATGACTTCGGTCTCGTCGGTGCCGGGGTCGACGTTGTTGGCCCAGGCGTCTTTGAGTAGTTGGCAGGTGGTGCGCCGTGCGCGTTCATCGAGATCGGGATCCGTGCTGCCGGGTCCCTCGTGTAGTTGGGACATCAGGCGCCAGGCGGCGGCGATGGCGGTGGGGAGGCGGGGACTCGGGGGGTCGGTGAGTCCGGCGGCCTGCTGATTGGCGGTGAGGGCGCCGAGGTAGGCGGTGCGGAGGTCGAATGTGTCGAGGGCGTCCACGATGGCGTCGATGTCGGCGGCCCAGGCGTCGGCGTCGGCACGGACGGCTTCTTCGAGCAGTCTGAATTCGATGCGTTCGAAGTAGCCGCCCTGGGTCGGGGGGCGTCCGGCCAGCACGGTCGCCGCGTGTACGGCGCCGAACTGCGTGTACAGGGTGTGGAACTCCGCCGTCTCTTGCGCGTTGGCGTTGGGGAGTGGGATGACCTTGTACAACGGTCCGGTGGGGTCCGGTGGCGACCCGAAGCGCTCGGTGAGCAGGTCTACAACAGGGCGCCACGGTGCCAGGGCTGGGGCAGGCAGGATCTCGGACAGTGCCCAGATGGTCCGCCACACGGCGGGCACTTGCGGCTTCCACTGCGGGGGTTCGTCGCCTGCGGCGAGTGCCTGGAGCGCCTGCGCGACGCGAGCCCCCCGTTCGTCGAGTTCCGTGCGTGCGGCTCGGAGGGTCGCCTCGTCGGGGACGGGTCCGAGCCCGTTCCGCAGGGCCGCGGTGAGAGCGTCCCCGGCTTCCGGTCGGTGCCGTTCGATGACCGTTCGGACGAACGCGGCGATGTCCGGGGTTGACACCGGCATGGCGTGGAGCCTGGCGAGCACACCGAAGGCGGCGGCCCACCACGCCGCCTCGTCCGGCTCCTCGCCCGCGACGTCCAGCAGGTGAACGGCCAGAAGCCGGTCTCCCTCCCATCCGCCCAGGGCGTCGATCGTCCAGGCGCGCGTTCGGGTCTCCAGGTCGGTGCCCCGTTCCATCTCGGTGCGGGCGAACTGAAGACAGGCTGCTGCCGCCAGCCAGGCCCCCGTCAGGGCCGGGCTTCCCGCGAGGCCGGGTGAATGCAGATCGCCTGTGATCTGGAGTTCGCGGCGGACGCCGTCGACCGCGAGATGAGCGGCCAGCACGTCGACCAGGGCTTTGCGCACCTGGGCGGTCGGTGACGTGGTCCCGATGCGAGCTGTCTCCTGAAGCCGGGCCAGAGCGTTTTGGATGTCCCACGAGTCGAGCGGGGAGGTGCCGGCTCCGGCGACCATCGCCCGCGTGACCACGTCCACCCATCTCGCGTCCCGCTGAGTGATCTCGACTTCCGAGGCCCAGTGGAGGACTGGGATGCGCATGCCTTCGACACCGTGTTCCTTGGTGATGCGTGTGACGATCGGCGTCGCGTGCCCGTAGAGGTGCCGGCAGAGCCAGAGCAGCCTCGCGGTGGCCTGGGGGCCGTTCCGGCAGATCTCGTCGAGACGCGGCCTGAGCCACAGGGTCAGCCGTTGTGCGTCCTCTGCGGCCAGCCGCTGGAAGTACGGTGCGGCTGGCCACCGGTCCGCCTCCGGAAGCAGGCGGGCGGGGTCGAGTTTCTCCAGCCAATTCCACCCGGTGAACTTGCCGAACAGGTAGGGCATGGCCGAGGGATGGTGCAGTTGGTTGACCTCCTGGACCTGTTCGGCGGTGGGGTCGGTGACCGAGGCGAGTTCCACCCAGCGTGGGGCCTGGTCCGGGAGCGTGAGTACGAGTTCGCGAATCACCGCGAGGACGTCGTGCAGGAGTTGGACGGCGTCCGACGCGCCGGTCCCGGTCGTCGCATGAATGATCTTGGATGCGCTCTGGTAGTAATCGGACCACGTCTTGTACGCCTTGAATTCACCGGCTCCGGGTTCGCGGCCGGTCAGTTCCCGGACCAGAGCCGTGACCTGCTGAACGTGCTTGGATCCGGGCGCGTTCTCCATCTTCACCAGGCGGGCGTATGCGGAACCCACGGACTCCAGTTGCCGATCCAGTTCCGCGTCCCGTCGGAAGCCTGAGCTGACCCGGGTTTCGTAGAGTGTTGCGGTTGTTCAGGCGGTCTTCGTTTGTTGTTGCTGCGGGTACTGTCGGTACGCCTGCTCGTACTCGA
>NZ_JBITJP010000053.1:0-30101 GCF_044460165.1 Embleya sp. NPDC050154
CGCCCAAAAAGTGGGGTGGGGGGGCCCGGAGCGAAGCGGAGGGACACGAAGCCCCGAGCGAGGCGCCGCCTTTTTTCTCGGAGGAGCGAAGCGGGGGAGAGAAAAAAGGTGGTGCCTCGCGAGCCGGCGACGAAGTCGCCCAACAAGCAGCAACGCCGCCGAACACGAATCCGCCCACCCCAACCCGCCCCCGCCCCGACCCAGATTCCCCAGCACCCCACACCGACGCCACAGGTGCGCCGACCCACCACCCCCACGACCCAGCCAACTCGATCCGCCGCCTCCGCGACCTTGGTTGGTCGGCTGTCTGGGGCCGCAACCCGGGCAGGTCGCCCCGCCCCTCGCGACCTCGCCGATTCGATCCGCCGCCTCCGCGACCTTGGTTGGTCGGCTGTCTGGGGGCCGCCACCTGGGTGCGTCGGCCCGCCTCTCGCGACCTCGCCGATTCGATCCGCCGCCTCCGCGACCTTGGTTGGTCGGCTGTCTGGGGGCCGCAACCCGGGTGCGTCGGCCCGCCTCTCGCGACCTCGCCGACTCAACCCGCCACCCCCACGACCCCGTTGCGTCTCCTGCCTGCGATGGCAACACGGGCGCCTCATCCCACCCTCGCGCGCCCGCCACCTTCAACTCGCCGCGCTCACCGCCCCAAACGCGCTGCCTCCCTGCGGTAGCGACACGGGTGCGTCGGCCCGCAGCTCCGCAACTCCGCGCTTTCGTCGACTCGACCCGCCGCTCCCGCGACCCCGTCGCGTCGCCTGCCTGTGGTGACGACACGCGCGCGTCGACCCGCCACCCCCGCGATCTCAGAGCCTTGCCTCGTGCGTTGACGGCGCAGGTGCGTGGGCTTGCCCCTTGGCGCCCCCGCCGACGTCCTGCCCCTGCGCCCCCGGGACCTGCCTCGTGCGTTGACGGCGCAGGTGCGTGGGCTTGCCCCCGGCGCCCCCGCCGACGTCCTGCCCCTGCGCCCCCGGGACCTGCCTCGTGCGTTGACGGCGCAGGTGCGTGGGCTCGCCCCCCGGCGCTCCCGCCGACGACCTTCCCCCGCGCCCCCGGCACCCGCCTCCCGCACTGACACACGTGCGTCGGCCCACCACCTCACGCCCCCGCCAACACGACCCGTCCCCGCCCCGGGCGCCTCCACGGGCATTGCGTACTCCAGACCCGGCGGTCTCCCACGCCGCCAACACGACCCGTTCCCGCCCCGGGCGCCTCCACCCCACCCCACCCCGCCGACCCCAGCGGCCCATCCCCTCGCGGCCCCTCCCCCTCCCCCTACCCCGCCGGCAGCCGCACCTCGAAGCGGCATCCGCCACCCGTGTTGGCCACCCCCACCCGGCCCGCGTGGGCCTCGACGATGCCTCTGACGATGGCCAGGCCCAATCCCGCGCCGCCGCCGGGGGAGGGGGTTCGGGCGTGGGTGCCGCGCCAGCCGGTGTCGAAGACTCGGGGGAGGTCCTCCTCGGGGATGCCGCCGCACGCGTCGGTGACCGAGACCACGACCTCGCCCTCGGCGGTGCGTACCCCTACCGCGACCGTGCCGTCCGAGGGGGTGTGCCGGATCGCGTTGACCAGCAGGTTCGTGATCGCCCGGGACATCTCGCGGCCGTCCACCCGGACCGGGACCGCGACGATGTCCTCGCCCGCCAGCCGCACCGAGCAGGACCGGGCCAACGCCTCGGTGCCGGCCATCGCGTCCGCCACCAGGTCGTAGAGCGAGACCCTGGCCAGGGTCAGCTTCAGGGCGCCCGCCTGGATCCGGGACAACTCGAACAGGTCGTCCACCATGCCGCTGAGCCGATCCACCTCGATCCTGATCCGGCGGTGATAGCGCGCCGGATCCTCGGGCAGGTCGTCCTCCAGTGCCTCGGCCATCGCGCGCAGGCCCGCGAGCGGCGTGCGCAGGTCGTGCGAGATCCACGCGATCAGCTCGCGCCGCGCGTGTTCGACCGCCCGTTCGCGCTCCCGGGACTCGGTCAGTTGTACGCCGGCCCGCTCCAACTCCCGCCCCAACTCCGCGAGTTCGACCACCGCCGAGACCCGCCGCGACGGCCCCGGCACGCCGCCGCCCAAGGCCCGCGCGGAACCGCGCAGCGCGCGGACATCGGCCACCACCGGGCGGCCGAGCAACATCGCCACGCCGATCGCGAGCACCGCCGAGACCGCGCAGACCACCATCACCACGGTCAGGTCGTGCGAGGAGAGCAACATCGCCTGGGAGACCCCGACCGTACCCGCGGCCATGCCGGCTATGGTCACCACCGACATCGCGGCCAGCGCGACCGAGAGCGAACGATTGCGCAGCGCCCGCAGGCCGAGCAGGCCCAGCAGGGTGACGCCGAGCCCGCTGCCCGCCGCGATCAGGCAGATCAGCGCGAAATCCTTCACGGGCATCCGGGTTCGACCTCCAGCCGATAGCCCACGCCCCACACGGTCACCAGGAGCCGGGGTGCGGCCGGGTCGTCCTCGATTTTTTCCCGCAGCCGGCGCACGTGCACCGTCACCGTGGACTGGTCGCCGAACTCCCAGCCCCAGACCCGACGCATCAGCTCCTCCCGGGTGAACGCTCGGCCCGGGCTGCCGAGGAAGAAGCACAGCAGATCGAACTCGCGCGCCGTGAGCGAGAGTTCATGGCCCGCGCGGAGCACGCGGTGAGCGCCGACGTCCACCTCGATGTCCGCGTGCCGCAGCACCGAGGGCGCCACGGGCGGCGCGCCGGGACCCGCGACCCGGCGCAGCACGGACTGCACCCGCAGGACGAGTTCGCGCGGGCTGAACGGCTTGGTGACGTAGTCGTCCGCGCCGACCTCCAGGCCGAGCACCCGATCGCCCTCGTCGCCCAGCGCGGTCAGCATCACCACCGGCACCGGGCCGCGCTCGCGCAGCCGTCGGCAGACGTCCAGCCCGTCCATGCCGGGCAGCATCAGGTCCAGGACCACCAGATCGGGCATCTCGACGGCTGCCAGCTCGAGCGCGGTCGGCCCGTCGGCGGCGTGCGTCGTGTCGAACCCCGCACGTTCGAGATAGCCGACGACGACCTCGGCCACGGTCGGATCGTCATCGACCACGAGCACCTTCATGCCGGCGAGTGTAGGTGCGCGAAGGGGACGATTCCGGCGAGCGATCGATCCGTAAGCGGCACGTAACCCACACGGCCGCATCGCTGCGACGTCAGCACTCCGTAAGCACGTCAAGCCTGCGGCTGCGGCCGGCGCGTACTTAGCGTGAGCCGCATGGAAGCCTCTCCGGCGCATCCCGCCGAGCACATGGAAGCCTGTTCGGCGCATCCCGCCGAGCACGTGGAAGCCTCTTCAGCGCATCCCGCCGAGCACGTGGAAGCCTCTTCGGTGCACCCCGCCAAGCACATGGAAGCCTCTTCGACGCATCCTGCCGAGCACATGGAATCTTCGGCGCATCCCGCCGAGCATCTCGTGGACGTCGTGCTGCCGTGCCTCGACGAGGCCGACGCGCTCCCGTGGGTGCTTGCCCGGATGCCGGCCGGATACCGCCCCATCGTCGTGGACAACGGCTCGCGCGACGGCTCGGCCGCACTGGCCCGCTCGCTCGGCGCCGGCGTGGTGGTCGAGGAACGCCGCGGGTTCGGCGCGGCCTGCCACGCGGGCCTGCTCGCGGCGACCGCGCCGATCGTGTGCTTCTGCGACTGCGACGCGTCGCTGGACCCGGACGAACTGCCCTCGGTCGTCGGACCCGTGCTCGCCGGCGACGCGGACCTGGTACTCGGCCGCCGCCGCCCGCAGACCTTGAACGCCTGGCCGCCGCACGCGCGCCTGGCCAACGCGGTCCTGGCCCGCCGCCTGCGCCGACGTACCGGAGCGCGGCTGCACGACCTCGGCCCGATGCGGGCCGCCCGGCGCGCCGACCTGCTCGCGCTGGAGGTCTCGGACCGCCGCTCCGGCTACCCGCTGGAGACCGTGGTCCGCGCCGCCGACGCCGGTTGGCGGATCGCCGAGACGGACGTGCGCTACCTGCCGCGCTCGGGTCGCTCCAAAGTGACCGGCACGGTGCGGGGTACGGTCACCGCGGTCCGGGACATGAGCGCCGTCCTCGCCCGTGCCGGGCGGCCCGCGTGAGCACCCTCCTGGTGATCGCCAAGGCGCCGCTGCCGGGCCGGGTCAAGACCCGGCTGACCCCGCCGCTGACCCCGGACCAGGCCGCGGCGGTGGCCGAGGCCGCGCTCACCGACACACTGGCGGCGGTGCTTGCGACGCCTGCGCGCCGCCGGGTCCTGGTGCTCGCGGGCGAACCGGGGCCGTGGCTGCCGGCCGGCTTCGAGGTGGTGCCGCAGGGGGCCGGGGGACTCGACCTGCGCCTGGCCGCCGCGTTCGCCGGCTGTTCCGGGCCGACCCTGCTGATCGGCATGGACACCCCGCAGGTCACCCCCGAACTGCTGACCGTGGACTGGTCGGCCGCCGACGCGTGGTTCGGCCCGGCGACCGACGGCGGATTCTGGGCGATCGGGCTGCGCGAACCCGACCCGTCGGTGTTCCCCGGCGTACCGATGTCGGTGCCGCGGACCGGCGCGGTCCAGCGGTCCCGGCTGCTCGCCGCCGGACTGACCGTGCGCGACCTGCCCACCCTGACCGACATCGACACGGCCGCCGACCTGGCCGCCGTCACCCGCGACATCCCCGGCACCCACTGCGCCGGTGTGGCCCGCGCATTGCTCGGCGGCGAGGTGTACGCATGACCCTGGTCCGCGAGCCCGACCGCACGGCCGACCCGGCGAACGCGCGGTCCGACACCCCGGCGGACGCTCCGGCCCACCCCGGGTCGGACGCCCGGACCACCGACCCGTACGCGCTCGCCCTGCGCGACGGCGGAGCCGTGTACGTCCGCCGGCACGGCCACCGTCGGCAACCCCTCGAACTGGCCCGCTGGTGCGCCGAACCGGACACCGCCGACGACACCATGCTCGCCCGCTGCACCGGCCCCACCCTGGACGTCGGCTGCGGCCCGGGCCGACTGGCCGCGGCGCTGAGCCGTCGAGGCGTGACCGCGCTCGGTGTCGACCCGGTGCCGACCGCCGTCGCGCGGGCCCGGACCGCCGGGGCCACCGCGCTGTGCCGGTCGGTGTTCGAGCCGCTGCCCGGCGAGGGCCGCTGGGCGGTCGCCCTCCTCGCCGACGGCAACATCGGCATCGGTGGCGACCCGGGCGGACTGCTCGACCGCATACACGGCCTGCTCGCCCCCGGCGGCCTGCTCGTGGTGGAGACCGATCCACAGGACGTGTACGAACGCTTCGCCGCCCGGGTCGAAGACGACCGAGGCAGTCACGGCGGCGCCTTCCGCTGGGCCCGGGTGGGCACCCCGGCGCTGCGCCGCCTCGCCCCGACACACCACTTCACCGTGACCGACACCTGGACCCGCCCGGGCCGCGCCTTCGCCACCCTGCACCGCTCCTGAGCCTTCGACGGCCGCCCGACCCGGCGCCTGCCGGGCCCGACCACGCACCGACCGACCCGCCCGGGCCGCGCCTTCGCCACCCTGCACCCGTTTTGGCCCCGAGGAGTCGCCGACCGTCCCCGAGCCGGCGACGGCCCGAGCCCGAATACGCACCGCCGGCCCACCCGGGCCGCGCTTTCGCCGCCCCGCACCGCCCTTGACCGTCTCCGCCAGGCTCCAAAGTCGGCGACGGGCCGGGCCCGACCACGCGCCGACCGACCCGCCGCCGCCGACCCGCACAGCCCACCCCCGCCGACCCGCCGGCTGATCCGCACAGCCCCCCGCCGGCCCGCCGCGTCACCGCCCTTCGGCCACGCCCCGGGCCTCACCCCCGCCCCGCTCCCGCCCCCGCACCCGGCGGAACGCCACCACCCCCGCGGTCCCCACCACCACCCCCGCCCATACGATCGCCAGCCCGCGTCCATAGTTCAGTGGAAGCACCGACGGGTTCTGCGTCGGTAGTGGCCGCAGCAGCGCCGGCAGCGCGATCAGCGTGCCCACGACACCCACCGCCAGGCCGCCCAACACGGTCCGTCGCACCCACGCGGCCGGCCTCCGCCCGAACCGCATCACCAGCGCGCCGACGGTGAAGACCACGACGGCGAACACCCCGTCGTGCAGCAGCACTCCGGCGATCAACCACTTCGCCAGACCCATCCGCTCGGTCAGGAACGGGTCGTCCCAGACACCGGCCACGCCCCACCCGATGCCGGCCACCCCGGCGGCGCCCAGCACGAGCCGGACGGCGCCCACCGCCCGCCCGGTTCGCGGCGCGACCGGCTCGGGCTCCATCGCCGTACTCATCCCAGCACCTCCATGCGGGCGACCCACTTCGTCTGGAGCACGCCCGGCCGGTTCGGCGCGATGATCCGCGCCGGATACCCGTGGTCCTCGGCCAGCGGCGCGCCATTGAGCATGAGCGCCAGCAGGGTCGACGAGTCGCGGGCGTACTCGTCCGGCATCTCCATCACCGAGTACGGACTGAACCGCTCATGCGAGAACACCCGCAGCCGGGCCCCGGACGGCGCACCAGCCCGGGCCATCAGGTCCCAAATCCGCACCCCGGACCAGTGCGCCGACGCGCTCCATCCCTCGACACACGTGATCGGCAGCGTCGCCTCGTGCTGCGCCATCGCCAACAGTTCGGCCCGGGTCAGCGCGAACGGTCGCGGGCCGGCCACCTCCAGGCGCCACGCGGGATCGCGGACCGCCGTGAACACGCCCGCCGCGGCAGCCGTGCGATTCACCGGCAGACCTTGCGGGCCGATGTCCGCCCGTCGCGGCGCCAGCACCGACACCCGCCCCAGTGGAGTCACCGTCTGCCCCACCGTGGCCAACGTGACCACGCCCACTCCGGCGCCGAGCACGGTCAACAGGCCGCGCCGCGAGGGCCCTTCGGACTCGGCCGGCACGCCCCGGGGACGCCGCCAGTGGGCGAGGATCAGCGGCAGCTTCACCGCGACATGCAGGGTGAGCGCGCCGGCCGCCACCCACGCGATCCAGTAGTGCGCCGGTACGAACGGGAACGGCCACGGATACCACTGCACGATGTTCAGCAGTCCGGTGACGAGTTCGAAGATCGCCGCCATCATCAGCACCGCGATGGACAACCGCTCCAGCGCGTGCCCCACCGACTTCGCCGGCGGCCAGGCGAACAGTCGCGGATAGACCACCCACAGCTTCACCAGAAGCAGCGGCACCGCCGCGATCCCGGTCGCCACGTGCAGCCCCTGGGTGACCCGATACCCCCACACCGGCCGGGACGGCAGCGCGAGCCAGTGCGGCTGATGCTGGAGCAGATGGCTGAACAGGCCGGTCAGGAAGCAGATCAGGAAGGCGAGGCCGAGCAACCGGCCGACGAGGACGGCCGTACGCGGATCGTGCAGCGCGCCGCGGAACGCGCTGGCTCGGAACGGACCGCGCCGCAACGCGGCGGGCGGGTCCGGCAAGCGGATGTCGAGCTTCATCCCCCCAGCCAACGCCGAAATCCCCCCGTAGGGCCCCATTGACCGTCTTACGGAGTGCCGACGCTCGACCTCCGGAGACCTCGACCGTCCTGCCTCGACTGCCGTATGGAGTGCCGACGCTCGACCCCCGGAGACCCCGACCGTCCTGCCTCGACTGCCGTATGGAGTGCCGACGCTCGACCCCCGGAGACCCCGACCGCCCTGCCCCGACCGTCTTACGGAGTGCTGACGCCCGGCCCGGGACGCCCCGCAAACGCCCCCACCGCCGACACACTCGCCGCATGGCATCGAGCACCGCCACCACGAGCACCCCCACCACCGGCACGCCTGCCACCGGCACCGTGACCACGATCTCCGCCGTCGGCACCGGCCTGGGCCTGACCGCCGCCGTCGGCTTCGCCGTACACGGCCCGTGGACCCACCCCGGCAGCGTCGGCGTGTACGTCGTGTACGGAACCGCCTGGGCGCTGTTCGCGCTGGGTGCCTTCCTCGTCCACCGACTCCCGGTGCGCCGTGCCGTGGTGCTGATCCTGGCCGGCGCGGTCGCGCTGCCCGTCCTGGCCGCCGGCGCCCCGCCGCGCACCAGCGACGACGCCTACCGCTACGCGTTCGACGGGCGGGTCCAAGCCGCGGGTCGCTCGCCGTACGTGCACGCGCCGGCGGATCCCGAGGTGGCCGGGTTCCGCGACGACTGGCTGTTCCCGCCGGGCGAGTGCTCGGGGTGGTTCAAGCACCCGCTGCCGGACGGCTCGTGCACCCGGATCAACCGGCCCGAGGTGCACACCATCTACCCGCCGGTGGCCGAGGCGTACTACTGGCTCGTGCACGTCGCGACCCCGCCCGGCCGGCCCGAACCCGTCCAGGGCGCCGCCGCGTTGCTGGCGATGCTGGTGAGCGTCGCGCTGCTGCTGGTGTTGCGCCGGTTCGGCCGCGACCCCAGACACGCGGTGTGGTGGGCGTGGTGTCCGATGGTCGCGCTGGAGAGCGGCAACAACGCGCACGTGGACGTGCTCGGCGTGCTGCTCATGGTGCTCGGCCTGGCCGCGATCGCCGGCCGCCGGCCGATCCTGGGCGGCGTGCTGCTCGGCGGCGCCGCCGCGACCAAGATGTTCCCCGCCGCCGCGCTGGCCGGCGGCGTACGCCGGGCCCCGGTGCGACTGCTCGGTGCGGCGGCGCTCACCGTCGTGCTGGTCTACCTGCCGCACGTGCTCGCGGCCGGCCCCGCCGTGCTCGGCTACCTGCCCGGCTACCTCAAGGAGGAGCGCTACGACGACGGCGCGCGTTTCGGTCTGCTCGGCCTGGTGCTGCCGACCGACCTCACTCCGTACGCGGCCGTCGTCGTGCTGATCGTCCTGGCCGCGGTCGTGGCGGCCCGTGCCGACCCGGATCGCCCGTGGCACGGCGCGCTCACCCTGACCGGCGGCATGTTGTTCGTGCTCACCCCGGCCTACCCGTGGTACGCGCTGCTCGTGGTCGCGCTGGTGGCGCTGGACGGGCGCCGCTGGGAGTGGCTCGCGCTCGGCCCGGCGGGGTACGCCCTCTACCTCACCTGGGGCCTGGAACCGACCCCGGGTCAGATCCGGGCCACCCATCAACTCGGCTACGGCGCGGCCCTGCTGCTCGTGCTCGGTGTGGCGCTCTATCGACGAGCGCGGCCCGCCGACGGCACCACCGGCAGGCCCGCGGCCTTCCACGCCTGGAAGCCGCCGATCAAATCGGTCGCCTCGGACAGCCCCAGGTCCACCAGCGACGCCGCCGCGAAACTGGACGCGTAGCCCTCGTCGCACAACACGACCACCCGCAGGTCGTAGCCGGTGGCCTCGGCCACCCGCGCCGAACCCTCGGGATCCAGGCGCCACTCCAGATGGTTGCGCTCGATGATCAGCGCGCCCGGGATCGCGCCGTCGACGTCGCGTTGGAAGTCGGGTCGGGTGTCCACCAGCACCGCGCCGTCATGGAAGGCGGCGTGCGCCTGCTCGGGGGTCACCCGCGTCAGCCGGGCCCGGGCCTGCTCGAGGAGTCGGTCGACGGCGCTCACCACTGGTCCCCCGAACGCTCGACGCCCACCCGGCGCAGCGGCTCGAAGCTCGGCCGCGCGATGTCCTCGCCGGCGTCGTACAGGTTCATCGAGTCCAGGCGCGGCGTGTACACGTGCACGCTGATCGCGGGCTCGGTGCCCATGTTGGTCACCTCGTGTACGTAGGTCGGCCCGAACACGCGGGTCGAGCCGGCGGTGAGCACCCGTTCGCGGGCGCCGGCCCGGCGCAACGGGGTGACCACCAGGGAACGCTCGTGCAGTTCGCCGGAGACCACGGTGAACACGCCGGACGAGCCGCCGTGGTCGTGCAGGCCGGTGCTCTGACCGGGCAGCCAGCTCAGCAGCCAGACCTCCATGTCCTCGGTCGCGGCGAGCCGCTTGTACCAGCGGGAGATCGGGTCGTAGCGGACCTGGTCGAGTTCGGCCGCGACCAGGTCGGCGTGCCGGCGGGCGAGCGCGGCGAGTCGGGCGACGGCGGGGCGGACGGGCGGGGCGACGGGCAGGGCGAGCACGGCGGGGGCGGCGAGCGGGTCGCCGGCGACGGTGATGTCGCTGGACATAGGGGAGTCCTTCGGGATGTCTGCGCTATTTCTCTGGCGCGGCGGATCAGGCGAACGCGGCGGATCGAAAGCGAACACGCGAGCGGTCGACAGCAACCCGAACGGACATCCGGCCATGGGGGACGGCCGTGCCGATAAAAGGGGAAAAGAGTGCCGCCGCTTGCGCGGAGGACGACCGAAAAGGCGTCCTCAGGCGATACAGCTCGGACAACAGCTGTACACGTGGTCGCACGGCGGACACAGCGCGCTGAACACCCGACGGACGTCGACAGGACGACTCCGGTACCGGCTGCAGCGTGCGGACATGGGAAAAGGACATCGTCTGGGGGGTGTCCCTGTCAACTCGCCACGGCCCCGCCGGTGCCGCGCTCACCCGAATCGGCCGAGCGCTGCCCGATTCGGGTGAGGAATCCTGGGAAGGGATTGAAGCCTCCCGGGCACGGGGAGGCCCATTTTCGGGTGAGCCGGGTATGTGACCTCGGTCATCATCGCGGTTTTCCGGCTCGTCCGGGGAACTGTGCGGACCGTGTGAGGCGTAGTCCATTGCAGAGGTCATCACGGGTTGGCATCGAATGTCGTCGCGCCCTCGCCGGTACGCTCCCCGTCCGGAACGTCACGGCGATCACGTGACACGACAGGGTGTCCGGATCTGTCCATTTATGTGGTCAATTCGGATTGCTGTGGTCCCGGGGAGTGAATCCCCGCTCTAATAGCAGAGCCCGGCTTGACGTCGCAGCAACGACGCGCTTGTAATTTCACACACGTCGTGAACCGTTACCGGTAACGGCTTAATCACGGGGACGCAAAAACGGGTCGAGGAGGCACGCGATGGGCGAGCTGTTCCAGCTACTGGTCGCCGAGGGCGAGAGCGAGGAGGAGGAGCTCGGTTGGCAGGAGCGCGCGTTGTGCGCGCAGACCGACCCCGAGTCCTTCTTCCCGGAGAAGGGCGGCTCGACACGAGAGGCCAAGAAGGTCTGCCTCGCGTGCGAGGTGCGCGACGAGTGCCTGGAATACGCGCTGGCCAACGACGAGCGCTTCGGGATCTGGGGTGGGCTGTCCGAACGCGAGCGGCGCAGGCTCAAGAAGGCGGCCGTCTGACCGTCGCCTGTTCGGGCCCGAGTCCGAGCAGGGCGGGCGCGGGGTGCCCGTCGCGTAGTGTGTTGGCCGTTCGGCCGGATGCCGGACCGCTGGTACCACGCCGCTTCGAGCCCCCCGGGGTCCCCGCACTCGATGTCACTTTTCAGCCATCAGTCGGCATACGCGCAAGCTCCGGCTTTCCCACGGCACATCGTCACCGCGATCCTCGTCGCCCATGACGGGGCACGCTGGCTGCCGCGCACACTGACCGGCCTGCTCGGTCAGGAGCGCCCGGTCCAGCGCGTCCTCGCGGTCGACACCGGCAGTACCGACGCCTCGGTCGGTCTGCTCGAGGACGCGCTCGGTCAGGGCTCGGTGCTGCACACCGAGCGACGGACCGCGTTCGGTACCGCCGTGAGCGAAGCCCTGCGTGCCGCGCCGCACGTCGACCCCGCGTCCCTGCCCTACCGGATCGACGCGTACGACGCGTCGGACCCGTACGGCGACACCGACCAGGACCGCCCGCCCCGATCGACCGAGCCGGTCGAGTGGTTGTGGCTCCTGCACGACGACAGCGAGCCCGCCCCCGACGCGCTGCACCTGCTGCTGCGCGCCGCCGACGAACTGCCCTCCGCGGCCGTGCTCGGCCCCAAGGTGCGGAGCTGGTACGACCGCAGGCAACTGCTCGAGGTCGGCACCACGCTCACCGGCAGCGGCCGACGCTGGACCGGCCTGGAGCGCCGCGAGCAGGACCAGGGCCAGCACGACGCGGTCCGCGGCGTGCTCTCCGTCTCCAGCGCGGGCATGCTGGTGCGCCGGGACGTGTGGGAGGGCCTGGGCGGCTTCGACCCGCGCCTGCCGCTCTCCCGCGACGACACCGACTTCGGCTGGCGGGTCAACGCCGCCGGACACCGCGTGGTCGTGGTACCGGACGCGGTGGTGCAACACGCCGAGGCGGCCACGCGCGAGCGCCGGCCGATCGACGTCGCGGCGAACCGCCCGCACCGGGTGGACCGCAGGGGCGCCGCCTTCACGCTGCTGGCCAACACCACCGGCGCGACCTGGCCGTTGTTGTACCTGCGCCTGCTGTTCGGCGGCCTGTTCCGCAGCCTGGGCTACCTGCTCGGCAAGCTGCCCGGGATGGCCCTGGACGAACTGCTCGGCACCATGGCGGTGTTGCTGCGCCCGGCCGCGTTCCTGTCCGCGCGGCGCGCCCGTTCGCGGACCCGGACCATGTCGGACAAGGACCTGGGCGACCTGTTCCCCAGCCGGGCCGCCACCGTTCGGCACGCCGCCGAGGGCCTGATCGGCAATCTGCGGCGGAGCGAGGAGCCGGAGAACCGGTCCGGTCGACACAGCAGCGCGGAATCGGGCCCCACCGACGACGACTCCGAGTCGCTCGACACGGAGAGCTTCGTCAAGCTGCGCGTGCTGATGCGCCGCCCCGGACTCTCGCTCGCCTTCGTACTGACCCTGGTCACCCTGTTCGCCGCCCGTGGATTGCTGGGCGGCGGCAGTTTGTTCGGCGGCGCCCTGCTGCCCCCGCCGGAAGGCGCGGCGGACCTGTGGCACCGCTACCGCGACACCTGGCACGGGGTGGGCTTCGGCGAGGCGGCGAGCGCGCCGCCCTATGTCGGCGCGCTCGCCGCGTTCGCCACGCTTTTGCTGGGCAAGGCCGGCACCGCCGTCGCGGTGCTGCTGATCGGCAGCGTCCCGCTCGCCGGGATCAGCGCCTACCTGTGCTCGCGCCGGCTGGTGTCCGGGCCGGGCGTCCGGGTGTGGGGCGCGGCCGTGTACGCACTGACCCCGGTGGCCACCGGCGCGATCGCCACCGGCCGGATCGGTACCGCCGTCGCGCTCGTGCTGGCCCCCGTGGTGGCCCGAGGCGCGGCGCAGGTGCTCGGCGCGGGCGAGCTGAAGGCGTCCATGCGCGCGGCCTGGGCCACCGGCCTGGTCCTGGCCGTCGCGGCGGCGTTCACGCCGCTGCTGTGGCTCGCGGTCGCGCTGCTCGCGCTGATCGCCGTCGGGTTGTCCTTCGCCGGACGCCTCGGCCCGCGCCCCGGGGTCGGCCTGCTCGTGCGGGTGGGCGTCGTGCTCGCCACCCCGCTCGTGCTGCTCGGCCCGTGGACGTTGGCGCTCGCGGGCAAGCCCACCCTGTTCCTGGCCGAGCCCGGGCTGGCCGGCGACGCGCTCGCCGAGAAGGGCACCAGCCCGGTCGGTCTGTTGCTGCTGGACCCGGGCGGCCCCGGCACGCTGCCGGCCTGGCTGACCGGCGCGCTGCTGCTGGTCGCGCTGGCCGCGCTGCTGCGCGACTCGCGCCGGGCCGCGGTGCTCGGCGCGTGGGCGGTCGCCCTGGTCGGCCTGGTGCTGGCGATCGTGACGAGCCACGTCGAACTCACCGTCGAGGCCACCGGCGACAAGGCGCCCGCATGGCCCGGCGCGGCCGTCGTGGTGATCGCGCTCGGCTATGTGGCCGCGGCGATGGTCGGTGCCGAGGACGCCCGCACCCGAGTCGCGGCCGGCAGCTTCGGCTGGCGCCAGCCCGCCGCGGTGGTGCTGGCCGTGTTCGCCGCTCTCACCCCGGTCGTGGCGGCCGGGGCCTGGTTGTGGCAGGGCGCGAACGGGCCGCTGGAGCGGCGCGACCCGGTCGTGGTGCCCGCGTTCGTGGCCGAGGAGGCCACCGGCCCGCGGCACTCGCGCACACTGGTGCTGACCGCGCCGGAACCGGGCAACGTGAGCTACACGATCGTGCGCGGCGCGGGTCCGGCGCTGGGCGACGCCGAGTTGGCGCCCAAGGCGTCGACGTACCGGCAATTCGACACGTTCCTGGGCAAGTTGCTCTCCGGGGGTGGCGGTGCGGACGCGAGCATGCTCGCCCCGTACGGCATCGAGTTCGTCCAGCTCAAGCCGCCGGTGGGCAACGAGCTCACCGCGCGTCTGGACGGCACCCCGGGTCTGACCCGGGTGGGTGCCACCCAGGGTGCGACGCTGTGGCGTCTGCAATACCCGGTCGGCCGCGCGCTGATCGTCGACCCGGACGGTCGCGCCAAGGCGATCCCCTCCACCCGCGAGGGCGTGTCCACCCGGATCGAAGCCGGCCCCCAGGGTCGGATCCTGCGCCTGGCGGAACGCGCCGACTCGGGCTGGGAGGCCACCCAGGGCGGCCGCAAGTTGACCGCTCGCACGCTGGACGGCTGGGCGCAGGGCTTCGAGCTGCGTCCCGAGGCGGGCCGGCTCGAACTCACCCACGCCTCCGGCGGGCACGGCATGTGGCTGCTCGTCCAGGGCGTCCTGGTGTTCGTGGTGTTCGTGATGGCACTGCCCGCGCGCAGGCGCGGCACCGACGACGACCTGCCGGACAGCGCCGCGCCGATCCCGGCCGCGGGCGAGGGCACCGGTCGGCGCGGTCGTCGGGTCAAGGCCGAGGCGGACGAGGCGACGCCGGAGCCGGTACCGGTCGCGCCGGGCGGCGACGGCCTCGACGAGTTCGGCTTCCCCGAACAGCGCACCGATCCGGCCGAGGCGCCGGTGCCGGTACAGGCGTGGAACGGCGCCGGCTACGACGCGCAGGCGACGCCGGCCTACGAGCAGTACCCGCAGCAGGACTACGGGCAGCAGTACCAGGGCTACCCGGACTACCAGGGCTACCAGTACGACCAGGGTGCCCAGGTCCCGCAGGGCACCCCGGAGGGATCCGACGCGGCAGGCTCGTACGGCTGGGCGCCCCCCGCGCCGCAGCAGCCGGTCTACGACGAGTACGGCAACGTGGTGCCCGCGCCGCAATACGACCCGAACGCCTACCCGGACCACGGGGGATGGCCGCCCGAGCCGCGCTCGGGTGACGAGCCGTGGCCGCCGCCCTCGCAGGGAGACCGCCCGTGAAGCGCACCACCCTCTCCCTGGCCGTCGTCGTCGCGCTGCTGGCCGTCGTCGTGGGCCTGGCGATCGTGACCCGCCCGACCGAGAGCAAGGCCGCGCCGCCGCCGGCGGCCAGCCGGGTGCCGGTCCAGCAGGCGGAGCTGAGCTGCCCGTCGATCCGCCAACTGCCGGGCAGTTCGGCGGCGGTCTCCGCGCTGACCCCGCCCGGCCAGGGCGCGGCCGGCGCCGGCGAGGCGAGCGTGGTCGAACTCGGCGACCGCACCAAGGTGCGGACCAAGGTCGAGGCACCGGGCAAGCTCGCGAGCTTCGGCGTCGACAACGCCGAGGTCCCACCGCTGGTGGCCAACGCCGGCGGGGCGTTCGCGCCGGGCTTCTCGGCCGGAGCGGTCGCCCGGGTGCCCAGCGGGGCCGGTCGCGGGCTGGCCGGTCTGGCCTGCGAGGCACCGACCACCGACCGCTGGTTCGTCGGCACCTCCACCGCCGAGAACCGCGACGCGTACCTGTACTTGTCCAACAGCAAGGACACACCGGCCGTCGTCGACCTGGAACTGTTCGGGCCCAACGGCCCGATCGAGGCCGAGGCGGGCCGCGGGTTGACGCTCGCGCCCGGCGCGACGATGCCGGTGCTGCTGCGCACGCTCAACCCGGGCGCGGTCTTCAACGGCATCGCGGTGCACGTGATCGCGCGCACCGGTCGGGTCGGCGCGGCGATCCGCGACCAGGAGGGCGCGGTGGGCACCGACTGGCTGCCCTCGGCTGGCGCTCCGGGCCGCAATCTGGTCCTCACCGGCCTGCCTGGGCTGACCGGCGACGCGGGCAACGTGCAACTGATGATGTTGTCGCCGAGCGGCGAGAGCACCGACGTGCAGTTGTCCATCGCCGGCAAGGTGAACACCTTCAAGCCGGTCGAGCACGAGACGGCGGACATCAAGGGCAACAAGCTGACGGTGATCGACCTGGGCCCGGTCAACCGGACCGACGCGGGCGCCATCCGGCTGGTCTCCGGCCGCGCGGACATCATCGCCGGCGTCCGGGTGGTGCAGGGCGCCGGGGCGGACGCCGAGGTGGCCTTCCTGGCCGCCACCCCCGAACTCGCCGGGCGCGCGGTGGTCGCGGAGAACCGCAGCGGCGGCGCGGTCACGAGCACGATCTCGATCACCGCGCCCAAGGGCCCGGCCAAGGTCAAGTTCACCTCGATCGGCGACAAGGGCGAGCCGGTGTCCGCCGACGTCGAGGTGCCCGCCGGTACCACCGTGCAGGTGCCCGCGCCCGTGCCCGCCGGGGCGACCCGGTTCGCGGTGATCGCCGAACCGCAGGCCGGCTCGCAGCCGGTGCACGTGGTGCGCACGATGACCGAGACGATCGGCAAGACCGCGGTCTTCACGGTCCAGCCGTTCGTGCCGACCCCGGAGACCGCGGTGGTGCCCAACGCGCGCGAGGACCTGTCCCTGCTGGTCCCGCAGCGGTAGACCCGGCACCGATCGGCCGCCACCGCACCGATCGCCCACGACGCGCCGGCCCGGGCCCCACGAGGGGGACCCGGGCCGGCGCGGTGGTCTTCCCGCTCAGTCGTCGGGGTCGATGGTGTCCGGATCCATGCCCAGCAGGTCCGCGACCTGCTCCACGAGCACGTCGTTGACCAGCATCTCCAGCTCGGCCCGGCCCTCCGCGCGCAGCTCCAGCGGGCGCCGGTACAAGATGATCGTCGCGGGCACGGCCTTGGTCGCCGGCACCAGCCGACCCAGCGCCACCGCCTCGTCGCCGTTCACCGCGGTCTCGGCCTCGGGCACGTCCAGGACCGCGAAGCGGACCTCCTCCAGTTGCGGCCAGCGCTTGGCGAGCCGTTCGACGACATCGGCGGCGAGGTCGTCGAACCGCTGCGCGCGGGTGAGCGCGATCGGCACGGGGGGTGGGGCGAGCGGACCGCGCATGCCGCGGCCGTGCCGGTCGCGCCGACTGCGGCGACGCCGGTCACGCTCGCGAGGAGAAGAGGGGACCGAGTGCTCGTTGTGCACGGGACGAGCTTAGAGCCTGACCGCCGGATCCGGATCGGTCCACGCTGGCCCGGTCCGCGCCCGGTCCCCGCCCGGACGGACGCCCCGCCGGGCGGCGGCCGACGCCGCCGACACCCTGTGAGGAGCGACACGTGAGTCACACCGCACCCGGATACGACGCGGCTTCGGTCCGCTTGCGGTACCGTCCATCGTCGTGAGCCCTGTACGTCGCTGTTCGCGGACCGCCTGCGGCCGAACCGCAGTCGCCACGTTGACGTACGTCTACGCCGACTCCACGGCCGTCCTGGGCCCTCTCGCGACCTACGCCGAGCCCCATTGCTACGACCTGTGCGCCGAGCACTCGGAGCGGCTGACCGCGCCGCGCGGCTGGGATGTCGTGCGCCTGGCGCCGGATCCGAGCGCGGGCAAGCCCAGCAGCGACGACCTCGAGGCGCTGGCCAACGCGGTGCGCGAGGCCGCCCGCCCGCCGCAGCCCCCGCAACCGGCACCCGAGCCGCAGGACCGCGACGGTCGCCCCGAAGCAGGCCGGCGCGGCCACCTGCGCGTTCTGCGCTCACCCGAGAGCTGACCGCCGGCCGATAGGGTCTGATGCGTCGTCCGCGGGGCAGGGATCGACGGTCAACGGCCAATACCGCGGCGAATCGCGACCGCGGCCAAGCGAGTGGAGTCTTCGGGTGCGCGACCTCTCCCAGATCGTGAAGGCGTACGACGTGCGGGGCGTGGTCCCCGACCAACTGGACGCCGACACCGCGCGGGCACTGGGCGCGGCCTTCGTGCGGGTCACCGAGGCCGACGCGATCGTGGTCGGCTGGGACATGCGCCCGTCCTCGCCGGAGCTCTCCGGCGCGTTCGCCGCCGGTGCCGCCGCCCAGGGCGCGGACGTGACCCTGATCGGCCTGGCCTCCACCGACGAGCTCTACTTCGCCAGTGGCAGCCTGAACCTTCCCGGCGCGATGTTCACCGCGAGCCACAACCCGGCGCAGTACAACGGCATCAAGATGTGCCGCGCGGGCGCCGCCCCGATCGGCCAGGACAGCGGCCTCGCCGACATCCGCGCGCTCGCCGAGGCGGGCGTGCCCGAGTACGCCGGCGAGCCGGGCACGATCACCGAACACGACGTGCTGGCCGACTACGCCGCGCACCTGCTGGGCCTGGTCGACCTGACCGGCATCCGGCCGCTCAAGGTGGTCGTGGACGCGGGCAACGGCATGGGCGGCCACACCGTGCCCACCGTGCTCGGCGCCGCGAGCGGGCTGCCGCTGGAGATCGTCCCGCTGTACTTCGAACTGGACGGCTCCTTCCCCAACCACGAGGCCAACCCGCTGGACCCGAAGAACCTGGTCGACCTCCAGGCCGAGGTCCGCGCGAGCGGCGCCGACCTGGGCCTGGCCTTCGACGGCGACGCGGACCGCTGCTTCGTGGTCGACGAGAACGGCGACCCGGTCTCGCCGTCCGCGGTCACCGCGCTGGTGGCGGTCCGCGAGATCGCCCGGGCCAAGGCGAACGGCGAGCAGGCGCCGGTGGTCATCCACAACCTGATCACCTCGCGCGCCGTTCCGGAGATCGTCGCCGAGGCCGGCGGCCGGGCCGTGCGGACCCGGGTGGGCCACTCGTTCATCAAGGGCGAGATGGCGCAGACCAACGCGATCTTCGGCGGCGAGCACTCCGCGCACTACTACTTCCGCGACTTCTGGCGTGCGGACACCGGCATGCTGGCCGCGATCCACGTGCTCGCCGCGCTCGGCGGCCAGACGTTGCCGCTGTCGGCGTTCGCGAGCGAGTACGACCGCTACCCGGCCTCCGGCGAGATCAACAGCGAGGTCGCCGACCAGGGCGCCGCGACCGCGAAGGTGCGCGCCGCGTTCGAGGGCCGGACCGGCGTGAGCGTGGACGACCTGGACGGGATGACCGTGCTGGCCGATCGGTGGTGGTTCAACCTGCGCGCGTCCAACACCGAACCCCTGCTGCGGCTGAACGTCGAGGCCGACGACGAGCCGACCATGATCGCGATCCGCGACGAGGTACTGGCACTCGTCCGGGGCTGAGCCGTCGGCTCGGTAATGTGATGGGTTCAATCGGACGGCTGCCGCGCCGAATCGGGACGGAAATGTACGAATCGGCGCGAGCAGCCGGAAAAGGTGGAGATGTCGTGAATCTGGAACCGTCGCAGCTGGCGATCCTGACATGCCCGGTCTGCCACGCCTCGCTGCACAAGGACGGGGACGCCGCGCTGGCGTGCGACAACTCCACGTGCGGGCTGGTCTACCCCGTCGTCGACGACATCCCGGTACTGCTGGTGGACGAGGCCCGCCGGCCCGGTACCGCGCGGGCATGAACATCCTCGACGAGGGCCTGCTGGACGACCAGGACGGCATCGCCCGGGCCGACGCGGCGGACACACTGCGCGCCCTGGCCGGTGCCGGGGCGCAGGTACGGCGGGCCGCGCAGGCCGCGCGCGAGGCCGTGCCCGCCGCGATCTCGCCCCGGGACCGTCCGCGCACGGTGATCCTGGCCGCGCCCGCGTACGGGCCGCTCGGGCACGCGCTGCGCGCGGTCACCGGCGCGGACGCGGCGCTGCCCCTGGTGCTCGCCGCGGGCGGCCTGCTGCCCGGGTGGGCCGGTCCGATGGACCTCGTGTTGTTGGCCGGTCGAGGCGACGAGCCGGCGTTGATCGACCTCGCCGGCCAGGCCTACCGGCGCGGCTGCCAGGTGGTCGCGGCCACGCCCGCCGGGTCCGCCCTGGACGCCGCCGTGCAGCAGTCCCGCGGCGTGCTGGTCCGGGTGCCCGTCGACGCGACGCCGGTGGGCGCGGCCGGCTACGCCGACGACACCGTGTTCGCCGCGCAGACCGCGTTCTGGCCGCTGTTCACCGCGCTCCTGGCGATCACCGGGGCGTGCGGGGCGAGCGCCTTCACCCCCGGCGAGGGGCTGGCGGGCGTGGACGCGGCGGCCGACCGGCTGGACGAGGTGAGCAACCGCTGCCGGCCCGGAGCCGACGCCTACCTCAACCCGGCCAAGGGCCTGGCCGTCGCGATCGCCGGCACCATCCCGGTGATCTGGGGCGCCGGCAGCGTCGCGGGCGTGGCCGCCGAGCGCTTCGCGACGATGTGCGTGGGCGTCGCCGCCACCCCCGCGCTGTCCGGCGCGCTGCCCACCGCGGGCCGCTACCAGGACCGGGTCTTCGCCGCGGGCGACTCGGTCGACGCCGGCGACCCCGACGACTTCTTCCGCGACCGGGTGGACGACGCCGAGTCGGTGCGCCTGCACCCGGTGCTGCTGGTCGACCACGACGACGCCGGCGCCGCGCCGCAACTGGACCGGGCCACGCGCACGCTGACCGCGCTCGGCCGCTCCGCCGTCGGCGAGGTCGGCGCGCGCGGCGGCAGCCCCGTCGAGCGGCTCGCGGAACTGATCGCGGTGACCGACTTCGCCGCCGTCTACCTGGCCCTCGGCACCGGGGTCGGCCCCGCCGTACCGGGGCTGTTCTCCTGGACCGAAGGTGGTCCCCGCTAGCCATGGACCGCCTTCTCAACCGGATCCGCGCCAACGCGTGGGGCTCGCTCACGGCCCTCCCCGAACTGCTCGGCGTCGCCCCCACCGGCGAACCGCAGGCCGAACTGTGGATGGGCGCCCACCCCGGCGCGCCCTCCGAGGTCGACCGGGGCCGCGGGCCGCGCTCGTTGGTCGAGCTGATCGCCGCCGACCCCGACGGCGAACTCGGCCCGGACACCGCGGCCCGGTTCGGCCCGCGCCTGCCGTTCCTGGTCAAGGTGCTGGCCGCGGAGGAGCCGCTGTCGCTCCAGGTGCACCCCGACGCGATACAGGCCCGGCACGGCTACGCCGAGGAGGAGGCGCGCGGTGTCCCGATCGACGCCGCGCACCGCAACTATCGCGACTCCAGCCACAAGCCGGAGATGATCTGCGCGCTCGGCGACTTCGAGGGCCTGGTCGGCTACCGCGAGATCGCCGAGACGCTCAAGCTGCTCGACGCCCTCGACGTTCCGGAACTGGCGCCGTTCGCCCGCGCGTTGCGCGACCCGGACGAGGAGGCGGCGCTGCGCGCGGCGACCACGCACGTGTTGATGCTGCCCGCGCGACTGCGCACCGGCGTGGTGGACGCGGTCGCCGCGGCCTGCCGCCGACTGGCCTCGAACGGATCGCCGTACGCGGAGGCCTGCGCCGCGGTCGCGGGTCTGGCCGAGCGCCACCCGGGCGACCCCGGCGTCGCGGTGGCGCTGCTGCTCAACCACATCCGGCTGCGCGAGGGCGAGGCGGTCTTCCTCGCGGCCGGCATGCCGCACTCCTACCTGCACGGGGTCGTGGTCGAGATCCTGGCCAACTCGGACAACGTGCTGCGCTGCGGGCTGACCGACAAGCACATCGACGTCGGCGAGCTGCTGCGGATCATGGCCTTCCGGGCCGGTCCGGTGGAGATCCTGAGCCCCGAGCCGACCGAGGTCGACCAGGCCGAGGAGGTCTACGCGACCCCGGTCACCGACTTCCGGCTCTCCCGTCTGCGCTCGACCGGGACCCCGGAGCCCTACCTCCTGGACACCGCCGGCCCGCAGATCCTGCTGTGTGTGCGCGGCACCGCGACCGCCACCGGCGCCGACGGCGAGGTGCTCGACCTGGCGCGCGGCCAATCGATCTACATCCGGGCGGGTGAACCCGTGGTCGCGGTCACCGTCGACGGCGCCGACGGCCTGGTCTTCCGGGCCACCGTCCCGTGCTCCCGAGCCGCGTCGACCGATTGACCCGCTCCGACGGATCGAGCCGCGCCGACCGATCGAGCCGCGCACCGACCGAGCCGCGCGCGCCGATACGAGTCCCGCCGGCCGATCGACGCCGGATACCGATATCGCAAGCCTCCCGGGGTAGGCGGGTGCCCGATGGCACACTGATCGCCGACGAACGGCGGCAGGCGGCCGACAAGGACAGTGACCGGCGATGACGACAGTGGTCAACCAACGGGTGGGAGTCGACCTATGAGCGCGGGTGGCGGAACCAAGGCGGTCGTCGCGGCACTGGCGGCCAACCTGGGGATTGCGGTGGGCAAGTTCGTGGCCTTCGCCTTCACCCGGTCCTCTTCGATGCTGGCCGAGGGCGTGCACTCGCTCGCCGACTCGGGCAATCAGATCCTGCTCCTGGTCGGCGGCAAACGCTCGCAACGCGACGCCACGCCCGAGCATCCCTTCGGCTACGGCCGCGAGCGCTACATCTACGGCTTCCTCGTCTCGATCGTGCTGTTCTCGGTCGGTGGCATGTTCGCGATCTACGAGGGCTACGAGAAGATCGCCCACCCGCACGAGCTGAAGAGCTGGTACTGGGCGGTCGGCGTACTGGTCTTCTCGATCATTTTGGAGACCTTCTCGTTCCGCACCGCGATCCAGGAGTCCAACCTGCACCGAGGCGCGCTGACCTGGCCGCAGTTCATCCGCCGGGCCAAGTCGCCCGAGTTGCCGATCGTGCTCCTGGAGGACCTCGGCGCGCTGATCGGCCTGATACTGGCGCTGGGCGGGGTCAGCCTCGCGGTGGTCACCGGCAACGGCGTCTGGGACGGGATCGGCACGCTGTGCATCGGCATCCTGCTGGTGCTGATCGCCATCGTGCTCGCCATGGAGACCCGCAGCCTGCTGCTGGGCGAGGCGGCCGGCGTGGAGACGGTCCGGGAGATCGAGGCGGCCATCGTGGCCGGCCCCGACGTCGAGCGGCTCATCCACATGCGCACGCTGCACCTGGGCCCGGAGGAGCTGCTGGTCGCCGCGAAGATCGCGGTCCGCCACGACGAGACCGCGGCCGAGGTGGCCCGGGCCATCGACGCCGCCGAGGAGCGCATCCGCGCGGCCGTGCCGATCGCCCGGGTGATCTACCTCGAGCCGGACATCTACCGCGCCGAGGAGGCCGTGCGCGGCGCGGACATCGAGGCCACGCCGGGGGGCAAGGGACCGCACGTGAGCGGCGACTGAGGTGTTAACGTCGTTGGCGCACAACGACAGTCGCTGCAGAGGGCGGTCGGGTCCGCGACCCGTAGGCACAGAAGTGTCCGACTGGATGGCACGGCATCGGCGCCCGCGGCACCGGTGTGTCTCCAGTCCCATCCACTCCCTCCGCAGAGGATCCAAAACATGGCTTCGCAGCTCGAAGGCGACTTCAAGGTTGCCGACCTCTCCCTCGCCGCGTTCGGTCGCAAGGAGATCACCCTCGCCGAGCACGAGATGCCCGGACTGATGTCGATCCGTCGCGAGTTCGCCGCGTCGCAGCCGCTGGCCGGCGCCCGGATCATGGGCTCGCTGCACATGACCGTGCAGACCGCCGTGCTGATCGAGACGCTCGTCGCGCTCGGCGCCGAGGTGCGCTGGGTGTCCTGCAACATCTACTCCACCCAGGACCACGCCGCCGCGGCCATCGCGGTGGGCCCCGAGGGCACCCCCGAGGACCCGCGCGGCGTACCGGTCTACGCCTGGAAGGGCGAGACGCTGGAGGAGTACTGGTGGTGCACCGAGCAGGCGCTGAACTGGCCGGGCCATGACGGCCCGAACATGATCCTGGACGACGGCGGCGACGCCACGATGCTCGTGCACAAGGGCGTCGAGTTCGAGAAGGCCGGCGCCGTCCCGGACGCGACCGACGCCGACTCCGAGGAGTACACGGTCTTCCTGGCGCTGCTGCGCGCGACCTTCGCGGAGAACCCCGGCAAGTGGTCCGCGATGGCTCCCGGCATCAAGGGCGTCACCGAGGAGACCACCACCGGCGTGCACCGCCTGTACGAGATGTTCCAGGCCGGTTCGCTGCTCTTCCCGGCGATCAACGTCAACGACTCGGTCACCAAGAGCAAGTTCGACAACAAGTACGGCGTGCGCCACTCGCTGATCGACGGCATCAACCGGGCCACCGACGTGCTGATCGGCGGCAAGGTCGCGGTCGTGTGCGGCTACGGCGACGTCGGCAAGGGTTCCGCCGAGTCGCTGCGCGGCCAGGGCGCCCGGGTGATCGTCACCGAGGTCGACCCGATCTGCGCGCTCCAGGCGGCGATGGACGGATACCAGGTCACCACGCTGGACGAGGTCGTCGAGATCGGTGACATCTTCGTCACCACCACCGGCAACTTCAACATCATCATGGCGTCCGACATGCAGCGGATGAAGCACCAGGCGATCGTCGGCAACATCGGCCACTTCGACAACGAGATCGACATGGCCGGTCTGGCCAGGATCCCGGGCATCGTCAAGGACGAGGTCAAGCCGCAGGTGCACACCTGGACCTTCCCCGACGGCAAGAAGCTGATCGTGCTGTCCGAGGGCCGTCTGCTCAACCTCGGCAACGCGACCGGTCACCCGAGCTTCGTGATGTCCAACAGCTTCGCGAACCAGACCATCGCGCAGATCGAGCTGTTCACCAAGCCCGAGGAGTACCCGGTCGGCGTCTACGTGCTGCCCAAGCACCTGGACGAGAAGGTCGCGCGGCTGCACCTGGACGCGCTGGGCGTCAAGCTCACCACGCTCACCGAGGAGCAGGCCGCCTACATCGGCGTCAAGGTCGAGGGCCCGTACAAGACGGACGCCTACCGCTACTGACATCGGCCATCGGTGATCGACGCATCGCCGTCGATCGCCGATGCCGAAGACTCGGATCAACCCTGCCAGGCCGGGCGGCGCACGGATCGTGCGCCGCCCGGCCTGTTGCGGGTAGCCATCGACCAACGACACACGACATCCCTCGGGGGGCGGTCGCATGCAACGGCGGACGTACATATCCATCCTGCTCGCCGCGGTCGCGCTGACCGCCTGCCAGAGCGACGACTCCACGGCCGAATCCGCGGCGGGCGCCGACTCCGCCACGGCCGCCTCGGCGCCGGAGCAGGCCCCCGGCGGCAGCGCCGCGGCGAACCCGTTGGAGAACGAGCAAGGCGTCAAGCCGGGCCTGGCGCCGCTGACTTCGCCCGCCGACCTGACCCGGGCCCGGGCGCTGATCGAGCGGGTGAACACCAAGGGCCGCGGCCCGCAGACCGGTTACGGCCGGGAGAAGTACGGGCCGGCCTGGACCGACAGCGTCACCGATGTCCCGTTCGGCCGGAACAGCTGCGACACGCGCGACGACATCCTCAAGCGGGACGGCCTGGCGACCCGATGGAAGGACGCCAAGGGTTGTGTCGTGACCACCATGACGCTGTCCGACCCCTACTCCGGCAAGGACATAGCGTTCACCAAGGCCAAGGCGTCCGCGGTGCAGATAGACCACGTGGTGCCGCTCAGCGCGTCCTGGCAGATGGGCGCCGCGCAGTGGGACGCGGACAAGCGCCGACGACTCGCCAACGACCCGCTCAACCTGCTCGCGGTGGACGGCCCGATCAACGGTGGCAAGGGCGATTCGAGCCCGGCGACGTGGCTGCCGCCGAACAAGGCGGTGCGCTGCTCGTACGTGGTCCGCTACGCGCAGGTCTCGATCAAATACGACCTGCCGGTGACCGACGCGGACAAGCAGGCGATGCTCGCGCAGTGCGCGGGCTGACCAGGTGAGCGGGCCGGCCGAGTGACCGGGTGGCCGGCTCGTGACCGACTCCGCCTACGGCCGCAATACGACCTTGCCGAGATTGGCGCGCGCCTCGATCACCGCGTGCGCCTTCGCCGCGTCCGCGAGCGCGAACGTCTCGTGCACCGCGACCCGCAACCGGCCCGACAGTGCCAGGTCCCACAACTCCCGCCGATGCCGCTCGTACAAGTCCGGGAACGCGGTGGAGAACCGGGCCATCGACATCCCGGTGATCGTCCGCGCGCCCGCGAGCAGTTCCCACGCGGGCACGGTCCCGCCGCCGGAGTTGAAGAACACCAGCCGCCCGAACGGCGCGAGCGCGGCCACCGCGCGCGGCAACACGTCACCACCGACGCCGTCCAGGACGACGTCGACCGGCTCGCCCCAGGACTCGGCGTCGTAGCGCACCACGTCGTCGACCCCCAGGCCACGCAGGAAGTCGGCCTTGTCGAGCGAGCCGACGGCCGCCACCACACGCCGCGCGCCGCGCGTGCGGGCCAGTTGCACGGCCAGGTGACCGGCCCCGCTCGCGGCACCGGTGACCAGTACGGACTTCCCCTCGACCGAGCCGGCCGAGGCCAGCGCGCCGAGCGCGACCTGCCCGCCACGCACCAGCGCGACCGCGTCCACGGCGCTCGCTGTGGCCGGGATGTGCGACGCGGTGAAGGTCGGCGCGAGCGCCAGGTCGGCGTACGCGTTCGCGAACGAGATCGCGACCACCCGATCCCCGACCGCGTACCCGGTGACGTCCGGGCCGACCGCGGACACCTCGCCGGCCACGTCCCCACCGACCACCCCAGGCAGCGGCAGCCCGCCCTCGCGCACCTTCCGCACGCTCGGCAGGCTCACCCCGATCGCCTCGGTACGGATCAGCAACTCGCCCGACCCCGGCTCGGGCGCCTCGGCATCCTCCACACGCAGCACCTCGGGACCGCCGTACTCGTAATAGCGAACGCGACGCACACACACACCTCCAGAAATCATGGGAAGTTCCAATGATATTTGATGGATCGTGGGAAAGTCCAATGATTCCCGGGTAGGCTGCGCCCATGGTCGACAAGCTGCCCGCCCCCGCCCGGATCCGCGTCCTGCCGAGCTGGCTGCTCGGCCGAGCCGCGGCGCACGGCCGCGGACTGGTCCGCGCGGCGCTGGCCGGCGACGGCATGCCGATGCTGCATCACCTGGTCCTGATCGCGGTCCAGGAGTACGGCCCCGTCGCCCAGGCCGAACTCGCCCGCACGGTGGCCGTCGACCCCAAGGACATGGTCACGATCCTGAACTCCCTCCAGGCCGACGGCCTGGTCACCCGCACCCCCGACCCACGCGACCGGCGCAAGAACGCGATCACCACCACCGACGCCGGCGAACAGCGCCTGGCCCGGCAGGAACCGCTCGTGGACGCCGCGATGGACGAACTCCTCGCCCCGCTCGACCCCGCCGAACGAGCCACCTTCCTCGCCCTGCTCACCCGCGTGGTGGCCGCCGGCGCACCCACCGTGTCGTAGGGTCCGCGCATGCCCTCAGGCAGCTACTCCTTCCACGACCCGCACGACGGCACCCCCCTCGGCACGGAGCGCTTCTCCTGCGCCCCGGGCCCGATCGGCTGGCGCTACACCGGAAGCGGCATCGACCTGACCCTCGACGCGCGCGGCCGACCGCTGCGCCTGGAGGCGCTCGCCGGCGGCTGGCGGGTCCGCGGCGGCGCGACGGTCGTGGACGGCACCGCCGGCGTGGTGTGGCTGCGCGCCGCGGCGGACCCGACCCTGGACGTGCCCGCGACCGAGGCCGAGGCGAAGGCCGCCGGCTTCACCGGCCGCTCACCGGCCTTCCTGATCGCCACCGCGACCCTGCTGAACCTGGCCCCCGGCGGCACCGCCCGGCTGCGCCTGATCGCGCTGACCGAACCGGTGCTGGCCGCCCACACGGTGGACCAGTCCTGGACGCTGGCGGCGGTGGAGACCCACGACGGCCTGATCGTCGAACGCTACGAGGTGGACGACCTGGCCACGGGCGACCGCGCGATCGTGCACCTGAGCGGCGACGTGGTGCTCGCCGCCCCCGGCATCGAACTGGAAACCCTCGACACCCCGCCGAACCGCCGAATCACGACGGCGGGGTGAAGCCGGGATCCTTGCGGCGGGCGGGCTCGGAGGGCTGGGAGGGCGGGGCGGGCTGGGCCGGTTCGGTGGGCTCGATGGGCTTGGCGGACTCGGCGGGTGGGGCGGGCTGGGCGGGCGGGGCCGGAGGTCGCGGTGTGGGAGGGGACTGGGGCACCGGCGGGGGAGTCGGCACCCAGGCCGGGGTCTGCGTCGGTCCTGGTCCCGGTCCTGGTCCTGGTGTCGGTGTCGAGCCCCATTCCGATCCCGATTCCGATCCGGCGGGAGGAGGGGTGCTGGGGGCGTATCCGTGTCGGGCGGCCGTGTACCGCTCCCAGTCCCGGCGCTGGCGCTCGGCGAGTACGGCGGCGAGAAAGACCACCGGATGCATTCCGGGCGGCGGCCCCATCCCGATCCGGTTCGCGGTGTCCACCATCAGCCGCTCGCCCAGCGACGCCTCTATCGCCGGATCGAGCTCACCGCGCCGCGACAGGTACTGCCGAATCGCCAACGCGAGCTCGTCGGTCAACCCCGACAGCTCGATTCCGGTCGCCCACGCCGCGGCGGCCGGATGCAGCGGCAGCGGTAGCTGCCGAGCACCGGGGGTGCGCTCACGCACCACGAACGTCCCGGCCGCCATGTCCCCGAGACGCCTGCCGTTCTTCGAGGCCAGCGACGAGAACACCGCGCCGCATCCGACCGTGGTCCAGAAGTCCACGAAGAACCCGAGCAACGCGCGCACCAGCGCCTGCCGGAACCGGACCGGCCCACCGTCGTCGCGAACCACCCGCAGCCCGAGTGCCATCTTCCCGAGCGAGCGCCCATGCGTCACGGTCTCCCACGCCACCGGCCAGCCGATCAGGACCAACACCAGGATCGACAACGACAACGCCGCCACGAGCGCCTCGTCCGCGTCCGGAACCGCCAGCGACACCAGCCAGACCGTCAGCAACAGCAGCGCGAACTGCGCGGCCAGGTCGATCACCATCGCGAGTGCCCGGCTGGGCAACCGCGCGGGGCGCAGGTCGAGCGCGACCGCTTCTCCCGTGACGAGCTCGGACACGTCCACCTCCAGTGTGTGCGTCGATGTCGCTCCCAGAGAGGATGCACCGTATGGATGTCGACGTGTTCGTCGCGGTACACCGCCACGAGTGGGAACGCCTGGAACAACTCACCCGCCGCCGACGGCGCTTGTCGGGACCCGAGGTGGACGAGCTGGTCACGCTGTACCGCCGCACGGCCACCCACCTGTCGACGATCCGCTCCGCCGCGCCGGACCCGATGCTGGTCGGCCGACTCTCCACACTGACCGCGCGAGCCCGCTCGGCGGTCACCGCACCCCGCACGCCGGCCTGGCGGGACGCGATGCTCTTCCTGACCGTTCGATTCCCGGTCGCGGTCTACCGCAGTCGCCGTTGGTGGGGCGTGACGGCGATGGCGTTCCTCGCACTGGCCTCGATCATCGCCGCATGGGTCGCCCACGACCCGGCGGTACGCGACGCGGTGGCCGCGCCGGAGGACATCCGGGAGATGACCCGACCGGGCGGCGACTTCGAGACCTACTACTCGAGCGCGCCCGCGAGTTCCTTCGCCGCGCAGGTGGCCACGAACAACGCGTGGGTGACGGCCGGCTGCCTGGCGCTGGGCATCCTGCTGGGCCTGCCGGTGCTGTTCATCGTCTTCAGCAACGCGATGAACGTCGGCGTCTCGGCGGGTCTGATGGCCGACGCGGGTCGACTCGACGTGTTCTTCGGCCTGATCACGCCGCACGGCCTGCTCGAACTCACCGCGGTGTTCATCGCGGCCGGCGTGGGCCTGCGCCTGGGGTGGACGGTGATCGACCCGGGCCCGCGCACCAGAGCCAGGGCGATCGCCGAGGAGGGCCGGATCGCCCTGGGCATGGCCGTCGGACTGGCCCTGGTTCTGGTCGTATCCGGCGTCATCGAAGCCTTCGTGACCCCGTCCGGCCTACCGACCTGGGGCCGCATCGCGATCGGTGTGGCGGCGGAGTCGTTGTTCCTCGGGTACGTGCTGATCCTGGGTCGGCGGGCCGAATTCGCCGGAGAGCGGGGGGATGTGACATCCTCGGACGTCGCGGACGAACTGCCGATGGTCGCCTGAAGAGGTGATCTTGACAGCCCACCGACCGCACACGTAGATTCGAAGGGTTGTCGCGAAGTTGTTCAACGGCGCGACAGTCTGGTAGTCTCTGCCAGAGCCGAGCGGGGCGTCCGTCAAGGATCGCACTCCTGCCGCAGCATCACCATCGAATTTCTCGATCATCGGTCGCGTTCATTCGCGACGGGTTCGGCTATTTGCTGTTCTTGTGCATGTGGTTTTGGAATTTCCAATCGGCCGGAGCACGGCAGAAACGGGTTACCGAATCTGCTAAGCTCGAAGAGCCGGAAGCCGGGGAAACGAGAGTTTCGAAGGCCGAAAGCACGAAGCAGCGGACGAAAAGCGGGTCGGAAGATCTGCTA
>NZ_JBITJP010000054.1:0-25175 GCF_044460165.1 Embleya sp. NPDC050154
GGACGGTGTGGCCCGGAGCGAAGCGGAGGGACACACCGTCCCGAGCGAGGCGCCGCTTTTTCTTGGAGGAGCGAAGCGGGGGAAAGAAAAAGCGGCGCCTCGCGAGCCGGCGACGAAGTCGCCCAAAAAAGGAGCACCCCCGCATGCGTCCCGCAGCCCGACTGTTGTGTGCCCTGTTCGCCACCGTGTTGCCGCTGATCGCGCTCGCGGCGCCCGCCCGGGCCGCCGACGAGTTCACCTGGGGCGTGCAACCGGCGGGCGGGCGCGACCACTTCGTGCTGACCGCCGGGCCCGGACAGACCCTGGTCGACGTGGTCGGCGTGTCCAACTTCGGCGACAAGCCGCTGACCCTGCGCGTGTACGCCACCGACGCCGTGCTCGCCGCCGACGGCGGGATGACCCTGCTGACCGCCGCCGAGCGGCCCAAGGACGTCGGCGCGTGGATCGGCTTCGACGCCGAGACGTACACGATCGCGCCGGGCAAGCGCGCGGACATCCCGTTCCGGCTGACCGTCCCGGCGGACGCGAGCCCCGGCGACCACACCGGTGCCATCGTCGCCTCGATCAAGGCCGAGGCGACCGGCCCCGGACAGCAGCGCTTCGACGTCGACCGGCGGGTCGGCGCTCGCGTGTACCTGCGGGTGGACGGCCCCGCCGTGCCGCGCCTGGCGATCGAGGACCTGCGGCTGTCCTACGACAACCCGATCGCGATGTCCGGCGGCGGCGAGGCGATCGTGCGCTACCGGGTCCGCAACACCGGCAACGTGCGCACCTCGGCGAGCGCCGAGACCACCGTCACCGGGCTCGGCGGGTGGCGGCTGGGTGGACCCGCCCGCGCCGCCCTCCCCGAGTTGCTGCCCGGCGCGACACACGAGGTGGTCCAACGATTCACCGGCGTCTTCCCGGCCGGTCGACTCACCGCGGACGTCACGGTCACCGGCAACCCGGCGACCGTGACCGCGAAGTCGACGAGCGTGTGGGCGCCGCCGTGGCTGCTGCTGGCCGCGCTCACGCTGCTGCTCGGCGCGCTGATCGCCTACGTGGTGACCGTGCTGCGCCGTCGCCGTCGCCGTCGCCGGGCCGCCGCCGCGCGCGATGCCGCCGCCGCGCCGAACGCCGCCGACGCCCCCACCGAAGTCACCGCCGACTCGACCGGCTGACCGCCCGCCGTCGCGTCGCCGCCCCGACCCTCCAGGAGTTCACATGTACACCTCGCACCGCCTCCGTCGCGCCGCGACCGCGGCCGCCGCGCTCGGCCTGGCCGGCGCCGGCGTGCCGGCCGTCGCCCACGGCGCCCTCGCCGCCCCCGCCGACACCCGCGCCGAGACCCCGGCCACACCCGCCGTCACCGCCTCGCGCAGCACCGAACTGGCCGCGGCCGGCGACGAGATCACCGTCGTCGGCCGAGGTTTCGCGCCCGGCGCGCGGGTCACCGTCGCGCTCTACGGCGGCGACACCGCCGACCGGACGGGCAGCCGTACTCTCGTCGCCGACGCGCGGGGCATCGTCGCCACGCCGCTGCGGGTGGGCACCGGATTCGCCCCGGACGCACCGGCGTTCGAGGTGCGGGTCGGCGCCGAGGGCGGGCCGGCCGCGAAGGTCGCGGTGACCTTCGCCGCGCAGGCGCCCGCCGGCGCCCCCACGTCGCTGCGCGCCGCACCGCAGGGGGCGGCCGAGCAGGCTCGGGCCCCACAGGCCGCTCCGCAGGCGGCGGCCGGCGGCGCCAAGCTGACCGTCACGCCGAGCACCGGTCTGGAACCGGCCGGCGCGTCGGTCACGGTCAAGGGCTCCGGCTACGTGGCGGGCAGCGGCAACGGGATCTACGTCGTATTCGGCCCCAAGGAGGCCGACTGGACCACCAACGCGGGCAACTACGGCGCCTCGAAGTGGCTCAAGGCGTACGGCGCGGACGGGATCAACCCGGACGGCACCTTCTCCGTCACCCTCACCGACGTCAAGGCCTCGTACAAGAACGGCGCGGGCAAGGACGTCGACTGCCTCAAGACCGAGTGCTACGTGCTGACCATGGCCGCGCACGGTTCGCCCGACCGCAGCCAGGACGCGTTCGTGAAGGTCTCTTTCAAGGGCGGCTCGACCACGGCCGGATCCGGCACGACGGCGGGGGCCGGCAGCACGACCGGCACCACCACGGGCGGCACCTCGGGCACCGGCTCGACCGGTTCGGCGAGCGCCGGCGGCGGGACGAGCGGGTCGACCGGCGGTGCGGCAACGAGCGGCTCGACCGGCGGCGCGGGCAAGTCCGGCGGCGGCAGCCTGCCGCTCACCGGGCCCGCCGGCCTGGTCGGTGCGAGTGTCGCCGGCGTCGCCCTGGTCGCCGCCGGCACGGTCGCGGTGGTGACCACCCGGCGCCGCCGCGGCACCCCGCCCGCCTCGGCCTGAGCGCCGCCGCCCCCGAACGCCGGTCGGACCGGCGTTCGGGGGCGGTTCGCCGGTCGCGGCTACTTGCCGAGCGCGTCCAACTGCTCCAGGAACCACTGCTGCGGGTTGAGCGCGACCGCCGCCGCGGCCAGCCGCTTGGTGCGTTGCAGCCGCTCCGTGGGCTCCATCGTGAGCGCCGTGTGCAGCGCCTCGGTGGTCTGCGACACGTCGAACGGGTTGACCACGATCGAGTCCTCCCCCAACTCCTCGAACGCGCCCGCCTCGCGCGAGAGCACCAGCGCGCAGCCCCCGTGCGCCTCGTCCAGCAGCGAGACCACCGGCACCTCCTTGGCGACCAGGTTCATCCCGTCCCGGATCGGGTTCACCAGCGCGACGTCGGCCAGTCGGTACGCCGCGAGCGAGCGCGGGAAGTCGTCGTTGACGTGCAGGATCAGCGGCTGCCAGTCGCCGGTGCCGAACTCGTCGTCGATCTCCTTGGCCACCCGCTGCACGGCGGCGGTGTACTCGCGGTACTCCGGGAGGTCGTGCCGCGAGGGGTAGGCGAACGCGACGTGCACCACCCGGCCGAGCCATTCCGGCCGGGTGCGCAGCAGTTCGCGATACGCCAGCAGACCGCGAACGATGTTCTTGGACAGTTCGGTGCGGTCCACCCGGACGATCACCCGGCGATCGCCCACCGCCTCGCGCAGCCCGGCGAGTCGGGTGTCCACGTCGGCGCGGGAGGCGCGCTCGCGCAGGAAGTCGGCGTCCGCGCCCAGGCCGTGCACACCGATCTCGGTCACGTGGCCCGCGTGCGTGACGGTCATCGCGTCCCGGTCCACCACCGCGTCGAGCACGTCCGCGCAGCAGTCCAGGAACGCGAGCGCCCAGCGCCGGGTCAAAAAGCCCGCGTGGTCGGCGCCGAGCACGCCCTCCAGGACGAACCGCGCGATGTCGTCGGGAAGCAGCCGGAAGTAGTCCGGCGGCGCCCACGGGGTGTGCGAGAAGTGCCCGATCCGCAGGTCCGGACGCAGCCGGCGGAGCAGCACCGGCACCAGGGTGAGGTGGTAGTCCTGCACGACCACCTTCGCGCCCTCGGCGGCCTCGTCGGCCAGTGCCTCGGCGAAGGCCTGGTTGTACGCCTCGTAGGAGGCCCACTCCTTGCGAAAGCGCGCGTCGAAGACCGGCTTGGACGGGGTGTCGTAGAGCAGGTGGTGGACGAACCACAGGGTCGAATTCGCTATGGCGTTGTAGGCCCGCGCGAAGGTGCCCGGATCGATGTCCAGCATCCGTACGGCCAGGCCACCGGTGTCGTGACCGGCCAGATCCAGCCGGCCCGAGGGGGCGGCCCGGGTCGCGGTGCGATCGGCCTCGCCCAGCGCCGAGCACACCCACACCGCGCCGGTCCCCTGGCCCGCGGTGGACAGTCCGGACACGAGTCCGCCGCCGCCGCGACTGACGGACAGCGTGCCGTCGTCCTCCAGTGAGAAGGACACGGGACCGCGATTCGAGGCGACCAGGACACCAGCGGGAGGGGGAGCACTCATGCCCCGACCCTAGCCACGCTTCCCGGTGCGCAAACCCGGCCCGATCGCCCCCGCGGCTCGAACGGTGTGGCGAGTATCACGTGCGCTTGTCATTACCGGGAGTAGCGGGGGTGTGCTTTCTCTTGACTCGTCGGGCCGATCCCGCCCGGGTTCGACCGGGGCTCTCCCCGCGGACCCGGTCGTTGGACGGGGTCCGAAAAAGGGCGACGGGGCAAGGGGGAATCGGGAATGGGCAACAATCGTGGCCTGGCCGCGGGCGCCGTGGCCGCCGCGTTGATCCTGGCGAGCGGCGCGACACCCGCGGTCGCCGAGGGCGACGGCGCGTGCAACGACGGCGACGCGTGTCTGTACTACAACTCGAACGCCAAGGGCGCGCGTTTCGACCATCGGTACAACGTGGCCAACTACTCGGGGTACCGGTTCATGCCGTCCCCGGACGGCAGCAGCGGCGCGTGGACGGCGGTCAAGAACAACGCGGCGTCGGTGTGGAACAACGATCCGACGCACATCCTGCGGATCTACTACGGCAGCAACTATCAGGGCCCGGTGCAGGAGATCGGTCCGAAGTCCACGGCCAATCTCGATCCGGCGCTGAAGAACAACAACGCGTCGGGCAGTTGGACCGCGCAGTAGTGCGCCCGCGCCGCGTCCCGGGCCCCGTCCTGGTGGGCGTCGTGCTGGGCGTCGTGTTGTGCGCCGCGTCGGCGGGGTGCACCGCGAGCGGCGAGCGCGCGGACCCGGCGGCGCGGGCGCCCGGCCGCGCCGACCCGTCGCTCCCGCCGCCGGGCGCGGTCCCGCCGGCGGGCGAGGTGGCCCGGCTCGACCTGCCGATCGCGGCCTACCTGCCGACCCCGGAGCAGCGCGCCCGGCAGACCGCGGCCGAACAGGTGCTGATCCGGGCCTGCCTGGGCCGGCTGGGCCTGACGTATCCGACCCCCGCTACGGCGGACACCGAACCGGTGCTGCGCTCGCGCACCGAGCGCCGGTACGGGGTGGGCGACCCGGTCGAGGTGGCCGGCTGGGGATTTCGGCCGCCGGGAGTGGCGAAGGCGGGCGACAAGCCGAGCGCACCGGCCCTGGGCCGCGAGCTGGAGGTGGCGCTGTACGGCGCCGCGGCGGCGGACGGGCTGCCGCCGGCGCCGACCGAGGGCAGCGATCGGCCGGGACCGGGCTGCCTGGGAGAGGCGCGGTTCGCCCTCGGCGTCGATCCGGCGCTGGAGCGCGCGGCACTGCCGAGCCGGCTGGATGTGGAGTCGTTCGAGCGCTCGCGCGCGGATCCTCGGGTACGGCAGGTGCTCGCGCTGTGGTCGACGTGCATGCGGGGGAAGGGGTTCGACTACCCCGATCCGTTGGCGGCGGGCGGCGATCCGGCCTGGGACACGCCCGTGCCGAGCGCGCGCGAGATCGCGGCGGCGACCGCGACGGTGGCCTGCCGGGCCGAGCACAACGTCGCGGGCACCTGGTACGCGGTCGACGTGGCGTATCAGCGACAGGCGATCGAGCGTGAGGCCGCGGCGCTGACCCGGGTGCGGGCGGCCCGGGAGAACACCGTGCGCAAGGTCGCGGAGGTGCTCGGCAACTGAGCCCGCCGGCCCCGCCCGGCGATCAGCGCTCGACCAGGCGGGTTCGTGCGCGGTAGGCGGGCACGGTCGCCATCGCCGGCCGCTCCCGGGCCGCGACGTCGTGCGTACGCAGCCGGAAACCGCCCTCGTCCCGCTCGAACTGGGTCAGCGCGGTGCTCAGCTCGACCGGGTGCGCGCCGTTCGGGCCGCGCCGCAGCCGGCGCTCGACGGCCTGGAGTATCTCCGCCGCCATCCGGCCCAGCCCGGCCTCGTCCTGGTGGTTGTGCCGGCGCACCCCCACGTCCACCTGGGCCATCGCGTCCAGGCCGACCAGGCGCAGGGTGTCCACGAGCATCGCGGTCTCGACGCCGTAGCCGCACGGGAAGGGCAGTTGTTCCAGCAACGAGCGGCGGGCCGCGTACTCGCCGCCGAGCGGCTGGACGAAACCGGCGAGTTCCGGCCAGTGCAGGTTGAGCAGCGGACGCGCGACCAACTCGGTCACCCGGCCGCCGCCGGCGGGCACGATCGTGTCGCCGATCTCCAGCGGCCGGTCGTACATCGCCTTGACCAGTTGCACCGAGGTGTCGGTGAGCAGCGGGCCGAGGATTCCGGTGACGAAGTCGGCCGAGAAGTCCTTGAGGTCGGCGTCCACGAACGCGACGATGTCGCCGTCGGTGACCAGGAGCGAGCGCCACAACACCTCGCCTTTGCCGCGCACGGCCGGGATCGCGGGCAGGATGTCGTCGCGGTGCACGACCCGCGCGCCCGCGTCCGCCGCGATCCGGGAGGTGTCGTCGACCGATCCGGAGTCGACCACGACCAGTTCGTCCACCAGCGGCGCGCGCTCGATCAGCTCGGTGCGGACCACCTTGACGATGTCCCCGACGGTCGCCGCCTCGTTCAACGCCGGCAGGACGACGCTGACCCGAGTGTCTCGTTTGGCGTCAAGAAGCTTGTCGACGGGCCAGTCCGCGGCGACGGAGGACCGTCGTCGAAGCCAGGCGCTCACCTCGGGCTGCACGTTCGAAATCCCCTGTCGTCGCCGGTGTTCCGGCCTCGGTCACGGCCACCCTCCATCGTCTCGCGAGGTGGACCGGATGATCGACGCGGCACCGGTTCGGTTACAGTCGTCGTCACCGGTAACGACGATCGCACGTCGTGCCGGACAAACGCGGACCGGCCACCTCGCGAAGGGTGTGTCCACCGCCATAGCAGCTCATCCAGAGGGGCAGAGGGAACGGCCCGTTGAAGCCCCGGCAACCATCCGATCGTCATTCCTCGTGACGCGCTTTCGGCGCGAGCGAGCACCGGCGGATCGGACAGGTGCCAAGTCCGGCCCGTGGAACCCCACGGGTAAAGATGAGGACAGAAAGGCCCTCGCCATGGCGACACCCACCGCCACCCGTTCCACCAGCGCCACCTCCACCTCCTTCGGTCCGGCCGTCGCGCTGTCGTGTCGCGAGTGCGGCGAACGCACCGAACTGGGTCCCAAGTACGCCTGCGAGTCCTGTTTTGGCCCGCTCGAGGTGGCCTACGACTTCGGCACCGTCACACGTGAGCAGATCGAGGCCGGCCCGCAGAACATCTGGCGCTACGCGCCGCTCCTGCCGGTGTCCGCGGACGTCGCGTCCCGGCCCAATCTGAACCCCGGTTTCACCAAGCTGGTCCGCGCCGAGAACCTGGGCCGCGAGCTGGGCATCGCGAAGCTGCACGTCAAGGACGACTCGGGCAACCCGACGCACTCCTTCAAGGACCGCGTGGTCGCGATCGCCGTCGAGGCCGCGCGCACGTTCGGCTTCACCACCCTCTCCTGCTCCTCCACCGGCAACCTGGCCGGCGCGGTGGGTGCCGCCGCCGCCCGGGCGGGCCTGCGGAGCTGCGTGTTCATCCCCTCCGACCTGGAGGCCGGCAAGGTCGTCACGGCGGCCGTGTACGGCGGCGAGCTGGTCGCCATCGAGGGCACCTACGACGAGGTCAACCGGTTCTGCTCGGAGCTGATCGGCGACCCGGCCGGTGAGGACTGGGGCTTCGTCAACGTCAACCTGCGGCCGTACTACGGCGAGGGTTCCAAGACGCTCGCGTACGAGATCGCCGAGCAGCTCGGCTGGCGGCTGCCCGAGCAGATCGTCATCCCGATCGCGTCGGGTTCGCAGCTCACCAAGATCGACAAGGGCTTCCGCGAGCTGATCGCGCTGGGGCTGGTCGAGGACGCGCCGTACAAGATCTTCGGCGCGCAGGCCACCGGGTGCTCCCCGGTGGCCGCCGCGTGGAAGGCCGGCCACGACGTGATCCGCCCGGTGCGGCCGGACACGATCGCCAAGTCGCTCGCGATCGGCAACCCGGCCGACGGCCCGTACGTGCTGGACGTGTGCAAGCGCACCGGCGGCGCGGTGGAGGACGTCACCGACGCCGAGGTGGTCGAGGCGATGAAGCTGCTGGCCCGCACCGAGGGCATCTTCGGCGAGACCGCCGGTGGCGTGACCGTCGGCTGCCTGCGCAAGCTGCTCGCGTCCGGCGCGCTGGACCCGGACGCCGAGACGGTCGTGCTCAACACGGGCGACGGCCTCAAGACGTTGGACGCGGTCACGCCGACCACCGGCGCCACCGCGACCATTCGACCCACTCTGGAATCCTTCCGAAAGGCCGGCCTGGCATGAGCGTCTCCGTTCGCATCCCGACGATCCTGCGCACCTACACGGGTGGGGCGGCCGAGGTGTCCGTCGAGGGAAGCACCCTCGCCGAGGTCCTGGACGCCCTGGAAAAGGACCACACCGGAATTCGCGCACGCATCCTCGACGACGAGGGCAAGCTGCGCCGCTTTGTGAATCTGTACGTGAACGACGAGGACGTGCGCTTCGCGGACGGTCTCGCCACCACGATCCCCGACAACGGCAGCGTTTCGATCATCCCGGCGGTCGCCGGCGGTTGCTGACGCGATAGGCGACCTTGTCGATCTTCATCGGCACGGATCACGAAACGGAACCGAGAAATCCGCCGTCCGGAGCACCGGGCGGCGGATTTCCTCTCTCCCCGGCCGACGTGCGTTACACGTGTTTACCCGGGTCCATTTCCCCGCTTTGGCGGCGTTGCGTCGGTAAACCCGTGGTCGAGATCACACCCGATATGTATCGAAAGTCGTTTTCCTGACGTATTGAAATACGGCTTTCCTGGTGATTCACGAAGAATGCGAGCTTTATTCACTCGGGAATTCTCGTCCGATTGACCTGTTGCTCCGGGCATCCGTCCGGATACATTCAGCCGCGGTCGTAGCGGAAGGCCGGGTCCTTCTGGATACGAACCCGGAGCTGCGGCGTGCAGTATCCGTGAAAGGGCCAGTAACAGGGGAGTTAGGAATGGCTCAGGGCGCCGTCAAGTGGTTCAACGCGGAGAAGGGGTACGGCTTCATCGCGGTCGACGGTGGTGCGGACGTTTTCGTCCACTACAGCGCGATCCAGATGGACGGGTACCGGACGCTCGAGGAGGGGCAGCGAGTCGAGTTCGAGATCTCGCAGGGGCAGAAGGGGCCGCAGGCCGACATGGTCCGCGTCACCGCCTGAACCAGGGGGCATCCGCTCCTCTGCTTGAAACGGTCCACACCACGGACTGCACGACACATCGCAGCACAACACTTGTCCCGATCTCTCGTCCGGCCTGTTGTCCGATGGTCGGATCGGATGCGTATCGGGTGTGATCAGCGACCGGGGCCCGGCCTTCCCGCCATGCGGGGGCCGGGCCCCGGTCGTTGTACGTGCGGCCGTGCGGACCCGCGCTTCGTGCGACACGCGCGGGGGTGTGCGCGGACGGGTCGGGACCGGCCGTTGCGCTTGCACTCGGCATGGTCGAGTGCTAATCATTGGCGTTAGCACTCTGGATGTGAGAGTGACAGAAACGGACCGAGCCGGTGAGGCTCGGCACCCGTGAGGGAGGGATCCTCGCGGTGGTCGGGTCGTCCGTCGCGGGCACCTGTGCGGTCCGGCACTCACCCCCGTTCTGGGAGGACTTCACCACATGGCCAAGATCATCGCGTTCAACGAGGAAGCGCGCCGCGGCCTCGAGCGCGGGATGAACCAGCTCGCCGACGCCGTCAAGGTCACGCTGGGCCCCAAGGGCCGCAACGTCGTGCTCGAGAAGAAGTGGGGTGCGCCCACCATCACCAACGATGGTGTGAGCATCGCCAAGGAGATCGAGCTCGAGGACCCGTACGAGAAGATCGGTGCGGAGCTGGTCAAGGAGGTCGCGAAGAAGACGGACGACGTCGCCGGTGACGGCACGACGACCGCGACCGTCCTCGCCCAGGCGCTCGTACGCGAGGGCCTGCGCAACGTGGCCGCCGGCGCGAACCCGATGGCCCTCAAGCGTGGCATCGAGAAGGCCGTCGAGGCCGTCTCCGAGCAGCTTCTCGCGCTTGCCAAGGACGTCGAGACGAAGGAGCAGATCGCCTCCACCGCCTCGATCTCCGCCGCGGACCCCCTGATCGGCGAGATGATCGCCGAGGCCATGGACAAGGTCGGCAAGGAAGGCGTCATCACCGTCGAGGAGAGCAACACCTTCGGTCTCGAGCTCGAGCTCACCGAGGGCATGCGCTTCGACAAGGGCTACATCTCGCCGTACTTCGCGACCGACATGGAGCGCATGGAGGCCGTCCTCGAAGACGCCTACGTGCTCATCGTCAACTCGAAGATCACCTCGGTGAAGGACCTCCTCCCGCTGCTGGAGAAGGTCATGCAGTCGGGTAAGCCGCTCATGATCATCTCCGAGGACGTCGAGGGCGAGGCCCTGGCCACGCTCGTCGTCAACAAGATCCGCGGCACCTTCAAGTCCGTCGCCGTCAAGGCGCCGGGCTTCGGCGACCGTCGCAAGGCCATGCTCGGCGACATCGCCATCCTCACCGGTGGCCAGGTCATCTCCGAGGAGGTCGGCCTCAAGCTCGACACCGCGGGTCTCGAACTCCTCGGCCGCGCCCGCAAGGTCGTCGTCACCAAGGACGAGACGACCATCGTCGACGGTGCCGGTGACTCGGACCAGGTCGCGGGTCGGGTCAACCAGATCCGCGCCGAGATCGAGAACTCGGACTCGGACTACGACCGCGAGAAGCTCCAGGAGCGTCTCGCGAAGCTGGCCGGCGGCGTTGCCGTGATCAAGGCCGGCGCCGCGACCGAGGTCGAGCTCAAGGAGCGCAAGCACCGCATCGAGGACGCGGTGCGCAACGCGAAGGCCGCCGTCGAAGAGGGCATCGTCGCCGGTGGTGGCGTGGCCCTGCTCCAGGCGTCGACCATCGCGTTCGACAAGCTCGAGCTGGACGGCGACGAGGCGACCGGCGCGAACATCGTGCGCCTGGCCGTCGAGGCCCCGCTCAAGCAGATCGCGGTCAACGCCGGCCTCGAGGGCGGCGTGGTTGTGGAGAAGGTGCGCAACCTGACCCCGGGTCACGGCCTCAACGCCGCGACCGGCGAGTACGTGGACCTCATCGCCGAGGGCATCATCGACCCGGCGAAGGTCACCCGTTCCGCGCTGCAGAACGCCGCGTCGATCGCCGCGCTGTTCCTGACCACCGAGGCTGTCATCGCCGACAAGCCGGAGAAGAACCCGGCCCCGGCCGGCGGCGCTCCGGACATGGGCGGCATGGACTTCTGATCCGCTGAGGATCGGTAGACCCGCACGGTCTTGACGCGAGAGGCGGTCCCCTTCGGGGGGCCGCCTCTTTCGCGTTCCCGGGACGGATTGCGGCGGTGTTCGAAGCGTGTTCGCTCGTTCGAGTGGCGGTGGCGACTTACCCTGAAATGGTCTCCGGGCGGCACATAGCGTCGCTCCTGCTACAGCGCGGACCGAGGTGGATGAGGTGGACGACATGACCGCACCCGTGATCGAGGCGAGCGACACCTGGCACCGACTGGTGTCCACGTGGCAGGAGCTGGACGTGCCCGACGGCTGGCGCGCCGAGATCACGGGGGGAAGCATCGTCATGTCGCCACCGCCGGCAAATACGCACAATCTGATTGCGTCCCGCCTCCAGCGGGCGTTGCTTACGGTCACCCCGGAGAACTGTGAGATCTTCCAAACGCTCGGTGTGAGTATCGCGCCGATGTTTCGGCTCTACATCCCGGACGTCGTCGTGATGCCGGTCGACGACATCGGGTTGGATCCCGAACACGACACGGCGCCGACCCCGGCACGGTGCGCCCTCCTCATCGCCGAGATCACCTCCAAGGACAATGCGGACCACGATCGGGTAACCAAGCTCGAGGCCTACGCCCGGGCCCAGGTGCCGCTCTACCTGCTCATCGACCGCTGGGACAAGGAGGGTCCTTCCGTGAAGCTCTTCTCCGCGCCCGACGGCAGGAGATACCACGGGGAACTCCGGGTATCGATCGGCGAGTCGATCACCATCCCCGAGCCTTTCGGAATCGACCTCGATACGTCGCTCTTCGGGGTCTGATTCGACTCGACCGATATTGGCCGGCGTCGGCGGCACCTCGCTCGTAGGCTCGTGGTGCGACTCCGGGAACTACGCGTTCCTTCTGTCTTGGCGTACAAGCGCTTTTGGGGTGCTTGGGGTTCGAATCCCTATCCGGGACCCGTGACCTGCCCGGAGTCGCGTGCCATCGCACCCGGGGAACTGCGTGTTCGTACAGAGCCGTTTCCCATGGGTCGGAAGCGGTCCCAGGTTCGTCCGGGGACCACACACCGGACCCGCGACCTGCCCCGGGTGCCCACGGGGGAGCCTTTCGATGACCGAGATCACCCGCGCCCTGAGCGCCGACAATCCGGCCCGCGCCGAGGCCGCCGCCACCGTCGTCCGCTTCCTGGACGTCGCCGTGGCCGCGACCGGGCGGGCCTCCTTCTACAACACCCGCGACGAGCAGCTCGCCTTGGAGCAGGACGCGCACCGCGCGATGATCGCACTGGACCGGCGGTTGTACGCGGGTCTGGTGTGCTCCCCCGGAGCCACCGACCGCAGCCGGCAGCTCGGCGTGCTGCACCTGCTCGACACGCCCGCGCGCGAGGACGACGGCACCGCCGTGTACGACGCGGTGGCCGCGCTGACCGTGCCGCGCCGACTCAAGCTGTTCGGGCTGCTGGCCGAGCGGCGGGTCAACAACGCGCGGGTGCGCCGGCTGATCCTGCGCAGCGTCCTGGGCTCCGGCTCACTGGAGTTGTGGTCGGTGCGCTACCGGGGCAAGCTCGCCGGCGCCCTGCGGCACGCGTGGGGTCTGCGGCTGAGCGGCATCCTGCGCTCGATCCTGACCAAGCAGCTCGCCGGCGCGGAACTCGACCCGAAGGAACTGCGCATCCTAGCCCGCGAGCTCGACCGCTGGGCGCCCGACCCGGCCGACGCCGCCGTCACGCGCGAGTGCGTCGCGTTCGTGCTCGGCGCCGACGGCCCGTACACGCTGCCGCTCCCGGTCGCGTATCGAGCCGCCCGCACCGACCTGGACGCGGGCGCGGCACTGCCGCTGGAGACGCTCGAAGGGCTGCGCGGCCGATTCCACCCGGACGACAAGCCCGCGCGCGTCCTGGCGCTGACCGCCGATCGGCTGACCGTCGGCCAGCGGCTCGCCGGACAGCGGCAGGCCGAGCGCGCGGGCGTCGAGGTCGAGGTCGACCTCGACCGCTACGACGCGGTCCGGCTCTACCTCTACGCGTTCGCGACCGGGATGACCGACGAGGTCGCCGCGGCGCTGGATCGGCGGGCCGCGGCCGGTGCCGCCGGGCTCGACCTGGCCGGCCGTCGGATCGCCCTGGTCCTGGACGGGTCCGCCTCGATGCGCGGTGGCGCCGATCAGCCGCTGCGGCCGATCGCCACGGTGCTCGCGCTGCGCGACGCGCTGCGGGCGGCGGCGGGCGAGTGCCACGACGTGTGGATCGGCGGCGCCCCGGACGGCCGACTGGTGCGACCCACCGGCGCCACGGCGGCGGCCGAGGCCCTGGTCGCCGCGCTGCGCACCGGCGCCGAGCTGATCGTGGTGATCGGCGACGGCTACGAGAACGCGCCCGCCGGGCGGTTCGCGCAGGTGCTCGACGCCGCGCACACCCTCGGCGTCGCGGTGCCGGTGGTCCAGCTCTCGCCCGTGCTCGCGGCCGAGGCGGGCGGCCTGCGCGGCTACGCGCCGGACCTGCCCACCGCCCCCGTCCATCGTCCCGAGGCTCTCGAACTCGCCTGGTGCCGGCTGATGTTGGCCACCGACCCGGCCGCCGCCGTACCCGCCCTGCTGCGCCTGGCCCACCTGGAGGTGACCGGATGAACACCCTCGCCCACGACGCGCTGCCGATCGGCGACCTGCTGACCGGCTGCACCCTGGGTCGGGTGCAGAGCGTCGGCCGGATGCAGGTGTTGCCGCTGCTCGGCGACACCTGCGACGCGCCCGCAGTGACGCTCCCGACCGATCTGTGGATCGGCACGAGTGGCTACGGCACGCTCACCTTCGTCAACCACACGCCGAACGTCGCGCTGGTCCCGTGCCACCTCGCGGTGATCGTCGAGCAGAGCGCGCAGGACCACGCGATGCCGCGCGCCGCCATGGTCGAGCCCTCGGATCGGCTCGCCTTCGACGCGGCGATGTGCGTCCAGCAGACCCAGCCCGGGCTGATCCCCGAGGCACCGCGGCCGCTCGCCGTGCTGCCGCTCGCGCTGCGCGCCGCCGCGTCGGCGAGCGCGGACGCGGACGGGTACAGCAGGTTGTGGCCGGCCGTGCAGCGCTTCAACGTGTCCTCCGGCCTCGCCGAGACCGGGAACCTGGCGCTGTTCCTGAAGCACTTCGCGCTCGAGCTCGAACGTTTCGTCGCCGAGTTCGAGTGCGTCGACGAGCAGGTGGGCGCGGTGGTGCTGCTGGACGGCGAGATCGCCGGGATCGAGCGGGCGCCCTCGCGGGCTTACTGGTCGGCGATGTGGGAGCCGCTGATCCGGTTCTGCTACGGCGCGGAGGCGCTGCGTTACGGCCTGCACGACGCGGGTGATCCGCCGCCGAGCCGGACCGTGCTGAGCCTGCCCGGCCGCGACGGCGCGGCGGCCGGCGACCCGTACGACGTGCTCGCCCAGGCGCTGCGGGTCGCCGACGCCGAGGAGCGGCGGCGCGCCGAGCACACGCTGGACGCCGCCGGCGCGCAGGTGGTGACGGTGACGCCGGAGCACACGGCCGCCGGTGTCACCGTGGGCCGGGCGCAGAGCGAGCGGCTGGTCGGCGCGTACGCGGTCGGCGGCGACCGGCCGATCTACGCGTCGTTGACGGCGCGCTCGTTCGGCGGCTGAGTGGGCGCGAGGCCGCCAAGCGGGGCGATCACCTCGGCGTCCCGTTCGCAGACCCAGTGCGGGTCCTCGCCCAGCTCGGGTTCGAGGTAGAGCGGGTGGTCGTCGTGCCGCGGGCACGGCGGCCACACCGTGCCCTGCTCGGTGAGCGCCTCCTGGACGTCCTGGCCGATCAGTCCGGGGACGTACGCGGCGCCGTCGGGCCACTGCTCGACCCACCACTTGCGCTCGACCAGCGCGTGCTCGACCACGGTCACGGTCTCGGGGGTCTCGACGCCGTGCGTGCGCAAATCGGCCAGGACCAGGGCGCGGGCGGTCAACAGGGCGACGTCGGTCGGATCCTTGCTCATGGTCCACAAGTGTGCGCGATCGCGGCGTATACGAGAATCGACGGCGTGGCACTCCTCATCGATCCCCCGGCCTGGCCCGGACGCGGGCGGCTGTGGTCGCACCTCGTCAGCGACGTCTCGCACGCCGAACTGCACGCGTTCGCACGCGAACTCGGCGCGCCGGAGCGTGCGTTCGACCGGGATCACTACGACGTCCCGGCCGACCTGTACGCGCGGGCGGTGGCGAACGGGGCCGAGCCGGTCTCCAGTCGGGAACTGGTGATCCGGCTGACCCGGGCGGGGCTGCGCCGGCGCAAGCGGTACCGCCCGCGCTAGACGCGGCGGCGTCCGCCGTGCCGAGCCGGCAGGCGCCGGGTCAGGACTGCTGGCGCGGGATCGTGCCCTCGAGTCGTTCCAGCTCGGCGCGCATGTTGTAGCGGGCCGCCTCCTCGTACCGTGCCGCGCCCAGGCGGGTGTGGAACAGCCGGGGCAGCGACATCAGGTCGCGCAGCACGGCGGCGCGGGCGGCGCGGAACGCCTCGTCCGGAACGAACGCGTACTCCTCGCGGACCGCCGCCGTGTACGCCTCGTAGCGCTCACGGTCGGCGGCCAGGATGGCCAGGTCCGCGTCGCACAGGACGTGCGCGTTGTGGTCGTGCTCGCCGGGCGCGTGCTCGGCGGTCACCCGGACCAGGCGCACCGTCTCGGCCACCAGGGCCGGGTCCACGCCCGCCTCGCGCAGGCCGCGCTCGGCCAGCCGCGCGCTGCGCTCCTCGTTGTCGGCCCGGGCCGGGTCGTAGACCGCGTCGTGGAACCACGCGGCGAGCACGACCGCGTCGGCGTCGTCGGCCTCGTAGGCCAGTTCGCCGACCAGGTCGAGCACGGTGCGCAGATGGTCGGTGTCGTGATAGCGGCGGTGCGGCTCGGCATAGCGCGCCAGCAGGCTCTCGACGACGGCGCCCGCCTCGGCGTGCTCACCGACGAGCCGGGCCCATTGGTCCCGCAGTGTCACAGTCGCGGACTCCTGGATACGTTCCACCCGGCCAGCATGGCAGAACGAGCGAGCGAAGCCGACCACCAACCGGTTCGACACACGCGGTTCACTCGTATTGGATGCCCGTCACCGATGCGGCAGGACCGGTACCGCCAGCGGTTCCGGGAGCGGGCGCGCGTGCAGCACGACCAGCGCGGACACCGCGCGGGTGAGCACCACGTAGAGCCGGCGCAGTCCCTGGGCCTCGGCGTCCACGATCTCGGCCGGTTCGGCGACCGCGACGTGGTCGAACTCCAGACCCTTGGCCAGTGACGCGGGCACCACGCTGATCCGGGCCTCCTCGGCGCCGCCCTCCTCGCCCAGCACCCGGTGCGCGGCGCCGGTCGCGCGCAACGCGTCGGCGACCTCAGACACCCGCGCGTCGGCGCAGATCAGGCCGATCGAGCCCTCGTGCGCGAGCAGTTCCAGGGCCGCGTCGGCGGACCGGGCGGCCAGTTCGTCGGCCTCGACCGGGCGCAGGGCGAGTGCGCCGGCCGCTTGGCGGACCGAGGACGCCGGGGCCAGGCCGGGGGCGATCACCGGCAGCAGCCGGCTCGCGAACTCCAGGATCTGGAGCGGCACTCGGAAGCCCCGGGTCAGCTCCTCGACCCTGGCCCCCTCGTGCCCCAGGTGGTGCAGCGTCTGCGCCCAGCCGGGGGTGGCCCACGGCGTGGTGCCCTGCGCGATGTCGCCGAGCACCGTGGCCGAGCCGGTGGAACAACGCCGGCCCACCGCGCGCAGTTGCATCGGGGACAGGTCCTGCGCCTCGTCGATCACCACGTGTCCGTAGCCGCCGGTGCGGTAGAGCAGGTCGGCGGTCTCGTCCACGAGCACCGCGTCGGCCACGGTCCAGCGCGCGGATCCCACCCCGCGCGGCGGCGTGGCCCAGCCGATCGCGGCCTGTTCGTCGGCGGTCAGTACGCCGTCCGCGCACGCGGCCCGGAACCCGGCGTCGCCCAGCAGCCGGAACACCAGCTTGAGCGGGTCCACCGCGGGCCAGATCGCGTCCACCGCCGCCTTGACCGGTCGGCTGCGCGCGACCGCGTCCTGGACCCGGTCGTCCGGGGATTCGCCGCGCTCCTCCATCTTGGTCAGCAGCGCGTGCGCGAGCCGTTGGCGGAGCATGTCGCGCGCGGCGCCGTAGCGCACGTCGCGCGTGCGCAGCGCGGCCACCAGTTCCTCGACCTCGTACACCGCCAGTCGCCATGTGCGCGAGTCGCGGACCACGGCCACCGACTCGGTCGGCGCGCGCAGCCCAGACCACACCGCGCGCCGGAGCACCTCGGCCATCCGCGCGTCGCCCTTGATCGTGCCGGACTCCGCCTCGTCGAGTGCCCGGACCTTGATCTTGGAGGTGCGGGTGACCAGGTCCTCGACGGTGGTCTGGCCGACCTCGATCTCGCCGAGCGCGGGCAGCACCTGCTGGATGTAGTCGAGGAAGGACCGGTTCGGGCCGACCACCAGGGTGCCGCTGCGGGCGAGGCGGTCCCGGTAGGCGTACAGCAGCCAGGCCACGCGGTGCAGGCCGACGGCGGTCTTGCCGGTGCCGGGCGCGCCCTGGACGCACAGCGTGCGGCCCAGGTCGGAGCGCACGATCTCGTCCTGCTCGGGCTGGATGGTCGCGACGATGTCGCGCATCGGCCCCACGCGCGGGCGCTCGATCTCCGCCGCGAGAATCCCGCTCGCGGTGTCCGCCTCGTCCGGGTCGCTCAGGTGCTCGTCCTCGAACGCGGTCAGCTCGCCCGCCGTCCAGCCGAACCGGCGGCGCAGTTCGACGCCGAGCGGCTCGGCGCGGTTGGCCCGGTAGAAGGCGCGGGACAGCGGCGCGCGCCAGTCCACCACCATCGGGTCGCCGAGTTCGTCGTGCACGTGTCGGCGGCCGATCCAGAAGGACTCGACCGGCTTGCTCGGGTCGGCGCTCACCTCGACCGGTTCGACGCCCTCGACGCCGTCGGCGAACCGGCCGTCGACCCGGCCGAAGAACAGCGGCGAGCCGGCGTGGTCGGCCAGCGCGGCGATCCGCTTGGCGATCAGGTGTTGTGCGGTCTCGTTGGCGACGGCGGTGGCACCGACATCGCGCAGGTCCAGTGCCTCGGTCTCCTCGCGCATCCGGCGCAGCGCGGCGCGGGAGGAGTCGAGGTAGGCGCGTTCGACGGCGAGCGCGTCGTGGGTGGGCAGGGCGGGGCCGGGTGTGGCGGGCGCGGACATGTCTCTCCGGTTCGTGGCGGCGACGGATCGGAGCCCGGCCGTGCGCGATGTCACGTCCTGGTGCGCCCCTGCGGAGGGCACGGGCCGGGCGCCCGAAGGCGGCGGCCCGCGCGGCCCACCGGTGCCGGGCGCCGAGGACGGTTCCCGATCACTGCACTGGGTGGGACAGCGGAATCAGCGAGCCTAGGGGAGTCCGGCTCTCCCATCAACTCCCTATCGCAGGCCATGCTCTGTTGCCGAGGTGTGGAGGCGGAGGGACGGAAGGACCGCGAACGGACACCGGGTGGGGGTGGGTGACGGCCGAAAACGTGCGGGTTCGAAATGCGGGCTCGGCGCGTGGGTTCGATGCGTGGGTTCGATGCGTGGGCTCGGCGTGTGGGTTCGGCACGCGGGTCCGACGGGCGGGTCCGACGGGCGGGTCCGACGGGCGGGTCCGACGGGCGGGTCCGACGGGCGGGTCCGACGGGCGGGCTCGGCACGCGGGCTCGGCACGCGGGCTCGACGCGCGGGCTCGACGCGCGGGCTCGACGCGCGGGCTCGACGCGCGGGCTCGACGCGCGGGCTCGACGCGCGGGCTCGACGCGCGGGTCCGACGCGCGGGTCCGACGGGCGGGCTCGGCACGCGGGCTCGACGCGCGGGTCCGACGCGCGGGTCCGACGCGCGGGTCCGACGGGCGGGCTCGGCACGCGGGCTCGACGCGCGGGTCCGACGCGCGGGTCCGACGGGCGGGTCCGACGGGCGGGCTCGGCACGCGGGCTCGACGCGCGGGTCCGACGCGCGGGCTCGACGGGCGGGTCCGACGGGCGGGCTCGGCACGCGGGCTCGACGCGCGGGTCCGACGGGCGGGCTCGGCACGCGGGTCCGACGGGCGGGCTCGACGCGTGGGTTCGGCGCGTGGGTTCGGCGCCCGGGTCCGACGCCCGGGTTCGATACGCGGGTTCGACGACGGCGTGGGTGCGTGGGCGATCGCTCGGGGCGGTGGCGGGGTGTCGATCGTGGTGAAGGGGAAGGTGGTTCGGGGATGAGGGCGTGGACGGCGAGGATGGTGCTCGCGATGGCGCTGGTGGCCGGGATCGCGCTCGCGCCGGCTCCGCCGGGCAGTGGGCGCGGAGGCCGGGTACCAACCGGTTTCGAACGGCGCGGCGGGACCGCCTGGACGACGCTCTCCCAGGAGCGCGACCTCCTGCGCGACCTGGTCTCGGCGAGCCCGGGTCCGGAACGGGCCGGGTGGGGCGCCGCGCGGGTCACCGTGACCCGGGTCGGCACCAGCGCGCGCGGCCGAGCGCTCGAACTGATCACCGTGGCCGGGATAAGTACGGTGCCCGAACCGGTCCGCGTGCTGTTCGTGTGCGGTCAGCACGGCGATGAGCCTGCCGGTCGGGAGGCATGCCTGAAGCTGGTTCGGGACCTGGCCGCCGATCGTTCGCCGGCGGGGCGTCGGCTGCTGGAGCGGGTCACCGTCCTCGTGCTGGCCACGCCGAACCCGGACGGACTGGTGGCGGGCACCCGCACCACCGCAGAGGGGGTGGATCTCAACCGCGACCACGTAGCGGTGAGTTCGCCCGAGGCACAGACCATCCGGCAGGTACTCCGCGAGGCGCGCCCGCACATCGTGCACGACCTGCACGAGTTCGACGTACCGACCGGCACATACCCGACGCCGACCCTGTACCTGTGGCCGCGCAACCTCAACGTGGCACCCGAACTACGGTCCCTGGCTATCGAGTTGACCCGCGATCGGATCGGCACCGCGCTACCCGCGGCGGGCTGGGCGGCGGGTGTCTACGGAGAGGGCACGGCGGGTCGGCAACTCGGCGGTGACGCGGACGAGCGGCTGCTGCGCAACGCAGCCGGGCTCGATCACGCGGTCGCGGTGCTGGTCGAGATCGCCCGGCGGCCCATCTCGGCTCTGGAACGCGCGGATCCGGGCCTCCTCGGGCGGCGGCGGGTGGCCGCGCACCTGGTGGCCGCGCGGGCCACGCTGCGGATGGCTGCCGAGCGCGGAGACACCATCGTCGCGGCGGTACGCGCGTCCCGGGAGCGGGCCATGCACGGCGGCGGACCGGTGTACTTCGACGGGGCCGACAACGTCCCGGCCGGCCGAACTGCGGTCGGGCCGATGCCATGCGCGTATCAGCTGACACCCAACGGGTACGCCGACGCGCGGGCCGCGTTGGCCGCGCACGGCATCCGGGTCGAGCCCGACCTGCGGGTGGAGACGGCGCAACCGGCGGGCGCGATGGCCGCGTTGCTGCTGGACCCGAGGGCACGCTTCGCGGTCGCGGAGGCAACCCCCTTGCCCTGCGCGGGAGAATCACCGGCGACCGGAGACAAGTCCTGATGGGACGGGCGGGCCCGGCGCGTCCCGAACGAACACGAGGCCGCGGCGACGAGCACCGACCGAGCGCACGAGCGCAAGGATCCCGAGCGAGCGCACGCGTAAGAACCCGCCGCGAGCAGTGCTCTCCACATGTGCGGTGCTCGCGTCGCAGTATGAGAACACTGCCCACAGCGAGCCCACCGCCCACGTGGAGAGCGCCGCTCACAACGAGAGCACTGCCCCGTGACGAGACCACTGCTCACAACGAGAGCAGCGCTCTCAGCAGGAGCAACGCGTACACCGAGAGCACCGCTCGCCGTAAGAGCACCACCCATGACGAGAGCACTGCTCACAACGAGAGCACCGCACGCATTGGGAGCCGGCTCGCAGCGAGAGCACTGCCCGCCGTAAGCGCACCGCCGGCCGCGAGAGCATTGCCCGCGGCGAGAGCACCGCTCACACCAAAGAGCACCGCTCTCGCGCATGTGGGAGAGAGCACCGCTCACGGCGAGAGCACTGCTCGCAGTAAGAGCGGCGCTCACAGCCGAGAGCGCCACTCACACTCAAGAGCACCACCCCCAGCGAGAGCGCCACTCACACTCAAGAGCACCGCTCGCAACGAGAGCACCGCACGCACCCCACACACACTCTCCACCCGCCGAGAACAAAGCCGCCGAACCCGCCTATGCCCCCTCGACCCGGTCCGCGAGCGCGGCCAGTAGCTCGGCGACGCCCTCCGGGCCGGGGACGACCAAGTCGGCGCGCTCGGCCAAGGCGTGCACCTCGGCCGAGCCGCTGCACACGGTGAGGCCGGCGACGCCCTGTTCGCGCAGTTCCTCGACCGCCTCGAAGGCGGCGAGGTCGCCGAGGTCGTCGCCGGCGAAGAGCACCGACCCGGCCTGCTTCTCCTTGAGGAAGCCGGTCAGCGCGCGGCCCTTGTCCATTCCCCGGGGGCGCAGCTCCAGCACGTAACGGCCCGGCTCGACGGCCAGGTCGTGCCGCGCCGCGAGTTCGGCGAGCGGGTCGCGCAGCAGCGCGAAGGTGGCGTCCGGGTCCGGGGCGCGGCGGGTGTGCACGGCCAGTGCGCTGCCCTTGTCCTCGATCCAGGTGCTGTTCCACACGTCGAGCGAGTGCAGCAGTCCGGGCAGCGCGAGCCGCACCTCCCCCACCCCGCGCGGTGGCTCGGGCGCGCTGACCCGGCCGGTCGCCGCGTCCCAGCGCTCCAGGCCGTAGTGGCCCAGGACGACGAGTTGTTCGAGCCCGGCGACGCCGCGAAAGCGGCCGTACTCGACGGCGACCGCGGCGGGACGACCGGTGACGATCACCGTCGCCGCCAGGTGCGGGGTCAGTCGGGACAACGCCCGGACCGCGCGCATGTCCGCGCGGGCCTGGTCCGGGCGGTCGACGATCGGGGCGAGCGTGCCGTCGAAGTCGAGCGCGACGACCGCTCGGGCCGGCTCGCCGAGCAACGCGGCGAGGCCCGTGCGACCGGCCGGCGTGGTGGGTTCGGGCAGCGTGGACCGGTTCGAGGTCATGCCGACCAACCTACCCAGTGGTCAGCGAACCGAGCAGGCGATCCGCCGGCGGCACCACTTGGTCGTCGACCACGATCACGGTGAGTCGATGCAGCGGGATGCCGGCGAAGGCCGGCTTGATCCGGCCGATCCCGGGCAGCGCGGCGGCCAGCGCGCGCGCCTGCCGTTCCTGGCCGACCGGATGGTAGACGGTGGTGGCCGGGACCGCGCCGCGGAACACATCGGTCCCGCTGACCTCCCAGCCCGCCGCCTCCAGCCGTCGGGCCATGCGCTCGGCGAGCGTGGGCACCTTGGTCTGGTCGAGCAGCACCACCTTGCCGCGCGCTCCCCGGGGCGCCGAGGGGGCCCGGGCGGGCGGCGCCGGGCGGGCCGACACGGCCGGGGCCGCGACCGGGGCCGGTGCGGGAGCGGGAGCGGGAGCGTTTCGGGCGCGGTCCGCGGCCACGCGGGTCGCCGGCTCGTCCCGGCCGATCGCGAGCGCACCCGCCGCCGCGCAGAGCGCCAGGAGCGCGGCCACCGGGAGCAGGCCGCGCCGGGGACGCCCGGGGCCGGCCCGGCGCGCGGGGGCGGGGGACGCCCGCAGCCCGCCGATCAGATCGCGCTCGGTCGGCACCGCGCGCCCGCCGCCGACCGCCTCGGCCCGCTCGGCCCCTTCGGTCCACTCGGCCCCTTCGGCCCCTTCGGCCCCTTCGGCTCGCCCGGTCCGCTCGATCTCCTCGGCCCACAGGTCCTCGTTGGTCCAGATCAGGCCGTACCGACCGAAGCCGGCGAACACGTCGTACTCGTCCTTGCGGCGGGTGAACACCCCCGGCCCCTCAGTGCCCGGGACGACGCGCGGTGGAGCGGGCCTGTTGCCGCGCCTCGCGCAGCCGACGCAGCCGCTGCACCAGCATCGGGTCGTGTTCGAGCGCCTCCGGGCGGTCGAGCAGCGTGTTCAGTACCTGGAAGTAGCGGGTCGCGGAGAACCCGAAGCGGTCGCGCACGGCGCGTTCCTTGGCACCCGCGCGCTTCCACCACTGGCGTTCGAATTCGAGGATGTCCCGGTCCCGGTCGGACAACCCGCCGGCGGGAACCGCTCCGGAGGAGGTCGCCGCGGCGCCCTGCCCGGGAATCACGGGCGGCTCGGGCCGCGCGTCGTGTTCCTCGCCCATCGGTCACCCCTTCGGTACCTCGCCCGGGCCCGTCGACCCGCTTCCGGCATTCTGCCCGCCCGCGCCGACGGACCATCGCACCGGCGCGGTGATTCGCCGGAAAAGCCCACGAATCACCCGAGGGAGGGCGTCGCGGCAGTGGCCTATATGCTCCGCCGCATGTCTACTTTTGCCGTCCATATCCCCGCCGCCGAACTCGAAGCCGACCCGCTCGACCCGGCCCAGATCGTCTCCGGCACGCCCGAGGTCTCGGGCAAGGTCCTGTGGGAGTCCGAGGACGGCAAGCAGATCCGCGGCATCTGGCAGATCACCCCGGGCGTGGTGACCGACACCGAGGCCAACGAGCTGTTCGTGGTCGTCTCGGGCCGGGCCACCATCGAGATCCGGGGCGGCGCGACGATCGAGGTCGGTCCGGGCGACGCGTGCGTGCTCGAAGAGGGCGACGAGACGGTGTGGACGGTGCACGAGACGCTGCGCAAGGCGTACCACATCACCCTGCCGTAGCCGCCGCGTCCGCGAACACGCCGAAGCCCACAGGCCCCCGAGGCCTGTGGGCTTCGTGTTTCCCGGGGTCGTCCCGGGCCGTGGGTCGTCCGGGTTACTTGACCGATCCGGCGGTCAGGCCCGATACGACGTGCTTCTCGATGTAGGCGAACAGGATCACGACCGGCACGATGGCCACCACCGATCCCGCGAACAGGTATTGCCATTCGACGCGGTAGGCGCCGAGGAAGCTGTTGATGCCGACGGTGAGGGGTTGTTTGTCCGGTGTGGTCACCAGCACGAGTGCGACGGTGAATTCGTTCCACGCGGCGATGAAGGTGAAGATGACCGCCGTGACGATGCCGGGCATGGCCAGGGGGAGGGTGACCCTGCGCAGTGCCCCGAGACGGGAGGCACCGTCGATCATCGCGGCCTCCTCCAGCTCGACCGGGATCGCGCTGAAGTAGGCGGTCAGGATCCACACCGAGAAGGCCAGGTTGAACGCGCCGTTGACCAGGACGAGCGCCCAGTACGAGTCGAGCAGGTCCAGGATGTAGAACTCGCGGTACAGGCCCACCAGCAGTGAGGTGGGCTGGAACATCTGGGTGACGAGCACGAGCATCAGGAACACGCCCCGGCCGCGGAAGCGTTTGCGCGCGGTGTAGTACGCCGCGGGCAGGGAGACCACCAGCACCAGGAGGGTGGACATGCCGGCGACCAGGAGCGAGACCTTGAGGTTGTCGCCGAGGGTGGACTTGTCCCACACGTCGACGAAGTTGGCCCATTCGAACCTCGAGGGCAGGTAGCCGTCGCCGGTGAGTTCGTCCTTGGGCCGCAGCGCGGTGATGCCCATCTCGATGTAGGGGGCGACGAAGACGATCGCGATCACCCACGCGAGCGCGCCGAACCACAACTGTTTGTGGCTGTACTTCGAGCCCCCGAGCACGGACTTCCTTCTTCCGGGCCCCTTCCCGCCGGCGGAGGCGCCGGGGGATTGCCTTCCGGTGGCGCGGGTGTCGGGCTTGCGGCCGGCGGTGGTGCTCGTGCTCATCGGTCGGTCTCCTTGTTCCCGCGGCTGACGACGAGGAAGAACGCGACCAGGACGATGATCATCGCGAAGTTGGCCACGGACATCGCGGCGCTCTCGCCGATGTCGGACGCCTTGAGCTGGTACATGAACACCGTGGTCGTCGCGGTCTCGTAGCCCGGTCCGCCGTTGGTCATCGCCCAGATGATCGGGAACGAGTTGAAGACGTTGATCAGGTTGATCACCACCGCGACCAGGATTGCGGGCCTGAGCAGGGGGAGGGTGATCGACAGGTAGGTGCGCCAGGTGGACGCGCCGTCGATCTTGGCCGCCTCGTACACCTCGCCGGGCACGGT
>NZ_JBITJP010000055.1:0-22307 GCF_044460165.1 Embleya sp. NPDC050154
GCGACCGCTGCGAGGCGCGCCAAGCCTGACGATCCACCTGGTCCTCCCACGCGAGCAGTCGCCGCTACACCGCCGCATCCGTGCCGTCGCCAAAATCCTGGCGCACGAGCTGCACTGGCTGCCGGACTGACGCGCTGCGACACCCGATGATGCCGGGGCCGGCGTTGTCGCCGAACCAAATGTGGGCGGCTTTGGTGGGCGTGACTGGATGTGTGCCGGTGCTGCTGAGGGCGTCGGGGTGGCCCCGGAGGTCCGCGCCGACGGTCGGCGGAGGCGCCCGTCCGAGTGAGCCGCCACCACGCGCGCCCTCGCGGGTCGTCGGCCCCTTCCGAGGACGGCGGTCCGCTGTTTTCGGGGGCGACAGACAGTCCTCTGGAAGCCACTACGCGAGAGCTTTTAGCGACATCGACAGCGTTTCGGTCACCTCGTCATCCACGTAGAGCCTGGTGAGGTTGGCGAGGTTGGCGATGGTGTCCGGCAGCGACGTGAGCTGGTTGCCGGACACGTAGAGGTGACTGAGGTTGGTGAGGTGTCCGATGGTGTCCGGCAGCATTGTGAGCTGGTTGCCGTCCAAATAGAGCTGGGTGAGGTTGGTGAGGTTCCCGATGGTGTCCGGGAGCGCGGTGAGCTGGTTGCCGCGCAGGCCGAGCGTCTCAAGTTTGGTGAGGTTCCCGACCGTGTCCGGGAGCGCCGTGAGCTGGTTGCCGTGCAGGTCGAGTCGGGTGAGGTTGGTGAGGTTCCCGACCGTGTCCGGCAGCACCGTGAGTTGATTGCCGTCCAGGCAGAGATGGGTGAGGTTGGTGAGGTTCCCGATGGTGTCCGGCAGCGCCGTGAGCTGGTTGCCCTCCAGGTAGAGCAGGGTGAGGTCGGTGAGGTTCCCGATCGTGTCGGGGAGCGCTGTGAGCTGGTTGTATTCCAGTTGGAACAGGACAATCCGGGCGAGGTTCCCGATGCTGTCCGGCAGCGTCGTGAGCTGGTTGCCGGACAGGTGGAGATGGGTGAGGTCGGTGAGGTTCCCGATCGTGTCCGACAGCGTGGTGAGCTGACTGCCGTCCAGGGCGAGCAAGATGAGGTTGGTGAGGCTCCCGATCGCGTTGGGGAGCGTGGTGAGCTGATTGCTGCGCAGGTGAAGCCGGTCGAGGTGAGCGAGGTTCCCTACGGTGTCCGGGAGCGTGGTGAGCTGGTTGCCGTCCAGGTAGAGCGCTTTGAGGTTGGTGAGGTATTCGATGGTGTCCGGGAGCGTGGTGAGTTGGTTGTTGGATAGGTCGAGCGTGGTGATGTTGGTGAAGTCGGGGAGTATCACCGGTGATTCGTGTAGCGATTCCAGTAGCTTCAGCTCCCAACCGTCAGGACCCGCTGCTTTCTCACGGGGATCGTTCACACCTGAACTCATCAGGCCTCCTGGGGTGTCGGCAAGATCCGAGGAATCTACCCCACTGCCGCCTGAGCATCGGCGGACGGCTCTCGACCCGTCGAGGGGGACACTTGGCGCTCACGATGTCCCCCACCGTGTCCCCAGGTTCGTGCAGGTCACGGGCATTTGGGGACACACGGGGACTGGGGGTGCCACGATGGCCTTCGGCGCGCGAATCGTGACCCGTAGGCGTGGGGCCGAGTACCGGCGCTGTACGTAGCGCAGTTCGTCCTCGGCGCGGCCGTGGCCGCCGGACGCCACGGCCTTGACCCCGGTGTTCGTGCCGTACGCGTAGATCACCAGCAGCAGGCGCTCCGCCAACACCTGGGCCGTGAGGCTGCGGCCGCCGGAGACGGAGGTGACCGCGTCCAGGCAGCCGGTCCGCAGCACCGCGTCCTTCAACACGTCGATCGGCGGTACGACGCCCCGTCGCCGCCGTTCCTCGTCTGTGATCCTGCGCAGGTTGCGCGGTTCGGGCTGGGCCTCGGGCGCGGTCAGGCGGATCGCCCCGGACCTGCGCTCGGCGAATGTCCAGCCAGGGCAGCTTGGTTGACGGCTCGTTCAGCAGGGTGGTTCGGCCGTCAGCTGTCCGCGCAACTCGTCGACGTATACTGCGGCGTCCGGCGGCTTGCGCGGTTCCCGGTAGTTTTCTCCTCCCGCCGGGGCCTCGAAGTCGCGGGGCAGGTCCTCGTCGGGGTCGTGCCACCTGTCGGCGCCGACCACCCGGTTCTCCTTGCACTTGAGCCGATCGCGCAGGGCCTGGAAGGCGACGACCCGAGCCCACCGCCACGACCAACGAATGCGTGAATCTCGCGGCCGCCATCGGACCCGCGCCGGAACCCCAAGGTGCGGGCGCGGGCGCTTCGGTGGTGATGTGCGCGGCGGTCGCGGGGATGGGCGGCGTCGGCAAGACCGCTACGGCGTTGGCGGCCGCCCACGCGCTGCTCGACAGCGGCCGGTTCCGCACGCGGTGTTCGTCAACCTCCGCAGCTACGACCCCGACCCCGTCACCGGCGACCAGGCCCTCGAAGCCCTCCTGCGCGCCCTCGGCGTCGACCCCACCCACATCCCACCGACACCCGACGAACGAGCCGCGCTCTACCGCTCACTCCTCGACGCCCCGCACCGCAAAGGGGAGGCCGTGCTGATCCTCGCGGACAACACCTCCACCGCCGACCAGGTCCACCCCCTGCTCCCCGGACGCGGGGCACCGGCTCTTGGCCACCTCACGCCACACCCTCACCACCCTCGGCGCACGCCAACACACCCTCGGCGTCCTCGAACACCGCGAAGCGGTCGACGTCATCGACACCGCACTGCGCACCGCCGACCCCGCGAACCCGCAGTGGGACGGCGCGCGCAACGCGGGCGCGGACGTTCCCCTACATCGCCCTCGAAGGGCTCAACGGGGCCGGGAAGTCCACGCTCCGCAACCGCCTCGAGGAATCGTTGTGGGCACTGGGAATGAACGCCTACACCATCGGCCACCACTCCTGGCAGTCGCCCGGGCCGCGCGGATCATCCTCGACGTAGGGGAGCGCCGCCGCGCGCACCCGCCGGAACGCGTCGGGCTCGCCTACCTCGACGACCGGATCGCGCGGAGCGACCACATCCTGGCGCGGGTCCTTCGGGAGGTCCCCGTCATCGGGGATCGTTCCCTGATCAGCGACATCGTGTACCTGGAGGCGTTGGACGCCATCCCGGCGGAGGAGACCTGGGCCCTGTACCGCCGCAACGAGGTGTGTCTTCACCGTGACGTCTTTCCCCTGGCCGGCGAACCCCGTCACCGTCGATCTGGTCATCCCCTGGGACCCGGCGGTCCTGTTCGGCGACCCGCACCAGGAGTGGCAACGCGACACGGTGGTGGGCGCGGGAGGACGGGGCGAGTACCCCGGGCTGATTGTCGGCATCCCCAGTTCCTACGTGGCCACGTCGGAGCCGGGATCGACGTGGTACCTCGTCGCCGACGACAGCCGGATCGACGCCGAGCCCATCAACTCGATCAGCTTCCCCGCCGTCCCGGCGTAGGCGGCGGCCCGCAGGGTCGGGCCGGGCCGCTCGTCGCTCCTCCCGCCCGCGTCGTCGCGTCCGGCGCCGGTCCGATGCTCGTCACCGCCACGCGCACCGGGCCCGGCGGCAAGCGCGCGGAGACAGTTCGACGAATGCGGGATCGGGCCCATGGGTGTCACCTCTCCGTCGGCGCCGGCCACCTCCTTCGGTCGGTCAGGTGCCGGGAGTGGTGGTGGGGAGTATCCAGTCGGGCACGACGTGCGGGTTGTTCTTGAGCCAGGACACGTACCGGTCGATGTCCTGTTCGAGGGTGATCGTCGGTGCCCATCCGAGGAGTTCCTCGGACCGGCGGGTGTCGGCGTAGCCGCCGAGTGGGTCGCCGTCGGGTCGGGGGGCGTCCCTGAGGACGGCGTCGGGGTAGTGGCGGGCGATGAGTTCGGCGATGTCGCGGACCGAGGTGGCTCGTCCGCTGCCGATGTTGATGGTCTGCGCCGCGGCCTTGTCGGCGACGAGCGTCAGCACCGTGGCGCGGGCGATGTCGTCGACGTGGACCATGTCGCGGACCTGGTGGCCTCCCCCGTTCAGAAGCATCGGAAGGCCGAGCTGAGCCGACATGGCCAGCCAGGGCACCATCCACGAGTGCGAGCCCGGCTTCGGGATCTGCGGTTCGCCGTACACGGAGAAGTACCGCAGCACCGAGTATTCCCGGGCGCTCGATCCGCCGATCATCAGCCGCACCTGGTGCTCGCCCCACAGCTTGGTGTTCGCGTACACGGAGACCGGGGTCGGGGGCCGGCTCTCGGTGAACCTCCGGGCCCCGTTCCCGGTGCCGTTGCCGTACACCGATGCCGACGACACGAACACGAGTCGCCGCACCGGTGACGCCACGACCTCCTGCAGAACCGTCTGGGTGCCGTGCAGGTTCGCCGCGAACGCCAGGTCCGGCCGACGGGTGCACGCGGCCACGTCCGTGTACGCGGCGGCATGGATCACGAAGTCGGCTCGGGCGACCAGGGCACGGACCGTCACGGCATCCCGCACGTCACCGCACACGACCTTCGCCGCGTACGTGTCGACGTCGAACAGGCCGCGGACGGGGTGCGGATAGGCGTCGAACCGGTCGAGGACGATCGCCGCGGCGCCCACTCGCGCCAGCAGCGCCACGATGCGGCTGCCGACGAGGCCGCCGCCTCCGGTCACCAGCACCCGCGATCCTTCGAGTTTGCGCAACCGCGCGTCCTGCATGGGAAATTCCTCCTGGTGGTGTCGGGCGTGGCCGTGCGCCCCGGGCGCCGGTGGCGGCGACGGGAACGGCGGTGAGGCTCCGGGCGTCGCGACACGGCCAGCGGGGCCGGGCGGGATGCGACGCGGCGGGCATGGACCGGTGCGGGGAGACGTCCATCGGTTTGCAGCGTGTACACGACGTCCTCCGGGGGACGGTGCCCCCGTTCCCGAGGTGGCCGCCCGGGCGCGGCCTCGTCAGCCACACGGCCGGTGGACTGTTCGGCGAGACCGCGAAAAAGACCGTCGGCGTCAACCCCTACACCGACATCATCGGCGTCGCCTCCAAGGCATTCAACGACGTCGAAAGGTACGCCCTCACCCACGACACGGACGACCAACCCCAAATGCACCAGGAACTCCACGACAACCGCTGACCCGACACAGGCGCACCCCGGCCCCACCGGGGTGCGCAGCTCGCCCTCGCCGAAGCCGCTCGCAATGCCGCGCCGACCCTCGCGGAGCGCCCGGACGTTCGCCCGTCCACTGCGCCCGCGGGTGCGTGCGATCGTGTTGACCACCTTGTCCCACGCCCGGGGAGTGGTTGGTCGGGCGGTCGGTGTGGTGCGGGCCGGTGTTCGCGGGCTGTGCGCACATCGGCGGGGCGACGTGGACCCGCTGTGCGAGGGCGAGTGATCGACTGCACGGCGAGCGCCGTCGAGACTGGGACACGGGAGCTGTACCGGCTCGCCGGGTATCTTCTGCTCGACGTCGCCTTGGTGTGGTGGGCCCACGGCGTGGGTGGTTGTCCGTGGGTGTCCATGGCCCGGGGCAACGCCACCAAACGTTCGCGGAGTTCGTCGTCGGTGAGCACGTCCCGGGGCAGTCCCAGGACCAGGCGGTCGCGGGGTTCGCGGGTGGTGGCGCGCAGGTGTTGCGTGGGGACGTGGTCGAGGAGGTCGTGGGCGTGAGCGGCGGCGTCGCCGGGCGCGGCGGGGGCTTCGGCGAGGGCCGGGACGGCGGTGGCCGCCGCCCAGCCCGGTGACGCATACGCGGCGGCCGCAACGGATTCGCGGGCGTGCTCGCCCGCCCGGTCGCCCTGTCCGAGGGCGATGTGGGCCTCGGCGGCGTGCAGGAGATGCTCGGCACGGTCGAACCCGAACCGACCCCGGGCCTGCGCCGGGCACGGGTCCAGGGCGTCGTCGGCGTCGGCGAGGGCCCGTCGGGCGTCCTCGGCGCGACCGAGCGCGGCCAGGGACGGCGCGAGTGCCCAGGACGACAGTTGCGCGCCGTAGCGGTGTGGCCGCGAGGGCGAGGCCGCGCTGGACATGCACGAGCGCGGCGTCGTGGCGACGGTCGGCGCGGGCGACCATGGACGCCGCACCGAACGTCCACGCCCGCAGGTCGTCTGCGCCGCGGCGGTCGCCCAGCAGCGCGGCGGCGGCCAGGTGGGCCTGGACGCCGGTGTGGTCGCCCAGGTGGAACGCGAGGTTGCCCAACAGCGCCGTGAGCCGGGCCGCGACCGACCGCAGACCCGCCGTCGCGACGTCGTCTCCACCGCCGACGGCATGTTCGAGTACGGGTGCCAACATGACGCGCACGCGGTGGAGTTCGCCGAAGAGGATGTGCGGTGGGTGGCGCGCATAGTTGAGCGCGTAGTGCTCCACGGCCGCCTCGGCGAGGTCGACGAGGGCCCGCGACGCGCGCGGGTCGTCGGCGAGGGCGAGGTGGAGGGATTCACGGACGGCGGGCAGTCCGGCGGCGGTGGTCACGTGTTCCACCCCCCAGTGCGTGGACCGCAGGAACCCGCCCGACGCACCGCAACTCGTGCCCTCGGTCGAACGGTTGCCTCCCTGGTCGTCCGGCCGCCGGACACCGTCGTTGCCGACCGCGGTTTCGGCACCGCCGCCAACGACCACGCGATGACCGAACTCGGAGTCCTGCGGATCGGCCTCCAACGCACCGGCACCCCCGGAAAGGCACGACGCGAGCACGAACGAACCCGGCCCTTCCGCCGAATGGCGGAACTGGAGAGTAGGCATCGAAGCCCGCATCAGGCACCTCAAGCGCACGTTCGGCTTCCGCCGCACCCGTCTCCGGCGCCTGACCGGCGCCGGCACATCGGCCGGACTCGGGATCTTCGCCTACAACCTCCAGCGGATGGCCATCCTCAGCCGGTCCTACGTTGCTGTGCGGGTTGATCAAGGCCAGTCGTAAGGTCTGGAGACCCGGAGACACCGGGTATGGCTTTCAGCCGGTTGCCCTCGTTGGCTCGCTTCACCTGGCCGTCCGGTGTCTCACGACGACTCGGCCGCTGATTGGGAGTTGCGAGCACCGGGAGGTGTGTCGCTCGGTAGGACCATGCCGGCGAGGTCGTTCGGGAGGACAACGCACACCGACGAACCGGAGGAACCCGTGCCCATGATCTGGGCGGGCGTGGACATCGGCAAGTCCCATCACCACTGCGTGGTCCTGGACAGCGAGGGCAGACGTCTGCTGTCCCGACGAGTCCTGAACGACGAACCCGAACTGTTGATCCTGCTCGCGGACGTCCTGGCCATCGACGAGGACGCCGTGTGGGCGGCCGACGTCGCCGACGGCATGGCCGCCCTGCTGATCAACGTGTTGCTCAACCACGATCGGCGCCTGCTCTACATACCCGGCCTGGCGGTGAACCGCGCGTCGGCCGGCTATCGAGGCGTCGGCAAGACGGACGCCAAGGACGCGACCGTCATCGTCGACCAGGCCCGCATGCGCCGCGACCTGGCGGTGCTGCGACCCGACGACGAGCACGCCTTGGAACTGCGGGTCCTCACCAACCGTCGGGCCGACCTGAACGCCGACCGCACCCGCTGGATCAACCGCCTGCGCGGCCAACTCTCGGCAATCCTCCCTACGTTGGAGCGCGCGCTCGAACCGGTAAACGTGGGCCGCCCTTTGATCCTGTTGACCGGCTATCAGACCCCGGCGGCTCTGCGTCGCACGGGTCGAAAGCGGCTGACCACCCGGCTCCGCAACCGTAAGGTCCGCAACGCGGAAGCCCTGGCCGAGGCCGCCCTGGAAGCAGCCGATCGACAGCACAACGCCGTCACCGGGGAGAAGATCATCGCGCAGGTGATCCACACCCTGGCGAAGGAGGTGATGGTCCTCAACGAGCAGATCGCCGAGATCGACAAACTCGTCGAGGCCCGGTTTCGTGAACACGAACTCGCCGAGGTGATCTCCAGCATGCCCGCTATCGGCCCGCTCCTGGGAGCGGAGACCCTGGCCGCCACCGCCGGCGACATGAGTCGCTACGGCAGCTCCGACCGGTTGGCCGGCCTTGCCGGCGTCACCCCCGTGCCCCGGGACTCGGGCAACGTCAGCGGCAGTCTCCACCGACCCCGGCGCTACCATCGCGGCCTGCAACGCGTCTTCTACACCTCCGCGCTCATCGGTATCCGCAACTGCGAGGCCTCGCGGACTACTACGAACGCAAGCGCGCCGAAGGCAGGCGACACACCCAGGCCGTCCTCGCCCTGGCCCGACGACGCGTCAACGTCCTGTGGGCCCTGATCCGTGACAGTCGGTGCTATCAACGCGAACTCCCTGTCATCGCTGCGGCTTGACAACCTCATTGGGAGGTGAAACAGACCGAAGCCGAGGCGAATCCGTCACGGTCGTCGGACGGCACTGCCCTTCACCTGGACGAACCCTTTTCAGGGGCAAGTAGCTAGACAACCGCCGCACCTGCCAGGAGCCCCCTCCGCGTTATCCGCCCGGCCCGGGCAATCTCCTCACATACCCTCAAGCCGTTCATGGAGTTCCTCGGCGAATCGAGTCCGGTAGACGCCGTGGACGATGGCCCCGGGAGACTGGTAGCCCCTGTGCTCAGGGTCCGAGACATCCCCGTCCCACGGCGCCACGCCTTCCGGAAGCAGCGGAGCACGACCCAGATACATCCGAGCAACTTCTTCCAGCCGTAGTTCTCCCACAATCACCGAACTCCACAGCCCGTAGCCCTGCCCGACCACCCACATGCACAGATCCTCGGTGCCGTCTTCGGACCAGACGTCCCCATCCACGCTCACACCCTCCGAGAAGTCGGCCAGCGATTCCGCCGCGGACTCGTATGCGAGCGCGAACGCTTCAAGCACCTCCCGCGAGTGGGACTCCAACCACAACTCCAGGGCGGACAGACGTGGTCGTGTCGCTTCCAGGACCTCCCAGAACCAATCGGAAGCATGATCCGGTCCCATCTCGGCTCCTGTGTCGACGGCTGCGGTACTCGCCCGACCGTACAGCGCAGGTGGCCCTGGACACTCCCGGGCCTCATCGTCGGCGAAGGGCGCTGACCACCTGCACAGTCACCGGTTTACAGTCAGACACTTCAGACCCGCGAAGAACACCCACGGTGGGCCGGCGCAGGTCGGCGCTGCGGTCGACGGGGGCGTCCTCGGAGCTCTTGGCGTTGTCGGTAGATCTCCGTGGCTCGGCTCGCCGGCGTTTCGCCTTGGAGTCCAAGGTCGGTGCCTCTCGGTGGCCGTCCAGGAAAGGTTGCACGTGTTGTCGATAAGGAACGAACTCATCGCGGCGTATGGGGCGTACGGGCTCCACACCGTCACCCAGGCCCCGGATTCACTGGTCGATCGTGACGCCAGGCGTCTCGTCTGCGAGATCGGCGTGCCGCGGGGGGTTGGGGGAGGCCATCACCTTGACTCCGAGTCGGATGGAATCCGTCCCGGCGAAATTCGGCTTCCTCTTCCTCGACAGCCATCGCGCTCTTGCCGACCGACTGCTTTTTGTCGGCTACATCGGGCGATGTCCTGTGCCTGGACGGAGCGACGGGCGCCGTGGGTGCCATCGCGACGCGTGAGGGGCCCGACCGACCGTCGTGAACGAACACCTGTCCATGTTGGTGCGGTGTATGGCCGTCGTGGAATCACGCTCCGGCCTTGTATGGTCCGTATCCCGAGTGGCTGCGGCAGCAGTTCGAGGGCGTGATCTGGATGTTTCGGACGGGTGCGCAGTGGTGTGAGATGCCGGAGCGGCCGATGACCAGGACGTCGCCGCCCTCCATCGTGGCGGGGTAGGCGGACTGCCCCGGGTTCCACACGTTGGGGTCGCCCTTGGCGAACATCGGGTGGTAGTTGTAGATCGCCTCGAAGTGCACCGTCTCGCGGCGGCGGGTCGGCATCTGCATCGCGTTGATGGCGACGCCGTCGTACACCCCATGCCGAGGTGTCACGCGTGAACAGGTGGTTCGTCACCGGTGTGACGACGAAGTCGTCGAGATCCATGGTGTGGAACGCGAGACTGTCGGGTTGCTTGATGTGCTCCAGGACCTCGCGCTTGGTGATCCCGCCGATCAGATGCCGTACCAGCGTGTCCGCTTCGAAACCCTCGAACAGACCGCGTAGTTCGTCAACCGCGAGCAGGCCTTACGCCCGCTCGTCGAAAACTCGGTCGAGGATCAGCAGGCGTCGCGGGCATAGGCGTAGGGGCCACCGGATGCCGGGATGCGGGCCCCGAGCCTGCCGAAGATCATCGCGATGAGGATCGCGCCGACCGACACCAGGCCGAACGCGAGAATCGAGACGGTGCCGTACTTGGCCAACGTGGCCGGCAGCAGGAAGATCCCGGTTCCGATCACTCCGCCGATCACCAGTGCGATGGCCTGCGCCAGGCCAAGCGATCCGGGAGGGCTGCTCTTGCGCGCGCCAGGCGCCGGGACATCCGCGGGTGCTGTGCCGGCCGGCATCGTTTCCTGGCTCATTTCCGGTCCTCCTCGTGGCGGATGCACCGCAGAGTCCCGCGATGCGGGACGGCCACCCCGCCATCCCTTCGCCAGTGATCCTCTCGGCGGAACGGGACCGGCGATCAGAGCCGGCACGCCCGACCCGAACGGCCACCCGGCCCTGTCTGCAGGGCCCGTTCGGCCCATCGGCCACCGCGCACGGCACTACACCTCACAGGCTCGGACGAGAAACGCCGTTTCGAGCCACGCCATGCCGGCACCGGCGCGCCACCCCTACGACGCCGGGACAGCTGTCATCCGCGCGGAGCGGAGATGCACCCCGACCGAACTTGCGAGAGCGGTCCGAACGGTGCGAGGACCCGACGCGGTTGAGCGCCGAGGTCCGCCGGACCGATAGCGGCGACGCCCTGCTGATCGGCGTCATTGGACCACGAACGCCCCCGCGAACGCCCCCGCGCGCTGCTGATCGACCATCCGACGGCCACAGGACGATGACGATCACCTCCCCACGACTCGACACCCGCCGGGCCCGTCACGTCGCCGAAGCGGTCCGAGGACGCCTGGGCACTCCGGCTTCGGCACGGACCGTCGACCACGTCGTTCCGTTCACGGCTCCGTTGCCATCGAGATCGCCCCCGGGGGTCGGCCGCCATAGGACAAGTCGCTTCGCCTGCGTCTGCGTTCGCGATACGGAGCTCCGGACGCGACAACGGGGAGGCTCGAAGCCGGGGATCGGACCGTTCGTCCGGCTCGATGCCCGAACGTTCACATCGACGGCGAGACGCGCGAACGGTCCGCCACCCGCGGCAGGCAGGGTCGGGCGGCGGACCGGTCGTCACAACACCGACCGCATGGGGAGGGAAGTCCCCCATGTACCCGGGGTCACGCGTGGATCGGAACGAGGAGGATCGGGGCCTTGGCGTGGTGGAGCGCGGTGTGGGTGACGCGGCCCAGGTTGGGGCCGAAGCGCCCGGTGTTGCGGTGCGCGGCGAGGACGACCATCTCGGCGCCGGCGCTCGCGGCGACCAAGGCGTGCGAGGGGGAGTCGAGGACGACGTCCTCGGTGACGCTGACGTCCGGATATTTCTCGCGCAGGGGTTCGAGGACGGCGGACAGGGTGGTTCGCGCGGCGGCCCGCCAGTCGTCCATGAGCCAAACGGCCGGGGCATAGCCGATCCCGGCGGTCGTCATGGCGGGGTACAGCCACGCGTGGAGGGCGCGCAGCGGCAACCGCCGGGCGTGGGCCAGGGCGAACGCGGCCTCCAGGGCGGGTGCGCAGTCGTCGCCGGAGACGCCGACCACGATCGGTTTCGGGGAGCGGTCGGCGGCGGTGTCGTGGTCGGGGTGGACGACCAGGAGTGGGCAGCGGGTCGCGGCCGCGACGGGGAGGCTGACCGACCCCATCAACAGGCCGATGAAACCGCCCATCCCTCGGCTGCCGACCACCAGCAGTGCGGCGCGATCGCTCGCGGCCTCCAACGCGTCGATGGCGTTCGCGTGTTCGACTGCGGCGATCACCGGGAGGTCGTGGTGGCGGGCGCGGGCGCGGGCGGCGCCCCGGTCGACGATGGCGCGGGCGTTCTCGCGCAGCTGTTGACCGAAGCGGTCGTCGGCGGCGGCGACTTCGACCCATTCCAGTACGTGCAGTACCTCGAGGGTGGTGTGGCGGTGGGCGGCTTCGTCGGCGGCCAGATCGACGGCGTGTTCGGCGCCGGGCGAGCCGTCGTATCCGACGACGACGTGCCCACGGGCCGGCGCCGCAGGGGAGGACGATCCGGTGGGGGAGGTCGATGCCTGGTTCACGGCGGGTTTCCTTTCGAACGGTTGATCCTCGGGTCGGACGCCGGCCCGTGGCTCGGGTGCCCGGGCCGGCACGCGCTCAGTCGTGGGCGGCCGATGGCGCGTCGTTCCGCGCGGTGGGGACGATCACGAGCGGGCAGTGGGCGTGGTGGATGAGCCCCTGGCCGACCGACCCCGGCAACAGGCCCGCGAAGCCGCCTCGGCCGTGGGCGCCGACCACCAGGCACAGGGCGTGCTCGGCGGCGTTGCGCAACGCCTTGACCGGATGCCCGACGGTGACCTCGCGGCGCACCGGCACGGCCGGGTACTTCTCGGCCCAACCGGCAAGGGCCTCGGCGAGCCGGAGCCTGCCTTCCGGTATCTCCTCCTCCATGCGCAGCCCGGCCAACAGTCCGACGGGCGGTCGGCGGACATGGACGGCCACGACCGTGGCTCCGCGACGGGCAGCCTCGTCGAAGGCGTACGCCACAGCCGCCTCGGCGCGCTGTGCCCCGTCCACCGCGACCACGACGGTCGGGGGCTCGCTGCTCGTGTGCTCGGGTTCGCGGACGACGACGACCGGGCACCTCGCGTGCGCGGTGATCGGCACCGCGACGCCGCCGATGGTCGGCAACTCCGTCACGGCGGACAGTCGCCGCGACCCGAGAACGATCATCGCCGCATCCCGCGTGTGCTCGCGCAGCACGGCCACGGGCGCCCCGTCGGCCAAGACCGTCACCGCGGCCAGTTCGGGACGGCGGGTCGCGACGAGGTCGCGGGCCTCGTCGAGCGCGCGCAGGCCGGCGTCGCGGAATCGTGCGCCCCAGGTCTGCCGATGCGGATCGGTCTGGGGGTCGCGGTCGGCGCCGACCGGCCAGTCGAGCGCGTGCACCAGGCGCAGCCACAGACCCCGACGGGCCGCCTCGTCGGCCGCCCACACCACGGCGAGCCGGCCCGCGTCGGTATGGTCGACGCCCACCACGATCGGCGCCCTTCGCCCATGCTCGGTCACGGTTGCCGCCCCCGTCTCCGGCGGCCGATCATCTGCCGGCCCTGTGACACGAACACTGCTCGTGCCGGTGGGACGCGGCCAGGGTCGTTCGACCCGAGCCGTTAGAACCGGTCGGCCCTGCCAGGCGCACGGAATCGGCACCGGACCGGTCGCGAGCGGAACGGACGCGGCCGGCGGCAGGGAACACGTCCAGGAACGAGATGGCACACCGCGCGGGGTCCGGGTGTCGCACGCCCTGCGGTGAGACGGCCGCTGCTGCGGCCTCCGGGGCACGAGGACCCGGACGCGCCGCCGGCGACGCATCGTGCGATGTCGGCGGAGAACCTGCACCTGCGATTTCGCGGCACTCGCAGACGTCGGTACGCGAGAGCGCAGCACACCCGGCCGTGCCGGGTGCGGCGCGCTCATCGCGCACATCCACGACGGGCGTGAGGCCGTCGAACACAACGGCGACGCGGGCTGAGGAACTCGCCTTGGCGATGGCCGATGCCCGACACGGCAGGCGGTGGGCACCCCGCCGATCGAGCACGCGGTCACGATGGCCCGCCCGGACACGGTCCGCACGCTGGTCGCGGACACGTTTTTGTTCCATCGCCCGATGCTTGGGGTCTTCGAGAACACGGATTGCCGACGCGCAACCGACCCGTGGCCGCGGTGACGCACTGCAACTCCCCTCGAGCGGGCCTCGTCACTCGCCCTCGAGGAGCGAGCCCGGAGTCGGCGTGGAGACCCGGCCCGGCGCGAGGGGCCCGTGGTGCGTCGCCGAACCGGGAAGAGTCGTCCCGACCGTCGAGACCCGGACAAAGCCGCGCCCGCCCACCGAGGCCGACGTTCCGCGCGCCCGCCGTCGCGGTTCATCTGCGGCATCGAGACGACGGGCCGAGGCGGGCACAACCTCGATTCCGTGACCCGTCACGAAGACGCGTTCGGGAAGGCCCGCGGAAGGGACGCAAATCATTTGCTCGACGGGGCGTTCTTCCCGTCGGCGGATGACGCGCGGCCGACGTCCCAGGACCCGACCCGAAGAAGGGATTCGACCGCGGTGCGGTTACCGGTCGCGCTGACATCGACACCCGGGAGGAGCGATGCATCACGAGGCCGGACACCGTCGGCGCCACGCGATCGAACAAGTCCACCCGGTTCGACGACCGACCAGAGGGGTGTGCGCGCCTTCGCAGTGCCATCGACCCAGGGCCTCGCAGCCCGCCCCGGGGCACCCTCGTCGACCGACCCTGACGGCGGCCCGTGTCGTCGCCCGTGCCACCCACCGGCACAGGGCGTCGGGACCGGTGTTCGGTGCGATCGCCCGGCGACGCGACCGGTGGCGCACGCCGCGCGCCCACGCGTGCGGCAGCCGAGACACGGCGGTCAGGTGAGCCCCGGACCAGTGCCCGCGAGCAGGCCCATCGCGTTCATTTCGCGCAGGGGCGGTCCGACCGTCGGCCGAGAGCACTGTGTGGGGAGTCGGCTCGTGCCGCCGCGGCCAGGTGGTCGTTCAGCCGTCGCAGCTGCTCTTCAATGACCTGCAGGCGCTGCTCGAGAGAAGCGTATTCCAGCCGTTCCTCCGCCTGTTGCTCGGGAAGGATCAGCCGGGTGGCGATCGTCGCGGTTACCACACCCATCATGCCGATGCCCACCACCATCAACACCGCCCCCACCAGGCGCCCCTCGGCGGTGACCGGGTGCAGATCGCCGTACCCGACGGTGGTGACCGTGCTGATCGCCCACCACAGGGCATCCGGATAGTCGCCGATGTTCGCATCCGGCGCGCGGCGCTCCGGTGCCAGGACGGCCGCGGCACCGGCGACGAGGATCGTCAGGACCAGCGCGACGGTGCTCACCAACAGGCGACCGGTGCGCCCACCCCGTGCGACCGCCCCGATACGGCCGATCACCGCGACCAGGCGCAGGATCCGTGTCGCGGGCAGCGCGACCGCGGCAAGGTCCAGCGGGTGGGAGCACACGAACCGCCAACGGTCGCGGCTGAGCCTGAGCCTGACAAGGTAGTCGGTGACGAAGACCGCCCACACCCCGTACTCGATCCACAGCACCGGACGCGCACGCGCCTGCAACGCCTCGCCCAGAACGAACGTGGTCAACGAGAGGACCGCCAGGAGCATCAGCCATGGGGTCGTCGCACGCTCCCACCGCCGATACGTCGTGGACTCGTGGTTCCCGTTCGAGTCCCGCATCACGAACTCCGTCAGGTAGGGACACCCTCGGACCGGCTCCGGCCCTGTGTCACGGCGGTCGCCGTCGCCGATCGCTCATCATCCTCCCGGCGTACGCAAGACAAGCGAGGGGTCGGAGGACACCACACCTGTGCCGGGGCTGTGCCGGTCGAGCGCAACGCCTCCTCGAAGGATGCCCGCACGGCGGCGAAACGATTGCGGCGGCCACGATCGCCGTGCGTGCCGGGGCGCGGCGCTCACATCGGGCGACTAGCGGGACCGAGCCGCGCGGGTCGCCGGTCGTGGGGAGCGCAACTTCGCGTATGCCCGGCCGGCGGTCAATCCGCGCGACCGACGGTGGGCACCGACGCGGCGCGGCCACCCCCGGTCGAAGCGTTGCGCACGGCGGCCCCGTCGGCATCGACCCACCGGGGAAGCGGCCGGTCTCGTCGGGTGCTCAGCCGCGGGTGGACGCGTTCTCGTCGCCCGAAACCGGGACGATCATCAAGGGGCAGCGGGCGTGGTGGATCAGGCCCTGGCTGACCGAGCCCAACAGCATGCCCGCGAAGCCGCCGTGCCCCCGGGTTCCGACGACCAGGCCCAGCGCGTGCTCGGCGGCATCGGCCAGGACCCGCACCGGGTGTCCGACGACGACTTCCCGCCGCACCGGCACATCCGGATACTTCTCGCTCCACCCGGCGAGTGTCTCGGCGAGCCGGATCCGGCCCTCCCGAAGTTCCTCACCGGTGCGCAGTCCGGCCATCAGACCGGTGGACGGCTGCCGAACGTGCACGGCCACGACCGTGGCGCCGCGGCGCGCGGCCTCGTCGAACGCGTACGCCACCGCAGGTGCCGAGCGCTGCGACCCGTCCACACCAACCACGATCGTGCGCGGGTCGGCAGTGATGTGCTCGGGCTCGCGGACCACCACCACCGGGCACCCGGCGTGCGCGGTGATCGAGGTCGCGATGCTGCCGGTGATCAGCAGCTCGGTCGTCGCCGACAGCCGGCGCGAGCCGACCACGATCATCGCCGCGTCCCGCGCCTGTCCGGGCAGCACCGAGATGGGCGCGCCGTCCAGGAGGACCCGGTCCGTGACCAGCGAGGGATGGCGCGCGGCCACGAGCGCGGCGGCCTCGTCCAACGCGCGCGTCCCGACGGCCCGGAAGCGTTCACCCCAGGTCTGCCGGTGCGTGTTCGTCTCCGATCCGCGGTCGGCGCCGGCGGGCCAGTCCAGGGCGTGGACCAGGCGCAGCGGCAGCCGGCGGCGGGCGGCCTCGTCGGCCGCCCACACCACGGCGAGCCCGCCCGCGTCGGTGGGCTCCACTCCTACCACGATCGGCGGCGTTCCCTCGTTCATGTTCACGGTGAACTCCCTCTCTGGGACCGGCGCTTGACGGCCCGTGCCCCGAACACTGCTCGTCGTCGGGGCCCGGACACAGGGCCGATGGACCCCCGCCGGGGGACCACCCGGCCTTGGCCGTGCCCGGGTGATCGAGACGAGACTGACCGTGAGCGGCGCGCGGGCGCCACGGTCGAAGGGAACCGGTCCATGAACGAGCTCGGCACAGCGCGCGAGACCTGGGTCCTGGCCGCCGACGGCGAGACGGTCCTGCTGCGCCCCCGGGACCCCAGGACCGGGACGCGGTGCCGGCGATGCATCGTGCGATGTCGGCGGAGGCTCTGTACCTGCGGTTCTTCGGCACCTCGCAGACGTCTGTGCGCGAGATCGCCGAGCGGGTGAGTACGCCCGGCCGGGCCGGGTGCGGTGCGCTGATCGCGCTGACCCACGACGGGCGAGTTCGTCGGGGTCGTCGAATACGACGGCGACGCCGACTCGGGCGAGGCGGAGCTCGCCCTGGCGGTGGCCGACGCCTGGCAAGGGCGGGGAATCGGCACTCTGCTGATCGAGCACGTCGTCACGATGGCCCGCGCGGACAAGGTGAGCACGCTGGTCGCGGACACGTTGCCGTGGAATCGCCCGATGCTGCGGGTGCTCGAGGACATGGGGCTGCCGGTGCGCGACCGCCCGGTGGCCGGGGTGGTGAACTGCGTGATTCCGCTGGACGGCGACATCGCCTCGACGGAGCGGTACCTGACCGCGATGGCGTGGTGCGAGGGCCCTGGCGGATGTGGCCAGTCTCGCGCCGCTGTTCACCCCTCGATCGATCGCGGTGGCGGGTGCCGGACATCGCGCGGAATCCGTCGGCCGGGCCCTGCTGCGCAACGTGAAGGCGGGGTACTACACCGGGCCCCTGGCCGTGCTGCACCCCACGCAGACCGAGGTGGACGGGGTGCCGGCGTTCCCGACGCCGGACCTGCTCCCGGAGGTGCCCGACTGGTGGTGGCCGTACCGGCCGACCGGGTTCCCGATCTGGTCGAGGACTGCGGGCGCGCAGGTGTGCGGGCCCTGGTCGTGATCACCTCGGGAGGCACTCCCGAGCAGGCCGCGCGGGTGCGCGCCTCCGTCCGCCGCCACGGGATGCGGATGGTCGGCCCGAACTGCCAGCCAGGCCGGGCCGACGTGCGCGGTGTGCACCGCGTCCCCGGGCCGGGCGCCGCCGGGCCGGCCGCGAACGAGCAGGACGAAGTGCTGGGTTCGTTGGTGGTGTTCGGGCTGGGCGGGGTCGCCCCCCCGACGTCCTTGGCGACCACGGTGCGCGGTTGACCCCGCTGACCGACCTGGACGCGCACTCGCTCCTGGCCGCCTCACGAGGGGCGCCGCTGCTGTACGGCCGCCGGGGTGGGCCGGCCGTCGACACCGCCGGGATCGAGGACGTCCTGCACCGGCTGTCCAGGCTCGCGGACGATGTGCCGCAGCTCGTGGTAGCCGACTTGAATCCCCTGGTCGCCCGCCCCGACGGCGTCACCGTCGTCGACGCCCGGACCCGCCCGGCGCCCCGACACGGACAGGATCCCTGACTGCGGCGACTGCGCCGACCTCGTGCTCGAAGGAGGATGCCCGACCGGGTTTCGGATCGCGGGGGAGGCCGATATTTTCCCGCGGTCCGACCGAGGCCCCACGGAAACGACTCGCCGACGACCGCCGTCACGGCTCGTCGCCCCGTTGCGACGCGTACGCCGGGCGCCCGAAGGGACACGGCTGTGGCTGGGGTACCGGGACGCCTTGCCACACCGGCACAGACGGTCACCCGGCCCGATACCGGTTGTCGCCGGACGCCCGGCCTTGGCTCGGCCATCGGGGTCGGTGCCTACGTCGGCAGGCCGCGTGCGAGGCGTCCGTGACGTGCTCAGGACGTTTTGGGCCCGCCGGGGGAGGGGACGGCAGCCGCACGTTGCACCAGTCGACCGGTGACGAACTCGGAGGTGATCTGGAACCACGCCTGTTCCCCATCGTCGCCGTCGACCTCGGGAAGCAGCCGTTCCACGCGCGCGACGGCCGCAGGGTCGAGGACACGCGAGGCCTGCCCGGTGACGGTACCCGTCCAGCCGGTCCGTGCGGCCCGGTCGATGTGATCGGCCTGGAACGCGACCACCGCGTCGAGCGCGGCCCTCGCGAGCGGGGAGTCGACGGGCGTACGAAAGACCACGCACTCCCGGTCGACGGCGAAGACCACCAAGTGAACGGCCGGGAGAGCGCCCTCGCTGACCACGACGCGTCCCACCTGTGCGCCCGCCATCAGTTCCAACGTCTCCCGGCGGTCGAGGGGACGTTTCGTTACGGGGTGTTCGCTCATCTCTCCACCTTCGAACCCCGACCCGACCTCGGCCAGGGCCGAAAGACCCGGTGCCCGACATCCGCTCAACCCGTCCCCGAGCGGCGATTCCCGACGCCTGGCATGGCGAATCCGCCTGGTGTGCGCGGCCACCGGCCCTGGCCGTTTCGACCGGCTGGACGACGGCACGATCCCTCGGATCCGAGCGCAGGCCACGCGCACGTGTCCGTGCCGGCCAATCCCACCGGCTTCGGAACGGCGGCGTCGTCACCGCAGGCCACGAGTCGTGCACCCGTGGGGGAGAGCGCGCCGGTCCACCTGCCACGCCACCACGACCACGGGTGGCACCACACTCGCGACCACCGCCAACCAGGATGCTCGCACCCAAGGCCCGACACGGGCCCGCTCGGGCGCGTCGGCATCCGATGCGGGCACGGGCTCTCGCGGCGTCATCCCTTGCCCGGTCGGCCCAGCACGTCATTCGTTCGAGGCACGCATGCTCCGTGTGTCGAGTGACGAGCACGCCAACGGCCTCCCGAATAGGCCATCGTGTCCGGGCAAAGGCCACGGCCCCGGCGCACGGCCGGGTCACCGTGAAAGGGGTCAGACCGATGTCCGTCGCCACTGTCGGAGCGACCGGGTGGCTGTGGACCGTCCGCATCGTCAACCACGGCCGCCCTGCCCTGAGGCAATCCAAGATCCAGTGCACCGATCCGCCATGCCCGGTCGTCCCCAGGTACGGCGACCCCGCCGACCGCGCCGCGGCTTTGGAACACCTCGCCTTCCACGCCCGCGGCGAAGGCCCGGCCCGCCCCGACGCGACATGCCGCTGCCGAGGCGAAGGATGCACCTGGCACGCGCGCATCCGAGGCCGATGCGCGAGCACCACCCGATTCGTGGTCTTTCCAGATCGGACCGGCGGCGTCTGCCGGTTGGCCGAGATGTGCGCCGCGTGCGCGGTGGCCATCCCGCCCGTCGGGGTGGGATCGGATCCGGGTGGCCCGACACACGAGATTCGGCCGGGCGCCCGTCACATGGACGATGCCCGGCCGGGTCGTGTGGCGATCAGAGCAGCCAGCGGTGGTCGCGGACGATCGGCAGGCGGGCCCACAGGGCGCCCAGGCCGAGCCGGCTGCCGACGGCGACCGCGGCGAGGGTGATCAGGGAGATGGCGTAGATGACGTGGTAGTCGGTGAAGGGGTTCGTGGAGGAGCTGGGCTTGCCGCTGTCGAGGTGCTTGGCGGGCGGCCATTCGGCGATCCACATCAACGCCATCATGGCGGTACCGGAGACGGCCGCCGGACGCAGACCGATGCCCAGGACCAGCGCGACGCCGACGCCGAGCAGACCGAGCATGAACAGCCAGTCGGCCCAGGGCTCGCCGGCCCAGTCGCGCAGGGTGCCGGCCATCGGGCCGACGTCCACGTGGGAGAGGAAACCCTTGGTGGGGGAGCCGCCGTCGAGCCAACCCTTGCCGCTCGCGGTGGCGTAGCCGAGGCCGAACGTCTTGTCCAGGAACGCCCACAGGAACACGAAGCCCAACAGGACCCGCAGGCCGGCCACGGCGATGTCGGTGGTGCGGACCGCGGCGACGGCCGGGGAGCCGGTCGCGGTGTCGAGCGCCGACCCGTCGACCGTGGCCTGGGGCGCCGGAGCGGAGCGGTGCGGCAGGTGCAGGCGCGAGGGCATCCGGTGCTGGTGCGACGTTGCCATGTCGATTCCCTCCCTGGTGACGCCGGGCCCGGTGCCCGGCGCTCGGCCACGAACGTGTTCCGCCGGGCCGTGACATCAATCTCCCGTGTGTCCGGTGCCCGCCCCAGGGTCGACCGGCCCGACCTGTCGGGTCCAACAGCCGGTTGCCCGCGCGGCGTTGCGGCGAGCGGTGCAGGCGCGCAGCGAAATGCGGGCGGTCGCCCCCGACGGATCGGGGACGACCGCCCGCGGCCGATGGGCACCCGGGAGCGCATCGCACCTTTGTGCCATGCCCTCCGTTCGCCCGTGACCGAAACGGCGGGTCAGTCCACGGGCACGAGGAGGACGGGCGCGTGTGCGTGATGCAGGACCGTGTGGCTGACCCGGCCCAGGCGGGTCCCGAAACGGGCGGTGCGTCGGTGGGCGGCCAGGACCACCAGGTCGGCCTCGCGGGACGCCTCCACCAGTGCGCGACCCGCGCCTTCGCGCACGAGCCGCACCTGGGACTCGATCTCGGGGTGCTTGGCCCGAGGTGCAGCCGTCCACGTGTCCAGGGCGTCGCGCCGCAGGGCGCTTGCCGCGGCCAGGGACTCCAGCGCAGGCGCGGGAAGCCCGATCGGCGCGGGCGTGACCGGTGGGAGCGCGTTGAGCGCGCACACCCGCAGATGCCGCAGCTGGGCCTCCTCGTAGGCGGCTTCCACGGCGGGCCGGCAGTCCGCGCCCTCGACGCCGACCACGACCAGGCCCTCGGGGCCGCCGTCCACGGCCGGTGAGGGGTCGTGTTCGCCACGCACCACGAGCAAGGGGCACAGTGTGTAGGCGGCCACCGACAGGCTGACCGAGCCCAGCAACAGGCCGGCCATGCGTCCGTGCCCGCGGCTGCCGACCACCACGAGCGAAGCGTGTTCGGCGCAGGCGAGCAACACCTCGTGCGCGGCGCCGCGGCGGACCCGCCCGATCGTCCACACCTGCGGGTGCAGCGCCTGCGCGTGCGCGACGGCCGCCTCGGTCGCCTCCTCCGCCTCCCGGCGGACCTGCCCGACGTAGGAGTCGAGTTGGCCGTCCTCCGGCAGCGTCCACGCGGCGACGATCTCCAACGGCAGACCGCGGTTCGCCGCCTCCAGGGTGGCCTGGGTGACGGCGGACAGTGCGCCGGGCGAACCGTCCACGCCGACGACCACGTGCCCGACGGGAGCGTGCGGGGTGACAGACATGGACTCGTCCCTTCTCGACGGCAACACCTCGGCAGTGCCTGCCTGTTGAGTCCATGTCAGCGCATTCCGAAGGGCGCCGTAGGGGCCGTTCGGAATGGGTGACCGGGCCGGTCGGCCCGGTCACGGCCCGTAGGAACCGCTCGTTCGGCCCGGGTTCGATCCGGGGCCTCGTCCGAGACGGGACGGCGGCGTTTGGCGGCGTCAGCCCAGCGGGACGCGCCATTCCAGGAGGGCTCCGCCGTCGGGGGCGGGCCCGAACGAGCAGGTGCCGCCGAGGGATTCGGACCGTTCGCGCATGTTCGCCAACCCGCTGTCGCGGGTCGGGTGCGCCGGTGGGCCAACGCCGTCGTCGCGCACCCGCAGCCGCACGTGGTCGCCGT
>NZ_JBITJP010000056.1:0-21562 GCF_044460165.1 Embleya sp. NPDC050154
GCCACGACTCCGGCCCGCCACGACTCCGGCCCGCCACGCCCCGGCCCGCCCACGACTCACCCGCCCACGACCCACCCGCCCACGACCCACCCACCCACGACCCACCCACCCGCGACCCACCCCCACGCGACCCACCCCCACGCGAGCCGTCGACGCAGCCGCCCGGCACCGCCCGGCACCGCCCGACTCACATCTCCCGGCGCCCGATCCGCCAAACCGCGAGCCACACGCTCAGCGCGGACAGGACCACGGCGACCACCAGGTTGTCGACGTACTCGCCGGGAGTGTGCCCGCGCAGCAGGTCGACCTGGCAGTTGAAGAGCTGGCTCGGCAACCAGTGCTGCAACGGGCGCCACAGCGCCGCGACCGGCATCAGCACGAACGCGACCAGGGACCCGCCGAAGATCGCCACGGGACGGCGCAGGAACGCCGCCATCGCGGCGACCACGCTCACCTCCAGCACGACGCCCACGATCCCGTAGAAGGACCCGTAGAAGACGGCCTTCGCCGGCAGCGGGCCGAACATCCAGTGCACCTGGGCCCAGGCGATCAGGTTGCCCATCAGGTAGGCCAAAGAGACCGCCGCCGTGGTCACCGTGTACCGCGGCACCACCAGATCGCGACGTCGCCGCACCCGGGTGCGATGGAACGCGGCCAGACCCGGTCGATGGTCGACCGCGAGCGCGCTCGCCATCAGCGCGAGGCCGACCAGGATGCCGATCTGGCCGGCGGCGTAGGTGTACACCGCCATCCCGCTGTCCGCCCGCATCCCGCCCACCGGTGCCACCGCGTCGATGTGCAGGGCCTCGACGATGCGATCACGGTGCTTGGCGAAGACCGGGCCGATCAGGCCCACGCCCGGATAGGCGACCAGGAGCAGCAACAATCGTTTGGTGCGCACCAGCCGCAGCCACTCCAGGCGCCACAGCCCCAGTCGGCGCGGCCCGCGCGGGAGCACCCGCGCCGCGTCGGCCACCACCGCGGGCGGGCCGGCCGACGTCGACGCGGGCGCCTGAACGGCGCCGGATCGGGTCATCGCGGACCGCCGGTGATGGACAGGAATGCCGCCTCCAGGTCCGACTCCTCCGGCGCGACCGACACCAACCGGGCCGTGCTGCGGCTGAGCACCTCGGCGAGGTGCCGCTCACCGGCCTCCAGCGACCGTGCCTCCACCCGGAACAGCCCCGGCCGCAGCGACGACACGCGCGCGACCCAGCTCTCCGCGGCGAACGCGCGCAACAGGTCGGTGCCGCCACCGCGCACCCGGACCAGCCAGCTCGGCCGCATGTGCGTGTCCACCAGTTCGGCGGTCGGCCCCTGGTAGAGCAGCCGGCCCGCGCGCACCACGCCCACGTGATCGCAGACCCGCTGTACGTCGGCCAGGATGTGGCTGGAGAAGACGACCGTGGTGTGCTCGCGCAGGCTCGCCACCAGGTCGAGCACGTCCGCCCGACCGCGCGGGTCCAGCGCGGAGGTGGGCTCGTCCAGGATCAGCAGTTCGGGGTCGGCCACCAGCGCGGCGGCCAGGCCCAGGCGCAGCGTCATGCCGCGCGAGAGCGAGCCGGCCTTGCGGTCGCCGCACGCGGACAGGCCGGTGCGATGCAGGGCGACCTTGACCTTCTCCCGGGGCAGCCGACGGTCGACGAGGTTTCCGGCCAGTTCGACCACCTCGGACGCGGTCAGCCAGGGCTCGAATTCGGGCACGTCCGTGGACACCGCGACGCGGCGTCGATCGACGCCGAAGACCACCTCGCCGGAATCCGCCCGCCGGGTGCCGCCCATGATCGACAACAGCGTGGTCTTGCCCGCGCCGTTGGGTCCCACCAGGCCGTATACGCAACCGCGCGGCACCTTCAGGTCTATGCCGAAGATCCCGGTGCCGCCGCCGTAGTCCCGGGTCAGGGCACGGGTGGACACGGCGGGACCCATGGGTTCGCCGGTGTGCTCGGGGGTCTCGGCGGCGGTGCGATCGGGACGGGGAACCCGATCGTCGGAGGCCGACGACGTTTGTTGCGCCATCAAGTATCCAGGGTAGGTAGGCCGGCCGGTTTGTGTGTTCCTCCGTAAGGATGGGTCTGGCGCTCCTCCCTGGGCAGTACGGTCCCTAATGCCTGCTCCCGCCGATGACAAACGGTTTTCGGAACACGGCCGCCGAGCGGATGGTTGACACTTGTTGGTCCCGTCCCCTCCTCCTTGCGGAAAGGTTGGCCCGTGCCCGATGGCCCGCTGATCGTCCAGTCCGACAAAACCCTGCTCCTCGAGGTCGGGCACGAGGCCTCCGCCGACTGCCGCCGGGCCATCGCGCCGTTCGCCGAGCTCGAGCGCGCCCCGGAGCACGTGCACACCTATCGGCTGACCCCGCTGGGCCTGTGGAACGCGCGCGCCGCAGGCCACGACGCCGAGCAGGTCGTGGACGTACTGCTGCGCTACTCGCGCTACCCGGTGCCCAACGCGCTGCTCGTGGACGTCGCGGAGACGATGGGCCGCTACGGCCGGCTCCAACTGTCCAAGCACCCCACCCACGGCCTCGTGCTGACCACCACCGACCGCGCGGTGCTCGAGGAGGTGCTGCGCAGCAAGAAGATGATTCCACTGGTCGGCACCCGAGTGGACCCGGACACCGTGGTGGTGCACCCCTCCGAGCGCGGGCAGATCAAGCAGGTGCTGCTCAAGCTCGGCTGGCCCGCCGAGGACTTCGCGGGCTACGTGGACGGCGAGGCGCACACGATCGACCTGGCCGAGGACGGCTGGCAGTTGCGGCCGTACCAGCAGGAGGCGGTCGAGGGCTTCTGGCACGGCGGCTCGGGTGTGGTCGTGCTGCCGTGTGGCGCGGGCAAGACGCTGGTGGGCGCGGCGGCGATGGCGACCGCGAAGGCGACCACGCTGATCCTGGTCACCAATACGGTCTCGGCCCGCCAGTGGAAGTCCGAGTTGGTCAAGCGCACGTCGCTGACCGAGGACGAGATCGGCGAGTACAGCGGTACCCGCAAGGAGATCCGGCCGGTCACCATCGCGACCTACCAGGTGGTGACCACGCGCCGAAAGGGCGTCTACCCGCACCTGGAGCTGTTCGACTCCAGGGACTGGGGCCTGATCGTGTACGACGAGGTCCACCTGTTGCCCGCCCCCATCTTCCGGTTCACCGCCGACCTGCAGGCTCGGCGTCGACTGGGCCTGACCGCGACGCTGGTACGCGAGGACGGCCGCGAGGGCGACGTGTTCTCGCTGATCGGCCCCAAGCGCTACGACGCGCCGTGGAAGGAGATCGAGAACCAGGGATACATCGCGCCGGCCGACTGCGTCGAGGTTCGGGTGACATTGACAGAGACCGAACGGCTGGCCTACGCGACCGCCGAGCCCGAGGAGCGCTATCGCTTCTGCGCGACCACCGCCAGCAAGACGCGCGTGGTCAAGGACCTGGTCGAGCGGCACCGTGGTGAACAGACCCTGGTCATCGGCCAGTACATCGACCAACTCGACGAGCTGGGCGAGGTGTTGAACGCGCCGGTGATCAAGGGCGAGACCACCAACAAGGAGCGCGAGCGGTTGTTCGACGCGTTCCGCACCGGCGCGGTGCAGGCGCTCGTGGTCAGCAAGGTGGCGAACTTCTCGATCGACCTGCCGGACGCGACGGTGGCCATCCAGGTGTCCGGTTCGTTCGGGTCGCGGCAGGAGGAGGCCCAGCGACTCGGGCGGGTGTTGCGACCCAAGGCGGACGGCCGGGGTGCGCGCTTCTACTCGGTCGTCGCGCGGGACACCATCGACCAGGACTTCGCGGCGCATCGGCAACGTTTCCTCGCGGAACAGGGTTACGCGTACCGGATCGTCGACTCCGACGACCTGGACAAGCAGAGGTAGCCGGGGCGTTCGGTCCGGGGGACGTTCGATCAGTGGCTCGGGCGCCCTTCGGGCGTCTTCGCGGTCCGCTCCCGCCGCCAAAACGGTGTGCGGCGGGGGTGGACGCGGGCGGCCAGGTGCCGGCCCAGGAATATGTAGGCGAGGAACGCGCCGGTCGCGTTCAGGATCACGTCGTCGATGTCGAACGCCCGGCCGACCACGAACAGCCCCTGGACCGCCTCGACGACGAGCATCAGCGCGCCGACGGTGAGCAGGATCCGAAGTGGGCCGCGCAGCCGGGCGGTGACCACCGGGAGCAGTACGCCCAGCGGCGCGCACAGCACCAGGTTGCCGCCGATCTGCCGGACCGCGTCCCGGACTTCGGGGCGGTCCAGGTAGGAGCGAATCGAGTCGCCTGGATCGGTGTTGCCAGTGACCAGGTCCTGCGAATCGGGCTGCGGGGTGAACGTCACCCGGGCCAGCACCAGCGCGAACGCGACCAGGGCCAGTGCGCCGAGCCCGATTGCGATGCCGCGCAGCACGCGGGCGCCGCGCGAGCGGGCGGGAGCGGGACGCGGGTCGGCGACGTCGGCGGCCTTGCGTTTCGTGGGCGTGCGCTTGGTGGTGGTGCGTTTCGCGGCCGTGCGTTTCGCGGTTTTCGCGCCGGGCGTGTCCACCGTATCCACCCCCGATTGTCGGTTCGGCTGCCCTGAGCGGGCGTCTGCCCACGGGGCCCCGGACCATGCGGGGTCACGGCACGGCGTGCCGACCGAGCAGGGTGACCTGGACGGCGGTACTGGTGAACACCCATGTGCCGCGCGCGATCGTCGCGGTGATGTGGGCGGGCCGGCGCAGCCGGGCGCGCACCAGTTCGGGGAAGGCGATCTCGGCGGGGGAGGAGCCGCGCAGGGCCGGCATCCGCAGTGGTCGAGGGGCGGGGAGATGCGTCATCGTGCTCATGTCCTCGACGCTACGTGGACCGACACAACGGGTGCGTCAGCACCAGGGCGCCCGCCTCGGTACCTCTCGCGGATGACCGTCCCCTAGGGGTGGACCGAGCGGCGGACCCGGAGGATCGGGGTCGGCCGACACCCGGGACCGGGACGGGGTCGGGGCGAGGGCCCGATCGCCGTGGCCGGCGCGGGTCGGATCGGCGTGGGGGATGGCGTGCGCCGGGAGCGAGCCCCCGGCGGTCGCGCTCTCGCCTCGAATGCGCCCTTGACGCCACGAACCGGAAACGATCAAGGATGGCCCTGTTCACGGCAACGCACGCAATCGGACATCGGCACGCAACGTGCCTCGTCGTAGGCTGAACGGGTGAATGCCCTCGTAGTTGGTTTCGACCTGGACATGACGCTCGTCGATTCCCGTCCCGGCATCGGGGCGGCGTGGTCCGTGCTCGCTGAGGAGACCGGCGTCCCGATCGACATCGCGCTGGTCGTCTCCCGACTGGGGCCACCACTGGAGACCGAGGTCGCGAACTGGTTCCCGGCCGCCGAGATCACCGGCGTCGCCGCGCGCTACCGCGAGATCTACCCCCAACACGCCGTGCCCGGTACGGACGTGCTGCCCGGTGCCCGTGAGGCGCTCGCCGCAGTGCATCGACACGGCGGCCGCACGATGGTGGTGACCGGCAAGCACGAGCCCAACGCGCGCCTGCACCTGGACCATCTGGACCTGGCCGTGGACCACTTGGTCGGTGACCTGTGGGGCGAGCAGAAGGGCGGCGCACTACGCGCGTCGGGGGCGAGCGTGTACGTGGGCGACCACCTCGGCGATCTGATCGGGGCGCGCGCGGCGGGCGCGATCGCGGTCGGCGTGGCCACCGGCCCGATCTCCGCTGCGGACCTGCGCGCCGCCGGGGCCGACGTCGTGCTCGACGACCTGACCGAGTTTCCCGCGTGGCTGGACGGGCACGTCGCCGACCTGCGGCTCGCGGACCTGCGCGAGCGGCTGCGCGAACTGGGCAGCGTCGCGGTGGCGTTCTCCGGCGGCGCGGACTCGGCCTTCCTGCTCGCCGCGGCGGTGCGCACGCTGGGCGTCCACCACGTGCTCGCGCTGACCACCGAGTCGTCGAGCCTGCCGGCCGCCGAACGCGACGCCGCGCGGGCCTTCGCGGCCCGACTGGGGGTGCGGCACGAACTGGTGCCCAGCGACGAGATGGCCCGCGAGGGCTACCGCGCGAACGGCGGCGATCGATGCCGGTTCTGCAAGACGGAGTTGATGGCGGTGCTCGGGCCGGTGGCGCGCGCGGCGGGGATGGCCCACCTGGCCACCGGAACCAACGCGGACGACGTGCGCGCGGGCTTTCGGCCCGGGATCGCCGCGGCGGCCGAGGCCGGCGCGGTCACCCCGCTGTGCGACGCGGGCCTGACCAAGGCCCAGGTGCGGGCGATCAGCCGGACCTGGGGATTGCCGACCTGGGACAAGCCGGCCGCGGCCTGTCTGTCCAGCCGTGTCGCCTATGGCGTGGCGATCACCCCGGCCCGGCTGGCCCGGGTCGAACGCGCGGAGACCGCGTTGCGCGCGGTGCTGGTCCGGGACGGGATCGCGGTCCGCAACCTGCGGGTGCGCGATCTGGGGCAGTCCGCGCGGATCGAGGTGGACGGCCCGCTGAGCGCCGTCGTGGACGGCCACGCGCCGGCCCTGGCCGCGGTGCGCGAGGCCGGCTTCGCGAGCGTCGAGGTGGATCCGCTCGGCTACCGCGAGGGCGCGATGAACGAACTCCTGGTGGACCCGGAGTCGTACCGCTGAGACACGCCCTGGGCGCGCCGGGGCGGACCGGCGTCAGAGGGTCTTGGGCACCGGTCGACGCCTGCTGCGGGCCGATTTGAACAGCCCGGCGCCGGCCAGCGCGAAGCCGACCGGCATCAGCGCGCTGACCAGGTAGACCGCCGTCGGCAGCGCGTCGGCGCCGATCAGCAGCGGCGTGACGGTGGCGAGCGTGGCGAGCGTTCCGATGGCGAAGAGCACCGCGCCGATGCGGACGAGCCGATCGCCGGGGCCTGCGGATGCGTTGTACACACGCCCAGGGTAGATGCCCCGTTCCGCCCCGGACGCGCCCGGGGCGGGATCCCCATGTCCGGCCGAGAACGCGACCATTAGCCTGGTCGAGTGAACGGGGTCACTACGCGTTCCTGCTCGGATTCGATGTGTGCGCCCCACCCAGCCTGGTAAATGCTCGTAAAAGTCCCGACGAAGCCGTCCCGACACGATCGAGGTCTCCCGTGCCCACCGGCAAGGTCAAGTGGTTCGACACCGAGAAGGGCTTCGGGTTTTTGTCCCGGGACGACGGGGGCGACGTGTTCGTGCACGCGTCGGCGCTGCCGCAGGGCCTGGACACGCTCAAGCCGGGCACCCGGGTCGAGTTCGGCATCGTCGAGGGGCGACGGGGCGAACAGGCCCTCTCGCTCCGCGTCCTGGACCCGCGCCCCTCCGTCGTCGCCGCGAGCCGCAAGAAGCCCGACGAGATGAGTTCGATCATCCAGGACCTGCTCAAGGTCCTCGAAGGCGTCGACAAGACGCTCGAGCGCGGGCGCTACCCCGACAAGCGCGCGACCACGAAGGTCGCCGAACTCCTGCGGGCGGTCGCCGACGAGTTGGACACGTGACGGGTTTCACCCGACGCGTTGTTGCGCGATGCGGCGGGTTGCTCGGCCTGGCCGCCTGAGCGGTGTCCTCAAGCGCCGGACGGGCTGAGTTGGTCCTCAGGCGCCGGACGGGCTGAGTGGGTTGTGTTTCCGTGTGGCGTTGGTCTTGCCGAGCCTGGGTTGTCCTCAGGCGCCGGACGGGCTGGGTGGGTTGGGTTCCCGTGTGGCGTTGGTGCCGCCGAGACCTGGGTTGTCCTCGAGCGCCCGACCGGCTGATGGGGTTGCGTACCCGGGCGCGGGTTGGTCTCGCCGAGGGCTGCGTTGTCATCGGGCGCCGGATGGGCTGGATTGTGCCGGGCGGGCTCGAGAGCCCGTCCGGTGCGGCCGGTGTCTAGGGGAATGCGAGGGCGCTTGCCGGGATGGCGGGGACCAGGTTTTCGGCGGCGGCGCGAGTGAGGAGGTGGGTGACCGCGGCGTGGCCGGCGTCGCCCAGGTCGCGGGTGAACTCGTTGACATACAGGGCGATGTGTTGGTCGGCGACCGCCGGGTCCATCTCCTGGGCATGTTCCAGGACGTAGGCGCGCGACGCGGCCGGGTTTGCCCACGCGTGTTCGACCGAGGCGCGAGCCGCCGCGGCCAGCGCGGGCAGGTCCAGCGAGCGCTTGGCGATGATCGCGCCGAGCGGGATCGGCAGGCCGGTGTCCGACTCCCACCAGTCGCCCATGTCGGCCAGGCAGGTCAGGCCGTAGCGCGCGTAGGTGAAGCGCGCCTCGTGGATGACCAGGCCCGCGTCCACGACGCCGTCGCGCACCGCGGGCATGATCTCGGCGAACGGCAACACCCGGATCTCGCCGACCCCACCGGGCACGTTGCCCGCCGCCCACAGCCGGAACAGCAGGTAGGCGGTGGAGCGTTCGCTCGGTACCGCGACCACCTTGCCCGCCAGCGCCGCCGGCGTGCTCGCGCCCAGGCTCAGCACCAGCGGGCCGCAGCCCCGGCCGAGCGCGCCGCCGCAGGGCAGCAGCGCGTACTCGTCCAGGACCCACGGCAGCGCGGCGTAGGACACCTTGAGCAGGTCCAGTTCACCGCGCTCGGCCAGGCCGTTGGTGATGTCGATGTCGGCGTAGCGCACGTCCACGGGCGGCGCGTCCGGAAGCAGCCCGTGCGTCCACGCGTGGAAGACGAACGTGTCGTTCGGGCACGGCGAGTAGGCCAGCGACAGGGTCATGGCGTCGGGCTCCCTTCGAGCGCGGCGAAGGCCGCGGTGAGTGCGCGCAGCGCGTCGGGGATGCGCCACGCCGCGCGGTCGCGCGGACCCACGGCGTTGGAGACGGTGCGCAGTTCGAGCATCGGCACGGCGAACGCGGCGGCGGCGGTGGCCACTCCGAAGCCCTCCATGCCCTCGACCGCGGCACCCGGATGGCGCTCGGCCAGCTCGGCGGCACGCGCGGCGGTGCCGGTGACCGTGGACACGGTGAGCGCGGGTCCGGTGGCGAGCGGGATGTCGGCCACCCGCAACGCGTCGCCCACGCGGGCGAGAAGACCCGGGTCGGCCTCGAACGCGCTCGTCCCGAAGCCCAGTTCCTCGATCGGCACGAACCCGTCGGCGGTCTGCGCGCCCAGATCGGCCGCCACCACGCGGGTGGCCAGCACCGTCGAGCCGACCGGCGCGACACCCGCGAAGCCGCCCCCGATACCGGCGTTGATCACCAGGTCGTAGGAGCCGCGGGCGAGTGCCGCGGCGGTTCCGGCGGCCGAGGCGGCCGGACCCGCGCCGACGGCGAGCACGTCGGGACCGGGTATCCGCCACGAACGCGAACCGCCGAGCACGGCGTCGCGCTCGGCGGCCACCGCGGTGATCACCAGGATGGGCAAGGGCTACTTCTTCTCGACCTTGAAGGCCCAGATGCCGCGGTAACCCTGCTTGCCGTCCGGCTGCACGACCTGCACGATCAGCGGCTCGCTGTCCTTCTCCGGCGCGCCGTAGTTCAGCCGAAGGCCCGAGAAGTACGTGGACTTGATCGGGGTGGACGACTGCTGCTTGCCGTTCACCAGGAGCAGCCAACCGGCGTCGGCGATCTTCTGGTCCACGCCGACCGAGAAGGCACCGCCCTCGGAGACCGAGATCTTCTTGACCTTGGTCTCGTTCAGGCAGCCCTCGACCTTCGTCTCCGCGAGCGTGCCGTTCTCCTTGTAGCACTCGGCCTCGGAGTGAACCGACGTGGTCCCGCTGACCAGGGTCACCAACGGGGTGGGCTTGTCGATGTTGCAACCCGTCAGGGCGAGCGCGCCCAGGACGGCGGCGCCGGCGAGCGCGGCAGGGCGGCGAGTCTTCATGATCGGAAGATTACCGGGCGGCCCGCAGCCGGATGCCGGGGGACCGCTTGCGACGCGCCCGGCGAGTCGTCAGTTTGCGGCCCACGACCACCAGCGCCAGCGTGAGCACGCCGGCCGCCACGCTCATCCCCAGCGTGCCGTTCAGGGGCAGCGCGATGCCGATGCCGCCGCCGATCACCCACGCCACCTGGAGAGCGGTCTCGGTCCGGGCGAAGGCCGACGTGCGCACCTCCTCGGGGATGTCGCGCTGGATCATCGCGTCCAGCGAGAGCTTGCCCAGTGCCTGCGCGAGACCGGCCACGGCCGCCACCGAGAGCACGGTGACCAGGCTGTACATCACCGCCGCCCAGGCCGCGCAGGACGCGGACATCAGCAGTACGCCGACGATGATCGCCTCCGGTGCACGGGACTTGAGCCAGGCCCCGAGCGCGGTGCCGACCGCGTTGCCGACGGCGGCGGCGACCACCACCGCGATGGTGGCCTGGGTCGCGGACAGGTCGGCCACCGGGTGCTGTCGCATCAGGAAGCCGAGGAACATGATCAGGAAGCCGGAGAAGCCGCGCATCGCCGCGTTCGCCCACAGTGCCTGGACCACGGACGGGCCCACGCTGCGCAGCCGTCGCGAGGTCTTGACCCGGACCGGCTTGCGGCCGCTCTCGCGCTCGCCGCGCACACCCGGCCCGCCCTCGACCGACCCCTCGAGCGACTCCTCGATCCCGGACTCGGGCACCGTCTCGGTCGTGCCCCCGTCCCGCCCCGCCCGCAACTTGGTCAGCGACACCTTGCGCTTGTGCTCGACGCCGGGCGCCTCGGCGGTGAAGGAGGCCCGGTCCTCGCCCTCGGCCGAGTCGACCTTGGCGGGCAGGGTGAGTGCCAGGATCGCGCCGAAGGTGAACACGACACACGCGCCGTACAGGATCCCGGGTGTGCCGAACGCGTACTTGAGGCCGCCCGCGACGGGTGCCGCGCCCATGGTGCCGATCAGGCCGAACATGGTGATCCGCGAGTTCGCCTTGACCAGCGAGACCGAACGCGGTTGCAGCCGGGGCACCACCGCGCTGCGGCTGACCCCGTACACCTTCGAGGAGACCAGGACGCCGAACGCGGCCGGATACAACTCGAGCCCACCGTTGTTCACCGAGCCGGCCATCAGCCAGCACAGCCCCACCCGGACCAGCATCGCCACCGCCATCGCGACGCGGCGACCGCGGCGCATCCGGTCCAGGATCGGACCCAGCACCGGGGCCAGCAGCGCGAACGGCGCGAGAGTGATCAGCAGGTACATCGCGACCCGGTCGCGCGCCTCGCCGGTGGGCACCGAGAAGAACACGGTCGTGGCCAGGGCCATGGTCACCAGCGCGTCGCCCGCGTTGTTGATCAGATGCAGCTCGATCAGCTTGGCGAGGCCGCTTTCACCGGCCCCCTTGGCCCGGGCCGCGCCGCGTAGTTTGCCGAAGCCGCCGGTGAAGAGTCCGCCGAACCAGCCCAGCGCGCGACGCGCCGGACCTCGGTTCTTGGCGTACGACCCACGGGTCGAGCCAGGCGCACGAATGGTGCGCCGTGATGCGGTGGTGGTCTTGGAGGCTGCCACGCCGGGATCCTGCCCTCGCTCCCTCGGTTGATGCGGTCGCGACACGCCAGGAAGGGCTCGCTCCGCGCGCCCGTTCGGGAATCGGACGTGTTTTGAGGGTATCGGCGGTGGAGACCTTCGACGCGTGAGAGAGAATCACTCTCGTGAGTGCCGCGACCCGTAGTCGAACCCCGGACCGCCTCTGCGCCGAGGCGGTTGATCTTGCCTTCGCTGCCGCCGAGGAAGCCGCAGGTCAGGACTCCGTCGGCGAGCATCTGGGTGTTCAGGTGGATGGTGATCGCCTGGTCACCCACCTGTTCGCGTGCCGCGAGTCCGCCTATCACGGCTGGCGCTGGGCGGTGACCGTTGCCCGTGCGCCCCGCGCCAAGCTGGTGACCGTGGACGAAACCGTCCTCGTCCCGGGACCCGAGGCGCTGCTCGCGCCTGCCTGGGTGCCGTGGAACGAGCGCCTTCGTCCCGGCGACCTCGGCGTGGGCGACCTGTTGCCCACCGACGCCGACGACCCCCGTCTCGAATTCGGTTACACCGGAGCGGACGAGACAGAGGAGGAATTGACCGAGCCGATCGCGCTCGGTCCCAAGGCGGTCGCGTACGAACTGGGACAAGGGCGCGTGCGCGTCCTGTCGCCGGTCGGCCGCGACCTGGCCGCAGACCGCTGGGACGAGCACTTCGGCCGAGCCACGCCGATGGCCCAGGCCGCCCCGGCGCACTGCACGAGTTGTGGATTCCTGGTCAAGGTCGGCGGCCCGCTCGGGCAGGCGTTCGGAGTGTGCGCCAACGAGTACTCGCCCGCCGACGGCCGGATGGTCTCGCTCGCCTACGGCTGCGGTGGTCATTCGGAAGCGGCGGTCATGCCCGCCGCGACGCCGGCCGCCGAACTGTCCCTGGACGAGTACCGGATCGAGACCGTGCGGATCCGCCCGGTCGAGAGCTCGGTGGACGAGGACACCTTGCAGCCCGGCGAGGACCAACTGGGCCACTCCTGATCGATCACGCACACGTGCCCACGACGTCGGGCGACACGCCCGACTTCGTCGACCCGTCCGAATCACCCGACCCGCCCGACCGGCCGAAGCCGCCACCGATCCGGTGGCGGCTTCGGGTCGTTTCGGGTCCGGGTCTAGCGTGCCTGGCCCCGGAAGCCGACCGGGCCCTCGCCCGGGAACTGCGCGGAGCCCTGGAAACGCGCGCCGTCGTCGAAGAAGGTGATGGTCGCGTTGCCCTGCGGGCCGGACCAGGAGAGCTGGGTGCCCGTCGCGGGGCGGGCCTTGTCCGGCACCACGGCGTTGCGACTCTGCACGACGATCGCGAGGTCCGCGTCGTCGTGCCAGGCCGCGTCCGCGCCGCCCCATTGGATCTGTGTGCGGTAGGTAGCCACGTTTCTCCCCTTCCGTAGCCGAGTGGGGTTTCCCCACCCGTTGTGTCTACATCCGAACGCTCCGCTCTCGCCAGGGGTTTGCGGCCGGTCGAATGTGTGGATTTTGTGTGACTTGATCCACCGCCGTCCGCACCGTGGGATCGCCGGGAAGCCGCGTGCCCGGAAACGCAATAGGGTTCCGGCCACATCCGCGAACGAGGGACGGCGCACGGCATGGGCATCGAGGACCGCTTTGGCACCGCTTCGCTTCGGCGAGCCGTACTGGACGCGTGGGTCGCGTCGCCCGCGCGTTTTCGGGAGGACGCGAACGCCGAGGAGGAACTCGCCCTCGGCGGCTATCGCGACCGCCTGGTGGTCGAACTGGCGCAGAACGCCGCCGACGCCGCGGCTCGGGCGAACGTGCCGGGGCGGCTGCGGCTGACCCTGCGCGACGGCGTCCTGGTCGCGGCCAACACCGGCGACCCGCTGCACGCGCAGGGGGTCGAGGCGCTGTCCACACTGCGCGCCTCGGCCAAGCGCGACGACGGACCCGAGGCGGTCGGCCGGTTCGGCGTCGGCTTCGCCGCGGTGCTCGCGGTCAGCGACGAGCCGTGCGTGCTCTCGCGCACCGGCGGCGTGCGCTGGTCCCTGCAGGAGGCCCGCGACCTGGTCGCCGAACGGGCCCGGGCCAACGCCGGATTGACCGACGAACTGGCCCGCCGCGACGGTGGCGTGCCGGTCCTGCGGCTGCCGATGCCGGCCGAGGGCACCCCGCCCGAGGGCTACGACACCTGCGTCGTACTGCCGCTGCGTGACGGCGCCGCGGTGGACCTGACCGCGCGGCTGCTCGCCGAGATCGACGACGCGCTGTTGCTGACGCTGCGCCGCATCGGCGAGATCGTGATCGAGACCCCGGACGGCGTGCGCACGCTGACCAGCCGCGCCGACGGCGGCGCGCTCGTGGTCGGCGACGACGGGGTGGAGACCCGCTGGCGGGTCGCCGAGGACGGCGGCGCGCTCGAACCCGAACTGCTCGCCGACCGGCCCACCGAGGAGCGCCGCCGGGCCGCGTGGTCGGTGCTGTGGGCCGTGCCGCTGGACGCCGCCGATCAGCCGCGCCGACCGGGCGTGCGCCCCGTGGTGCACGCCCCCACGCCCACGGACGAGCCGCTGGGGCTGCCCGCGCTGCTCGTCGCGTCCTTCCCGCTGGACCCGACCCGCCGGCACACCGCGCCCGGCCCGCTGCGCGACTTCCTGATCGAGCGGGCCGCGGAGACCTACGCCACCCTGCTGGGCACCTGGCCGACCTCCACCACCGGCATCCTGAGCCTGGTGCCCGGGCCGACCGCCGAGGGCGAACTGGACGGGCTGCTGCGGCACCGGGTGTTGACCCGGCTCGCCGACACCGCGTTCCTGCCCGCCGCCGCGCCCGCCTCCGAGGCCGAGCCGGACGACCCGGACGCGCTGCTGCTCGACCGCGGCACCGCCGCGCGCGACCGCGACCTGCTGCGCCCACGCGACGCGGTGCTGATCGAGACCGCCGGCCCGGGCCTGGTCGACGCGCTGGCGCCGGTGGTGGCCGGGTTGCTGCCCGCGGGTCTGGACCGCAGCGCGGCGCTGCGGGTGCTGGGGGTGCGCCGGTTGCCGCTGGCCGAGGTGGTCGACCAGTTGGCCGGCATGGACCGGGAGCCGGCCTGGTGGCGCGACCTCTACGACGCGTTCGACCCGGCCGCACGGGACGCGCTGGGCGCGCTGCCGGTGCCGCTCGCGGACGGGCGGGTGGTGCGCGGGCCGCGCGGGATCCTGCTGCCCTGCCCGGACAGCCCGGACCTGGCCGCGTTGGACGTGCTCCGGCTGCGGGTCGCGCACCCCGAGGCGACCCACCCGCTGCTGGAGCGGCTCGGCGCGATCCGGGCCACCCCGCGCGCGGTGCTCGCCGACCCCGCGGTGCGCGCGGCGGTGACCGAGAGCGAGGACGGCGACGACATCGCCGACGCGATCCTGGAACTGGTCCGGGCCGCCCGGATCGGCCCCGGCGACGAACCGTGGTTGTCCGCGCTGCTGTTGCCGGACGTGGACGGCGACGCGGTCCCGGCCGGCGAACTGATGTTGCCCGGCAGCCGGATCTCCGCGGTGGTCGAGCCGGACGCGCTCGGCATCGTCTACCCGGACCTGGTCGAGCGCTGGGGCGAGGACGTGCTGGAGGCGGTCGGCGTGCTCGGCACGTTCGGCCTGGTCCAGGAGGACGACGTGGTGCTCGACCACGACGGCTGCGACCACGACCTGGACGCCGAGGACGACTGGCTCGACGACGTGCTCGACCACATGCCGGACCAGGGGGTGCCGCCGGTGCTGGCGTCCTTCGTCGCGGTGCGCGATCTGGACCTGGTCGCCGACGACGCGTGGGACGAGGCGCTGGAGGTGATCGCCACGCCGCCGCTGCGCACCGCGGTGACGGAGCCGGCGCACGTGCTGTTGCCGGACGGCGGTACGGCCCGGGTGCCCTCGTACACGGCGTGGTGGCTGCGCGGGCATCCGGTGCTGGACGGCCGGCGTCCGGCGGGTCTGCTCGCCGCCGACGGGGATCGGCTGCTGCACGGGCTCTACGACGAGGTCCGGGCGAGCCTGGACCCGGTCTTCCTGACCGCCCTGGGGGTGCGTACGACGCTTGTGGCGCTGCTGACCGACCCGGACGGCCCGGACGAACTCCTGGAGCGCCTGGCGGACCCGGAGCGGCCCGTGACCCGCGATCAGCTTCGCGCGCTGTACACCGCGCTCGCCGACGTCGCGCCGGAGCGGCTGTCCGCGCCGACCGAGCTGCGCGGCGTCTCGGGCGGCCGGATGACCGTCGCCGACGTGGCGGACGCACTGGTGGGCGACGCGCCGGACCTGGCGGCGCTGGTCGCCGACGACGCCACGCACGTGGTGCTCCCGGTCCGCCCGGACCGCGCGGAGGCGCTGGCCGACCTGCTCGACGTACCGCTGCTGTCCGAGACGATCCCGGGCAAGGTGCTCTCCGAGGGCACCCGGCACGAGGTGCCCGACGATGTGCTGGCCGCGATGCCGGACGCGCCCAAGGAGTACTTCGAGCACGAGGAACTGGTCGTCTCCGGCCCGAACGAGAGCGAACTCGACGCGGACTGGCGCTACGTCGACGGTCAGGTGCACGCCACCACGTTCGAGGGTGTCGCCCGCGGCCTGGCCTGGGCGGCGGGGGAGTGGCACCGCCGCTTCGAGGTCGAACAACTGCTCACCCACCCGGAGAACGCCGCGCACTTCGCCACGGAACGCGACTTCGACGGGGTGTGAGGGCGACCCGACCATTCCGGGACGCCCGGCCTCACCGCCGGGCGTCCCGGAGCGTTTCCTCGATCGCCCGACGGCGGCTCGCGGACACGCCTAGGCATGTTGGCGCCGCACCCAGCCGGAGCCGCGCCAGCCCAGTTCGAGCAGGGCCGCGCCGATCAGCGCGATGCCCACCGCCGTGCCGTTGTTGCCCTGGTCCTGCGGATACAGCGCGAAGAAGTCGGCCACGAACGGGACGTAGAGCGCGATCAGGAAGGCCGCCCCCATCGCCGCGATCAGCGCGATCCGCCACCACGTGTACGGGCGGGCGACGATCGCCAGGATCCAGATCGCGACCAGGAACAGGGTGATCACCGCGCTGGTGCGGTCCTGGTCGAGACTCGAGCCGTGGTTGAGGCGGGCCAGCCAGTAGGTCAGGAACGTGGCCGCCGCGGCGACCACGCCGCCGGGGATCGCGAAGCGCAACACGCGCGGCACGAAGCCCGGTCGGGCCCGCTCGGCGTTCGGGGCCAGGGCGAGGAAGAAGGCCGGTACGCCGATGGTGAGCGAGCCGATCAGGGTCAGATGGCGGGGCAGGAACGGGAAGACCACGCTCGCGACGCCGGTGAGCAGGGACAGCAGCAGCGCGTACACGGTCTTGACCAGGAACAGGTTCGCGACCCGCTCGATGTTGCCGATCACCCGGCGGCCCTCGGCCACCACCGAGGGCAGCGTGGCGAAGCTGTTGTCCAGGAGCACGATCTGCGCGACCGCGCGGCTCGCGCCACTGCCCGCGCCCATCGCGACGCCGATGTCGGCGTCCTTGAGCGAGAGCACGTCGTTGACGCCGTCGCCGGTCATCGCGACCGTGTGACCGCGCGCCTGGAGGGCCGCGACCATCGCCCGCTTCTGCTGCGGGGTGACCCGGCCGAACACGGTGTTGTCCTCGAGTGCCTGCCCGAGTTCGGCCCGGTCCTCGGGCAATCGGCGGGCGTCCACCGCGTGTTCGGCGCCTGCGAGGCCCAACTCGGCGGCCACCGCGCCGACCGAGAGCGCGTTGTCGCCGGAGATCACCTTGGTCGCCACGTCCTGACCCGCGAAGTAGCGCAGCGTCGCGGCGGCGTCCGAGCGCAGCCGCTGCCGCAGCACTACCAGCGCCGCGGGCCGAGCCCGGCCGCCGGCCTCGTCGGACAACGCGTCCGCGGTTGCCAGCAGGAGCACCCGCAGCCCCCGCGCGCCCAGTTCGTCCACCTGTACGAGCACCGGGTGGCCCTCGGCAAGCAGTACGTCGGGCGCGCCGAGCAGCCACGTGCCGTGGTCCGCGAAGCTCGCGCCGCTCCACTTGCGGGCCGAGGAGAACGCGGCGACGTCGGTGACCGGCCAATCCGGCGGCGCGGGGTAGGCGTCCACGATCGCCTGGAGACTCGCGTTCGGCCGCGGATCGGAGCCGCCCAGCGCCCCCAGGGCCGCGTCGATCGGGAGCGTGTCGTCGAGCGGGCGGACCTCGGCCACGTCCATCCCGCCCTCGGTGAGCGTTCCGGTCTTGTCCAGGCAGACCACGTCGACCCGGGCCAGACCCTCGATCGCGGGCAACTCCTGGACCAGGCACTGCTTGCGCCCCAGACGCACCACACCGACCGCGAACGCGACCGAGGTGAGCAGCATCAGGCCCTCGGGGACCATGGTGACCAGGCCCGCGACCATGCCGCGCAGCGCGTTGGGCAGGCCGTCGTCGGTGCGCAACTGGCTGATGATCAGCAGGATGCCCACCGGGATCATCAACCAGGTCACGTAGGTGAGGATCCGGTCCAGCCCGCGGCGCAACTCCGAGTCGACCAGGGTGAACCGCCCGGCCTCCTCGGCGAGCCGGGCCGCGTACGCGTCGCGGCCGACCTTGCCGGCCCGGAAGGCGCCGTTGCCGGCGGCCACGAAGCTGCCCGACATCACCTGGTCGCCGACCTTCTTGTGGACCGGGTCGGTCTCGCCGGTGAGCAGCGACTCGTCGAGTTCGAGCGCGTCCGCCTCGACCACCACGCCGTCCACCAGGACCTGTTCGCCCGCGCCCAGTTCGCACACGTCGTCCAGGACCAGTTCGCGTGCCGACAGTTCGGCGGTGTGCCCGTCCCGGCGTACGCGCGGCTTGGCCTCGCCGACCACGGCCAGGGCGTCCAGGGTGCGCTTGGCGCGCAGTTCCTGGATGATCCCGATCGCCGTGTTGGCGACGATGACCAGGCCGAACAGGCCGTCCTGGATCGGGCCGACGATCAGGATCACCACGAACAGGGTGCCGATGATCGCGTTGAACCTGGTGAGGACGTTGCCCCGGACGATCGCCGAGGCGCTGCGGCTCGACCGGGTCGGGACGTCGTTGACGCGGCCGTCCGCGACGCGTTCGGCGACCTCGGCGGTGGTCAGCCCGGGGAGGACGGCGGGGGCTTCGATCATGTACCGACGTTACGTTGGTGAATGTCGGATTCTGTGGCTATTCGTGCCGTGGTCGGCGTTCCGAGGTTGTTCGCTTTGCTTTGTTGGCTCTGTGGCTATCCGTCTTTTCGTGAGAGTGGACGGCGCCGGGTGGTCGCCGGGCTCCGGGTGGGGCCGGGGCGGCGTCCGGCTCAGTCCTCGTGCGCGCTCTGCAGTCGACGGCAGTACCAGAGTCCGAACAGGCCCAGGCCCGAGCCGGCCAGCGCGCACCACGGCCACCAGCCCCGGCCGTCGTCCTCGAGCGTGTCGCGCATCAGCCACGCGGCCACGAACAGCGCGAACCAGATCAGGCTGCCGACGCCGACGAGCTTGATGATGTCGCCCTCGTGTGGAGGCGGCGGAGGGCGCATGCCGGTGTCCGGGTCGGGGGCCTCGGCCGCGCGCGGCCCGGCCGACGCCTCGGATGCCTCGGACGCCTTCGGCTCGTCTGCTTTCGGCCGGCCGGCGGTCGCGGCGGACCCGGTGGTCCGGCCGTCCGGCAGGGCCGGACCGAGGGCAGGGTCCAGGGCCGGGTCGTAGGCGCTCGCGCCGCGGTTCGGGTCGGGGGAGTACGGGTCGGGTTCGCTCGGCGGGGACACCGCCGCGTGGCCACCGGACTCGCCCGACGGGGATACCGCCGCGTAGCCGCCGGACTCGTGCTCGGCCGGCGGGTGGCTCGCCTGCGGGTAGGTCTCGGCTCCGTAGGCGGTGTATTCGCCGCTGCCGTGCGCGTCGTGGGCGGTGTATTCGCCGCTGCTGTGAGGGCTCGTGCCCGGGCCGTAGGCCGCGTATTCGCCGCTGCCGTGGGCTGCCGGGTTGGGGTCGTATGCCTGGTATTCACCGCTGCCGTGCGCGCCGGCGTTCGCGTCGTAGGCGGTGTATTCGCCGCTGCCGTGCGCGTCGAGGGCGGTGTATTCGCCGCTGCCGTGAGGGCTCGTGCCCGGGCCGTAGGCCGCGTATTCGCCGCTGCCGTGGGCCGCCGGGTTGGGGTCGTATGCCTGGTATTCACCGCTGCCGTGCGCGCTCGGGCTCGGGCCGTAGGCGGTGTACTCGCCGCTGCCGTGCGCGTCGTGGGCGGTGTATTCGCCGCTGCCGTGAGAGCCCGCGTCGTACGCGTCCTGGACGGGACCCGAGGCCGCGTCCGGGCGGGTCGCGCCCGTATCGTCCGGATCCGGCGAGGTGCGCCGTCGTTTCCCGCTCCCGTGCCTGCTCACGAAACCTAGGCTACTTGGCCGCCCACATCGGCCCCGCGCGCGTCCCGACGAACAAGCGGAGGGACCGGTTCCCTTTTTTGCTGTGGTGTCTGGCACCCTTTTCAGGTCTCCCGGTACCGGTCCCAACGTGCCGTGTGCGTGTCTTGACTCCCCGTTCCCACGCTCCGAGGATCCGCATGTCCCCCCAGGCCGCCACCGCGACCGATTCGCAGGCCCCCAACAAGCCGAGGAGCGGCCTCGACCGCTTCTTCAAGATCTCCGAGCGCGGCTCGTCGCCGCTGCGCGAGATACGCGGCGGGCTCGCCACGTTCTTCGCGATGGCCTACATCGTCGTGTTGAACCCGATCATCCTCGGCTCCGCGCACGACAAGTACGACCAGCAGCTCTCCCAGCCGCAACTGGTCACAGCGACCGTTCTGGTCGCCGCCGTGATGACCATCCTGATGGGCCTGATCGGCAACATGCCGCTCGCGCTGGCCGCCGGACTGGGCATCAACGCGATGGTCGCGTTCCAGATCGCGCCGCAGACCACTTGGGACGAGGCGATGGGCCTGGTCGTCCTGGAGGGCATCGGCCTGTTGATCCTGGCCGCCACCGGGCTGCGCGAGGCGATCATGAACGCCATCCCGCTGGTGCTCAAGCAGGCGATCGGGGTCGGCATCGGTCTGTTCGTGACCCTGGTCGGCCTGGTCAGCGCGGGCGTGGTGACCAGGGTGCCGGACAAGGTGAACTCCACCGTGCCGGTCGCGCTGGGCAGCGGCGGCACGCTGCAGGGTTGGCCGGCCGTGGTCTTCTGCTTCGGCCTGGTGCTCACGTTCGTGCTCGTGGTGCGCAAGGTGCCGGGCGCGATCCTGATCGGCATGGTCGCCTCGACCGTGCTCGCGGTGATCGTGCACCAGGCGGCCGGCCTGGACAAGGCGGCCTGGGGGCTGACCGCGCCCGAGGCGGACGGCGTCGTGGACACGCCCGACTTCGGGCTGATCGGCAACGTGGACCTGTTCGGCGCGTTCGGCCGGGTCGGCTTCATCACCGCGTCGCTGCTGATCTTCACGCTGCTGCTGTCGAACTTCTTCGACGGCATGGGCACCATCATCGGGGTCAGCCGCGAGGCCGGACTGCTCGACAAGCAGGGCAAGGTGCCGAACCTGGGCCGCATCCTCACCGTCGAGTCGGTCGGTGCGATCGCCGGCGGCGGCGCCTCGGCGTCCTCCAACACGGTCTTCGTCGAATCCTCGGCGGGTGTCGGCGAAGGTGCCCGGACCGGCCTCGCCAACCTGGTCACCGGCGGCCTGTTCGCGCTCGCGCTGTTGTTCACGCCGTTGGCGAAGCTGGTGCCCGCGCAGGCCGCCACCCCGGCGCTGGTCGTGGTCGGCGCGCTGATGATGACGCAGATCAGGCACATCGAGTGGGACGACATGACGGTCGCCGCCCCGGCGTTCGTGACCATCGCGCTGATGCCCTTCACGTACAGCATCACCACCGGGATCGGCGCGGGCTTCATCCTGTACGTCGTGCTGCGCAGCGCGGTCGGCAAGGCTCGGGAGATCCCGGTGTTGTTGTGGATCGTGTCGGCTTTGTTTGTGGTGCATTTCGCGATCGATCCGATTGAGCAGGTGTTGGGGGTGAAGTAGGGGGGCGTGGGGTGGGTGGGGGTGCGGGGTGGGTGTGGGGTGGGTGTGGGGGCGTGTGGGTGGGGCGGTGGGGAGACGGGTCTGGGGGCCTGAGGCGTGGGGGGCGATGGGCCGGGGGCCGAGTCGTGGAGACAGGGGGCGGTGGGCGGGAGTCGTGGGGGCGGCGGGGCGGTGTGCCTGGGTCGTGGGGGCGGCGGGGCGGCGGGGCGGTGTGCGGGGGTCGTGGGGGCGGCGGGGCGGTGGGCCGGGGTCGTGGG
>NZ_JBITJP010000057.1:0-16010 GCF_044460165.1 Embleya sp. NPDC050154
TTGGGGTCGGGGGTGTCGGGCTTGGCGTGGAGGACGTCGATGAGGTTCCAGTCGACGTAGGGTTTGAGGGCTTCGGCGCAGGCGTCGAGGTGTTCACGGAACGGTGTGGACGTTGCGTAGAGGTCGAGTGCCATGCCGTCCCATTGGCTGCCTTGTCCGGGGAAGACGAACACGATCTTGCCGGGGTCGGCGGTGGCGGTGCCCTGGATCAGGTCGGGAGTCTCTTCCTGGCGGGCGAGGGCGCTCAGGGTGGCGGTGTGGTTGCCGATGATCACCGCGCGGTGCTCGAAGGACGCCCGTCCGGCCAGCACGCGGGCGACCGAGGGAGCACTGAAGTCGGCTTGTGCCGCCAGGTGTTCGTGGAGCTGCCGCGCCTGGTCGCGCAGCGCCTGCGGGGTGCGGGCCGACACCAGCCAGGGGGTCGGAATCGGGTCGGCGACCGGTTCGATCACGGCCTCGGTCCGGGTTCGGTCGGCGTTCGGTGCCTGTTCGACGATGACGTGCGCGTTGGTGCCGCTGACGCCGAAGGAGGAGACGCCTGCTCGTCGGGGGTGGTTGGTGTCCGGCCAGGGTGTGGGTTCGGTGAGGAGTGCCACCGCGCCGGAGGCCCAGTCGATGTGGGGTGATGGTTCGTCGACGTGGAGGGTTTTGGGGAGTAGGCCGTGTTGCATGGCGAGGACCATTTTGATGACGCCGCCGACGCCTGCGGCGGCTTGGGTGTGGCCGATGTTGGACTTCAGGGAGCCGAGGTGGAGGGGGTGTTCGGTGGGGCGGTTGTGTCCGTAGGTGGCGAGGAGGGCCTGGGCTTCGATGGGGTCGCCGAGGGTGGTGCCGGTGCCGTGTGCTTCGACGGCGTCGATCTGGTCGGGGGTGAGGTTGCCCGCGGCGAGTGCCTGGCGGATGACGCGTTCCTGGGAGGGGCCGTTGGGTGCGGTGAGTCCGTTGCTGGCGCCGTCCTGGTTGATGGCGGAGCCGCGTAGTACGGCGACGATGGGGTGGCCGTTGCGTTGGGCGTCGGAGAGGCGTTCGAGCAGGAGCAGGCCGACGCCCTCGCCCCAGCCGGTGCCGTTGGCGGTCGAGGAGAATGCCTTGCAGCGGCCGTCGGGCGACAACGCCCGCTGCCGACTGAACTCGACGAAGGTCAACGGGGTGGCCATGACGGTGACGCCACCGGCGAGCGCCAGCGAGCATTCACCGTTCCGGAGTGCCTGGGAGGCGAGGTGGATCGCGACGAGCGAGGACGAGCACGCGGTGTCCACCGTCACCGCCGGACCCTCGAACCCGAACGTGTAGGCCACCCGACCGGTGGCGACGCTCCCCGCGCTGCCGTTGCCGATGTAGCCCTCGAAGCCGTCCGGCGCGTTCAGATGCAGGCGTGAGCCGTAGTCGTTGTACATGACACCGGCGAACACACCGGTTCGGCTCCCCCGTACGGAGGCCGCGTCGATCCCGGCCCGTTCGAAGGCCTCCCACGCGGTCTCCAGGAGCAGCCGTTGTTGTGGGTCGGTGGCCAGTGCCTCGCGCGGGCTGATGCCGAAGAACTCCGGATCGAACCGTGCCGCGTCGTACAGGAATCCGCCCTGACGCGTGTAGCTGGTGTTCGAGCGCTGCAGGTCGGGGTCGTACAGAGTCTCCAGATCCCAGCCGCGCTCGGTCGGGAACTCGCCGATGGCGTCGGTGCCTTCGGCGACCAGTCGCCACAGGTCCTCGGGCGTGCGGACGCCGCCCGGGTAGCGGCAGCTCATCGCCACGATCGCGATCGGCTCATCCGGGCTCACCGTCGCGCGGGTGGGCGTAGTGGGTACGCGTGCGCCGGGTCGGTCCGACAGTTCGCGACCGAGGTGGGCGGCCAGCGCGCTCGGCGTCGGGTGGTCGAAGACGAGTGTGGCGGTCAGTCGCAGGCCCGTCGCGGTGCTGAGGCGATTGCGCAGCTCGACTGCCGTGAGCGAGTCGAAGCCCAGGTCTTTGAAAGGGCGTTCGGCGTCCACCGTGTCCGGACTCGGATGGCCCAGCACACCGGCCACCTGCCCGCGGACCAGTTCCAGAAGCGTCCGGGTCCGGTCCGTTTCGGCGAGTCCGGCGAGCCGCTCGACCCAAGTCGAGGCGTGCGCAGATCCGCCCAGAGAGCCTGCCGCCTGTGCACGACGGCCGGAGGCGCGGATCAGGTCACGAAGGACGGCGGGAGTGTTTCCGGCGTCGGCCTGGTCGCGCAGTGCGCGGGAGTCGAAGGCGGTCGGCACCGCCGTCGGTTGGGTCAGGAGCAAGGCCCGGTCGAGCAGATCCAGCCCGTGCGCGGTGCTCAACGGCGCGAGGCCGGAGCGCCGGATCCGGCTGCGGTCGGTGGCGTCGAGCGTGTCGGTGATTCCGCTGGTTTCGGTCCAGAGTCCCCAGGCGAGTGAGGTGGCGGGTTGGTGGTGGGTGTGTCGGTGGTGGGCGAGTGCGTCGAGGAAGGTGTTGGCGGCGGCGTAGTTGGCTTGTCCGGGGTTGCCGAGGGTGCCGGCGATGGAGGAGTAGAGGAGGAAGTGGGTGAGGTTGTGGTGGTGGGTGAGTTGGTGGAGGTTCCAGGCGGCGTCGATCTTGGGGCGTAGGGCGGTGTCGAGGTGTTGGTCGGTGAGGGTGGTGAGGGTGGCGTCGTGGGTGGTGCCGGCGGTGTGTACGACGGCGGTGAGTGGGTGGTCGGTGGGGATGGTGTCGAGGAGTGCGGCGAGCGCGGTGCGGTCGGCGGCGTCGCATGCGGTGATGGTGATCCGGGCGCCGAGTGCGGTGAGTTCGTCTTGGAGTGCTGTGGCGCCGTGGGCGTCGGGTCCGCTGCGGCTGGTCAGCAGGAGGTGTTTGGCGCCGTGTCGGGTGATGAGGTGTCGTGCGGTGAGGCTGCCGAGGGTGCCGGTGCCGCCGGTGATCAGGATGGTGCCGTTCGGGTCGAGCGGGCGCGCGGTCGGTGCGTCGGGAGCCGGGTTCGGTGTCAGCCGGGTGAGCCGGGGGACGAGCACGGTGCCTGCACGCAGGGCGATCTGTGGCTCATCGGTGGCCAGGGCCGCGGCGAGTGCGGAGGCGGCGCGTTCGCCGTCCGTGTCGGTTTCGATGTCGACGAGGGTGAACCGGTCCGGATTCTCCGCCTGCGCGGTTCGGACGAGGCCCCATTGGGCGGCGGCGGCCAGGCTGTGGATGTCCGCGTCGGCCGTGGTGGCGACGGCGTTCCGGGTGACGAGGATGAGGCGGCTGTCGGCGAGACGATCCTCCGCGAGCCAGTCCCGGACCAACGCGAGCGTGTCGCGAGTGGCGGCACCTACGCCCGCCGGCGTGTCGTCGGATGGCTCGATGGCCGCGACGACGGTTTCGGGGACCGGGGCGTCCTCGGGTAGCCCCGCCAGAAGTGCCGCGAGTGTGGGCCGGATCGCCTCCGCCTTCGCGGCGAGCGGGTGGGTGTCGGCCGCGAGCAGGGTCCAGGCCGCGGCGGGCACGTCGGTCGGCAGCCCGGCGGCGGGGTTCCAGACGACGTGGTGCAGGTGGTTTCCGGCGGTGGGTCCGGAGCGCAACTGCCGGGTGTCGGTGGGCCGGAGGGTGAGGGCGTCGATGGTGGCGACGGGCGTGCCGGCGGGGTCGGTGAGGGCGAGCCTCGCGGTGTGCTCGGCCGTGGTCGTCACCTGTACGCGCAGTGTGGTCGCACCGCTCGCGTGCAGGCGGGCGCCTGTCCAGGCGAAGGGGAGCTGGATGCGCTCGGGGTCGTCGGCGAGCGCGATCAGCGCTAGCGTGTGCAGCGCCGCGTCCAAGAGCGCGGGATGCAGGCCGAACCCGTCCGGGGTGACGCCGTCCGGCAGAGCCACCTCGGCGTACAGGTCGCCCCCGGACCGCCAGGCGGCCCGCAATCCCCGGAACACCGGTCCGTAGGACAGCCCGTGTGTGGCGAGCGAGGCGTACGCGTCGGCGAGGTCGATCGGCGTCGCGTGCTCGGGCGGCCATACCTCGTGTTGCTCGACCAGGTCGCGCGGATCCACCGGCGTGCCGGCCGCGAGCGTGCCGACCGCGTGCCGTGTCCAGGCTTCGGCGTGGTCGGCCGGGAGGCCGGGTTCCGCGTCGTGTTCGCTCCGCGAGTGGATCGTGATCGATCGCCGGCCGGTCTCGTCCGGACCACCCACCGCGATCTGGATCAACACGCCGGCACTCTCGGGAAGCACGAGCGGGGCTTCGAGGGTGAGATCCTCCACGACGTCGAGTCCGACGTGGTCGCCGGCCCGGATCGCCAGGTCGACGAACGCGGCCCCGGGCAACAGGGGTGTGTCCACAATCGCGTGATCGGCCAGCCACGGCTGCGCGCGCAGCGACAGGCGGCCGGTGAACAACAGCCCGTCGCCGTCCGCGGGGGCGATCGCCGCTCCCAGCAGGGCGTGCCCGGCGGCGTACAGACCGGCGGACGTCACGTCGCTCCCGCCGGCCGGCGCCGCCAGCCAGTACCGCTCATGCTGGAACGGATACGTGGGAAGCCCGACGGCGGACTCGCCTGCCGTGAGCAGCGAAGTCCAGTCCGGTAGCCCGTCGAGCAGGCGGGTGTGCGCGACGGCGGCGGTGAACGTGTCCGGCTCGCCGTGCTTGCGGCGCAGGGTCGGGATGAAGACGGATTCCCGACCGGCCGAGGACTGGTCCGCCTGCCGGAGGTCGTCGATCGTCTCCTGCGCGAGGGTGGTGAGGGTGGTGTCGGGTCCCAACTCCAGGTAGGTGGTGACGTTTTGGTGGTGGAGGGTGGTGATGCCGTCGTGGAAGTGGACGGCGTGGCGGATGTGGTTGGTCCAGTAGGTGGGGTCGGTGAGTTGTTCGGTGGTGGCGATGGTGCCGGTGGTGTTGGAGATCAGTGGGGTGTGTGGGGGGTGGTAGGTGAGGGTGCTCGCGATTGTGTGGAACTCGTCGAGGATGGGGTCCATGTGGGGTGAGTGGAATGCGTGGCTGACCTTGAGTTCCTTGGTCTTGTGGCCTGCCGCGCGGGCCTGTCCGGCGATGTGCAGGCAGGCGCCGTGGTCGCCCGAGATCACCGTGGCCCGAGGTGCGTTGTGGGCGGCGATCGAGACCAGGGCCTCGTGTCCGGCCAGCAGTTCGGCCAGCTCGCTCGGCGCGGCGTTGATCGCGATCATCGTGCCGAGGGTGGGTGCGCTCTGCATGAGGCGGGCGCGTGTGGTGACGAGGGTGGCGGCGTCGGGGAGGGTGAGGACTCCGGCGAGGTGGGCGGCGGTGAGTTCGCCGATGGAGTGGCCGATGAGGTAGTCGGGGGTCACGCCGTGGTGGGCCAGCAGGTGGTGCAGTGCGGTTTGGAGGGCGAAGAGTGCGGGTTGGGTGTAGCGGGTCTGGTTGAGGAGTTTGGGGTGGTGGTCGATCACTTCCCGGAGGGGTCGGTCCAGGTGTGGGTCGAGGTGGGCCACGGCCTCGTCGAAGGCGTCGGCGAACACCGGGTACGCGGCGCGCAGTTCGGTGCCCATGCCGGGTCGTTGGCTGCCCTGTCCGGTGTACATGAACGCCGTCGCACCCTTGCCCGGCGCGTACCGGTTTTGCACGACCGAGGCTCCGGTGCGGTTGTCGGCGAGACCGAGCAGTCCGGCCAGGAAGCCGTCCCGATCCCCGGCGACCACGGCCGCCCGGTGGTCGAAGCTGGTCCTCCCGGTCGCCAACGCCCGTGCCACGGCGGCCACATCGGCCTCCGGGTTCGCCTCGATGTGGGCGTGCAACCGGCGCGCCTGATCGCGCAGCGCGTGCGGAGTACGGGCCGAGAGCACCCACGGGACCGGTCGCGGAGCGATGTCGGTCGTAGCACTCCCGGCGGTCGTGATCGCCGCCTGCCCGGTGGTGGCCGCAACCGTCCCGGTGCCGGAGTCGCTGCCGGACTGGGAGTTGGTGTCGGTCCCGGTTTTGTTCGCAATCCCGGCCCCGGTCCCGGCTTCGTTCCCGTTCCCGACCCCGGCCCCGGCCCCGGCCCCGGCCCCGGCCCCGGCCCCGGCCCCGTTTCCGATCCCGACCCCGGGCCCGGTCGGCTCCGCGTCGGCCTGCTCGATGATCACGTGGGCGTTGGTGCCGCTGATCCCGAACGACGAGACGCCGGCCCGGCGCGGGTGGTCGGTCTCGGGCCACGGTTCGGCCTCGGTCAGCAGGGTGACCGCGCCGGCGGTCCAGTCCACGTGCGATGACGGCTCGTCCACGTGCAATGTCTTGGGCAGCACGCCGTGCCGGATCGCCTCGACCATCTTGATCACGCCCGCGACACCCGCCGCCGCCTGGGTGTGGCCGATGTTCGACTTGATCGAGCCGAGCCGCAGCGGCAGTTCCGCGGGCCGATCGATGCCGTACGCCTCCAGCAGCGCGTGTGCCTCGATCGGGTCGCCGAGCCTGGTCCCGGTGCCGTGAGCCTCCACCGCGTCGACCTGATCCGGCGTCAGCCCCGCGTCGGCCAGCGCCTGGCGGATCACCCGCTGCTGGGACGGCCCGTTGGGGGCGGTCAGTTGGCTGCTGGCGCCGTCCTGGTTGACCGCCGAACCGCGCAGCACCGCCAATACCGGGTGCCCGTTGCGCCGGGCGTCCGACAGTCGTTCCAGCAGCAGCAGTCCGGCACCCTCGCTCCAGCCGGTACCGTCCGCGGCGGACGCGAACGCCTTGCAGCGGCCGTCGGCGGCGAGACCACGCTGCCGGCTGAATTCGACGAACGTTGCCGGGGTGGCCATCACGGTGACCCCGCCCGCCAGTGCGAGCGAGCATTCCCCCTGCCGCAGCGCGTGCGCCGCCAGGTGCAGTGCGACCAACGACGACGAGCACGCGGTGTCCACGGTGACGGCCGGGCCTTCGAGGCCGAAGGTGTAGGACACCCGGCCGGACGCGATGCTGCCCGCGCTGCCCGCGACCAGGTAACCCTCGAAGCCGTCCGGAACGTTCGCGTGCAGCCGCGACCCGTAGTCGTTGTACATCACGCCCGCGAACACGCCGGTACGGCTGCCGCGCAGCGAGGTCGGTTCGATCCCCGCGCGCTCGAACGCCTCCCACGCGGTCTCCAGGAGCAGCCGGTGCTGCGGGTCGGTGGCGAGCGCCTCGCGCGGACTGATCCCGAAGAACTCCGGGTCGAACCCGTCCGCGTCGTGCAGGAAGCCGCCCCGATTCGTGTACGAGCTGCCGACCCGATCCGGGTCCGCGTCGTACAGCCCGTCCAGGTCCCAGCCGCGCTCGGTCGGGAAATCGCCGATGGCGTCGGTGCCTTCGGCCACCAGCCGCCACAGGTCCTCCGGTGTCCGGACGCCGCCCGGGTAGCGGCAGCTCATCGCGACGATCGCGATCGGCTCCTGCGCCTTGGTCTCAAGCTCCTGGAGCCGGCGCCGTGCCTGGCGCAGGTCGGTGGTCGCGCGCTTGAGGTAGTCGCGAAGCTTCTGCTCGTTCGTGGTCGTCATGCGAAGTCAGCCCCCTTGAGGCAGCCAGTGGTCGTGGGACGGGTCGGCGCGGGTCTGCTCAGAGTTCGTTGTCGAGGGCCTCGAACAGCTCGTCGTCCGTCGCCGAGGCGAGGTCGTCGTCGGCGCCGTCGCCCGTGCGGGTGGTGCCGTTCCAGGTGCGGAGCAGGGTTTGCAGCCGGCCGGTGACCGCCGAATGGTGGTCGAACCCGGTCCCGCCGGTTGCGGTCAGCGAGGCGAACACGGCGTTCAACCGGTCCAGTTCGGCGAGCAGCGAATCGGCTGGACCGGCCGACTGGGAGGTCGGCGCGAGTCGGCTGCGCAGGTAGCCGGAGAGCGCATGGATGGTCGGGTGGTCGAAGACCAGCGTGGTCGGCAGCCGCAACCCGGTCGCACCGCCGAGGCGGTTGCGGAATTCGACGGCGATGAGGGAGTCGAAGCCCAGGTCGAGGAAACCTCGCGACGCGTCGATGGTGTCGGGCGTGGGGTGTCCGAGCACGGCGGCGGCCTCGGCGCGGACGAGTTCGAGCAACAACCGGCCCTGCTCGGGCTCGGCCGAAGCGGCGAGCCGTGCCCGAAGCGCAGTCGGATCGTTGCCCTCGGCCTCGCGCCGGGTTCGTTTGGCCGGTACGCGGACCAGGCCGCGCAGGATGGCGGGGGTCGTCCCGGCGCTCGCCTGGGCGCGCAGCGCGGCCGGGTCCAGGCGGGCGGGCACGGCCGTCGCGTGGCCGGCACGCAGTGCGGCGTCGAACAGGCCGAGCCCCTCCTCGCCGCCCATCGGCGTGATCCCGACCCGGGACATGCGCCCGAGGCCGGCGGCGTCGAGGTGGCCGGTCATCGCGCTGTGCTCGGCCCACAGGCCCCAGCCGAGCGAGGTGGCGGGCAGCCCGTGTGCCCGGCGGTGCTGGGCCAGCGCGTCCAGGAAGGCGTTGGCCGCCGCGTAGTTGCCCTGGCCGGCGGTGCCCAGCGTCGCGGTCACCGACGAGTACAGGACGAAATGGGTGAGGTCGAGGTCGCGGGTGAGTTCGTGCAGGTGCCAGGCGCCGTCCACCTTGGGCCGCAGGACCACGTCGACGTGCTCGTCGGTGAGCGCGCCCAGGGTGGCGTCCCGCACGGTGCCGGCGGTGTGCACGACGGCGGTCAGGGGGTGCTCGGCGGGGATGGTGCGCAACAGGGCGGCCAGGGCCGCGCGGTCGGCCGTGTCGCACGCGGCGATGGTGATCCGTACGGTCGGCGAACCGAGTTCGGCGGCAAGTTCCGCGGCGCCGTCGGCGTCCGGGCCGCGGCGGCTCGCCAACAGCAGGTGTCCGACGCCGTATTCGGTGATCAGGTGCCGGGCGATCAGCCGACCCAAGGCGCCGGTACCACCGGTGACCAGCACCGTCCCTCCGGCGGCGGGCGGCGTGACATGCCCTGCCCCGACCGCGCCGGAGCGCACCAACCGGGGTACCAGTACCGCTCCCGCCCGCACCGCGAGTTGCGGCTCGCCGGAGGCCAACGCCGCGCCGAACGCGAGCCGGGAGGCTTCGTGCCCGTCGAGGTCGACCAGCACGAATCGATCCGGGTGCTCGGTCTGCGCCGTACGGACCAGGCCCCATTGCGCGGCGCCGGCCAGATCGTGCGGATCCTCGTCCGAACGGGTGGCGACGGCGTCGCGGGTGACCAGGACCAGGCGGGTGTCGGCCAGACGTTCGTCGGCCGACCAGGCCTGGAGCAGCGCCAGGGTGTCCCGGGTGGTGGCGTGCACGCTCGCCACCCGGTCGCCGATGTGGGAGACGATCACCGCGACCACGGTCGCCGGGGCGGGTGTGTGCCGATCCAGGCCGGCCTGGAACGCCGCGAGGTCGGCGTGGGTCGCCGCCGCGTCCGGGGCGAGCGGGTCGGTCTTCGGCGCCAGCAGCGTCCAGCCGGAATCGTTCGCGTCCCCGACTTCGGCCGCGCGCCTCCACTCGACGTGGTGGAGATGTTCGTCGCTCGCCGGCCGCGCGGTGTACGGGCGCAGCGCAAGGGTGTCGATCGTGGCGACGAGCTTGTCGTCGGTGTCGGTGAGGGTGAGCGCGGCGGTGTTCCGGACGGTCGTGAGCCGGACCCGAAGGGTGCTCGGACCGGGCCGACCCGTCCGGTGCAGGCGAGCCCCGGTCCAGGTGAACGGGAGCGGCACGCGGTCGGGTTCGTCGGCGAGCGCGGCGAAGGCGAGCGGGTGCAGCGCGGCGTCCAGGAGGGCCGGGTGCAGGCCGAATCCGGCGGGCTCGATCTCCTCGGGCAGGCGCACCTCCGCGTAGAGGTGGTCGTCGCCCAGCCGCCACACCGCGTGCAATCCCTGGAAGGCGGGTCCGTACCCGAGACCGGCGGCGCCGAGCGTGTCGTATAGCGCGTCGACGTCCACGGCGATGGCCCCCGCCGGCGGCCAGGCCGAGGAGACGCCTTCGCCGGCCGGCTCGGGTTCGTCGATGTCCCACGAGGTGACCACCCCGGACGCGTGCACGGTCCACGCCTGACCGTCGTCACCGCCCGCCTCGGACTGCTCGGACCGGGAGTGGATGGTCACCGTCCGTCGGTCCGAGTCGTCTGCCTCGCCCACCGCGACCTGGATCTGCACGCTTCCGGTGTCCGGCAGCACGAGCGGCGCGTGCAGCGTCAGTTCCTCGACGCCGTCGTGGCCGAAGTGCTCGGCGACGTGCAGGGCGAGGTCGAGGAAGGCGGTGCCGGGGAGCAGGGTGGTGTCGAGGACGGTGTGGTCGGTGAGCCAGGGGTGGGTGGTGCGGGAGAGGCGTCCGGTGAGGATGAGTCCGTCGTTGTCGGCGAGGGGGAGGGCGGCGGCGAGGAGCGGGTGGTCGCTCGCGTCCAACCCGGCGGCGGCGACATCGGTATCCGCCCGCGCCTGGAGCCAATACGGCTCGTGCTGGAACGCGTAGGTGGGCAGATCCTCGACGATCGGGCCGTCGGCGTCGAGCAGGGTGCCCCAATCCGCGGTGCTCGTGCCCAGCCGGGCCTGTGCGACGGCGGTGATCAGGACCGGGGCTTCCGGGTGCTTGCGGCGCAGGGTCGGGATGAAGTCGGACGACGCCTCCTCGGCAGGGCCACCCGATCGCAGGCTTTCGACGGTGTCCCGGGCGAGGGTGGTGAGGGTGGTGTCGGGGCCGAGTTCGAGGTAGGTGGTGACGTTTTCGTGGTGGAGGGTGGTGATGCCGTCGTGGAAGTGCACGGCGTTGCGGATGTGGTTGGTCCAGTAGGTGGGGTCGGTGAGTTGCTCGGCGGTGGCGATGGTGCCGGTGGTGTTGGAGATCAGTGGGGTGTGGGGGGAGTGGTAGGTCAGGTCGGCGGCCACGGCGTGGAACTCGGAGAGGATGGGGTCCATGTGGGGTGAGTGGAATGCGTGGCTGACCTTGAGTTCCTTGGTCTTGTGACCGGCCGCGCGGGCCTGTTCGGCGATGTGGAGGCAGAGTTCGCGGTCGCCGGAGATGACGGTGGCGTGGGGTGCGTTGTGGGCGGCGATGGAGACGAGGTTTTGGTGTCCGTCGAGGAGTTCGGCCAGTTCGGTGGGGGCGGTGTTGATGGCGATCATGGTGCCGCCGGTGGGTGCGGTTTGCATGAGGCGGGCGCGTGTGGTGACGAGGGTGGCGGCGTCGGGGAGGGTGAGGACTCCGGCGAGGTGGGCGGCGGTGAGTTCGCCGATGGAGTGGCCGATGAGGTAGTCGGGGGTGATGCCGTGGTGGGTGAGGAGGTGGTGGAGTGCGGTTTGGAGGGCGAAGAGTGCGGGTTGGGTGTAGCGGGTCTGGTCGAGGAGTTCGGGGTGGTGGTCGATCACCTCGCGCAGAGGCGTGTCCAGGTGCGGATCGAGGTGGGCGACGGCCTCGTCGAAGGCGTCGGCGAACACCGGGTACGCGGCGCGCAGTTCGGCGCCCATGCCGGGTCGTTGGCTGCCCTGCCCGGTGTACATGAACGCGGTCTTGTCGGCGCGGGTCACGGGTCGCCTCCGGACCGTCGTCGGGCCGGTCCGGTCCTGGGTGAGGGCGGTGAGGCCGGTTACGAAGTCCTCGTGAGCGGTGCCGATCACGGCCGCGCGGTGGTCGAAGGTGGTCCGTCGGGTCGCCAGGGTGCGGGCGATCGCGGCGGCATCGGCGTCGGGGCGCGCGGTGACGTACGCCCGCAGCCGCTCGGCCTGATCGCGGAGTGCCTGTGGGCTGCGTGCGCTGAGTACCCACGGCACAGGTAGGGCGATGGCGGCGTGGTGCCCGCCCGGCTCCGGCTCCGACTCCGGTCCCTGGTCCGGCTTTGCCGGCTGTGTGGGTGCCTGCTCGATGATGAGGTGGGCGTTGGTGCCGCTGATGCCGAAGGAGGAGATGCCGGCGCGGCGCGGGTGGTCGGTCTCGGGCCAGGGTTCGGCCTCGGTGAGCAGGGTGACGGCGCCGGCGGTCCAGTCGACGTGTGGTGACGGTTCGTCGATGTGCAGTGTCTTGGGCAGAACGCCGTGCCGCATGGCCAACACCATCTTGATCACACCGCCGACACCGGCGGCGGCCTGGGCATGCCCGATGTTGGACTTCAACGAGCCAAGGTAGAGGGGAAGTTCGGCCGGTCGGTCCTGGCCGTAGGTGGCGAGCAGGGCCTGTGCCTCGATCGGGTCGCCGAGTTTCGTACCCGTGCCGTGGGCCTCCACCGCGTCCACCTGACTTGCCGTCAGACCGGCACTGGCGAGAGCCTGGCGGATCACCCGTTGTTGGGAGGGGCCGTTGGGTGCGGTGAGTCCGTTGCTGGCGCCGTCCTGGTTGACGGCGGAGCCGCGCAGGACGGCGAGGATGGGGTGTCCGTTGAGTTCGGCGTCGGAGAGCCGCTCCAGCAGCAACAACCCGGCGCCCTCGCTCCAGCCCGCGCCGTCGGCCGAGGCGGAGAAGGACTTGCATCGGCCGTCCGGGGCCATCCCGCGCTGGCGGCTGAACTCGATGAACACGTTGGGCGTGGCCATCACGGTGACGCCACCGGCGAGCGCGAGCGTGCACTCGCCCTGCCGCAGGGCCTGCGCGGCCAGGTGCAGCGCGACCAGCGACGACGAGCACGCGGTGTCCACACTGACCGCCGGGCCCTCCAACCCGAAGGTGTAGGACACCCGGCCGGACGCGACGCTGCCCGCGCTGCCGTTGCCGAGGTAGCCCTCGAACCCTTCCGGTGCCCGACTCAGCAGCCGCGACCCGTAGTCGTTGTACATGACGCCGGTGAATACGCCGGTACGGCTGCCGCGCAGCGAGGTCGGTTCGATCCCCGCGCGCTCGAACGCCTCCCACGCGGTCTCCAGCAGCAGTCGCTGTTGCGGGTCGGTGGCGAGCGCCTCGCGCGGACTGATCCCGAAGAAGTCCGGATCGAACCCCTCGGCGTCGTACAGGAACCCGCCCTCGCGGGCGTAGGACCGACCGGCCCGCGTGGGATCCGGGTCGTACAGCCCGTCCAGGTCCCAGCCGCGTCCGGTGGGAAAGTCGCCGATGACGTCCTTGCCGGCGGCGACCAGGTCCCACAGATCGTTCGGCGTACGGACGCCGCCCGGGTAGCGGCAGCTCATCGCCACGATCACGATCGGATCGTCGTCCGCCGCCCGGACCGGCCCTACCGAGCCGGCCGCTGCGTCGCCGTCCGGTACGCCCAGGACCTCCGAGCGCAGGAATCCGGCGAGTGCGGCGGGCGTCGGGTAGTCGAAGATCAGGGTTGCGGGCAGTCGTACACCGGTCGTGCCGGTGAGCCGATTGCGCAGTTCGACGGCGGTCAGCGAGTCGAAGCCCAACTCCTTGAACGTGCGCTCGGTGTCAACGACTTCGGACGTGGTGTGACCCAACACGACGGCCACACCGGAACGGATCACTCCAAGCAGCTCGCTCTCGCGGCGTTCGACGGGCAGGGCCGCCAGCCGTTCGGCCCAGGTGCCGGCTGCGGTCGACGTCGGATCCGCCACCCGCCGAGCCGGGACGCGGACCAGGCCACGCAGGACGGCGGGGATCGGACCGGTGACCGCCCGGGCGCGCAGTGCGCCCGGGTCCAGGCGGGCGGGCACGGCCGTCGGGCGGCCGGCACGCAGTGCGGCGTCGAACAGGCCCAGCCCCTCGTCGGTCGCCAACGGTACGACGCCGCCCCGGGACATCCTGGCCAGATCGGTCCCGTCCAGGTGTCCGGTCATCCCGCTGCTTTCGGCCCACAGGCCCCAGGCGAGGGAGGTGGCGGGGAGGCCCCGCGCGTGGCGATGCTCGGCCAGCGCGTCGAGGAACGCGTTCGCGGCGGTGTAGTTGCCCTGTCCGGCGTTGCCGAGCGTTGCGGTGACGGAGGAGTAGAGGACGAAGTGGCTGAGGTCGTGGTCGCGGGTGAGTTCGTGCAGGTGCCAGGCCGCGTCGACCTTGGGCCGCAGGACCGCGTCGAGATGCTCGCCCGTCAGGCCGGTGACGACCGCGTCGTGCAGCGTGCCGGCGGTGTGGACGACGGCGGTGAGGGGGTGGTCGTCGGGGATGCCGCCGAGGAGGGCGGCAAGTGCCGGGCGGTCGGCGGTGTCGCATGCGGTGATGGTGATCTGCGCGCCGAGTGCCGTGAGTTCGGTGGCGAGCTCGTCGGCCCCGTCGGCGTCGGGGCCGCTGCGGCTGGTCAACAGGAGGTGCTTGGCGCCGTGGTCGGTGATCAGGTGTCGTGCGGCGAGGCGGCCGAGGGTGCCGGTGCCGCCGGTGATCAGGACGGTGCCGTCCGGATCGAGCGGGCGCACGGTCCGAGTCTCGGCGACGTCGACGCTCGCTCGGACCAACCGAGGAAGGAACACGCTGCCTTCGCGCAGAGCGAGCTGCGGTTCGCCGGAGCCCAGCGCCGCGCCGATCGCCGCCACGGAGGAGGCGTGGCCGTCCGTGTCGATCAGCACGAAGCGGTCCGGGTACTCCGCCTGGGCGGTGCGGAGCAGGCCCCACAGCGGCGCGCCGGCCAGACCGGGCACCTCCTCGCCCACCTTCGCGGCGACCGCGCGATGTGTCAGCACCGCGAGTCGGGAGGTCTCGAATCGTGCGTCGGCGAGCCAGGATTGCACCACGCGCAGAAGGTGCCGGGTGCCGGTGTGGGCCTGCCCGATCGGGTTCGGCGGAGCGGATTCCGAGGGGGGCACCGTGATCAGCACGACGTCCGGCACGCCGGACCCGGCCTCGACGGCGGCGTGCAACTCGGGCCAGCCGGCGTACGTGCTACCGACCGCGACGGAGTGGTGGGCGGGGCCGGCAGGCTCGGTGAACGCAGTGAGAGTCGCCACCGTCGGTGTGGCCTCGGCGGTGAGTGGCGTCGGGACCCAGTCGAGGTGATGGAGCGAACCGGCGCCGCTCGTGCCGGTCTTGGCCAAGCCTCCGTCCGGGGTCGGACGGAGGGCCAACGACTCGACGGACAACACCGGTTCACCCGTGGCATCGGTCACGGAGAGGGCGAGCGCGTCGGGCCCGGCGGGGGCCAGGCGGACGCGGAGCGTGGTGGCACCGGTGGCGAGCAGGCGCACACCCCGGAAGGAGAACGGCAACCTCGGCCCGCCGGGCGACCCCGGCCCGGTGTCGGTGTCGAGCCCCGCGTGCAGCGCGGCGTCCAAGAGTGCCGGATGTATGCCGAACGCAGCGGCGTCATCACGCTGTTCGGCGGCGAGGGCGACCTCGGCGAAGCGCTCGTCGCCGACCCGCCAGGCGGCTCGGACACCCTGGAAGGCCGGGCCGTATCCATACCCGACGGCGGCCAGCGCCGCGTACAACTCGTCGGCGTCGATGACGGTCGCGTGCTCGGGAGGCCATGGCGCTGCGGCGAAGGATGCGGTGCGCGCGGCGGCGTTGGGCGCCGCGAGAGTGCCCGTGGCGTGTCGGGTCCAGGGTTGGTCGGTGTTCGGGTCGTCGGTGCGGGAGTGGATGGTGATGGTGCGTCGGCCGGTGTCGTCCGGGGCGGCGAGGGCGACCTGAAGCTGGACGGCTCCGCTGATGTGGACGATCAGCGGGCTTTCGAGGGTGAGTTCCTCGACGGCGGGTGCGTCGGTGGCCTCGGCGGCGTGCAGCGCGAGGTCGACGAACGCCGTGCCGGGCAGCAGCACGGTGTCCAGGACGGCGTGGTCCGCGAGCCACGGGTGGGTGCGCAGCGAGATCCGACCGGAAAAGAACCGCGCGCCGGATTCGGCGAGTTCGACCGTGGCCCCGAGAAACGGGTGTCCGGATGCGCTGAGTCCGGCGGTGGCGACGTCGGTGTTGCCGGGGCGCACGTCCAGCCAATAGGACCGACGCTGGAAGGCGTAGGTGGGGAACCCGGGTTCGGGCTCGGTGTGGCCGCCCGTCGGGATATGCGAGGTCAACGCGCCGTCGATGCCGTGGGTGTGCAGGGTTGCCAGGCTGGTGGTGAAGCGGTGGTGGGTGCCTTGGTCGCGGCGGAGGGTTTCGATGACGTGGACGTTGTGACCCTCGGTGGTGTCGGTGATGGGGTGGGTGAGGACGGGGTGGGGGCTGGTTTCGATGTAGGTGTGGTGGCCGGTGGTGGTGAGTTGTTCGATGGTGGGTTGGAGGAGGACGGGGTTGCGGAGGTTGTCGTACCAGTAGTGGGCGTTGAGGGTGGTGGTGTCTTGGATGTGGG
>NZ_JBITJP010000058.1:0-12521 GCF_044460165.1 Embleya sp. NPDC050154
AACGCCCACTACTGGTACGACAACCTCCGCAACCCCGTCCTCCTCCAACCCACCATCGAACAACTCACCCACAACAACCACCACATCTACATCGAGTCCAGCCCCCACCCCGTCCTCACCCACGCCATTTCCGACACGGCCAACAACCCCAACGTCCACGTCGTGGAAACCCTCCGCCGCGACCAAGGCACCCACCACCGCTTCACCACCAGCCTGGCAACCCTGCACACCCACGGCGTTTCCCGAGCGCTGGCCACGCACATCCCCCCGCCGTCCGCGTCGGGCACCCCCGATCCCGGGTTGCCGACGTACGCCTTCCAGTACCGGGACTACTGGCTCGACACCCCGGCCGTCGCCAAGGACCCGAGTGGGCTCGGACTCGTCTCGACGGAACACGAGTTCCTCGGGGCGGCGGTCGAACTCGCCGACGGTGGACCGCTGGTACTGACCGGCCGGGTCTCGCTCGCCACCCACCCGTGGTTGGCCGATCACGCGGTCCTGGACACCGTGCTGCTGCCCGGCACCGCGTTCGTCGATCTCGCGCTGCACGCCGCCGAGCTCGGTGACACACCGAACCTCGAAGAACTCGTCCTGGAGAACCCCCTCGTCGTCCCGGCGATCGGCGCCGTCCGGCTCCAAGTCGCCGTCGCCGCCCCGGACGACACCGGCCGGCGCGCCGTCACCATCCACTCCCGCAGCGACGACGCGAACACCGACCAACCCTGGACCCGGCACGCCGCGGGCACCCTGGCCCCCGACCCACTCGGCGCCACGGCAGCGACGTTCGACGCGACGAGTTGGCCGCCTGTCGATGGCGTGCCGATCGACGCCGACGAGTTGTACGGGACGCTGGCCTCCGCTGGTTACGGATACGGCTCGGTATTCCAGGGGGTTCGCGCCGCCTGGCAGGTCGGCGACGATCTCTTCGCCGAGGTGAGCCTGCCCGAGGGCACCGACCCGGCTGCCTTCGGGCTCCACCCCGCGCTGCTCGATGCCGCGCTCCACCCGATGGCGCGCGACCTCCTGTCTCGCGACGACGAACGAGGGGACGCGGACGACGCGACCGACGGATCGATCCGGTTGCCCTTCTCCTGGCGCGGTGTTCGGCTGCACGCCGCCGGTGCACGTTCGTTGCGGGTTCGGCTTGCGCGCGTGGGCGACGGGGTCGTTGCGCTCGACGTCGCCGACGCGGTCGGCGCGCCCGTGGTCTCGGTCGGCGCGCTGGCGACTCGGGCGATCTCGCCGGAGCAACTCGCCGCGTTGGCCTCGGCGGGACAAGGCGACACCCCACACCGGCACGAGGCGCTGTTCCGGCTCGACTGGACGCCGCTCTCGTTGACCTCGGCCGACGGCTCGTCGACCGACGAGGCCGACAGGCCGATCCGGTCCACCTCGTCCACTGGTTCAGCCGACCCCTACGCCTCCGGTCCGCCCGTCCTGACCCCTGACGAACTGCTGCACTGGCTGGGCCGTTTCGACAATGGCGCCGAGCAGCCGGCGGTGCTCGTGCTGGACGCCGCGACACCGGTCGCGTCGGGTACGGACGGCGACTCCGCCGACCCGGCCGCCACCGTACGGACGATCACCCGGCGCACGCTCGCGCTCCTTCAGGAGTGGGCGGCGAACGAGCAGCTCACCGGCATTCGACTGGCCGTCCTCACCCGAGGTGCCGTCGGCACCCACCCCGGCGAGGACGTGGCCGACCTGCCGGGCGCCACGCTCTGGGGCCTACTGCGCTCCGCGCAGTCCGAGAACCCGGATCGCTTCATCCTCGTCGACACCGACGGCAGTGCCGAGTCGCAGCGTGTGCTTCGGCTCGCGCTGGCCACCGGTGAACCCCAACTCGCGCTGCGACATGGGCAGGCGTTCCTGCCGCGTCTGACCCGTCCGGTGGCCGACGAGGTCCTGGCGGTGCCCGCGGACGGTGCCAACTGGCGGTTGGCGTCCGCGCATACCGGCACCCTGGAGGATTTGTACCTGGAACCCGCGCCCGAGGCCCTCGAACCACTGGGCGAGGGGCAGGTTCGGCTGGAGGTGCGGGCCGCCGGCCTGAACTTCCGGGACATTCTGATCGGCCTCGACATGGTGCGCGGCGACTCCCGGCCGCCGGGCGGCGAGGGCGCCGGCGTGGTTCTGGAGGTCGGCCCGGGCGTGAGCGATCTGGCCCCCGGCGACCGGGTGATGGGCCTGCTGCCGGGCGGTGTCGGGCCGATCACGGTCGCCGACCACCGGGTGCTCACCCAGGTGCCGAACGGGTGGACGTACGCCGAGGCGGCGGCCGTTCCGGTGGTGTTCCTGACCGCGTACTACGGCCTGGTCGACCTCGCCGAAGCACAACCGGGCGAAACACTCCTCGTCCACGCCGCCACCGGCGGCGTCGGCATGGCCGCCGTACAACTCGCCCACCACCTCGACCTCGACGTCTACGGCACCGCAAGCCCCACCAAATGGAACACCCTCCGCGCCCAGGGACTCGACGACACCCACATCGCCAACTCCCGCACCCTCGACTACGAACACACCTTCCACACCGCCACCCACCACCACGGCGGCATCGACATCGTCCTCAACTCCCTCGCCCACGAACACGTCGACGCCTCACTCCGCCTCCAACAACCCGGCGGACGCTTCCTCGAAATGGGCAAAACCGATATCCGCGACCCCCACACCATCACCACCCGACACCCCGGCATCACCTACCGGGCCTATGACGTCCTCGACCCCGGCCTGGATCGGGTCAAGGAAATGCTGGTCGCAATCCGCGAGTTGTGCGACAGCGGGGCGATCCGGCCGCTGCCGGTGACCGCCTGGGACATCCGCCGTGCACCCGAGGCCTTCCGCTACCTCAGCCAGGCCCGACACACCGGCAAGGTCGTCCTCACCCTCCCCCGCCCCCTCGACCCCAAGGGCACCATCCTGATCACCGGCGGCACCGGCACCCTCGGCAGCCTCACCGCACGACACCTCATCACCCGACACGGCGCCAAACACCTCCTGCTGACCAGCCGCAGCGGACCGGATGCCGTTGGCGCCACAGCACTCCAAGAGGAACTCACCGCACTCGGCGCCCGGATCACCATCACCGCATGCGACGCCGCCGACCGCACCGCGCTCACCAAACTCCTCGACGCCATCCCCTCGGCGCACCCGCTCACCGCCGTGATCCACACCGCGGGCACGCTCCGGGACGCGGTCCTCGGCGGGCTCACCGACGACCACGTCGATGCCGTGCTCCGTCCGAAGGTCGACGCCGCGTGGAACCTGCACGAGCTGACCCGCGACCACGACCTCGCGCGCTTCGTCCTCTACTCCTCGGCCGCGGGCACCCTCGGCAATCCGGGTCAGGCCAACTACGCCGCCGCCAACACCTTCCTCGACGCGCTCGCCCACCACCGACACACCCGCGGCCTTCCCGGCAGTTCGCTCGCCTGGGGGCTGTGGGCCGAGAGCAGCGGGATGACCGGCCATCTCGACGACTCGGACGTCGAGCGACTCGCGCGCACGGGCTTCCTGCCCATCACCAGCGCGCAGGGCATGGCGTTGTACGACGAGGCGGCGGATCTGCGGCATCCGGTGCTCATCCCGTTCCCGCTCGACCTGGCGACGTTGCGCACCCGGGCGGGTGACGGGGTACCCGCGGTACTGCGCGGCCTGGTGCGGGCGCGGCTCCGCCGCGCGGCCGAGGCGCCCGCGGCACCCGGCGACATCTCGGCCTCGCTCGCGGACCGGCTGCGCGCGTTGTCCCCCGACGACGCGCGGGAGCGGTTGCTCGAACTGGTACGCGCCCAGGCGGCGGCCGTGCTCGGGCACTCGGCGTCCGAGTCCGTCGAGGCGGAGAAGGCGTTCAAGGAACTGGGCTTCGACTCGCTCACCGCCGTCGAGTTGCGCAACCGGCTCAACATCGCGACCGGCCTGCACCTGCCCGCGACGCTGGTCTTCGACCACCCGACGCCGAGCGTCCTGGCCGAGTTTCTGCGTACCGAGTTGGTGCCCGCCGACGCACCCGCGCTGCCGCTGCTCGCCGAGGTGGATCGGTGGGAGGCGGCGCTGGCCACCGCCGTGCCCGACGACGGGACCAGGGAACGTTTGGCCGCCCGGCTGGCGGACTTCGTGGTCCGGCTCAACGAGTCGGCGAGCCGTACCGGTGCCCCGGGCGGCGACGCCGCGGTGGCCGAGAAGATCGACGCAGCCTCCGACGACGAGATCTTCGACTTCATCGACAACGAGCTCGGCATCTCCTGAATCACCCGTTCCGACCACAGTGACTTCGCGGTTTCGCGTTAGGGAGTGTTACGCCAGATGGCCAACGAGGAGAAGCTTCGCGACTATCTCAAGCGGGTGACCACGGACCTGCACCAGGCCCGTCGCCGACTGCACGAGGTGGAGTCCGAGAAGCACGAGCCGATCGCGATCGTGGGCATGGCCTGCCGGTTCCCCGGCGGCGTCGACACCCCCGAGGGGCTCTGGCGGTTGGTCGCGGACGGCACCGACGCCATCGGCGGGTTCCCCGCCGGGCGCGGCTGGGACCTGGACGGGCTGTACGATCCCGACCCGGAACACCCCGGGACCTCCTACGCCCGGACCGGCGGCTTCCTGGAGCGCGCGGACGGCTTCGACGCCGCGTTCTTCGGGATCAACCCCCGCGAGGCCGCGGCCACCGACCCGCAGCAGCGGCTGTTGCTGGAGACGGCCTGGGAGACCTTCGAGCGGGCCGGGATCCGGCCCTCGGCGCTGAGCGGCAGCGACACCGGTGTCTTCGTCGGCGCCATCGCGCAGGACTACGCGCCGCGCCTGCACCAGGCACCGGAGGCATTGGAGGGCTATCTGCTGACCGGGAACACCACGAGCGTGGCGTCCGGTCGCCTGTCCTACACCTTCGGTCTCGAGGGTCCCGCGGTGACGGTGGACACGGCCTGCTCGTCGTCCCTGGTCGCGCTGCACCTGGCGGTCCAGTCGCTGCGACAGGGCGAGTGCTCGCTCGCGCTCGCGGGTGGTGTCACGGTGATGGCCACTCCGGGGCTGTTCGTGGAGTTCAGCAGGCAGCGCGGGCTCTCCCCCGACGGGCGGTGCCGCTCGTTCGCCGGCAGCGCGGACGGTACCGGGTTCGCCGAAGGCGTCGGACTGGTGCTAGTCGAGCGGTTGGCGGACGCACGACGCAATGGGCACCACGTACTCGCAGTGATCCGCGGCTCGGCGGTCAACCAGGACGGCGCGAGCAACGGACTCACCGCGCCCAACGGCCCGTCCCAGCAGCGGGTGATCCAACAGGCCCTCATGAGTGCCGGATTGACGCCGGATCAGGTCGACGCGGTGGAGGCGCACGGCACCGGCACCACCTTGGGTGACCCGATCGAGGCCCAGGCGCTGATCGCCACTTACGGGCAGGACCGCCAGGGCGGGCCGCCGCTTCGGCTCGGCTCGATCAAGTCGAACATCGGACACACCCAGGCGGCGGCGGGCGTCGCCGGGGTGATCAAGATGGTGCTGGCCCTGCGGCACGGGGTGTTGCCCAAGACGCTGCACGTGGACGAGCCCGCGCCGCACGTCGACTGGTCGGCCGGCACGGTATCGCTGTTGACCGAGGCGGAACCATGGCCCGAGACCGACCATCCCCGCCGCGCGGGCGTCTCCTCCTTCGGGATCAGCGGCACCAACGCCCACGTGATCCTGGAACAGACCCCCGAACCCGAGCCCGCCGAGGAGGCCGCGGCGGATCCCGAGCGTCCGGACACCGGTTCGACCGCCGCGCGGACGAACGAGGACGACCCGGCCACCGCGGCGGTGTCGCCGTCGGGGCCCCTGCCGTGGGTGTTGTCCGCCCGCACGCCGCAGGCACTGCGGGAGCAGGCCGAGCGGCTGCACGCGTACGTCACGGCACATCCCGACGCCGACCTCACCGCGATCGCGGGCACGCTCGCGACCCGGCGAACCGTCTTCGACCGGCGCGCGGCCGTCGTGGGCATCCGTCGCGACGACTTCCTGGCCGGGCTGTCCGCCCTCGTACAGGACCGAAGCCTGCCCACCGCGGTAAACGGCCATCGGCTCGCCGGACCCGGCCGGACGGCGTTCATGTACACCGGGCAGGGCAGCCAACGACCGAGCACGGGCGCCGAACTGCGCGCCGCGTACCCGGTGTTCGCCGACGCCTTCGACGAGGTCGTCGCCCATCTCGATCCGCACCTGGACACGCCTCTGCGCGAGGTGATCGACCACCACCCCGAACTCCTCAACCAGACCCGCTACACCCAACCCGCACTCTTCGCCCTCCAAACCGCACTGCACCACCTGCTGGCCCACCACGGCGTGACCCCCGACTACCTCATCGGCCACTCCATCGGCGAACTCACCGCCGCCCACCTCGCCGGAGTCCTCACCCTCCCCGACGCCGCCACCCTCGTCACCACACGCGCCCGCCTCATGCAAACCGCACCCACCGGCGGCACCATGATCGCGGTCAGCGCCGCGCCCAACGAACTGGCCGAACTCCTCGACGGACACCAGCACCTGGTCTCCGTCGCCGCCCACAACGCACCCCACGCCACGGTGATCTCCGGCGACCGCGAACTCTGCCTCCGCATCGCCGAACAGGCCCGCGCGGCCGGTCACAAGACCAAGGAACTCAAGGTCAGCCACGCGTTCCACTCACCCCACATGGAGCCGATCCTCTCCGAGTTCCACGCCGTGGCCGCCGACCTGACCTACCACTCCCCCCACACGCCCCTGATCTCCAACACCACCGGGACGATCGCCACCGCCGAGCAACTCGCGGATCCCGGCTACTGGACCAACCACATCCGCCACGCCGTGCACTTCCACGACGGCATCACCACCCTCCACCACGAAAACGTCACCACCTACCTGGAGTTGGGTCCGGACACCACGCTCACCGCGCTCGCTCGGGAGACCGTCGAGAGTCTGCGGTCGGACGACACGGCCCAGGACACCTCGCCGGCCTTCATCCCGACCTCGCGCCGTGAGCAGCCGGAGCCGGAGATTCTCGTCACCGCCGTCGCGCATGCCCGGTTGTTCGCGCGAACTCCGGTATGGGGCACACTGGTTCCGTCAAAAGCCGGGTTCGTGGACGATCTCCCGTCCTACCCCTTCCAGCACGAGAGCTACTGGCTCGAAGCACGCGCGGGTGCCGATGTCGCCGCCGCCGGGCTGGACGCGAACGACCACCCGCTCCTCGCCGCCGCACTCCCCCTCGCCGACAACGACGGACTCATCCTCACCGGACGCCTCTCCCGCACCACCCACCCCTGGCTCACCGACCACACCGTCCTCGACACCACCCTGCTCCCCGGCACCGCCTTCATCGACCTCGTGATCCAGGCGGGCGACCGGGTCGGGTGCGACACGATCGAGGAACTGACGCTGGAGGCACCGCTGGTGCTCCCGGTCCGGGACGGGGTGGATCTCCAGCTCACCATCGCCGGCCCGGACGAAGCGGGACGGCGTACCGTCACCATCCACTCCCGACCGACCGGCGGGCCCGGCGGTCGTGGCGGTCACGGCGCCGGCGCCGAGTCGGCCTCATGGACGCGGCACGCCACCGGTGTCCTGGCCGAGCGCGGGGGCGCCGCACTCGGCACGGCCGATGACGACGCGGCGGCGGCAGAGGTCTGGCCGCCCGCCGGGGCCCAGGCACTGCCCGTGGGTGACCTGTACGAGCGGCTGGCCGAGCGCGGCTACGCCTACGGCCCGGCCTTCCAGGGCGTGCGCGCGGTCTGGCGGCTGGGCGGCGAGCTGTACGCCGACGTCCGCCTGCCCGAGGACCGGGCGGGCGACGCCGCGGGATACGGGCTGCACCCCGCTCTCCTCGACGCGGCACTGCACCCGTTGGTGCTGGACACCCTCGCGGGCGACGCGCCCGAACCGGACGGCGTGCGCCTCCCGTTCACGTGGTCGGAGGTGACCCTGCACGCGACCGGCGCGACCGCGCTGCGCGTACGGCTCACCCCGACCGGGACGGACCGGATCGCGCTGTCGGCCACCGACGAGGCGGGCGCACCGGTCGCCACGGTCGAGGCGCTCGTACTACGGTCGATCGCAGCCGATCGGCTCACCGCGGTCACCGAGGACACCGGCCGAGACTCCCTCTTCCACCTGGACTGGCTCGCCGCGCCGGCCCCCGAAGGCAAGCCGGCCGGCGTCCCGTTCGCGGTCCTGGGTGCCGACCCGCACGGCATCTCCGCGTCCGCCGACGCGGTGTACGCCGACCCGGCCGCGGTGGCGACCGCGATCGCGAACGGCGATCCGGTACCGGGGCTGGTCGTCACAACGCCGATCGTCGACCCGGGTGACGACGTAGCCGGCGCCGCCCACGCGGTCACCCGTGCGGCGCTCGCGCTGCTCCGGGAGTGGTCCACCGACGAGCGGTTGGCGTCGACCCGCCTGGTCGTACTCACCCGTCACGCCGTCGCCACCGACGCACACGACCCCGTGCGGCCGGCCGGCGCGCCGGTGTGGGGGCTCGTGCGCACCGCGCAGACGGAGCACCCCGATCGCTTCGTCCTGGTGGACCTCGACGACGATCCGGCGTCGTACGCGGCCCTGCCCGCCGCGCTCGCCGAGGGCGAATCGCAGCTCGCGCTGCGCCGGGGAGCGCGGTTCGTCCCGCGTCTGGTCCCCGCTCACTCCCGTCCGTCGCTGGTGATTCCGACCGCCGCCGAGCCGGCGTGGCGACTCGATGTGACCGGGCACGGAACGCTGGACAACCTCGCGCTGCTCCCGTCGCCGATCGCGGACGCTCCGTTGACGGAGCATCAGGTGCGACTGTCGGTGCGCGCGGCCGGTCTGAACTTCCGGGACGTGATGATCACCCTCGGCATGTACCCGGGTGAAGCCCTGATCGGCAGCGAGGGCGCCGGGGTGGTCCTGGAGGTCGGCCCGGGAGTCACCGACCTGGCCCCCGGCGACCGGGTGATGGGCCTGCTCGAAGGTGGTGTCGGACCGCGCACGATCGCCGACCGGCGATACCTCTCCCGAGTCCCGGCGGACTGGACGGACGAGCAGGCCGCCGCGACCCCGATCGTGTTCCTGACCGCGTACTACGGCCTGGTCGACCTCGCCGAAGCACAACCGGGCGAAACACTCCTCGTCCACGCCGCCACCGGCGGCGTCGGCATGGCCGCCGTACAACTCGCCCACCACCTCGACCTCGACGTCTACGGCACCGCAAGCCCCACCAAATGGAACACCCTCCGCGCCCAGGGACTCGACGACACCCACATCGCCAACTCCCGCACCCTCGACTACGAACGCACCTTCCACACCGCCACCCACCACCACGGCGGCATCGACATCGTCCTCAACTCCCTCGCCCACGAACACGTCGACGCCTCACTCCGCCTCCAACAACCCGGCGGACGCTTCCTCGAAATGGGCAAAACCGATATCCGCGACCCCCACACCATCACCACCCGACACCCCGGCATCACCTACCGGGCGTTCGATCTCATGGAGGCGGGTCCGGAGCGCATCCGGGAGATGCTCGCCGCGTTGCTGGCTCTATTCGAAAGCGGGGCGATCCGGCCGCTGCCGGTGACCGCCTGGGACATCCGCCGTGCACCCGAGGCCTTCCGCTACCTCAGCCAGGCCCGACACACCGGCAAGGTCGTCCTCACCCTCCCCCGCCCCCTCGACCCCAACGGCACCATCCTGATCACCGGCGGCACCGGCACCCTCGGCAGCCTTATCGCGCGCCATCTCGTCACCCGACACGGCGCCAAACACCTCCTGCTGACCAGCCGCAGCGGACCGGATGCCGTTGGCGCCACAGCACTCCAAGAGGAACTCACCGCACTCGGCGCCCGGATCACCATCACCGCATGCGACGCCGCCGACCGCACCGCGCTCACCAAACTCCTCGACACCATCCCCACCGACCACCCACTCACCGCCGTCGTACACACCGCCGGCACCACCCACGACGCCACCCTCACCACCCTCACCGACCAACACCTCGACACCGTCCTACGCCCCAAGATCGACGCCGCCTGGAACCTCCACCAACTCACCCACCACCACAACCTCACCCACTTCCTCCTCTACTCCTCCATCGCCGGCACCCTCGGCAACCCCGGACAAGCCAACTACGCCGCCGCCAACACCTTCCTCGACGCACTCGCCCACCACCGACACACCCACCACCAACCCGCCACCTCACTCGCCTGGGGACTCTGGACCGAAACCAGCGGAATCACCGACACGCTCGACGCCACCGACCGGGCCCGGGTGGCCCGCAGCGGACTGGTGCCGCTCGACAGCGGAACCGGGCTCGCCCTGTTCGACACCGCCGTGGCGAGGGGGGACGCCCTGGTCGTCCCGGCCCACCTGGACCCCGCCGCACTCCGTGCCCAGGCGACGGCCGGGACCCTGCCCACCCTGCTGCGCGGCCTCGTTCGCATCTCGACCCGACGCACCGCCCATGCCGGCGGGGCCGGTGCGGGCTCCTCGCTCGGTCGGCGGCTGGCCGGTCGGTCCGCCGCCGAGCAGGACGAGCTGATCCTGGACCTGATCCGGACCCAGGTGGCGGCCGTGCTCGGCCACGCCACCCCCGAGGCGGTGGATCGCGAACACGCGTTCGGTGACCTGGGTTTCGACTCGCTCACCGCCGTCGAGCTGCGCAACCGGCTCAACACGGCCACCGGCCTTCGGCTCCCGGCGACGCTGATCTTCGACTATCCGACCCCGCTCGCCCTCACCGCGTTCGTCCGCGCCGAGGTCGTCGGCGGACTCGTACCCTCGGCGGGAGAACCCACCGCGCGCGTACTCGGTGACGGCGGGCCGGCCGAGGACCCGATCGCGATCGTCGCGATGAGCTGCCGCTTCCCGGGCGGCGTCCGCACGCCCGAGGACCTGTGGCGACTCGTCGCCGAAGGCACCGACGCCATCGGTGGATTCCCCACCGAGCGCGGCTGGGATCTGGACAACCTCTACGACGCCGACCCGAACCGGGTCGGACACTCGTACGCGCGTGAGGGCGGATTCCTCTATGACGCGGACCGGTTCGACGCGGAGTTCTTCGGCATCAGCCCGCGCGAGGCACTGGCCACCGACCCACAACAACGGCTGCTCCTGGAGACCGCGTGGGAGGTGTTCGAGCGGGCGGGCATCGACGCCGCCGACATTCGCGGCACCGACGCGGGTGTGTTCGCCGGGGTGATCTCACAGGACTACGCCTCGGGCCTGGCCAAGGTGCCGGAGGGCGTCGAGGGCTATCTGTCCACCGGGAACACGACGAGTGTCGCGTCGGGTCGGGTGGCCTACACGTTCGGGTTCGAGGGTCCGGCGGTGACGGTGGACACCGCGTGCTCGTCCTCCCTCGTCGCGATCCACCTGGCCGCACAGTCACTGCGCAGCGGAGAATGCTCGCTCGCCCTCGCGGGCGGGGTGACCGTGATGGCCACGCCGAGTTCGTTCATCGAGTTCAGTCGTCAGCGGGCGTTGTCGCCGGACGGCCGCTGCAAGGCATTCTCCTCCACCGCCAACGGCACCGGCTGGGGCGAAGGCGTCGGCCTGCTCCTGCTCGAACGCCTCTCCGACGCCCAACGCAACGGCCACCCCATCGTCGCCGTACTACGCGGCTCCGCCATCAACCAGGACGGCGCCAGCAACGGACTCACCGCACCCAACGGCCCCTCCCAACAGCGCGTGATCCGCCAGGCACTCGCCAACGCGCGACTGGCGCCGGACCAGGTGGACGCGGTCGAGGCACACGGTACGGGAACCGTGCTGGGCGACCCGATCGAAGCTCAGGCCCTGCTCGCGACGTACGGCACCGACCGCGCTGCCGACCAGCCGTTGCGCCTCGGGTCGATCAAGTCGAACATCGGGCACACGCTTGCCGCCGCCGGGGTGGCCGGGGTGATCAAGATGATCCTGGCCATGCGGCACGGCGTACTGCCCAAGACACTGCACATCGACGAACCCTCCCCGCTCGTCGACTGGACCGCAGGCGCGGTCACCCTGCTCACGGAGAGCGAATCGTGGCCGCAGACGGACCACCCGCGCCGCGCCGGTGTCTCGTCCTTCGGCATCAGCGGCACCAACGCGCACGTGATCATCGAGCAGGCACCGGTGTCGGTCGTCGCGCCGGCGCCGGTCGACCCGGAGCCGCAACCGGAAACCCCGGTTGTCGCCGACTCATTGCCCTCCCCCTGGCTGTTGTCGGCGCGTTCGCCACAGGCGCTGCGCGAGCAGGCTCGCCGTCTTCGCGAACACCTGCACAGCCGGCCCGACTTGTCGGCGACGACGGTCGCCCGTGTACTGGCCGGGCGCACGCTGTTCGAGCACCGCGCGGTAGTCATCGGCAACCACACCGCCGGCCTCAAAGCCCTCGCACAGCAGCAGGAAACCCCGGACCTCATCCAGGGCATCGCGACCACCGACCCCGGCAAGATCGTGTTCGTCTTCCCCGGACAAGGCAGCCAATGGGACGGCATGGCACTCGACCTGTACGCCACGTCCACACCGTTCCGCGAACACCTCGACGCCTGCGCCGAAGCCCTCAAACCCTA
>NZ_JBITJP010000059.1:0-12343 GCF_044460165.1 Embleya sp. NPDC050154
CTACGTCACTTCCAACCAACACCCAATCGCTACGCGATTGGCCACCGCGCCGAGCGTGTCCGGCTCGCGATCGCGATTGCTCGGGAACTGCGCCGGCGGCAGGCGAGGTTTGCGTGTTGCACCATACGCCCTCCGGGATCAACGGACGGGACACCGGCCCCGTGAAGGCGGACCAACACCCCACAGCACCACAGGACTTGAAACCGTCACCCACCAACCCATGTTGGAAACAGGCGACTTCACGACCGGTCGACCACTTCCAATATAGATGGGCATCGCGTCACGGGACAAAGCCATGCATCAAAACTCGACCCGGGTAAGATTCGGGAGGAGGGACAGGTCCCACCGGAACCGCGAACAGGTCCGCTCCGCGGCCCCACCGCCACGTCCAACGAACGAACCGGCACCGCGCCGCGGACACGCCGAACCGGCTCCACGACCACCACAGACCCACCCTGGCAACCACCAGGAACCCTCGACAAGTGACCTGGACGCCTCCTGCGGCCCTCACGCCCAGATTCCGCCGCACCCTACTCACCGGCCGCCACAACGCCGCACACCGCCATGACAGGCCCGGACCCCATCGATACCCCGACCCGAAAGTCGTGAGGAAAACCGGACAGGAAAACCCGACAGGAAAAAGGGAGTCGCAGGAATCCCCGCCCCTACGGCGCCGATTCGGACTCAATCACACCAGGACCCACCCCCGACCCGAACCGACAAGAGACTCCACCGCGACCACACACGGCACAGCGGGCGACGCCATCGGCACCGAACCGACACGGAACCGCAGAACGCCGCGCGGCGACGGCACGGACGGCACGGACGGCACGGACGGCACCCGGATCGTGTCGGAGAAGCCGGGCCTGCGCACTCGGACACTGGTAGGAAGAGGAACCACAGCGGAAAGACCACCTCGGACGGAAACCGGTCCGGCATTCATCCGGGTCCCCGTGACACCGCCGTACACGTCCTGCGCCGTGCCCCGGAGATCGCGCCCGCGACGAGACGCGCTCCGGGAACCGGGGGTATCGCCCGCGGACGGAGCGTTGTGCCGCGAGTTCGGGGAACGGGTCGGGCGGCCGTGGTCGGGGCCAGCCGCGGTCGAGGACGGCCGGACTTCGATCGCGTGGACGGGCGCCGTCATCTGCCGACTGCGCGCGGACGCGGTCCCGGTCCGGGTGCCGCCAGCCGGCCGGGGCGCGCGGCGCGGTGGCGGCGGTGCACATCGACGGCCACGCCGGTCATGCCCGCGGAGGCGGGGTCGTGCTCGTGTGATCGGTGAACGTCCCCGGGGGCGCTGTGCGTCGGCGAACCGCCGGTACGGTACGCACAATCGGTCACGGTCACGGTCACGGTCATGTGAGGTGCGTCGGTCGGCCACGGCTCTCCCCGGTGCGCACGGGGGTTTCGATATCCGTGACAGTGGTGTTGTCGGTCGAGTGGGACGGGGTGGGGACGCGATGACGGAGTCCGGGTCGGCGGAGCGGGAACCGACGGAACGCGAAAAGCAGATCAACCGGGCGTATCAACTGGGCGATCTGCTGCACGAAGTGGCGCTGACGGCCTTCACCGGGTCCGTGCTCGCGGCGATCCCGGACCATCGATTGGCGCCGGGCGTCAACCGCGCCCTGGACGCCCGGGCACGCGAACTCGGCGACCTGGCCGCAGCGAGGGCCGAGGAGGCTCGCGCAACACTCGTCGACTTCACCCGCCACGAGGTGAACATATCCATGGAGATGGAGCACGATCGCGCGATGACGGCCGACGAGGCGGCCAGGTTCGAGAGCTGGATGCGCACACCCGACGGCAACGGCGTCGAGGGCTACGAATTTCCGCCGCGAACCTTTCCGTTCGACAAGGTCACCGACGGTCGACCCTTGGCCGAGGAGATGCGCCGGGTGGTCGCGGAACACGGGGACGCGATCCCGGCGGCACAGTTGCCCGCGGTGATCGAAGAGACCGTCCGGTCGCACACGCGGGTGGACCAACCACTGGGCGATGCCCGCAACGCCCACCTGCACGACGCCATGGCCGAGCATCTCGTACGCGCCCCGGACGCGGAGGTCGACCCGCGGATCCAGCGGGTCTACGAGCGGCGAGGCGGCGTCATACAGGAGTACATGTCCGACCACCGAGTGGTCCCGCCGGCGGCGGGCCGGGCCGGGACGGCCCTGACCCGGGACCTCGAAAACCGCCGTTCGGCCGTTCGTACGCCCGAATGGCAGTGGCGGCGATACACGAGAGCCGCCGAGCAGAACACACGATCGCAACCCGCGAGCACCCCCACTCGCGGCCAAGCGGTCAACACGCGCGGCCCCGTGACGGCCACGGGCTTCAGCCCCGCCAAAACGGCCGTCACCAAACCCACCAAAGACCTGGGAGCGGGAGGCGCGGTGAACCAGGGCTCGCCGTCATCACCGACACTCACCCGGGGAACACGCGCCGGCCGGGAAGCCGGTGACCCCTGACCGCCGGCATCCCGACCCACCCCACCGACGCCGGCGGCACCGACCGTACGTTCCCCCGCCGCGTTCTCCGCCGGCTCGGGCCCCGACAGGGCGCGGAGGCACGCGCGAGGGGGCATTCGGTGCCCGCCCCGCACAGCCCCGGGAAGGTGCGGGTGGGGGCCTCCATCAAAAGGCGGAGGCAGTCGAGTTCGGGAGCAGCGATGCGTCGAAGCGTCGTCGATCACGAGCACCCCCGGGGGTTCGAGAGCGGAAAGGAGCGCGCGGCGTAACGAAACATGGTGCCGGAGCAGGCGCAGCGCTTGGTGGAGCGCGACCGTCTTGTCGTGGCCGGGGTCGCCGTGGACGCACACGATCCCGTGGGCGGCGACGGTATGGGTGAGTGCTTCGGTGATCTCGCCGAGTCGGCGCGCGACACCATGCGCATGCCGTGGGCGAACGGCGACGGTCGGGTCGCGGCGGGGTTGGTCTCGGCCGCCTTCGCGGTGTGTTCGGCGGTGGGCATCGGCCATCGGTGCCGTGTGGTTGCTCCGGTGAGGTTCCGTCGCCGTCGGGCCACGAGCGCCGGGAGCGCCGCTCCCGGGGTCGGACGCCGACGAAGACGATCCCGACTCCCCCGCCCCGCCGTACACGGGATAGGGGCTCTACGGCGCACGGGAAGGAGCCGTGAAACGGTGGGCCTGGGCGTGTACTCGGGTGACGGGCCGAGTGGCGAGGGTGTGGACGCGACGGAACAGTCCCGGCCGGTCACCACCTGGCAGGGTTGGCAGGACTTCGTGGCCAAGGCTCCCCCGACACCACCCGACCCCGATGCACACGCACGCGCTCGGGAGGAACGCCTGGCCCGTCACTGCGCGTTCGTGACCGTCCGCACCCCGACCATCGACACCTCGCCACGAATATACGCATCCTGATGATCCTGGGCCGCCACCAACGGACGACCGCCCGACCGGCGTTGATCGCCGGCGGCCCCGCCGCGGCCGGGAAGACCACCGCCCTGTACCCGCGTCGGAAGCGCGCCACCTCGCGGAGGCCACCCGACGCGGCGCAGGGGTGAAAGAGTGGGTGCCGGTGGCGTACGTCCTCGTACCGCCGGGTGTGACCGCGAAGGCCCTGGCCGCGGAATTCGCCCGCTGCCTCGGCATCCCCGTCACGGCCCGGATGACGCAGGCACAGGTCACCGAAGCGGTGTGCCACACCTACGACCGGGCGGGCGTCCGCCTGGTCCTCATCGACGAGATCCCGCCGTCCTCGACCCGCGTACCACCACCGGCGCCGAGACCGCGAACCCGTTGAAAGACCTCACCGAACGCATCGGGGCGACATTCGTGTACGCGGGCATCGACGTGGTGACAACCGCGTTGTTCGGGGGTGTACGCGGGGCCGGCTCGCCGGACGGGTCTCGTTGGTCGTGTGCGGGGCGTTCCCCGCGCGGCTCGGCACACGCGAACCGTTCGAAGAGTTGATCACCGGAGTGGAAACCGCCCTCGACCCGAAACGCCCACCACGCCCGGACACCACCGCCGCATCGCGCCCTATCTCCACCAACGCACCGCCAAAACCAGCCTCGACCGGATCCGCCTCGACCACCTCGCCGAAACCCGGCACCACCCGCGATCACGCACATCCGGACGGTAGACCGCCCTGCGATCCACGCCAAAAGCCCGTGACCAGCACAAACATGAGCGGGGCCTTTAGACGCACAGGGCTATGTGCAACACACCCGCGCATTCTCAACGAAAACGCGAAACCCCCAGGCCAGACCACACACCGCCCCCACCCGGACGGGCCCCGAAACGTTCTCATCCGACCTGCAACACCCCAGCCCACACCACCACTCACACACCAACTACAACTGCGAAATCACACCCGCCCGCTCCCCCGGCGTGAGGTCGCGGCGTACCGCACGGAGCAGCGTGGGCAGCGAAGGCACGGGGTCGAGCAGCGGTACGGCGGAGGTGGGTGCGCCGCCCGGAAGCGTGGACGCCGGGTCGCCGCCCGGGGCGCGTGGTGGGAGAGTGCCGGAGGGGGTCGTGGAAGACGGTGGGCTCGTCGATGTGGTGGTGTCGGTGTGGGCGCGGGCGAGGAGTTCGCGGTGGACGGCGGAGACGTTCCCGTGCCAGTAGGCGAGCAGGACCCGCAGTTGCGGGGTGACCTCGAAACGCGTGCCACGCCGCGTCCCCGGCGCGGCGGCCGCCTCAGGCGAGTGGGACGCCTCGGTCAGCCAGCGCCACATCGTGCGCTCCGACACGTCCAGACACTCTGCGGCCAACCGTACGTGACCGCGTGTCAGTCGGTGTTGGGCGCGCAAGGCCAGGAGGCGTTGGACGGCCGGGACGCGCAGCGCGGTCAACGAAACCGTGTCGAGCACGGGTGGGGCGGGAGTCGGGAGTTGCGCGGACGCGGGGGTGGTCGAATGCGTGGTATCGGTGAGCGTCATCGCGGGTCCTGTTCGATGAGGCGAAGGTGGGAGGTGGGTGTGGTCGTGATCGGCGTGTTCAGGGGTGGGGGCCCAAGCGTGCGCATGCCTGTTTGAGGAGTTCGCGGCCTGCGACGGTGTCCGGACGGCGGACGAGGGTGGCGTGGAGGTGGGAGGTGATCTTGGCCCAGGTACGGAAGTTGCCCTTGGCGACGGTGTCGTCGACGTGCCGCACGTCGTCGGGGGCGGCGGTGTGCCAGATGTGGTGGAACAGGGGCAGGGTGTACGGGAGTCGGGTCGGGTCCAAGCGGGCCACCTCGTGCCAGGTCAGGACCCTGGAGGCCAGCGCGGGGGCCTGGGCGAGGACGTGTTCACACCCGGCACCACACAGAATGAGCGTCGCGATGGTGGTGGGGGCGTCCCACAGCAGGCGCAGGTAGTCCAGCAGCGGCGGTGGCAGGCGTTGGGCGTCGTCGAGGAAGAACACCCCGGGCTGTTGGAGCGCCTCGATCAGGCCCCGGTCGCAGGCCTGCGCCCGGTGTGTGGGCGCGACGGACGACACGTCCAGCGCGGCGACCAGGGCCGCCCGCAGGTGCGGCAGCGTCGCCTGGATCGGAGCGGCCGCCCGCCATGCCGGGACCCGTGAGGGCAACAGCCTCAACGCGCGTTCCACCGCGACGGTCTTACCGCGGCCGGCGTCCCCGAACACGCACAACACTCCTCGGGCGGCGGCGACATGCCCGACCGCCTCCACGACGGCGGCGACCTGGGTGGTGACGACCAGGCGGGCATCGGGGGTGTACAGGCGCGCCCGGGAGACGACAGGAGAGTGGTCGTCGAGGCCGGCTTCCTCGGGAGCGGGCGAGGCGGGTTCGGTGAAGAGTTCGTCCAGGCGCAGATCGGCCAGCGCGCGGTCGTAGTCACTGGGGGGTGTGCCGGTTCGGGACCCGGGGGCGACCTCCAGCAGTCGGCCGGCGCGCACGTCATCACGGACCGCGCGATGCAGCGTGCTCGCCGACGGCACCGAGGCGGCGTCCCACGCGGCGAGCGTGCCCGCCGCCTGCCGTTGCCGACATCGACCGGCGCAGGCCGACTACGTTGCCGCCCAAGCGGGCGAGTTCGGCCCACAACGCGCCGGAAAGGGTGAAGCCGTTCTTCCGGGGGCGTGCTTCGAGACGCCCTCCGCGTGCCTCACGCAGCCACCGCCACATCGTCCGTTCGGACACGCCGGCCGCTTCGGCGATGATCCGCACGTGAATGCTGGTCAGCGTCCCGGAGGCGTCGATATCGAGCAGACGCCGTACCGCCCACGGGCGCGGCACGGCAACGGCCCCGGATCCCGGAAAAGAGGCGTTCTCGCGCGCATCGGCCATATCCCGAGCACACCCCCGCTCACGGGTACGTGACACAGGAACGGTCAACCAGCTGACAAACCCCCACGAACCTGTTAAGAGGCCAGCAACACTGTCCTGATCACTTCATGACAGCCGACAACAACCCCACCACCACGCCTGAAACACGGCCTGAACAGGCCAGACACTCCCACCGGGCGATGCCGACCAACACACCGCCACCACACCACCCACTCACAACCGGGTCGACAGGCCCGCCACGGCAGAGAGCACCGACCGGCCGTTACCTACAGTGACGAAATGAGGAACGAGTATTCCGGCTCCCATGCGTCGGGGCCGCCCTGGAACACGACGATGCTGCGGAACCGCTTCTGGGTGAGAACGGAGGACTATCGCCCCTTCTTTCCTGGCTGGTTGCGCGACCAGGCACACGGGCGATCCGTTCCCGATGTCGTGCAGGAGTACATGGGCTACTACTACCTTCGGCTCCTGGCCAATCGCCGCGGATATCGGATCGGCGAGACCGCCCTGCTCGCCCTGTCCGCGTCGGTTCCCGCGGCCGCTGCGGCAGGGGCTCCCCCACTCGCTCTCGGCGTCCTGGGCGGCGTGGTGGTCGTGGCTGGCGGTCTCAGGAACATCTTCGATTGGCGCCATGGTTGGGTACGAGCCGCCACCACCTTCGTGGCCATGCAGCGGGAGTACGTCGACTGGACGAGCAGACGAGGCGACTACGGCGAACCCTCCTCCGAGGAAGACGCGCGCAGCACGCTCTCGGTGAGAATCGAATCCCTCATGCGCTTGGAAACGGCCGCCTGGTCCACCGCGCTGAACCCCGACAAGAACAGCTGATCCTCACAGACGGGGCTCGCTCCCGGGGCGGACTTGCCGCAGGTCACCGATTCACCGCAAAGCCGGCGAACAAACCGGACAGGGCGGTTCGCCGCCCGGGCGGCGGCCCTGTCGAGCGCTTCGCGCAGCCGCGACGGTCCGACGCAGCAAACGGTGCGGGCCGCACGTTGCCGATGGGGGGCGCCGTTGCGGGGGCGTCGCGTGAACCACACACTGTGGCGGGGATGTTCGGGCTCCGCGTGGAGCGTTCCCGAGCCTCCCGGTGCTCGCCCTCGAGGCAGCGCCGGCCCCGGGGACGCTCGCGGAGCCGGCGGCGGGTGCCGCCTTTGCCGGTGGCCTTGATCGCGGACCGCACGCGGGCCGGATCGGGATCGACCTGCTTCCGGCTCTCCCTCGCGACGAGGAACTCGCGCAACCCGGCCGTCAACGCCGCCTCGGCGGGGGACGGGCCGATGCCACAGCGTGCGGGCGACGTCCGAGGCGGTCACGATTCCGAGGAGAACGCCGTCCTCGACGATCACCAGCATCCGGCGCGCGGAGCCGGGATCTTCGAGTTGGGGGAGCATGTCCACGAGCGAGTCGTCGGGACGTACCACGCCCACCCGTGACAGCGGCACCATGACGTGGCCGACGGTGACGGCTCCCGCGTTGGTCGTGGACGTGATGGACGGCCTTGGTCGCAACCCCAGTCCCACCGGGGCTCCGTCGTCGCCGGTGACCGGGAATGTCGAGTGACGGTATCGGTACGGCGGGTCGGCAAGGAAGCGAGCGACGGCAAGCCGCGCGGGAACCGTCACAGGCTGCGGCGTCATCACGTCGCGCGCCGGAATCCCCGCAAGGGTCCCTCGCATCCGGGCTTGGCGTGCCTCCATCGCGGCGGCGGTGACCAGGAACCAGCCGATGAGCGCGAGCCACATCCCGCCAATGCCATCCTCTCGCGCAAACAGGATCAAGCCCAGCACGATCAGCAACCAACCGAACACGCGGCCTGCGGCGGTTGCCCCGAGGGTCGCCCGGAACTTGTCCCCGGTACGCCACCACAACAGCGCCCGCAACAGCCGGCCGCCATCGAGTGGCGCCGCGGGAATCACGTTGAACAATGCCAAGAGGATGTTGATGCCGGCCAACCACGCCAACGCCAGGCCCGGCAGCGAAGCGGCCTCGAACATCCACGATCCGAACCCGAACAGGACGCCGAGCATCAAGCTGACCAGCGGGCCCGCACCCGCGACGCGCAATTCGGCCGCCGGGGTCAATGCCTCCCCCGTCAGCCGGGTCACACCACCGAGCAGCCACAGGACGATGTCGTCGACCTCGATCCCGTTGCGACGAGCGACGACGGCGTGCGCCAGTTCGTGTGCCAGCAACGACGCGAAGAAGGTACCTGCGGTGGCCAGGCCGACCAGCCAGTACGTCGTCTGCGATTCCCCGGGGTACACGTCCGGGAGTCGATTTCGCGCGAGGCCGACGGCGATCACCGCGAAAATGATCAGCACACTCCAGTGCACCCGATCCGGACCTTCGCGATCCGGCCCAGCCAGAACGTCGCCCGCACGATGTTCTCCTTCACCCACCGCACGCCACCCGACGTCACGTGTGCGGTCGAAGTGACGCAGGGGCCACGCACGGATCCCGGCCGCGTCACCGGAGGCCTCGAGGTGTTTTCGGGAAAAGAATCCGGTGGCCCCATGGCACCGGTGTCAACGGAAACTTTGATCTCCCCGGTAGCGGAAATGATCACCCACCCACCGGCGGACATGAAAACTCCCGGCCGGCCCGCGTAATCCGAGTCGGGGGTGTCAGTGGAGAGGCCTCACCCCCTGCCGGACGTCGTTCACGGGCTCGCCCGCACGTTCCACGGCCTCGGCCAGGAGCGCGGTGGGCGAGCGGCACCTGTCATGCAGCGCACCCGGGGCCATGAGATATCCCGCGACCGAAGGTGACGCCTCCGGCGGCACCACGAGAAGTTCAGCAAGGGGTGACCAGCGAGAAGAGTTCGATCCGATGAGGATCCTGGCCGGTCACGAACACCCCCCACCGGACCACTCGGCCCATGAAGTTGTCCGCGGTCCTCGGCGACATCACCGGCGCCGGCGGCCGGGCGATCCTCGAAGCTCTCGTTGCGGGCGAACGTGACCCGGCCCGGCCGACCGTGAACAGGATCTGGCGAACCTGGCCACCATTCCCGGCATCGACCGCCTCGGCGCGGAGATCATCATCGCCGAGACCGGCGGCGACATGGCGCAGTTTGCCTCCGCCAACCACCTGGCCTCCCGGACCGGGGTCCGCCCGGGACAGAACGAGTCCGACGGCGTCAACAGATCCGGCCGCACCCGGCCGGGCAACAGCAACCCCAAACGCCTACTCGGCATCGCGGCCATGGACGCGATCAGGCGCAAGGACAGCCACCTCGCGGTGTTCTTCCGACGCATTGCCGCCCGCCGCGTCGGCAGACGAGCTCTCGTTGCGGTCATGCACAAGCCCACCATCGTGATCCGGCACGTCCTGCACGACAAGACCGCCCACCGAGAACTCGGCACCGACCACTTCACCAAGCGCGATCCCGAACGCGCCATGCGCCGCATGATCAGGCAAGCCAACGACCTCGGACCGACCATCCGCTTCGAACCCATCGCGGCCACCTGACCGGCGCAACAGCAGTTCATTTTCGTGTCAGCCCCCGACGGGAACCCCGGGGCCGACGACGCCGACACCCGCACCACGTCCCGGGTGTTCATCGTCACCTCCCGCTGCGGGACCGGCGGCACGGTCCTACCGTGGAGGAAGAACCACACGGGTTGCCCGCACCGGTTCGCGGCCCGATCTCCGACGCGCGGGGCGCCTTGAACGCCGGCTTCGCGGCGCTTCACAATCGCGGCCCCGGCGGCATCCGTTCGATACTCCTTGAGAAGCATCATGGACCAACAGGCTTACGCAACCGTGTTCAACGATTCCGCGATCCCGCTCCATCGGGTCACCCTCTTCCACCGATACGAGACCACACTGGAGCAACGTACGTGGGAGACGGTGTCCCCCGGCGCCGAGGCGTCTCCGCCGCTCACCGTCTCCTATCGCACCGGATTCGGGGAGACGGGGACCGACTTCTGGTGGTTGGAGTACGCCCTCGCGGACGGCTCCGTGTGGCAGTCGGCCGATCGTCTCGGAGGCACCCTGCACGCCGAGGACCAAGGGACGACGAAGCGGCTGACGGTGCGGGGCGCGCTGGTGAACGGATTCGTACCGGACCACTCCATCCGACTGGCCTGGCGGCACAACGAATACGACTACACCGCCTGGGCCGCGATCGAGCTGACGAACGACTTCCCGGTCTCCGCGCTCGCCGTCCTGGAACACAAACACGAGACGTCGACCCAGCGCGCCGAGTTCCCCGTACTCGCGCCCGGGGCCACCACCACCGAACCGCTCATCGCCCATTTCAGTACCGGTCCCTTCACCGGTACCGACTACTGGACGCTGCGAATCAAACTGGACATCCCGCCCTACGACGACCTTCCCGCCGGCGCATACACGGAATTCCGCAACGCCACGGCCGGCTACGGCTGCATGCTGATGGCCTCGGACAACGGACTGAAGCACACCTTCGCGGTCGACGGGCGCGGATTGACGCTCGGGGTCGCGAGCGGCGGGTGCTTCGACGCGTGGGAAACCTGGAACGGGTACAACACACTGGCCTTCCTCACGGTCCGGAACGACTTCAAACAACCCGTCTCCACGCTCACGTTGTCCCACCAGTACTCCGACGACCCCATCCGGTATCAGACCAGAGCGCTGATCCCGAGCGGCGGAACCACCTCCCCGATGGTCGCCGAGTACTTCACCGGCGCCACGCATCCAGGCCTGGACTACTGGCATGTCCGGGTGTACCTGGAAGACGGCACTTGGTACGAGAACTCCGCGAACGCAAAGGAATGTTGGCTGGAGAGCGACGACGCGAAGGCCCCGGTTCCGTTCGCCGTCTCCCCGGACCTGTTCTCGCTCGGGCTGCCGTCGGGCGGCTGCTCGGACACAATGCGGGCCAAGGGATATTTCGCGCCGAGCGCGGGGCGGGATCCGGACCGACGGTACGACGAGAACGCCTTCCTGGGAAGCCACAACGCATACGCCAACGAAGCAAACGGCTTCTGGTACGCCCAGCAGATCGGCTCCCTGGAATGCCAGTTGGCAAAGGGCGCCACCACCCTGCTCCTCGACCTCTGGTACGACGAGCACCTGGACGACATCTGCCTCAAGCACGAGGGCTACGGCATCCTGCAGCCGTTCGTCGCCGACATGCGATTGTCGGACGCCCTCGGCACGATCCGGACCTTCCTGCGCCTACAGTCCCGGGATCCCGTCACGCTCGTCTTCGAGGACCGCACGAACGGCAGACACGACCTGATCCGGCGGGCCTTTCGGACCAGTAACACCTGGGATCTGGTCTTCAACCCGGACCGACACCTCGTGAACGGCCGTTGGCCGAGCCTGACCGCCCTGTTCACACAGGGCAGGCCACTGGTCGTGTTCACCTCCAGCACATCGTCACCGGACTTCGCGTACCAGTGGAACCACATGTCGGAGAATGTATGGGCCGGCGCAAGCCTCGACCCCGAGACCTGGCTGGACTCGCGGGCGGAGTCCGCACCACTGAGCAGGATGCCGCTCTGCGCGCTGAATCATTTTCCGTGCTTCTCCTCGCAAGGGACGGCATCGGCGGTGAACACCGTGGATGCGCTCGAACGGCACATCGACGCCTGCCATGCCATCACGGGACGCTACCCCACATATCTCAATCTCGACTATTGGGAAATACCCAACGAATTCAATTGGGCCTGCCCGGACTATCACGGCGGAGCTTTGGAGGCGGTATACCTCCTCAATCGCAGACTCCGCGGTCAGGGCGCCGCCCAAGCGGTCCGATTCGAAGACGGACGCGCTCTGTTGGACGGGTGACGACCAGACCACGTTCTCGGTTCGCAACACGTCCCGGCTTTTTCTTTCAAACCCGCTCTGGAGCGAAAGCGCACGACCATGGACCGGGCTCGTACTCGAGGACGAGTTGGACCGGAACGGTGACGCAACCGGCGGCATACAACTGCGCCGCCTGCACGAGTTGCCCGGTCGACCGGCCAGAGTAGCGGGTCGAGGGACTATCAAGGGCTCGGCTCTGGCCCGTAATCGGTGGTAACGAAGGGTGACGGTTGTCGTTGGCATGGTGTGCACGATGTCAATGAGCTTGTGGCGGTGGTGTTTTCAGG
>NZ_JBITJP010000060.1:0-11501 GCF_044460165.1 Embleya sp. NPDC050154
ACGACGCGACACGTCATCCCTCCCGCACGGCACCAGACTTCATGCCCGACCAGCGGAAACGCAGGAACTACTTTCGATAAGACAACGGCTTCTGAGCCTAGGCGCGCAACTCCCCTGATTTCCAGGCAATTGTCGGCGTACACCTGTATGTGCCCGGGGAGGTACAGCCGAACATGCTCGCCATGTTCGGCGTTGGGTCCGGCTGGTGGTGGGCCGGGCGTAAACGAGAGGCGGGGTGGGCGGGGAGTGGGCCAGACTCCGCTCATGATCACGATGCGGCCCGTGCTGAGGGTGGATGTTCACGACGGCGACTTCGCCTTCTGGCCGGTTGCCGAGGTGAAGTCCTACGGCCACCTTCCTCTGACCGGTGGACTCTCCTCCGCCGAGGTCGGGACGGCGATGATGCGCATCGTCGGCTGCAACGACGTCGGCCCCGCGCCAGGGGAGGGCTTCCCGCCCCCGCCGGCCGACCCGCTCGGTTCCTTCCTGCACGGAATGCTGACCTCCGAGGAACCCATCGTGGGGGGCGGCCTGCTCGTCGTGGACACCTCCAAGGGAGTCGTCGTCTCGCCCGGCTGCTGCTGCGGCCTGGAGGACTGGCGCGAATGGCAGGGCGTCGTCGACGAGGGCGACCCGCCCTGGCTCGGCCACGACCCGCAACCGACCGCCGAACGGCTCGGCGACACCGTTCGACTGACCCTCGACTCCGCGAAGAGCGACAGCCCGGTGATCGAGCTGCCCGGCGGCGAACTCGACCGACTCCTGAAGGGCGTCGAGCGTGACCTCTCCGACTTCGTCGCCCTGGCGGCCGATTGGGCATCCCACCACCTGCCCGACCACGCCATCCCTCTGGAGGCCGCCCTCTCCCGCCTGCTCGATCTGCCGTCACCGACCGGACCACGGCAACGATAGAGCCAGGGGCCGGTTCCACCGACCAGGCAAGTGGGCAGACGGCACCGGGCCGCCGTGAGCACGTTCACGTGTACTTGGTTGGGCACATTGACGAGTACGCCGACAGCAATTGACTCAGGGCCGGGTGGCCTGCGGGGATGCGTCTTCGGGGCGGCAGCCGCAGGCCGTGCACGGACCCGTGCCGCAGCGGTCGCCGCCCCCGCGCGTATGCGCGGGGGCGGCCTCTTCCAGGGGCGTCAGACCAGTGTGGCGGTGATGTGGTGGACGAGTCGTGGTCGAGGAGGTTGCCGGGGCTGCGCCAGAACGCTTCGTCGAATTCCTCGGTCTGAAGGTGGCCGATGTCGCCGGTCGTGCGAAATACGACGGGAGGTCGATGTGCCGGTGGCCGGGCTCGTCCGGGGCGATGCTGTGACGCTGGTTTGCGGCTGACCGTTGACCGGCTCAGTGCAGAGCAGCACGGGGGGATTCAGCGGCTTCGATCAGGGTCCGGGCAACCTCGCGGAGGGGTTCCCAGCGTTCGTCCAGCGGTGTCTGCCCAGATTCTGCAGCGTTGAGAAGCGCATCGATTCGTGTCTGGACGTAGGGCTTGTTCTGCAGTTCTCCTTGCCAGGCATTAACGGACTTGTTCAGCAAGGTCCACACAACCGGGACTGGTTCTCCGCCGACGTCCTGAAGGCAGTCGAGACCAAAGTAGAACTCGACCGAGCATGCGCGACCGTTGATGTCGTCCTGGCCGGAGCCGGAGGGGCCCAGGGTCGGGTAGTCGCGTGCGTAGTCCAGATCGGGCAGCTTGCAGGCCGTGTAGTTGCTGGGGAGGACGGGGTTGGCGAGGTTCTTCAGCGCGGCCAGGCCGGCTGCGTCGTTGTCGACGAGCGCGATGATGCGGTTCATAACGCCCGCGGCTGCGAAGCTTCTGAGGTTGATGACGACTCGGTCTGTTCCGCCGGCGGCCTTGGTGTCCTCAAGGTTCCAGAAGGTGAAGTAGTCGGCGATGTCGGGGCGGACGATCCGCAGTGCCCGGCCAAGGACCCGGGAGTCGAACTTGCCTTCGGTAATGACAATAATCGGGCCGCTGCTGGCTGTCTCGTCGCGCAGCTGCTGCAGTGCCTCGGTCGAGACCGCGTCGGTGCTCTTGAAGTAGCCGGCCGACAGCAGGTCGCTCAGGTCGAGCTTCAGGACGGATTCCGGCGGCTGGGAACGCAGGATCAGGCCGAGGAAGATCCGAGGGTCGTAGTCGAGGTCGTCGAAGCACAAGTCGAACTCGGCGAGCGGCCCATCCCCCGATGCCGACGGGGCCCGACGCGGTCGGCGCCGGCCGGCACGACGCCGACGCCGACCGCCCCCGGCGCGCGGACGGCGCCCCCGGGGCTCGCGCCCACCGTCGAGCCGTCAAAAGGGCGGGTCGTCGGCGCATCCCTCGGGTTCCGCCCAGGGGTCGTCGGCGCCCGCCGGGCGTCGGAGGGAATCCGGGTCGAACATCCGTTGCAGGGTGCGGGTCAGTCCGTCGCCGTCGTGGTCGACCTGGGTCATCCAGGGCATCGAGGCCATCGAGCGGCCGAGTTCGTCGGTGACGCACGCGTCGAGGACGGCGCGCAGGGTGTCCGGGGCGGGGTCGTCGACCAGGCACAGCCATCCCAGGGCGGCGCTCACCCGGACCTCGGCGGTGCGTGTGGGGTCCGACCACAGGGCGCGGGTGAAGGCGGCGGCGTCCTCGTGGCGGTGTTCGCGGGCCAGTTGCGCGATCGCCAGGACCAGGCTCGCGCCGACCCGCGCGTGCTCCTCGGCCCGGAGGCGGTCGTGCAGGGCGGCGGAGATTTCCCCGGCCCGGCCCGTGGACGCCGCCAGGACGTACGCGGCCGCTTCGCGCACGTCGGGGTCTCGGTCGTCCAGGAGCGCGATCGGGATGTGCGCGTCGGCGGCGATCGCGTCGCGTGCCGCCTCGACGGTCCAGTTCTGGAAGTAGCCGCTCATGTCGAAGTGCCAGTCGTCGTCGCCGTCGGCGACCTGCAGCAGATCGGTGCGGGACCCGTCCTCCCAGCATTTGCGGCGCGCCACGACCGCGACCAGTTCGAGTGTGTCCGCGCGGTGGTGGGTGGAGCGATCCGCGGCGATCCGCAACAGGAAGGGCACCGCGAGCGGCGCCACCGAACACCGCGAGCCCTGATGGGAGATCGAGCCCCACAACGACCCGAGCCCCCGCTCCGCCGTCACGGCGTCGGCACAACGCATCTCCTCCAGGTCCTCGGGGACGTCCTCGCCCGAGCCGTAGGCGTGGGAGAACCGGCCCCACGGCACCCGGTCGTAGACGAAGCCGTCCCGCACCTCGACCGGCATCCGCGCCACCACCACACGCACGTCCCGCTCGGTCCCGCGCCACTCCTCCGACCAGACCTCCGGCAACCGGACCTCCGGCAACGTCTCACCGATCCGGGCCTCCCGCAACGAATCGCTCCAGGCCTCGTGCAACGCCTCGACGTCGAAATCGTCGTTCATCCGCACCCGTCCCCAAGGCTCGTCCCGGCCACGTCCGCAGCCCCCGCCCGAGGCCGTGGCACCGAACGCAGGGCCGGCCGTCGCGAAGCACGCCGGGCCCCACGACGTCGGACACGGAAAGCGCCCGCCCCGGTCGGGGAAGCGAGGTCTCCGGTGGCGTCGGCACGCTATCGGTCGCCACCGACGCGATCGCGCGGCGACGGGGCAGACCGTCGGGTCAGGTTTGTTGCAGGCGGTGCAGTTCGGCGAACAGGCCTTCCTGTCGTACGAGTTCGTCGTAGGTGTCGTCCTGGACGATGCGGCCGTCGCGCATGACCAGGACGCGGTCGGCGACGCGGGCGTTGGCGAGGCGGTGGGTGATGAACACGGTGGTGCGGTCGTCCGCGAGTTTCAGCAGGGACCGGAAGACGGTGTGCTCGGCGCGGGCATCCAGCGCGGAGGTGGGCTCGTCCATGATCAGCAGTGCCGTGTCGCGGTGGAACGCCCGGGCGATGGCCAGGCGTTGCCATTGGCCGCCTGAGAGGTCGTGGCCGCCCCACCAGGAGCGGGCGAGGCTGGTGTCGAGCCCGTGCGGCAGGGCCGCGATGACGGCGTCGGCGCCGGATGCCTTGGCGGCGTCGTGGATGGCGTCGTCGCCGCGTTGGTGGGGGATGCCCAGGGTGATGGTGTCGCGGACCAGGAACGGCCAGTCGTAGGCGTCCTGCGGGACGAGGGTGACGTGTTTCCACACGCTTTCGGGGTCGGCGTCGGCGAGGTCGAGGTCGTCGCCGTGCTCGCCGGTCCAGCGGACGTGGCCGGTCTCGGGGAGGTAGAGGCCGGCGATCAGGCGGGCGAGGGTGGTCTTGCCGGAGCCGTTCTCGCCGATGAACGCGATGGTTTCGCCGCGCCTGATCGTGAGGGTGACGTGGTCCAGGGCCGGGGTGTCGGTGCCGGGGTAGCGGAAGGTGACGTCGTCGAGGTGGATGGCGGTCCAGTCGTCGGGTAGGGGTGCGGTTCCGCGTCGGGAGGGGGTGCGGGCGGTGAAGCGGGCCCAGTCGCCGACGTAGAGGCCGTGTTGGAAGAGTTCGCCGGATGTCTGGACGACGGTGGTCAGCGCGGTGGTCGCGGTGCGGATGGCGACCGCGGCGCCGGCGGCGGTGCCGGAGGTGATGGTGCCGCGTGCGGTCAGCCAGATCAGGGCCGCGTAGACCAGGGCGGTGCCCAGTCCGGCAACGGCCTGGCCGGCGAGGCGTACCAGGGCGGAGACGCGGCCCACGCGGGCGGCTTCGTGTTCGAGCCGGTCGGAGACCTTGCGGTAGCGGCCCAGGAGGTAGTCCCGCATGCGGTGGGCGCGTACCTCGGGGGCGGCCTGGACGTAGGTGAGTTCGCTCATCAGGGTGATGCGCCAGCGCCGGTCGGCGAGCATGGTGCGCACGCTGCGGTGCTGGACGCGGGCGACGATCAGACTGGCGACGCCGTGCGGGAGGACGGCGAGCAGCAGCAGGGGCAGCAGGATGGGGTGCAGGGTGGCCAGGACCGTGCCCGCGGCGGCCAGTTGCAGGGCGGCGGCGCAGGTCTCGGTCGCGGCCTGGAGGAGTTGGTGGCCGCGTTCGGAGCCGTCCTCGGCGGCGCTTTTCGCGTCGGCCCATTTCGGGTCGTCGTAGGCGGCGAGGTCGGCGCGGGTGACGGTGTCCAGGAGGCGTTCGGCGGCGTGGCTGTCCATGCGTGGGCCCAGGCGTGCGGCGACCATGGTGGACACCGCCTGCAGGACGGCGTGCGTGCCGGCGGCGACGGCGAGCAGGATCAGCGAGGGCGTGGCGTCGCGTACGGCCCGGCCCCAGTCGTCGTGTGGGGCCAGGAGTGGGGTGAGGATGTCGGTGGTGGCCCACAGGCCGAACGCCGTGGCGGCGGCCGCGCCCAGTTGGGCCGCGATCGCGACGATCAGGGCGCGGGCGTCGATGGTCCAGGCCAGGCGCACGGTCAGTGCGAGGTCGGCGGGTACCCGGGTGGCGATGCGCCACAGGGAGGTCTGGGCGAGGGCCAGGCCGTGGGTGGTGCCGAGGTTGTCGTCCGGGACGAGGATGTCGCCGGGGGCGGTGTCGGGATCGGTCACGCCCGATCAACGAGATTCCCCCGAACGAGTTACCCCGTTCGGGGGTGGCGAATCGTGGCGCGCGGGGTGCTACGGGGCGTATACGCGGTGGAGTTCGCGATCGTGTTCGTTCGTCTCGCCGATGATCGTGCCGTTCGTCTCGATCCAGGCGTGGAGTTCGGTGGGATCGAAACGCGCCCCCAGGACGAGGGTCACGCGCCGGCCGTGGAGGGCGGCGATCAAGGTGGTGGCGATCGCCGTCTCCAGGCATGCGATCCGGCTCGGGTGGCGGCGGGCCGCGAGGCGGATCGTGGCGTGGTGTCGTTCGGCCTGGCGGACGGTGGCGCCGCGCCGGCCCAGGACACGGCGCACGCCGGCGGCGCACCGCAGGGTGTGCCGGAGCGGGAGGGTGAGCAGGAGGGTTCCCGTCCACAGGCTCAGGTGGGCGACGGCGCGTTCGAGGGTGGTGGGTGCCAGGGGGACGGGTGTCTCGGTCATGGTCATGGTCATCGGGTCGGCCTCCTTCGTGGGCGTCGGGCGGGTGGGCTCTCGTCGGCGAGGAGGGCGTGCGCGCGGGCCCGGTCGGTGAACGCGGCGATGTCGGCGTCGACGCGTTCGCGGGCAACGCCGTGTTCGACGGCGAGGGATTCGGCCAGGGTGTCGGGGTGGACGCCGTCGGCCAGGTGCTGCCACAGGCGGGCGGCGGCGGGGTCGAGCAGGAGCCATCGGCCGGTGCGCAGGTTCAGGATCGCGCCGCCGCGATCGGTGCAGGTCCAGTGCACCCCGGGCGCGGGGGTCACACGCATGCGTTCGCCTCCCGGGTGTGTGGGGTCCACCAGGTGTGGCGGTGGCGCTCCAGGACGCGCAGCCAGGTCTCGGTGACGAGGAACATGTGGATCTCGGCGTGGGAGGCGGCGCCGCACAGGGTCCGGTCCAGGGTCGCGTTCACGCGTGCGGGGTCGATCAGGCCGGTCTCGGCCAGGCGCGAGGAGGCGATGAGGTCGCGCACCCACGGGGCGCAGGCGTTCAGGCCCACCCTCGCGGTGCCGTCGAACACTCCCGCGGTGGTGCGGTTCAGCAGCACCTCGGGCACCGCGCCGCTCAGCCCGCGCAGGAGTGGTTTGTATGCGCGGGCCCGACGCGCGCTCGAGTTCGGGCGCGCGGGCGCAGGCGGTGACGACCGGGTCGTCGAGGTAGGGCAGGTGCAGGGCGACGCCGTTGTCTCGGGCGATGCGGATGGTGTCGGTGTGGACGATGCCGCTGTCGTGGATGCCCTGCCGGTACTCCGCCAGCCCCGGCGGGAGATCGGGTGTCCACGCGCGGGAGGCGTCGACCAGGTCGGCGACGGCCGCGCGGCCGTCGCCGGTGAGCCAGGCCGTTCCCGGGCGCCCGCTGCACCGGGAGGTGCCGTCGGGGGCGGCGACGTCGAGGGGGCCGCGGCGCAGCGTGGCGGCGAGTGTGGTCAGGTCGTGGGTGTGGTGGGTGCGGGCGAGTGCGGCCAGGCCGCGCAGGGTGGCGAGGGGGGAGACGTTGCCCACGCGGGCCCAGGCGAGGGCTTCGGTCAGGAGGGTGCGGCGGGCGATCCCGCGTCGGCGGGCGTCGCAGAGCAGGGCGGCGGAGCCGGTCAGGACGGCGTCGCCTCCTTCGCCGGACAGGTGCATGTCGCTGCCGTGGTCGCGGGCTCGGTGTTGGATGAGGCGGAAGGTGCCCAGTGCGCCGAGGGCGAGGGTGGGTCCGTCGGTGAACGGGACGGTGTCAAGGTCTTCGAGTCCGCGGTAGTTCGCGGTGTCCTCGCATCCGGTGACGATCTCGTGGCGAAGTCCCGGTACCGCTCGTGCGATCTCGTGTGCGTAGTCCAGGTCGGAGTTGACGGAGTACGGGTCGCGCCAGGTGTAGGCGCGGGTGGGTGCGGTGGTGCCGGCGAGGGCGGCGAGGGTGCCGGAGTCCAGGCCTCCGGAGAGGTCCGTGCTGGGGTTGCGGGCGCCGAGGACGCGGGTGGTGACGGCGTCGGTGAGGGCGTGTGCCAGGCGTTCGCGGTGGCCTTCGCGGCCGTCGGGGGTGTCGGGTTCGGGTGCGGGGTGGATGCGCACGCCGTCGTCGCCGATCTCCAGGACGGCGCCGGGCGGGACGCGGTTGACGCCGGTGAACAGGCTGTGCGGGCCGAGGGCGTCGACCCCGCTGACGGTGGGCGCGCACAGCGCGCGCACCGGGTCCGGGCCGGTGCCCAGGGCGGCGGCCAGGGGAGCGGCGGCGTCCGCCCACAGCACCGCCGGGCCCCGGCGTGCCCAGTACACGGTGCGCAGGCCGGCGAGGTCGCCGCGGATGCTCACGCTCGTTCCTCGCCGTTGCACCGCGACGAACGAGCCGGTGAAAGTCCGGGTGGGCGCCCACCAGGCGTGGGCCGGTGCCGCCAGGAGTTCACGCAGTCGCGCGTCGCTCGCGCCGCACTCGCCGGCGATCCACAGTCGCCGCGAACCCGCGCCGAGTGTGCGGACCTCCGCGCCGGTGTATCCGGTCGCCCACACCGGTGTTCGCGTGTCGGTGTCCGAACTGGCGCCCGTCGGGCGGATGTCCAGTTCCGTGTTCGGGGGCAGCCAGGCCCCCGCCATCATCCTCACGAACCCTCCTCGTCGGTGCGCGCCCCGACCGCAGGACGCCGGGACCGTGATGGTCCCGGCGTCCCGGTGGCGAGGCGCGTTGTTCACGCCCGCGTCGTCGGAGGCGGGGCGAGCCCCTCCCCGGGCGCGGGCGGATCACTCAGCGGTGGCTGGGCGCAACGCCGGGCCGCTTCTCCTTGTACTGGGTGCCGTCGACGCGGTTGAAGTTGTTCTTGCCGAGGGTGACGGCCTTGGCGTCCCCCGCGTCGGCGATCACCGGCGAACGGTAGGTCTGGGTGTTCATCGGACACTCCTTTCCGTGCCCCGTACCGAAGGGGCCGGGGTGGTTGGGCTTCCGGCGTCTGCCGGTGACGTCAGTCCACCCGACCGGCTCGGGCGTGTGGAGGTCGAAGGCGCCGGCGGCTTGCGGACGTTCGTGGGGACGGTTCGCGGACAAAGCGCGGACATTGCGGCCGGGAAGGGGATTCGCGGGTACGCGACGAGGGAGCAACGGCCTACGGTGGCGTCAAACCCGTCAAGCCCGTCATGTCGAAGCCGCTCGGGGGTTCCCATGCGCAAGACCACCGAACGCACACCGAACGCCCGGTTACGCGAGCGTGCCCGCGCACGGGGCTGGTCCCCCGCGGCGAGCGAACTGTGTACGCATCTGGACGAGCGGGCCCGGAGCCTGGGCCTGAACGTCGTCTTCGACGAGCGAACGGTGCGACGCTGGTTGTCGGGAGACAGCAGATGGCCTCAACGCGTGCACCGCGTCGCACTCGAGGAGATCTTCGGACTCCCCTGCACCCACCTGGGCTTCGCCGCCCCCGCCGACCCGCCGGGCCCGGCTCCCGCCGACACGCGGTGGGAGGCGGACACCGTCGTGACTGACGTCCTCGAGACAAGCCGGAGCGACCTGATGACGGACCACCACCTCGAACCCGCCCGTCAAGGGCCCCTGCTGACCGGCCGCGAGCTGCTGGAATCCGTACGACCGTGGCTGGACCCCACCCCCGGGGAGCGGCCCGCCCCGCCGCGCCCGGGACGCGTGGGCATGTCGGACGTCGCGAGCATCAGGGCGACGACGGAGGCGTTCCGCACCTGGGACAACGCGCACGGCGGAGGACTGTCCCGGCACGCGGTGGTCGCCCAACTGATGTCCACCGCAGCCCTGTTGCAGATCGACCACCGCGACACACGGGTGGAACGCGCGCTGTTCTCCGCCGTCGCCGACCTCGCCTCGGTCGCGGGCTGGATGACCCACGACGTCGGCCGGCACGCGGAATCACAGCAGTACTTCATGCTCGGACTGCGAGCCGCCTCCCACGCCCGGGACGCCGCCATCGGCGCACACCTGCTCAACTGCATGGCCCGCCAGGCCTCCCACCTGGACCGCGTGGACGACGCCCTCGAACTCGTCCAACTCGCCCAATACGGAACCCGCCGCCTGCCCGACGGACGCCTGCGCGCCGTGCTGTCGGCACTCCAGGCACGCTGCCTGGCCATCACCGGCGACCTGCGCGGATTCGACCGCGCAGCCGGAAGCGTCGTCGACTCCCTCGCCGCGGCCGGCGACGACGACCCGCCGTTCGTCCAATGGTTCGACGAGGCCGAGTACGGCGTCACCATCGGCGTGTGTCACCTCATCGCCGCCGGCCACGACCGATCCCACGCCCCACGCGCCGTCGAACTCATCACCACCGCCTCGGCCACACGACCCGGGACACGCGTACGCTCCCGCGCCTTCGACCAGGTCGCCCTCGCCCGCGCGAACGTCGCGGCAGCCGACCTCGAAGGAGCCGACCAGGCCACCGAACGAGCCCTCGTCCTCATGGGCGACGTCGACTCCGCACGCGTACGCGACCGCCTCGCCGAACTCGACATCGAACTCACCCACACCCCCAGCCCCACCGCACGACACACACGCGACCGCATCGCCGAGGCACTGACCCCACACTAGAAACACAAGACACCCCAAAGCCCCGGCGCCCTGCACCGGGCCGGCCGCCCAGGTTCCTGCTGCGCGAGCCCGCAACCGTCTCCTGGCACGACCGACCGAGTCCGAGGCCGCAGCCACCCCGAGCCCACGCCCCTCACGCGAAGTCGGATATTCGAAACTGCCCGCGGGTCACGTCCAGATGCCGAGGGCAAGGATGACCAGCGTGGCGAGTGCCAGGATGAACAGGCCGCCGCAGCCGTCGCCGGAGTTGGACTTCGTCCTGCGCTTCGACCCTCGGGGTCGCTTGCCGGCGCCGTGTTTGGCGCAGTAGCGCTCGCCGGGCCGGGCGTTGTTGCCGCAGCTCTTCCCGCCCCGGCTGCCCTTCGTCGACCTCTGGCAACTGCCCATGAACGTCCCCCTTCGATCGATGGTCACCCCATGTTGTCGAACCCTCGCGCGGCGTGCGGGACTTCGCGCAGACTGGGTGAATGTGGGTGGTCTGTCGTTCGTGTCCGGTGGGGTCCGGGAGCGGCGGCAGGGACTCGAAAGAGGGGGTTCGCGGTGGGGTGGTTCGGTCGGTTCAAGGGTGATTTCTGCTTCGAGGAGGTCGTCGGCGAGGGTGTGATCTGGCCCGCGTACACCGACGACGACGGCGTGGTGTTCCTGGACGTCGACGAGGATGTCGAGGTCGTCATCGACGGCGTGGTCCTGGGCGATGAGATCTACGACGCGTACATCGACGACCGGGGTCGCCTGCGACTGGACGAGTGAGGCCGCGGCGGCCGGTCGGGCCGCGCAGGCATGGCCGCCGCGTCGGCGGGGGAGTGCACAGGGCATGGGCCGTAGAGGTCGGGTTCGCGCGAGCGGTGTCCCCGCGACGCGGTCGGGGACTGGCGCGCCGTCGTTCACGCCGGGTGTGGTGTTCCGGGAGCGGGTCGAGGTGATCGGCGGTCGGGTGTTCCCGGCGACGTGCCGGTTCGACTTCGACGGCGAGCCAGTCGAGGTCGACGCCGCCAAATCCCTGTGGTCGCTGGGACACGGACTGATCCCGACCCGCAGGGAACGCACCATCGCCGCGCTCGTGCTGCTGTGCCCTGGAGCAGCGGCCCATACCGCCGCCCGGCGAGGACACCGCGCCGGCTGACGTCGACCAGGTCCCCAGTACCGCGCGGCGCCTGGTCGCGGCCAGCGCGGCTGGCTACGACGGCGAATACGACGGATACCTCGTCCCCCGCTACGAGCGGGCGGAGCCCGGCGCGGTTGACGCGCCGGGCTCCGTTCGTTGGGTGTGTCGTCGTGTGGTCGGCTGCGGCTACCAGGTACCGGGTGCGGCCCGCCACCCTTGAACGGGTTGTTTGAGAGTGCCGTCGGTGTTGGCGTGGAGTGCGTTGAGAGTGGTGGAGCCGTCGGTCCATTCGTACATGGCGGTGAGGTCGTCGCGGCCGTCGCCGTTGTAGTCGCCGGTCAGGGGCCAGGCGGCGCTGGTTGC
>NZ_JBITJP010000061.1:0-11083 GCF_044460165.1 Embleya sp. NPDC050154
CAACCCCCACACCGCCGACCACGCCAGATCCGACACCACCGAACCCGGCCCGACACCCACCGCACCCCGCGTCACCACCACCAACCGCGAGGCGGTCAGGCGCGGATCAGCCAACCATGTGCGCAGATCGAGCAATACCCGTGCCGTGGCGGCGTGCACGGCCTCGACGTCCGGGGAGGACCCGGACGGGCCGCCGACACACGGCATGAGGACCGTCGCCGGAACAGGCGTGCCCGCATCGAGTGCCGCCGTCAGGTCGGCGAGGTCCGGGTAGCCGGTCGTCGCCAGGCTCGCGGACAACAGTCCGAACGGATCCGGGCCGAGCACGGCGGTGTCCGCGAGCACGGCGGTGGGCTCCGTGCAGGTCACAGGTACCCACTCGACGGCGTACAACGGATCCTTGACGCCGACGGACTCGCGCAGTTGCTCCGCCTCGACCGGCCGCAGGGTCAACGCGGCAACCCGGGCGAAGGGTTGCCCGCCGGTGTCCGCGAAGTCCAGTGCGACGGTGTCCGCGTCGAGCCGGGATATCCGTACCCGGGCGGCAACGGCACCGGTCGCGGACAGGGCAACCCCGGACCACGAGAACGGCAGTCGCAACCGTCCGTCGTCCGCGCCCGGCTGCCCCGCCGTCACGATGGCGTGCAGCGCGGCGTCGAGCAGCGCCGGGTGAAGCCCGAAGCGGGCGGCATCGTCCCGGTGTTCGGCCGGCAGCGCCACATCGGCGTAGACGTCTTCGCCGAGCTGCCAGGCCGAGGTGAGCCCCTGGAACGCCGGTCCGTACTCGTATCCGCGTGCCGCCAGGTCCGGGTAGAAACCGTCCAGGTCCACCGGCCGGGCGCCGGCCGGGGGCCAGGCGCCGTCGGCACCGACGACCTCGGGTGCGGCAAACGGCTGATCGGAGAGTCGGCCGACCGCGTGGCAGGTCCACTCGGCGCCCAAGTCCTCGTCGCCGGTCCGCGAGTGGACCGAGACGGCCCGACCGCCCGCCTCGTCCGGGGCGGACACGACGACTTGGACCGCCACGGTCCCGTGCTCGGGGACGGCCAGCGGTGCCTGAAGCGTCAGTTCGTCCACCCGGCCGCACCCGGCGGTGTCCCCGGCCCGTACCGCCAGTTCCACAAAGGCCGCTCCCGGTAGCAGCACCGTCCCGGCCACCGCGTGGTCCGTCAGCCACGGCTGCGCGGACAGCGACAGCCGCCCGGTCAGCAGCACGCCGCCGTCCACGCCGGACACGCAGGCGCCGACCAACGGGTGCTCCGCGTCCAGCAACCCCACCGCGCCGAGATCCCCGCGCACCCCGGGAGGGGCTTGCAGCCAGTAGCGGCGGCGCTGGAAGGCGTAGGTCGGCAGATCGACGTCCGCGGTACTGCGGTCGCGATCGCGGTCGCCCAGCAGCGGCGACCAGTCCACGGCGAGACCGTTCACGTGCGCTTCGGCGAGTGCTGTGGTGAAGCGGTTCAGGCCACCCTCGTCCCGGCGCAGCGTGCCCAGGACCACGGCCTGGGCACCGGCGGATTCGATCGTGCTCTCCACCGGGGTGGTGAGCACCGGATGCGCACTGGCCTCGATGAAGGTGTCGAAGCCCTGGCTCAGGAGGAGGCGGATCGTCTCCTCGAAGCGGACCGTCCGGCGAAGGTTGGTGTACCAGTAGGTGGCGTCCAGCGCGGTGGTCTGCAGCCGCTCCGCGGTCACCGCCGAAAAGAACGGGACGGTCGGCGCCATCGGTTCGATGTCGGCCAGTTCCGTCAAGAGCCGTTCGCGGATCGATTCGACCTGCACCGAGTGCGACGCGTAGTCCACCGACACCCGACGCGCCCACACACCCCGCGCATCGCACTCGGCGAGCAACTCCGCCAGCGCAGCCGACTCACCCGCCACCGTCACCGACGCCGGGCCGTTCACCGCCGCCACCGACACCCGAGCGTCGAACGGCGCCAACAGCTCGATCACCCGCTCCACCGGCACCCCGACCGACGCCATGCCGCCGGAACCCGCCAACTCCAGGATCGCCCGGCTCCGCAACGCCACGACCTTCGCCGCATCCGCCAAGGACAACGCCCCCGCGACACACGCGGCCGCGATCTCCCCCTGCGAATGCCCCACGACCGCGCCCGGCTCCACCCCGAACGAACGCCACAACTCGGCAAGCGACACCATCACCGCCCACAACACCGGCTGCACCACATCGACCCGACCCAGCCACTCCTCCGAGTCCGACCGCAGAACCGACGTCAACGACCAATCCACAAAAGGCGCGAGCGCCCCCTCACACTCCGCGATCCGCCCGGCGAACACCGCCGACGAATCCAGCAACCCGGCAGCCATCCCCAACCACTGCGACCCCTGACCCGGGAACACCAGCACAGTGCGTCCCGAAGACCTCGCCACACCCGAAAGCACACGCGATCCGGGCTCCCCTGCCGCCAGCGCCGCCAACCCGGACGCCAACTCGGCCCGATCCGCAGCCAGTACGACACCCCGGTACTCCAACACCGAGCGTGACGCGAACAGCGCCGATGCCACCTCGGCCGGGTCCGCCGCCTCCCGTTCGCCCACGAAGTCGGCCAACCGCAGCGCCTGCCCGCCCAGGGCGGCCGCCGACTTGCCCGACAGCAGGAACGGCAGAGCCGTACCGGGAGGCCCGCCCGTGGCCGACGGCTCGATCGCGGGCTCCCCGACGGGTGCCTGCTCCAGCACCACGTGCGCGTTCGTACCGCTGATCCCGAAGGAGGAGACGCCCGCCCGGCGCGGCCGGCCCGTGTCCGGCCACTCCCGTGCCTCGGTCAGCAACTCGACGTCGCCCGCCGTCCAGTCCACGTGCGGAGTCGGCTCGGCCACGTGCAGCGTCTTGGGCAGCAGGCCCTCGCGCAGCGCCATCACCGTCTTGATCACCCCGGCGATGCCGGAAACCGCTTGGCCGTGACCGAGGTTCGACTTCAGCGAGCCGAGCCACAGCGGGAAGCCGGGCGCACGGTCCTGGCCGTAGGTGGCGATGATCGCCTGGGCCTCGATCGGGTCGCCGAGCGTCGTACCGGTGCCGTGCGCCTCGACGGCGTCCACGTCCTGCGCGCTCAACCCCGCATTCGCCAACGCCTGCCGGATCACCCGCTGCTGCGAGGGCCCGCTGGGCGCGGCCAGGCCGTTGCTGGCACCGTCCTGATTGATCGCGGTGCCGCGGACCACCGCCAGCACCCGGTGGCCGTTGCGCTCGGCGTCCGAGAGCCGCTCCACCAAGAGCACCCCGACGCCCTCGGACCAACTCGTGCCGTCGGCGGTCGAGGAGAACGCCTTGCTGCGGCCGTCCGACGCAAGGCCCCGTTGGCGGCTGAACTCGACGAACAGGCCCGGGGTCGGCATCACGCTGACGCCGCCGACCAGTGCCATCGAGCAGTCGCCGCCGCGCAGCGCCTGCGCGGCCAGGTGCAGGCTCACCAGCGAGGACGAGCACGCCGTGTCGACGCTCACCGCCGGGCCTTCGAGGCCGAAGGTATACGCGACTCGGCCGGAGCCGACGCTGCCGGCGTTTCCGGTGCCCAGGTAGCCCTCGACGTCCTCGGGCGTACGGTCGAGGCGCGTGGCGTAGTCCTTGGCGAGCATGCCGAAGAACACGCCGGTCCGGCTGCCGCGCAGCGTGGCCGGGTCGATCCCGGCCCGCTCGATCGCCTCCCACGAAGACTCCATCAGCAGCCGCTGTTGCGGGTCCATCGCGAGCGCCTCACGCGGCGAGATGCCGAAGAACTCGGCGTCGAAGTCGGCCACGTCGTCCAGGAATCCACCGGTACGGACGTAACTCTTGCCGTGCCGCTCGGGGTTCGGGTCATACAGACCGTCCAGGTCCCAGCCACGGTCGGTCGGGAAGCCGGCGATCGCGTCGCCGCCGTCGGCCACCAGGCGCCACAGATCCTCCGGCGAACCGACCCCACCGGGGAACCGGCAGGCCATGCCGACGATCGCGATCGCCGCGTCGTCCACGGCGGGCCCGGAGACCGGGATCGCGACGGCACCGGCCGTGCCGAGCAACTCGCCGCGGAGGAACCCGGCGAGGGCGAGCGGGGTCGGGTGGTCGAACACGAGGGTGGTCGGCAGTCGCAGCCCGGTGGCCGTGTTGAGGCGGTTACGCAACTCGACGGAGGTGAGCGAGTCGAAGCCGAGATCCTTGAACGCGTGTCCCGCGTCCGTCGATCCGGCGGAACCGTGGCCGAGGACCGCAGCGACGTTGGCGCGGATCAGATCGACCAGGATGTGGGTCTGCTCGGCGTCCGTGACCGCCTGAAGCTCGCGAACCAGCGGGTTGTGCTGTCCGCCGCCGACCGTCTCGACGGCACGGCGCGCCCCGCGGGTGCGAACGAGGCCCTGGAGGAGCCTGGGCAGCACACCGGCCGCGGCTTGGGTGCGAAGCGCGGTGTGCACCAACCTGGCTGCCACGAAATGCGGTTCGTCGAAGTTCAGGGTGGCGTCGAGCAACCCGAGGCCCTGTTCGGCCGTCATCGCGGCGATGCCGGAGCGGTGCATCCTGGCGAGGTCCTGCCGGCCGAGTTGCCCGGTCATGCCACTCGCGTCGGCCCACAGGCCCCACGACACGGAACTCCCCGGAAGGCCGTCCGCGTGCCGCTGTCCCGCGAGGGCGTCCAGGAAGGTGTTGGCCGCCGCATAGCCCGCTTGGCCGACGTTGCCGAGCACGCCGGCGAGGGAGGAGAAGAGGACGAAGGCGGAGAGGTCGTGGTGGGCAGTGAGTTCGTGCAGGTTGACCGCGCCGTCGACCTTGGATCGCAGCACACGTTCCAGGCTCTCGGGGGTCATCGACTCGATCAGGCCGTCGTCCAGGACACCGGTGGCATGGACAACCGCCGTGAGCGGCGCGCCGACGGGGATCCGCGCCAGGAGTGCGGCGAGGGCTTCCCGATCGGCCGCATCGCACGCTTCCAGGACCACCCGGGCGCCGAGACCGGTGAGTTCGGCCTTCAACTCGACTGCGCCAGAGGCATCGGGGCCGCGCCGGCTCGCCAGTACGAGGTTGCGCACGCCGTGTCGGGTGACCAGATGGCGGGCCACCAGGCCCCCCAGGGTGCCCGTGCCGCCGGTGATCAGGACGGTTCCACCCGGATCGAGCGGCACCGGCATCCGCAGTACGAGCTTCCCGGTGTGCCTGGCCTGCGCCATGAACCGGAACGCCTCCGGCGCCCGCCGCACATCCCACGACCGCACCGTGATCGGCACCAGCGCACCCGACCCGAACCACCCCAAGAGGTCGCCGAGCAGCTTCCCGATCCGCTCCGGCCCCGCGTCCAGCAGGTCGTACGCCTGATACGAGACCCCCGGATACCCGACCCGCACCGCCTCCGCATCCCGGATGTCGGTCTTGCCCATCTCCAACAACCGGCCACCATCGGCCAGGAGCCGCAACGAGGCGTCCACGAACTCACCCGCGAGAGAGTTCAACACCACATCCACACCACGCCCACCGGTGGCCGTACGGATGTGCTCCTCGAAGTCGAGCGTGCGGGAATCGGCGATGTGGGCGTCGTCCAGACCCAGCGATCGCAGAGTGTCCCACTTGCCCTCACTCGCCGTCGCGAACACCTCGGCACCCAGATGACGCGCGATCTGCACCGCCGCCATCCCCACCCCACCCGCACCGGCATGAACCAACACCGACTCACCGGCCCGCAGACCACCCAACTCCACCAAGCCGTAATACGCCGTCAGGAACACCACCGGCACCGACGCCGCCCGCTCGAACGACCAAGCCTCGGGAACCGCGGCCGTCATCCGGCTGTCGGCCACCGCCACCGGACCGAATGCGTCCCGGAACATCCCGAACACCCGGTCACCGACCGCGAATCCCGATACCTCCGAACCGACCTCCGTGACGACGCCGGCGCCCTCGCTGCCCATGCCGGTCTGATTCGGCACCATGCCGTGCCCGATCAGCACGTCGCGGAAGTTGACCCCTGCCGCGTGGACGGCGATCCGCACCTCGATCGGGTCCAGCGGCCGTTCCGCCTCCGGGGCGGGCAGGAGGGCCAAATTCGACAGGGTGCCCGCCCGGGCCGTCTCCAGGCGCCAGGCGCCGGAGGGCGGGGAAACCAGACCGGCGCCCGACGCGGTACGGGCCAACCGCGGTGCCAGCAGGGCGCCGTCGCGGACCGCGACCTGTGGTTCCGCGCAGGACAGGGCTGCGGGAAGCGCGGCGAGGGACGGGTCGTCGGGGTCGAGATCGACGAGGACGAAGCGGCCCGGGTGCTCGCTCTGCGCGCTGCGCAGCAGCCCCCAGAGCGGGGCGTGCACGAGGTCTGCGGCTCCGGAACCGTCAGCGGTCCGGATCGCACCGCGCGTCACGGCCACCAGCCGAGAGGAAGCGAAACGCTGGTCTGCCAGCCACTGTTGGACTATGGCGAGGACGCCCGTGAGCGTCTCCACCACCGCGTCCGCCGTCCCGGGCGCGGCGCGCTCTTCGGACTCGACCATGTCGGCCGGAGGAAGGAACGTGACCGCGACGACGTCCGGAACGGCGCCATCGATCTCGCCGACCGCATGCAGGTCGGTGTACGCCTCGGCGCGGACGTTCCCGGCACGCAGCCGGTCGACCGACTCCGCCGCGTCCGACCCGAGCACGGCCCAGGTACCGGTCGTGATCTCCGTCGGTTCGACCGGGGTCCAGTCGACGAGGAAGAGTGCGTCGTGCGCGGGGTCGCGGACCAGGTCGAGCCGGTCCGGTGCCATCGGTCGCACGGTCAGGCCCCGCGCGGAGAACACCGGCCGGCCGGAGGAGTCGGCCGCGTGCACTGCCAGGGTGTCGGTACCCGTGACGGTCAGTCGAACCCGCAGCGCGGTGGCGCCGGTCGCGTGCAGCGTGGCGTCCGTCCACACGAAGGGCAGCCGGACCGTGCCCGCCTCGGCGGCGCCCAGACTGGTGCGGCCGGCGGCGTGGAGAGCGGCGTCCAGCAGCGCCGGATGGAGTCCGAACCGCTCGGCGTCGCGGACCTGTTCGGCCGGGAGCGACACCTCGGCGTATACGTCGTCGCCCGAACGCCAGGCCGCGCGCAAGCCCTGGAACGCCGGACCGTAACCGTATCCGGTGGCCGCCAAGTCGGCGTAGAAGCCGTCCAGGGCCACGGATTGCGCACCGGCGGGCGGCCATGGTCCGAATTCGTCCACTGCTTCGGCAAGGGACGGCGCCAGCACACCGGAGGCGTGTCGGGTCCAGGCGTCGTCCAGGGCTCCGCCGCTCTGGGCCCGTCCGTATACGGATACGCCGCGCTGTCCGCCGTCATCGGGGGCGTCCACGATCACCTGGATCTGCACGGCTTCCCGCTCGGGAATCACCAGCGGTGCTTCCAGAGCGAGTTCGGCGATCCCACCGCAGCCGACCTCGTCCCCGGCCCGGATCGCCAGCTCCACGAACGCGGTGCCGGGCAGCAGCACCGTCCCGTTGACCGCGTGGTCGCGCAGCCAGGCGTGCGACCGGAGCGAGATCCGGCCGGTCAGTACGGCGCCTTGCCCGCCACCGAGTTGCACCGCCGCGCCGAGCAGTGGATGGTCCGCCTCGGCCTGGCCGAATCCGCGTGCGTCACCGTTCGAGACCGTACGTTCCAGCCAGTAGCGCTCGTGCTGGAAGGCGTATGTCGGCAGGTCGACGTGCACAAGGCCGCGGTCGTGGTTGCCCAGTAGCGGCGACCAGTCCACGGCGAGGCCGTTGACGTACGCCTCCGCCAGCGCGGTGGTGAAGCGCTCCGGTCCACCCTCGCCTCGGCGCAGCGTGCCCAGCACCACGGCCTGGACGTCGGCGGACTCGATCGTGTCCTCGATCGCCGTGGTCAGCACGGGGTGGGCACTCACCTCGACGAAGGCGTCGTGCCCCTGCCGAAGAAGCAGCCGAACGGTCTCCTCGAAGCGGACGGTTTGCCGGAGGTTGGTGTACCAGTAGTTCGCGTCGAGGGCGGTGGTCTCCAGCCGCTCGGCCGTGACCGCCGAATAGAACGGGATGGTCGGCGCCATCGGTTCGACATCCGACAGTTCCGTCAGCAACCGCTCTCGAATCGACTCGACCTGTACCGAGTGCGACGCGTAGTCCACCGGCACCCGACGCGCCCACACACCCCGCGCATCGCACTCGGCGAGCAACTCCGCCAGCGCGGCCGACTCACCCGCCACCGTCACCGACGCCGGGCCGTTCACCGCCGCCACCGACACCCGACCCTCGAACGGCGCCAACAACTCGATCACCCGCTCCACCGGCACCCCGACCGACGCCATGCCGCCGGAACCCGCCAACTCCAGGATCGCCCGGCTCCGCAACGCCACGACCTTCGCCGCATCCGCCAAGGACAACGCCCCCGCGACACACGCGGCCGCGATCTCCCCCTGCGAATGCCCCACGACCGCGCCCGGCTCCACCCCGAACGAACGCCACAGCTCGGCAAGCGACACCATCACCGCCCACAACACCGGCTGCACCACATCGACCCGACCCAGCCACTCCTCCGACTCCGACCGCAGAACCGACGTCAACGACCAATCCACAAACGGCGCGAGCGCCCCCTCACACTCCGCGATCCGCCCGGCGAACACCGCCGACGAATCCAGCAACCCGGCAGCCATCCCCAACCACTGCGACCCCTGACCCGGGAACACCAGCACCGGCCGGCTCACCGAACGGGCCGTGCCGGAGACGACACCCGGCACGGTCTCCCCCGTGCCGAGCGCCTCCAGACCGGACGTCAACTCCGCGCGATCCACTCCCAGTACGACACCCCGGTGCTCCAGCGCCGACCGGGAGGCAAACAGCGCGTACGCCACCTCGACCGGCTCGATCTCCGCCTGCGCCGCCACGAACCCGGCCAACCGACCGGCCTGCACTCGCAACGCACCCTGCGACCCGGCCGACACCACGAACGGCAGCGTGGTCGCGGGGGCGCTCGTAGCGTCCGGCGCGGTCGCCGGCACAGGTGTCGCCGCCGCATGCTCCAGTACGACGTGCGCGTTGGTTCCGCTGGCGCCGAAGGACGACACACCGGCCCGGCGAGGGCGACCCGTCTCGGGCCACGCGCGGGCCTCCGTCAGCAGCTCGACGGCTCCGACCGACCAATCCACGTGCGGCGAGGGCTCGTTGACGTGCAGCGTCTGCGGCAGTACGCCCTCGCGCATCGCCATGACCATCTTGATCACTCCGGCGACGCCCGCGGCGGCCTGCGCGTGACCGATGTTCGACTTCAACGACCCGAGATACAGCGGCTGTTCGTCGCGACGACCCTGGCCGTAGGCCGCGATCAGGGCCTGCGCCTCGATCGGGTCGCCCAACGTCGTCCCCGTCCCGTGCGCCTCCACCACGTCCACGTCGCGGCTGTTCAGGCCGGCGTTGGCGAGCGCCTGCCGGATCACCCGCTGCTGGGAGGGGCCGTTGGGCGCGGTCAGGCCGTTGCTCGCGCCGTCCTGGTTGACCGCCGTGCCGCGTACCGTCGCCAGCACCCGGTGGCCGTTGCGCCGCGCGTCGGACAGCCGCTCCACCAGCAGCACACCCACACCCTCGGACCAGCCCGTACCGTCCGCGGCGGCCGAGAACGCCTTGCAGCGCCCGTCCGGCGACAGACCACGCTGGCGACTGAACTCGACGAACACCTCGGGAGTCGACATCACCGTCACCCCGCCGACGAGGGCCATCGAGCACTCGCCGCTGCGCAGCGCCTGACCGGCCAGGTGCAGCGCCACCAACGACGACGAGCACGCCGTGTCGACGGTCACCGCCGGGCCCTCGAACCCGAAGGTGTACGCGACCCGGCCGGAGACGGCGCTGCCCGACTTCCCGGTCAGCGTGTAGCCCTCGACCTCGGCGTTCACCGGTCCCGTGCCGTCGGCGTAGTCGTGGTACATGACGCCGGCGAAGACGCCGGTCTGGCTGCCGCTCAACCCGGCCGGGTCGATCCCGGCCCGCTCGAACGCCTCCCACGACGTCTCCAGAAGCAACCGCTGCTGCGGATCCATCGCCAACGCCTCACGCGGCGAGATCCCGAAGAACCCGGCGTCGAACTGCCCTGCGTCGTAGAGGAATCCACCCTCGGAGGCGTAGCTCTTCCCCGAGGCCGCGGGGTCGGGGTCGTACAGATTCTCCAGGTCCCAGCCCCGGTCGTCGGGGAACCCGGAGATCGCGTCCCGTCCCGATGCGACGAGGTCCCACAGGTCTTCCGGCGAGGCGACCCCGCCCGGGTAACGGCATGCCATCCCCACGATCACCACGGGATCACCGTCGACCGCCGCCATAACGGACGACGGGCTCACGACGACAGCGTCGGAACCGAGCAACTCCCCCCGCACGAAGGCGGCGATCGCCGCCGGAGTCGGATGGTCGAAGACCAACGTCGCCGGCAACCGCAGACCCGTCACCGCACTCAACCGGTTCCGCAGATCCACCGCCAACATCGAATCGAACCCGAGATCCTTGAACGCCCGCCCCGCGCCCACCGCCTCCCCCGACTCGTGACCCAACACGAGTGAGACGTTCGTCCTGACCAGGTTGAGGATCTCGACCTCGCGCGCCTCCTCGTCGAGCACCGCCAGGCGCGACGCGAGTGCGGATCCGCCGGAGTCCGCCGCGCCCGCCGCGATCCGCCGGCTTGTCGTGCGCACCAGGTTGCGCAGCACGTCCGGCAGTACACCCGAGGCCGCCCGGGTCCGTAGTGCCGCCGGGTCCAACAGAATTGGGAGAAGGTGTGCCGCATCGGAGCGCAGCGCGGCGTCGAAGAGGGCGAGCCCCTCCTCGTTCGTGAGCGCCCGGACCCCGCGCCGAAGGGCACCGGACGCCACGCTGTTCTCCGTGGCACGGGTCAGGCCACTGGACTGCGCCCATGGGCCCCAGCCCACGGAGATCGAGGGCCTGCCGGACGCGTGGCGGTGCTCCGCCAGGGCGTCGAGGAATGCGTTCGCCGCCGCGTAGTTGGCCTGACCGCTGTTGCCGAACACACTCGCGGCGGAGGAGAAGAGGACGAAGGCGGAGAGGTCGAGATCGCGGGTCAGTTCGTGCAGGTTCACCGCGCCGTCGACCTTGGCGCGCAGCACACTGTGCAACCGGTCCTCGGTCAACGCC
>NZ_JBITJP010000062.1:0-10744 GCF_044460165.1 Embleya sp. NPDC050154
GTCGTGATCCTGTTCGCCTACATCGAGAAGCACGTCGTATCGGGCCTGACCGCCGGATCGGTCAAGTAACCCGGACGACCCACGGCCCGGGACGATCCCGGGAAACACGAAGCCCACATGAGCACTTCCATCATCGATCTGCTTCCCAGCCCGGTCCGGGCGGTCGGACAACCGCCTCCCGGACCGGGCTCCCCGGCCGAGCGGGCAAGGACACGGCTGTACCACTCGTTCTCCGCCCGTGGCGGCCCCGCGCGGCGCGGCACATGGAGATCCCATCCGGCAGCTCACCCGGACGCAGTTGCGGGCCCTGGCGTCCGATGATGCGTGGTAGTGCTTGAAGATTTCAGATGGAGTAGGAATGCGCCGGAGACTGCTGGTGATCATCGGGGCGCTGGGGGTGGCTGCGACGGCCGTACGCCTGCTTCCTCGCATCGAGAGCGCCATCGCCGCTGTGCGGGGAGGCGACGAGCCCCCGGAAGAGACCTACGTGGTGTCGCGGTCGAGACCATCGACCGACATCGACGTGTGGCACGACCACCCACTCGGGTCCGGTTTCCAAGCATTCCTCAAGGAGGCCGACCGATGAGTCGCCCGCGGCCGGGGCTCGCGAGCCGCTGATGTGCGGTGCGATCGCCTGCGCCCGCTCCCCCTCGCCATGGGACTTGGGGGGTGCCGTGATCCGGTGACGACCGCAATGGGTCATCCGAGCCGCAGAGTTCGACGCCGTCCGCTGCGCGGCGGCGTCGAAGGTATATATCGCGCGGACGTCGTCCGCGGCCTCCGCCGGGCGCAAATCGCGGCCCTGACCAGGAGTTGCGGAACGTAGAGGCGGGAGCGGCGCCGCGGAGCTTCCCGTCGTCATCGGCGTTCCCGAATGCCGCGTCGCCACCGAGCCGCCATCGCTGTCGAGAGACCCCTGGAGCCGGATCTCGACCTGAACCCTGGCCTGCACGTGGGTGTTCGAAGATGCGCAATATCCGCGTCACATGAGTGTGTTCAAGCACTGTCAAGCATCTCGGAGGCCGTCGACGCGGGCGTCAATCCCCTGCCCGGAAGGCCGAGAGGGATCTCGGCATGCGGATAGGCGTCCGTGCGCGGCCTGACATCTCTGTGCAACACCTCGACTCACCTGTGCCCTTCGCCCGGGCCGACATCGCCGAGGTGCCCGCGTGAGCAGCCAGGACTGCGCCGCGGCGACGAGGGCGTGCACACCCCGAAACCCTCCGTCGACCGACTGAGGCATGTTCCCCACGAATTGGCAAAGTCGCGGGGGCTCAAGCCTTGACACCCCCCGAGCACCCTGGCACCTTCATGCTTGAAGTTGCTCACAAAGCGCTTGATTCAAGCAATTACAAGCATCATCGCGCTCAGTTGCGTTACGTGCCGCGTGTTTCGCTGCCCACCATGAGCGGCCGGCAGCGCGGCAGGAGTCGGCGGGTTGCACTGAGTGCGCCGGATCGGACCCCCGTGGTCCGGTGCCTGTGCACGAGCACCACACAGCACCGTCGCCGCCGACACCAATCGCACACTCCCGACCGCCCCATCCTGGTGTGCGGTCCCCGTGCCTTCTTGTCCGAAGGAGCCGACCATGCGCTGGTTGCACCGACGAGGCAGACGCCTCGTCGCACTCGCCACAGCCGCCGTCACCCTCCCGCTCACGGCCACGCTCTCCGAGGCCTCCGCCGCTCCTCCCACACCCGCCCCAGCTCCCTACGCCCTGGTGCCGCAGCCGGTCTCGCAGAAAGCGGTGGCGGGCGAGGGGTTCTCCCTCACCCCCCAGACCCGGATCTCCGTCCTGTCCCGGGACTCGGAGGCGGTGGGGGTGGGAACCTACCTCTCCAAGCTGCTCGCTCCCGCGACGGGCTACGACCTGCGGGTCGTCAAGGACACCCACGCCCCGAAGAACGCCGTCGTCCTCGACCCCAACGGCCCCAAGAAGCTGGGAGCCGAGGGGTACACCATCACCTCCGGCAAGAACGGTGTCGTCGTCAAGGCACACGGGGCCCAGGGCCTGTTCCGCGGTGTGCAGACCCTGCGCCAACTGCTCCCCGCCGAGGTCGAGTCCCGGACCAGGCAGTCCCGTGCCTGGACCGTCTCGCCCGTGCAGATCTCCGACTCGCCCCGGTACGAATACCGCGGCGTGATGCTGGACGTCGCGCGCCGCTTCTACCCGGTCGCCCAGGTGAAGCGCTACATCGACGAGGCCGCGGCGTACAAGATCAACACCCTCCACCTGCACCTGACCGACGACCAGGGCTGGCGCATCGCCATCGACGCCCTGCCCGACCTGACCAAGGTCGGCGCGAGCACGCAGAGCGGCCACACCGGCGGCACCGACTGGTACTACTCGAAGGCCGACTACCAGGAGATCGTCTCCTACGCCACGTCCCGCTTCATGACGGTGGTACCCGAGATCGACGGCCCCGGCCACACCATGTCCGCCCTGGCCTCGATACCCGAACTCAACTGCGACGACAAGGCGAAGCCGCTCTACTCCGGCTTCGACGTCGGCATCAGCACCTACTGCCTGGCGGACGGGACACACCAGGGCAACACCAGGCGCTTCCTGAAGGCCGTCATCAAGGAGGTCGCCAAGCTCACCCCCGGCCCCTACATCCACCTCGGCGGCGACGAGGCCCCGCACACCCCGCCGGACCAATACGCCTCCTACGTCAAGTCCGCCACCGAGGCGACCACAGGACGCCACAAGACGGTGATGGGCTGGAACGAACTCGCCAACGCCGACATCCCCGCCGGCAGCATCATGCAGTACTGGGGAGAGGACGACGACCGCAAGACCATCGGCACCGCTGAGGAGAGCGCGAGCATCGTCTCCACCCGCAACGGGGTCGCCCAGGACGCCAAGTTCGTCATGTCCCCGTCCGACCACGCCTACCTGGACATGAAGTACGACGTCTCCACCCCCTACGGCCTGAGCTGGTCCGGATACGTGCCGGTGGAGCGGTCCTACAACTGGGACCCGGCGACCATCACCGGCAAGATGGACGGCACCGGCTCCATCGTCCCGGCCGACAGGATCGCCGGCGTCGAGGCCGCCCTGTGGGCCGACCGCGCCTACGAGGGCAGCAGCTCACTGCCCACCCCGACCACCCGCTGGCCCGAACCCCACGCCTACGCCGACTACATGAGCTTCCCCCGCCTCCCCGCCCTCGCCGAGGTCGGATGGACCCCCCAAGCCGCCCGCGACTGGAAGAACTTCCGTCAGCGCCTGGCCCAGCACGGGCAGCGCTGGACCGCGGCCGGCATCGCCTACCACCCCGCCCCGGGCGTTCCGTGGCCCGGCACCGTACGGACCGTGGAGGGCGTTCACACCATCGAGACCGAAGGCGTCGCGCTGGACAGCGCCGGCTCCACGTCCGACGGCACGGACCTGGTCATGTGGGCATCCAATCGCGGAAACAACCAGACCTGGACCATCGCCCCCCAGTCCGACGGCACCTACACCGTGACCAGTAAGACCTCCAACAAGTGCGCCGAGGCGACCGGTGGGGCCGGCACCACCGTCGTCCAGCGCACATGCAACGGCCAACCCGCCCAACGCTGGAAGATCACCCCGATCGGCGACGACCACACGATCGCCTCCGCCGGCAGCGGCCTCCTGCTCACCGCAGGTTCGGCCACCAACGGCGCCAAGGCGACCGTGCAGTCCGACACCGGCTCCGCACTGCAACGCTGGTACATCGGCTAGCCGGCCTCACCTGAGGCCATCTCCCGCCCCCGCTCCGGACGCGCCCCGTCCGGAGCGGGGGTTGTGCCCGTGTCCGCAGTGCTTCGTTTCTTTCGTACAACAACCCGACGGGCGCGCAGACGGCTCACCTCGGCAAATACCGACCGGACCCCCGCCGTCCCGGTGCTATTTTCACATCATGCTCTGGGTGGAGGATTGATGGAGAGCATCACCAAGAACCGGCAGCCCGTCGAGGCGCTGCGCGCGCTGGTCGCCCGCGCCTACGGCCCGGACCAGGTGTGCGACCCGGCCGAGGACTGGGTCGGCGAACTGGGCGACGGCTGCTTCAATGTGGCCTATCGGATCCGGTTGCGATCCGGCGCGCAGGTCGTCCTCAAGATCGCGCCGCCGCCGGATGTCGAGGTCATGACCTACGAGCGCGGCGCCATGGCCACCGAACTGGCGGCGCTGCGGCTGATCCGGGAGCACACGAAAGTGCCGGTGCCGGCGGTCGACTTCGCCGATCGAAGCCATGAACTGTGCGACGCCGACTACTTCTTCATGACGTATGTGGACGCGGACAACCTCGACGCCGTCAGGAACACCCTGACCGCGACGGAGATCGACGCGTACGACGAGGCGCTCGGCGCGATCACCCGCGAGCTGAACGGCATCCCGGGCACCGCCTTCGGCCCGCTGACAGGACCGGGCGAAAGCACGTGGCGCGCCGCCTTCCTGCGGATGGTCGAGGAGTTGCTGGGCGACGGCGAACGACGTGGCGTCGACCTGCGCCACGGCTACGACGTGATCCGCGAAGTCGTGGCCGCCCACGCCGATTCGCTGGACGAGGTGACCGAGCCCCGGTTCGTGGAGTGGGACCTGTGGCCCGGCAACTGCATGGTGCGCGACGGCCGGATCGTGGCGATCGTGGACCACGAGCGGGCGTTCTACGGCGATCCGCTGATGGAGTTCGGCTTCGCCGGGAGCGAGTCCGGCGCTTACGGGAACTCGGCGGCTTTCATTCGCGGCTACGGCCACCGGCCTTTCACCTCCGCCGAGCGGACCCGCCGGCGGCTGTACAACCTGCACCTGGCTCTGGTCCAGATCATCGAGACGAACTTTCGGGCGCACACCGGCACCGAGCAGTACGACTGGGCGTGCGAGCGCCTGCGGGAGACCGTGGCCCTGCTCGGCGAGCAAGCCCGCTGACGCTCCCTCGACGCCACACGACCGCAGCACGCGACGCCACGCGCCGAGCTGAACGGCCGAATCGCGCTCGCGAGCGAGACGGGATCGGCAGGACGGGTCTTCAGCGTGCGCACAAGCGTGTCTTGGGTGCCGGGAGCGGCCGGGCAGTGTCAGCCCGCCATCGCCGGAGCATCGTTGCGCAGGGATTCGGAGACGGGGGCGGCGACCGGCAGCATCGCCCGGACGGTGTGGCCGGCACCGCAGTCTTCGACGTCCACCCCGCCGGCGAGGAATCCGACGATGTCCATGCCCCGGCCGTGCTCGTCGGGGTCGCAGACCCGCGGCCGACGCCCGGCGCCGTGGTCCCCGTGGTCGTCCACCGCGATGTTCAGCACGCCCGCGTCCAGGACCAGGCGAACGGTCATGACGCTCCGCCCGTACTGCGCCGCGTTCGCCGTCAACTCGCCGACGATCAAGACCGCGGAGTCCCGATCGTCGCCGACCAGACCCCAGCGGGCGAGTACCGCGCCCGTGAAGCGGCGGGCGTCGGCGACCCGGACGTCCCGGGCGGGCAGCGAGATCACGGCGTGCCGTCGGTCGAGCGACGGTGCGGGGCGGCGACCCAGGCCCCGGACAACCGCCCGCGATCCGCCGGTCGCGACATCGACGCGACGCTCCGTGGCGTCGATGACGCCGGCGTTTCGGTATGGGCACATCTCGGGTGCCTCCAGATCGTGCAGCTCGGCCTGCGGCCGAGCGGTCGTGCCGTGCCGGGGGGTTTCGGGCTCTTCCCAGATCCAAACTACCCCTTGGTCCAATAGGTGTAAATAGTATCTTCCGGGACTTAGAATAAGGGGAGACCGACCAGACGGGCGAGGAGTTTCATGCTCAAGCGAACGGCACGGGACATCCGCCGGCACAACAGGTTCGAGGTGTTGCAGAGCACCTACGCGGCCGGCGAGCACGTGAGCCGGCAACAGATCGCGACCGCGACCGGACTGTCCACGGCCACGGTCGCCAACCTGACCGGCGAGCTCCTCGACGTCGGCGTCCTGGTCGAGGTCGGGCGGGAGGACTCCGGCGGCGGCCGCCCCCGGGCACGCCTGGCGGTCAACGCCGAGCGCGGCCTGCTGGTCGGCGTCGACGTCTCCGAGGACTTCGTCCGTCTCGAACTGTACGACCTCGCGATGAACGTGCTGTGCGCCGTCGAGCGACGGATGGACCCGCGGGGCAGCTCCCCGGGCGACGTGGTCGAACACATCGCGCTGGGCGTGGACGACCTCCTGACGACCCCGGACGTGGATCCCGACCGGGTCCTGGGCATCGGGGTCAGCCTGCCCGGACTGGTCGAACGCGAGGGCGGCGTCTCCGTCCTCGCCGTCTACGGACACTGGCGCGACGTCCCCATGAAGGCCCTCCTCGCCGAACGACTCGACTTCCCCCTCTACGTGGACAACCCGCTCAAGGCCAGCACCGTGGCCGAACTGTGGTTCGGCGCCGGACGCGACGTCGACGACCTCGCCGTCGTCACCCTGCGCACCGGCGTCGGCGTCGGCGTCGCCATCGACGGAACGCTCTACCGCGGCGCCACCAACAGCGCCGGCGAATGGGGCCACATCATCCTGGTGATGGACGGACGGACCTGCCGATGCGGCGCCCGCGGATGCGTGGAGGCATACGTCGGCGCCCCCGGCATCCTGCGGACCCTGCGCGAGATCGACCCGCACAACCCCATCCTCACCATCGACGACCAGATCGCCGCGATCGAGGCCGTCGCCGACGCGGCCCGCCGACACGACCCCACGGCGCTGCGGGTCGTCGAGGACACCGGCCGCCACCTCGGCGCATCGGTCGCCACCCTGATCAACATGCTCAACCCGGCCAGGATCGTGCTCGGCGACTGGGTCGCCGACCGCCTCGGCGAACCACTGCTGACCGCCACACGCGACGCCGCCGCCCACTACGCCCTCGAGCAACCCTTCGCCGCGGTCACCCTGAGCCTGTCCGAACTCCCGGACAACGCGGTGTGCCTCGGCACGGCCACCTTCGCCCTCGAAGGCTTCCTCAACGACCTCACCTCGCGCCCCAGCCCGCTGCCCTGATCCGCACGGCCACATCCGCCGCCGTCACAGCGCCCCGAGTCGGTCCTCCGTGACCTGGAACCGCGCCTCCGACCCCGGGCCGACCGCAGCGTCGATGCGGGCCCGCATGGTGGCGGACATCGGCGGCAGTTCGTCCAGCGGGAACCAACGGGCCTCGGTGTTCTCCCCATCCGCCGGATGCGGCTCACCCGCACGCCATCGGCACAGGAACACCAGGTTGAGATACTGCGTCCGGTCCCCGTTGGCGTAGACGATCGGCTCGGTGACGTCGACCATCGCCAGCCGCTCCGGAACGGCCTCGACGCCCGCCTCCTCGCGGACCTCCCGCACCCCGGCGTCCGCCGGCTGCTCACCGGGATCGATGATCCCGGTGACCGCCGTCCAAGCCCCGTTGTCCGCCCGCCGAACCAACAACACATGCGCTTCCCGCACCACCACCGCGGTCACCCCCGAAAGCCACAGGGGCGCGGTACCGATTTTCTCCCGCAGCGCGAGCACAAACTCCGGTGTCGACATTCGCTCAGTATAGGAAGCTCGGATCGTCGAACTCCCCCCACACACACCCGAGATGCGCGCTTGCCCCAACACGGGGAACACGGGGCCGAGTTCGAATCACCGGATAACCGGGCGACGTCGGCCGTGATCGGCTCGGCTCCGGCACGTTCGCTTCACGATTGGGCCACTCCCAGATCGGGGGTGTCGACCAGCCACGCCTGTGGTCGAGTCGTGGCGTCCAGTTCGAGCAGGACGAGCTCGTTGGTCCCGGTGCGCAGGGTGGGAGCGGGCACGTAGAGGGTGCGCTGAGGCCCGCGGTTCCAGTAGCGGCCCAGGTTGAACCCGTTGATCCAGGCCTGGCCCTTGGTCCAGCCGGAGAGGGAGAGGAAGGTGTCGGCGGGGGTGTCGACGTCGAAGGTTCCGTGGTGGAAGGAGGGCGTGCCCGGCGGTGTGTCGTCGGCGGGACCGAAGGTGAGTGGGCCCAGGTCGTTCAACGCGAGGGGGTGGGTGTCCCATTCGTGCAGGATGGTGCCGTTGAAGGAGACCGGCCCGAGCAGTCCCTTCGGATCGCCGATGCGTGGCCCGTAGTTGACCCGCCCCATGTTCTCCACCAGCACCTCGAGGGTGGCTCCGGGGTGGGGTACGTGGACCGGGAGGCTCTCTTCGTGGCGTTCGCGTTCCAGGACGCCGACGGGCGAACCGTCGATGTAGACGCGGGCCCGATCGCCGACCCCCTCCGCGAAGTGCAGCACTCCTTCGCCGGCGACGGGCAACGTGGTGCGGTAGAGCGCGAGGCCGGCACGTACGCCCAGCGCGTCCAACGTGGGCGGCTCGGTGGTACGGACCGGGGCGGCCGGCACGCCGGCGTTCGTAAGCAGCGGGGTCCGGCGGTCCAGATCGACGACGGTGGCGGGCAGTTTCGGCCCGGGTGCCGGCACCGGTTCGTCCGGGACCGGAGCATGGCGGGCGATGACCTCGCGGAAGGCGTGGTACTTCGGGCCGGGGTCTCCGGATTCGGACAACGGGGCGTCGTAGTCGTAGGAGGTGACGATCGGGGTGTAGGCGTGATCGTGGTTGGCGCCGTTGGTGAAGCCGAAGTTGGTGCCGCCGTGGAACATGTAGATGTTGACCGACGCGCCCGCGGCGAGCAGGGCGTCCAGGTCGGCGGCGGCATCGGCGGCATCGCGCACATGGTGCGGCTCGCCCCAGTGGTCGAACCAGCCGATCCAGAATTCGGCACACATGAGTGGCCCGCTGCTCCGGTGGGTGCGCAGCCGCTCCAGGTTGCGGGCGACATTGCTGCCGAACGTGCCCGTCGCCAGGACGCCCGGCAGGCTTCCCGCGGCCAGATGGTTTTGGTGGGTCTGGTCGCAGGTGAAGAGCAATTCGCCGACACCGCGGGTGCGCAGCGCCTGTTCCACGTACTGGAGGTAGGCGGTGTCGTCGCCGTAGGCGCCGTATTCGTTCTCCACCTGTACCGCGATCACGGGACCGCCTGCCGCCGCAAGGTGCGGGAGGAGCGCCGGCAGCAGCAGATCGAGGTAGCGATCGAATACCTTGGTGAAGCGGGGGTCGCTGCTGCGCAGTCGGATGCCGGGGTCGTCGGTCAGCCACGCGGGCAGGCCGCCGCCATCCCATTCCGCGCAGATGTACGGGCCGGGACGCAGCAGGACGTGCAGCCCTTCCTCCTTGGCCAGTCGAAGGTAGCGGGGCAGATCGAGCAGGCCGTCCAGATCGATGGCATCCGGGGTCGGCTGGTGCAGGTTCCACGGTATGTAGGTCTCCACCGTGTTGAGCCCCATCAATCGGGCCTTGTGCAGCCGGTCGGCCCACTGGTCGGGGTGGATGCGGAAGTAGTGCATGGCCCCGGAGATGATCCGGAATGGCTCGCCGTTCAGCGCGAACCCGTCAACGGTCGTGGTGAGAGCACGCATTCGGGGTCTCCTCGAAGGGGATCGGTGAGTTGTGGTGGTCGGGTGGTGTGGCCGTGGCACGGCTCAGCCGGAGCGTGGCGGCCACGCACAGTGCGGAAATGCCGGACAGGAGCAGCGGGACGGTGCGAACGCCGGACCATTCGATGGCCTTGCCCAGCGCGGGTCCGGCGACGACACCGCCGATCATGGAAGCGGCGATCGCCGGCGCTCCGGCCCGACGGGCGCGGGGAGCCGCATCCCGCCCGTGGCAGACGGACTCACCGCCCCCACGGTCACTCGGTCTCGAGCAACGGCCCCGCGTCGCCGTGCTCGGTCGGCAGCGATCCCAGGACGGCCACTCCTCGCGGGGCCAGGGTGGTTCGGTGCGTGCGGCGGTGATCGTCGGCGAGCAGATCGCGCCGTGCGGTGGGGAGTTCGATGTCGTGGGTCGATCCCGTGTGGTTGAGGAGAATCAGGATGTCGTAACCCTCGCCCCGGCGGATGGCCGCCTGGATGCCCGCCGGCAGGTCCGGCAGGACCGGGTCGACGGCCGCGTCGGCGCACGCGCGGGCCAACAGAGTGCGCATCGTGGCGGCGTCCGGGCGGGTCGCGATGTAGCGGGCGGTGCCAGCGCCGTACGCGTGGACCGTGGCGGCCGGACGTCCGTCCCAGTGGGGACCGACGAATTCCAGTTCCGTGCGGGCGCCCTTGAGCGTGACATCCTCACGCCAGAGGTCGGCGGTGCCGGCCTCGGGCTCCGCTGCTCCCGGTGTGCGCAGTGCGAACGTTTGGCCCACGTCGGCGGGCCAGAATTCCTGGACGGACATGCCCAACGCCTCGCGCAGCGGACCGGGGTAGCCACCGAGATGTACGCGGTCGTGTTCGTCGACGATGCCGCTGAAGAAGGACACCACGATCGAGCCGCCGTCGGCGACGAACCGGGAGAGCTTCGCGCCGTGTTCTGCGGACAGGAGGTAGAGGCTTGGTACGACGACGAGGCCGTAGCCGGACAGGTCGGCCGAGGGGTGCACGACGTCGACGCCGATGCCGAGGTCGAAGAGCGCGGCGTAGTGGTCGAACGCGCGGTCCAGGTGGCGCACTGCGTCCGAGGGGTGCGAGTCGAGTTCGAGGGCCCACCAGCTGTGCCAGTCGGACAACAACGCGACCCGGTTGCGGATCCGGGTGCCGACCAGTTCCGGTACGCGGGCCAACTCGTTTCCGAGTGCGGACACTTCGCGGAATACCCGGGTGTCGACGCCGGCATGCGGGACCATCCCCGAGTGGAACTTCTCCGCGCCGCCCCGGGACTGGCGCCATTGGAAGTACATGATCGCGTCGGCGCCCTGTGCGACGGCCTG
>NZ_JBITJP010000063.1:0-10603 GCF_044460165.1 Embleya sp. NPDC050154
ACCGAGGACGCCGTCAACGACGTACGCAACGTCCTCGCCGCAACCGTCAACCCGGCCGACCCCGCCGGAGTCAAGGTCAGCCGCCCCTCCGACGCCCTGGAAGCACAACTCGCCGCCAAGAACACCTTCACCGGCCTGTTCGTCGGCCTCGGCGCCGTCGCCCTCCTCGTCGGCGGCGTCGGAGTCGCCAACACGATGGTCATCTCCGTCCTCGAACGCCGCCAGGAGATCGGACTGCGCCGAGCCCTGGGCGCCGGACGCGGCCAGATCCGCCTCCAATTCCTCACCGAGGCAATCACCCTCTCCGGCCTCGGCGGCATCGCGGGCGTACTCCTCGGACTCACCGTCACCAGCGGATACGCCCACGCACAGGGATGGCCACTCGTACTCCCCTGGCCCGCCATCCTCGGCGGCGTCGCCGCATCCATCGCCATCGGCGCACTCGCCGGCCTGTACCCGGCCGGCCGCGCGGCACGACTACCACCCACCGAAGCACTGAACTCGGGCTGAGGACCGGACACGGGCGGGATCGGCCGAGCCGGCCGGATCGGGTCCGGATGTCGTCCGGACGGAACCTCGGCAGAGTCCGGGCACCGGCTGGGCACTGATCGGCACTGATCGGAACTGATCGGCACCGATTCGGTATCGGCCCGGCACCGACCCGGCTCGGATCCGTACCGCGTTCGGCTCGACCCGGCCCGTTTCGATCCCATTGGGGTGTCGTCCGGCGCCGATTGCACTTCGGTATAGCCGTCCGCAGCCACTCGCGATCGCCCTCGACCCGAAGCGCCCTCCGTTGAAGCCGCCCGTTCGTGGATTCCACCATCCGCGATCGGGCGGCTTCGCTACGTGCGACGTCCGAATCGGCTCCGGCGCTCGCGGGGGGATGCCCCCCAACGCCGATTCCTGCCGATCGTGGCTTCGGATTGGGAGGCTTGTCGAGCCCTGGGGCACGCGCGCTTCGAGCGAGGGGCGAGCGCCTGGCTGGACGACTGGGAGACCCGGCCCGGCGACGGCCTCGTTCTCAATCTCCGTGGGCCATACACCTAGGCGGCGTTCTCCTCCGGGCGGGGAAAGAAGGGGAGTTCGAGGTAGACGCGGTCGGCGGCGGCGAGGATGGCGGAGGCGTCGTCGACCGGTGGGTGGATGGCCTGGTTGATCCATGCCTTGATGGCCGCGCCGTCCGCGCCCGAGGCCATCACCTTGCGGTCCCAGCCCCGGGTGAAGATCGCGCCGGCGCCGCCCAGGTCCAGGCAGGTGACGTACGGGCCGGGGGTGAAGTCGCGCAGTGGCAGGTCCAGCAGGTCGGCCGCCGCGTTGTACCCGGCGACCTTGCCGAGCGGGGTGGCGTGTTGGCATGCCTGCATGACTGTGTGCTCGGCGTCGTACGCCGCCGCGGCCGTGTCCCCGGCGACGAACACGTCGGGAAGCGCGCGCAGCCGATGGTCCACCGGCACCCGGCCGAGGTCGTCGAGCTCGGCGGAGATCTGCCGGGTCAATTCGCCGGCCTTCATCCCCACGCACCAGACCACCGCGTCCGCCTCGACCCGGGTGCCGTCGGCGAGGACGGCATGGCTTGCTCCGACCTCGGTGACCGTGGTCTCCAGGCGGCGTTCGATGCCCAGCTTGTCCAACGCCGCCTCGATCTCCTCGCGCGGGCCGGGACCGAGTTGGTCGGCGACCACCTCCGATCGGTCCACCAGCAACACCCGGCCTCGGGCGGCCAGTGCGGTCGCGGCCTCCAAGCCGACGAAGCCGGCGCCGACCACGACGGCGGAGTAGTCCGCACGGTCGCGCAGATGGTCGGTGAGTCGCCGGGCGCCGTCCAGGGTGTCGATGTCGAAAAGCCGTTCGGCGCCGGGCAGGTCCTTCGGCGTGACGAGTTTGCTGCCGGCCGCCAGCACCAGGCGGTCGTAGGCGATCTCCTCGCCGTCGGCCACCAGCACGCGGCGATCGGTGTCGATCGCGTCGACCCGGGACCGCACATGGCGGACGCCGATCGGATCCAGGATCCTGGCGAGCTCCACCTTGGCCAGATCCGGCTCCGGCTCGTACAGGCGCGGCCGGAGCACCAAGTGCTCGTTGGGCGCGACGAGGGTGATGCGCAGGTCCGCGTCCCCGCGTGCCAGTGCCGCTCCCGCCGCGCTCCACACACCCGCGAAACCGCCCCCGATGATCACCACGTGTGCCATCCCGTCGTCCTCTCTCGTGCGTCGCCCCCTCATGGAGGGGCTTCGGCAGGGAGACAAGACAGCGGGTTCAGATGTGACCGACGCGGGCGAGCTTCTCGGGATTGACGAGCCTTCTGAACGTCGTGATCCGTCCGTTGGCGACTTCCACGGTGTCGAGCCAGACCGGTTCACCGCCGCTGTAGGTGACCAGGGCCGGGTGCCCGTTCACCTCAAGGATCCGGAACGCGTCCGGGCGCCTGATCCGGATCTGCCCGACCGCGAGCAGTGCGATCGTCTCGGCGCCGTGAACCGGCCTGCGCGCGGCGGTCGCCTTGCCTCCGCCGTCCGCGATGTAGACGGCGTCGGGATCCAACAATCCGACAAGTTCGGCAATATCCCCCGCGTCGGCCGCGGCCTTGAACGCTTTGAGGACGCGTTCGGTCTCGGCCTTGCTCGCCCGGGGCCGCTCCCGAACCTCGGCGACCCGCGCCCGCGCACGGGAGGCGAGCTTGCGGCCGGCGGCGGGTGTACCACCGAGCACCTCGGCGATCCTGGCGAACGGGAAGTCGAAGACGTCATGCAGGACCAGTGCGACGCGTTCGGCGGGAGAAAGCGTCTCCATCACCACCAGCATCGCGGTGCCCACCGAATCGTCCATGAGCACCCCGACGGAGGCGTCCGGCCCGGTCACCAGCGGCTCGGGCAGCCATGGACCCACGTAGCACTCGCGTCGGACCCGCGCGGATTTCAGCACGTTGAACGACATTCGGGCGGCCATCGTCACCAGCCAGGCCCGCAGATTCCGCACCTCGGACACATCCTCGGCGGCACTGCGCAACCAGACCTCCTGCGCCACATCCTCGGCATCCGCGACCGTACCCAGGATCCGGTAGGCCGCCCCGAAGACCGCAGGGCGATGCGACTCCCAGTCGGTCTCCGTCAACGTGCCGGTGAGTTCCAACCCGGTCTCCCTGTCCTTCGGATCGGTTCGGTGCTGGACCTGCGATCCTAGGCAAGCCACTCCCCCATCCCGGGCCGGGGTCGGCCACGCCGGCGCGAAGCCCGCCGCGGGTACCGAGGGATTCGGGCCGGCTGAGCAGTTGCGCGTGCACCCCGGTGTTCTCCCGGAGCGCCGTGTCCAACCACGCGCGGCCCCGGCGAGGGCCGGGGCCGCGCGGCTTTCGGTGGTCCCTATCGTGCGGTGAGCGTCCACACGGTGTGTGTGCCGTCGGAGGCCACGGGCTCGACGGGCTCGACGGGCGCGTCGCCGCGTACGGAGGGCGGCTTGTGGAGTTCGGCGGCCGTGACCTTGGGGTCATCGGGGCTGCCCAGGCGTACCTCGCCGCGCTTGAGGGCGTCGGCTGCGCTGATCTTCGGCTTCGGCGTGCTGCTCGCGGAGGGGCTGTCGGTGGAGGCGGCCGAAGGGGCGGGGAGCCACTCGTTGTTGGAACCCACCCAGGCGCCGCGCCAGGCTGTGCCGTCCCATGCGTAGGCGGCCGTGAACGAGGCGTGCCAGCGGCCGAGACCGCAGTGGCCGGTGCTTTCGTACCCGACGCCGAACGTGCCGGCGGGGTTCCGTGCCGGTCCGGCCTTGAAGCAAGGCACCCAGACGCCGGCGGGCATGTCGTAGACCGTGAAGCTCGTGAAGTCACGAAGGTCACGCAAGCGGCCGGGCTCGACCGGCCGACGCACCACCCACCCGACGGCCTCGCGGGCGGCCGGCGTCCCGACCCGCCTGGTGAAGCCGGACAGGTCTCGACCTCAATTTGGGCGCGAAACGCGGGAGCACAGGTTCGGCCGCCTCCCCCGACAGTCCCTGACGGCTTTGTGCCGTAGGGCCGTTCGGCCCTTCACGCCACGCGTGGTCGGCGCGAGCGTGGGAACGAGCGGAGTTCAGACGACGCACGAGAGGAAGACCGATGACGATGGCGATTCCCGAAAGTCCGGACCTGACCACGGTCGACGCATGGTGGCGGGCGGCAAACTACCTCGCGGTGGGCCAGATCTACCTGAGTGGGAACCCGCTTCTGACCGAACCCCTGCGCCCCGAACACATCAAGCCGCGCCTGCTCGGGCACTGGGGCACCTCCCCCGGCCTGAACCTGATCTACGCCCACCTGAACCGGGTCATCCGCGAACGCGGCACGCACGCCCTGCACGTCACCGGCCCCGGCCACGGCGGCCCCTCCGCACTCGCCGCGTCGTGGCTGGACGGCACCTACAGCGAGCGCTACCCGAACGTCCCCCAAGACGCGGACGGCATGGTCGCGCTCTTCCGCCAGTTCTCCTATCCGGGCGGCGTCCCCAGCCACATCGCCCCCGGCGTACCGGGCTCCATCCACGAGGGCGGCGAACTCGGCTACAGCCTCTCGCACGCCTTCGGCGCCGCCTTCGACAACCCCGATCTGGTCGTGGCGTGTGTGATCGGCGACGGCGAGGCCGAGACCGGGCCGCTCGCCGCGTCCTGGCACGGCAACAAGTTCCTCAGCCCCCGTACCGACGGCGCGGTGTTGCCGATCCTGCACCTGAACGGCTGGAAGATCGCCAACCCGACGCTCCTCGCCCGGATGCCGCGCGAGGAACTGGACGCGCTGCTGACCGGCTACGGATGGCGCCCCATCCACGTCGAGGGCGACGAACCCGCCCGCGTACATGCCGCGTTCGCCGCCGCGCTGGAGGAGGCGCTCGACGACATCACCCGGCTCAAGGCGACCGCGCAGGGGCGCCCGAGGTGGCCGGTGCTCGTCCTGCGCACCCCCAAGGGCTGGACCGGACCGGTTGCCGTGGACGACCTGCCCGTCGAGGGCACGTGGCGCTCGCACCAGGTTCCACTGGCAGGAGTACGCGAGAACCCCGAGCACCTGGCCCTGCTCGAGACGTGGATGCGCTCCTACCGGCCCGACGAACTCTTCGACGAGGGCGGCCGGCCCACCCCGATCGTGCTCGCCAACGTGCCCGCCGGCGACACCCGCCTGGGCGCCGTACCCGAGGCCAACGGGGGCACCGTACTGCGGGACCTGCCGCTGCCCGACCCGAACGCCTTCGCCGTCAAGGTGGTCGAACCCGGCGCGTCCTCGTCGGAGCCGACCCGGGCCCTGGGCGAGTACCTGCGCGAAGTCTTCGCCCGCACGGCGACCCGACGCGACTTCCGGCTGTTCGGCCCGGACGAGACCGAGTCCAACCGACTCGGCGCCGTCTACGGTGCGACCGCCAAGGCCTGGCAGGAACCGATCACCGACCTCGACACCCACCTGGCGCCCGACGGCCGGGTCGTGGAGATCCTCTCCGAACACACCTGCCAGGGCATGCTCGAGGGCTATCTCCTGACCGGGCGGCACGGCGTCTTCTCCTGCTACGAAGCCTTCACCCACATCGTCTCGTCCATGTTCAACCAGCACGCCAAATGGCTGCACGCCTGTCGCGAGATCGGCTGGCGCCCACCCATCGCCTCGCTCAACTACCTCCTCACCTCCCACGTCTGGCGCCAGGACCAGAACGGCTTCTCCCACCAGGACCCCGGCTTCGTCGACAACGTGATCAACAAACGACCCGAGGTCGTCCGCGTCTACCTGCCGCCGGACACCAACACCCTGCTCTCGGTGAGCGACCACGTATTGCGCAGCCGCGGCCTGGTCAACGTGATCGTCGCCGGCAAGACGCCCAACCCCGACTGGCTCACCATGGACGAGGCCGTCCTGCACTGCACCCGCGGAGCCGGGGTCTGGGAATGGGCCTCCAACGACGACGGCGACCCGCAGGTGGTCCTGGCCTGCGCCGGAGATGTACCCACCCTGGAAACCCTCGCCGCCGTCGACCTGCTCCGCCGACACCTGCCCGAGCTGCGGGTGCGCGTGGTCAACGTGGTCGACCTGATGCGGCTGACCCCCGAGAGCGAACACCCGCACGGCATGCCCGACACGGAGTACGACGCGCTGTTCGGCACGGACGTTCCGGTCATCTTCGCCTACCACGGCTACCCGTGGCTGATCCATCGCCTCGCCTACCGCCGCCACAACCACGACCAACTGCACGTACGCGGATACAAGGAATACGGCACCACGACGACCCCGTTCGACATGGTCGTCCTCAACGACATGGACCGCTACCAACGCGTGATCGACGTGATCGACCGCGTCCCCGGACTGGGTTCGCGCGCCGCGACGGTGCGTCAGGCCATGGCCGACGCACGCACCCGGCACCACGCCTGGATCCTCGACCACGGCGAGGACATGCCCGAAGTCCGCGACTGGACCTGGCCGAACGACCCGCCTGCCGGCCGCTGACCCACGCCGGGGCCCGCACCGGAGTCCGCGCCACCCGCATCGGGACGCGTCGCCGAGTCCTTCGCGGGCCCCGGCACGTGGTCCCGCCCGACACCCGGCCGCCGGCTGCTCCGCCGGCCCCATCGGCGGGTACTGCCTGCGCCACGGCAGCACCCCCGGTGGTATTCGTCCCCACGCCGAACGCCTGATCCCGCGCACCGCCGAACGTGCGAACCCGGTGATCGGGTTCGGGCGTTCGGCGGAAACAGTCACGCCACGAAGCGGCGACCGGCTGTCGCCGCTCCCCGGGGGTTGACCGTCGGGCCCTCGCGGGGCCGAAAGCTCCCTGCCGCCGCGGAGGTTGCACGGCAAGGCACCCCGCGGTCACCCACGACCGGCCGTCGGCGTTCGGTGGTACAGCGTCACGGGTGTGTACGGCCACGTCGGCGTGAAGGGGGCCAGGGCCCGTCGAACGGCACCTCGGACGCGGCGGACGGCGGTGGCCGTCGGGGACGCCCCGACCGTGACGTCCGCGAGGACCATGCCCTCGCGCACCGTCAGGTCGACGTGCACGTCGGCGGGGGCGGTCACGCCGGCGAGCGCGAGGGACACGGCCCGGGTCACCACGCGGTGGGCGGTGGGGCCCACCGGGGAGAACGCCGTGCGACAGGCCGACTCGACGTCGGTTCGGCGACACACGACGTCCGCGCGCGCGAGCATCGCGTCGTGTGTGTCGACGGGTCCGCAGACCACCAGTGGAACTCCGGCCACGAGCGCGCACATCGCCCCCTGCTCGCGCTCGGTCCGCGGCCCCGCGTTCGCGCGCACGTCCACGACGACGTCGATGTCCGGGGCGAGCAGGGGACAACCGCGTCCGGCCGCCCACGCCACACAGGGCTCCTCCGGTTCCGCCCCCGGTTTCTCGTGACAGCGCAGCACGGTGTGTCCGGCCTCGGCCAGATCCGTCGCCACCTGCCGGCATCCGCCCGAGTGCGACTCGGTGATCACGATCTTCAGTCCCCGTCGGTGCACGATCCCTCCCCTGGGTCGCGTCCCAGACTGTCCGCTCCCCCGGGGATCGGGACAGGGCCGAACGCCTCTCCGGGGATGACTCGTTCGGACCTGCGGCCCGCCCCCTCGCGTGTGCGCGCGCGCCAGCCCACTCCGGGTGGCGCGCACCGTGGCGCCGCAGGCTTCAGCTCGCCGCCTCGCGGGTTTCGCGCGCGATCCACACATCCTCGCCGGCGGTGACGACCACGGTGCGTACCTGCGCGCCCGCCTCGCCGATCTCGGCATCGGCCCGTGTCCGGGCGTTGGCCTCGAGGTTCACACGCACCCCCAGGAAGCGCAGTTCGGCGGCGACGTCGGCGCGCAGCGTGTCGTCGTGCTCGCCCACACCGCCGGTGAAGACCAGGACGTCCAGGCCGCCCATCGCGGCGGCCATGGCGGCGATCCTGGTGCGCACCCGATAGGCGTAGATCCCGCGCGCGAGCCGGGCGCGTGGATCTCCCGCGTCGGCGTCCGTCCGGATCGCGCGCATGTCGCCGCCGTGCCCGGCCAGCGCGCTCAGGCCCGCCCCGTGCTCCAACACCCGCTCGAGCTCGTCCAGTTCGATGCCGTTACGAAGCAGCCACACGAGCATGCCCGGGTCCAGGTCGCCGGCGCGGGTGGCCATCACCAGGCCCTCGGTCGGCGTGAAGCCCATCGTGGTGTCGACGCAGATCCCGCCCCGGATCGCGGCCAGCGACGCCCCGGCGCCGAGATGGCAGCTGACCACACGCGCCGACGAGGGTTCCAGACCGGTCAGTTCGCATGCTCGGGCCCCGGCGTACGCGTGCGAGAGCCCGTGGAAGCCGTAGCGGCGCAGGCCCCATTCGGCGCGCCACGCCTCGGGGAGCGCGTAGGTGCTCGCCTCGGCGGGGAGCGTGTGGTGGAAGGCGGTGTCGAAGCAGGCGACCGCGGGCAGTTCCGGACACAGCTCACCGATCGCGTCGATGCCGGCGATCGCCCGGCCTTGGTGCAGAGGCGCGAGCGGGCGCAGCGCGGCGATCCGCGCGTACACCCGCGGATCCAGTCGTGCCGGGCCGGTGAACTCCGCGCCGCCGTGCACGATCCGGTGTCCGACGGCGTCGACGGTCCCGGCCGCGCGCACGAACTCGGCGATCTCCTCGGGTGGAATCGTTTCGGCGCAGCTCAGGTTCGAGGTGCACGCGATGGTGTCGTCCGGCTCGACGACCGACAGCTTCAGGCTGGACGAGCCGGCGTTGACGACCAGGACACGCCCGCAGGCGACGGCGCTCGTGGAAGAGGCTGCGTCAGCAGGCATCGCGCACCACCGTGTCGGCCAGGGCGCGCAGCCGCTCGCGATCGGCGACGAGTGCCGCGTCCATCGGACGCCCGTACCAACGCGCGACGGGTCGCCACCACGGGCGCCGTGCGGCGTGCGTTTCGGCTTCGCGTACACACCATTCGAGGTCGGCCAGGACCAGGGACATCAGCGCCGGCGACGAGGTGGCCGCGCCCGGTGGGAGTCCGATGTCCATCGAGCGCAAGTACAGCGTGCACGCCTTCGTGCGGCGACCGACGAGGCGACGGCGCGCGGACGTGGGGGTCGTTCCGGGGTGTGCGAAGAGGAACACGGCAACCGCCTCCTGAGATCCGGGCATCGAGACGCTTCCCAGGACAGCGCACTTCACGCCGGCACGCCCGGGCCGAACGGCCCTGCGCCTCGGGTAGCGCGGCCCTACCCGGGATCGGCGGCGGCACGCTGAAGGTGTCCGCCCGCCCATACGGACCGGCGCGCCGAACCCGGACGTCCTCGGACCCGCTGTCGGCTCCGAGGACATCGACGCGTCCGCCGGGGCACTCGGGCCCGTCGTCTCAGGTCCTGTGTCGCTCGGCGTCCTGGTGCAACTCGGTCGCGTAGACGGCGGCCTGGACGCGGCGCTCCAAGCCGAGCTTGCTCAGTACCGCCGAGACGTAGTTCTTGATGGTCTTTTCCGCCAGGCCGAGGCTCTCGGCGATCTCGCGATTCGTCTGGCCTTGCGCGATGTGCTCCAGCACCTGCTTCTCGCGTTCGCTCAGCCCGGTGGGGCCGGGTTCGGCGGTGGGTCCCTTGCGTACCCGATCCAGGACGCGCGTGGTCACCGCCGGGTCCAGCAAGGATTGGCCGGCGGCCACCGCACGCACGGCCGCGATCAGGTCCTGTCCGCGGACCTGTTTGAGCACGTAGCCGGCCGCGCCCGCCATGATCGCCGCGAACAGCGCGTCCTCGTCGTCGTAGGAGGTCAGGATCAGCGCGTTGATCTCGGGAAAGCGGGAACGCACCTCGCGGCACACGTCGATGCCGCTGCCGTCGGGCAGGCGTCCGTCCAGGATCGCGACGTCCGGACGCAGCGCCGGGATGCGCCGCGTGGCCTCGGCGGCGGAGCCCGACTCGCCCACGATCTCGATGTCGGATTCGCCACCGAGCAGGTCGGCGAGGCCCCTGCGGACCACCTCGTGGTCGTCGAGCAGGAACACGCGAATGGGCGGTGTCGGCACGGCCCTCCTCCGAAGGTCAGTCGTGACTCCATGGTCGGACGTCGAAGACGCCCGTGCCCGTCACCGTAGCGCGGGCGGTGCAGCCCCGGGAGAACGGTCGACAGATCGCGGCCGGTCGGGACGCGGATCACCGTGCCGTCCGCGTCCACGACGAACAGGGCGTCGCGGCGGTGCTTCAGGAGTTCCTCCCCTGCCGCGATCACGTCGGTTTCGGGGACGACGAAGGTGGTCTCGGTCCCGGCGAGGGCGTGTCCGGCGGTGTGCTGTTCGAGACCCGGCGGATCCAGGGCCCACACCGCGGCGAGGTCGCGGATCGGACCGAGCACCCGATCCCCTCGACGACGCCGCTACCCGGAATCACGATGGTGTCCATGTGGCGAGGGGCAGACGGGCCCACCAGGGTTTGACACCATGGGCCCGAAAGCGTTTCCGCGGGTAACCGATGCTTGGAGGAGTGGTTGTGGCGTCGGACGAGCGACCGGCACTGCCGCGGTTGCGCCTGGACGAGCTGCTGGACGAGCTCCAGGCGCACGTGGAGGTGGTCCGCGCGACCCGGGATCGGGTGAACGGGCTGCTGGAGGCCGTCCTGTCCGTCGGCAGCGACCTGGACCTGGAGACCGTGCTCCG
>NZ_JBITJP010000064.1:0-9255 GCF_044460165.1 Embleya sp. NPDC050154
AATCGCTACGCGATTGGCCACCGCACCGACCGTGTTCGACTCACGACCGCCATTGCTCGGGAAATGCGCTGGCAACGGCCGGGGTCCCGTCCGGGGCTGCGTTCGCGCCCCGGACCGGAAGGTCGGGCTCGCCGGCCCGTGGAACAAACCAATACCCCACGACACCAGCGGACTTGGCACCGTCAGCCTGCCAACCATTGTTGGAAACAGGCGACTTCACGACCGGCCAGCCACTTCCAATATAGGTGTGTCGCGTCACGGCACAAGGCCATGCATCAAAACTCGACCTGGGTACGATTTGGAAGGAGGGACAGGTCCCACCGGGACTCCGAACCGGTCCGCTCCGCGGCCCCACCACTGCACCAACGGGCCGAACCGGCACCGACCTCCAGGCGCAGCGAAGCGGCCCTCCACGGCCATCGCGAGCCCACCCCCGGCACCCACCAGGAATCCCCAACAACGAGCTGGACGCCCTCCTGCGGCCCTCACGCCCAGATCCGCCGGCACCCTACCCATGGCGTGGCGCAACGCCGCACAGCGCCATCGGCAGGCCCGGCGCCCGATCGACAACCCGACTCGGAATTCGTAAGGAAACCGGACAGGAAAACACGACAGGAAATCGAGAGGCGCCACGGGAACCGCCGCGCCCGCGACACAGGTTCGGCACAACCGCGCCAAGATCCGTCCAGCTCGCACGGTCGGTTGCCGTGTGGTTGCGCATCGGTGCAGCTGGTCAAGACTTCGTTCTGTGGCCCGAGGACTGCTTGGACTTGCCGCGTCTCATGGACGAAGGGTGGTGGTTCATCATCGCCGCGGATACAAGTCCCAGTCGCGATACTTCGGCGTCGAGAAGTTGGTTGGGGCCCGGGCGCGAGTTCTCGAACAGCATTCGCTCGCACTCGCCGTTCGCGTTGAAGATGAACACTGCGGCCCTGGCCGCCTGCATCTGATGCTTTTTCGCCGCAAGGTAAGCGCGAAGGTCTTGTTCGAGTCCCGTCTTGGATTGGCGGGGTGCTCTGGATGCCCAGATCAACAGGAAGCTGTTGTTCGCCCGATGCCCTCCAAAAATGGTGCACTTGTGCGGCTGCCCGTCTCCAAGGGTCGCACCCACCATTGCGGTCCCGTACGAGGCCCACTGCTTCTGCGTTGCGTATGAGCCCTCCAGTAGCGTGGTGCCGATGCTGAGCCAACCCGGCTCACCGCGAGCCGAAAGCGTCTCGACGAGAGCAAGCATCTCCGGGATCGCGTTCAACTGCGGACGAGGAGCGGGCGTCTCGCGGATTCCCAACCGATACGAGTACCAAGCGTCGATGGCGTCGGTGCGGCTGGTCAGGAACTGTGGGTGCTGTCGGGCATGTCGCCGTCGCTGGGCAACGGACGGCGCGGCAAACTGCGGGAGTTCGCGCGCGACCTGATCAGGATCGGGCTCGACGTACAGGCCCGAGTGCAGCATGTGCATGAACAGGTCCAGCTCGTCCACCGCCAGGAACTTGCGCGTGACGTCCGGTTCGGTGCGACGGCGAAGGTACAGCAGCAGCTCGGCGGGTCGAGCGATGATTTCGCTGACGACCCGCAGATCATGCAACGAGACAATCCACGGCAACTGGGAGACCGTGAGGATCCCTGCAGTCACGAGTTCTGCGGTCACCGTGACGAGACCTGTCAGATCTTCCAGGCTCACCACGATCGTGTGAATCTCGCGTACGCCGCTCAAGTCGAGCCACGTCTCGTCGTGAAGGCGCAACCCTCCGTCCTCGGTCATGCGTTGCCTCAGGCGTTCGGCCTGCTCGGCGGCGTGGGTAACGATCTTCCGAAGGTCGGCGCGCAGATGCCGCGCGCGGCCCGCTCTGGCTCCCGGGCTGAGGGAGCCAGCTTTAGCCTCGACGACGATGGCCACGTCGTCGACGACGAGGAGTCCATCGGCCTCGACGATCTTTGTGTAGGTCGCCGGCGCAGCCTGCGGGACGAGAGCTTGGGGATCGGGAACGTAGTATTTGAGCCCTCGGTGGACGACCGCTCTCGGCAAGTGGGGTATCAAGAGTTCGAGTGCCGCCGATTCCAGGCACTCGCCACGCCGCTTGGTGTACCTGCCGTCGAGCTGGGCTCGTTTCAGTTCCTCCTCGACCCTCTCGCGGATCGCCGGCAGCAAGAGACCGTCGTGAACGATCGTCCGGTCACCCAATGGGTCCCGCAGAATCGGTCTGGCCCGTAGGGGCGACTCGCCTTTGAGGAATTTCTCTACGGCATCGCGCGGGGGCGTGTTTCCCAGGTCCGTCGTAAAGAGGTCCAGCACGGCTTCGACCACGTTGGCAGGCAGTCCGGATAGCGCGGAAAGCGCATTCGGCTCTAGCCGGGACGCATCGGACGGGTTCGACCATGTCCGATGCCACGCATCCGTCGCCTCTGCGCGGACATCGTCCAGAGGTCGGGTCGGGGTCTGAGGGTCGGTGGCCGATCTGGCGATCGCACGCACGACGTCGAAGCGTTCTTCCCAGGCTTCTTGGTGCAGACGCTGCGCAGCTGCAAAAACCGATCGGATTTGAGGGACTGTGACGCCCATGGCGTCGCGACAGTCCTGTTCCACGTCGGGATCGTCAAAGATCTGCTGGAGCGTCTCCTCAACCATGTGCGGGTAGGCGACGTTACGCACGAAGATCTCTCGAAGTGCCCCACCGAGTCTGATGGGCGCCAAGGGGTCGGCGGCCTTGTCGGTGGTGAGTACTCGCGCCAGTGAACCGGCCTGCAGGCATGTCAGTGCCGCTGTCTGGACTCGGTCGATCACGGCGGCCGCGTCGGCTCTCGTCCCGCGCTCTGCGGGACGAGAGCCCGCACGACACGTGCGCGCGGCCAGGATCAGCGCGGTCAGTTCGATGACCGCGAGGCTACCTTCGTGCTCTGTCTCCTTGAAGGTTTCCGGGCTCGACACGGTGTTGTGGAGACGGACGAATTCGAGAACGTCGAAAGCGTCATACGGGTCGGTGAGTTCGACGAGATCCTCGACGGACGCATCTATCCCCCGACGGGCGAGACCCAGGGCAGCACGACGGTCCGAGCTCTCCCCGACGTAGCCTTGCAGGCGCTCGAGATCCTGCGCGATCAACCGCAGCGGCCGCGGCAACAGTTCACGAGGAACACTCGCCAGGGGAACGCGGCGCCGTTCACTCTTGCGGCGACGGGCGCTTCTGCGTTGGGCGGCGGAAGTCATACGCCACTGTAGGCGCCCTCAAGGGTCCGGAAGCCGCCGTCGCGTCAACCTGTGTCCCGGCCTGCCGCCGGTTCCGGCGAGGATGTCCTGAAGAGACCCTCGCCGATGGTGGGCACGGCTCCGAGCGATCCCGCGACGAGCGCGGCCCGGTCGTGTAATACCTCTGTCGGGTCAGCGCCGGCCGATGAGGCGGCTCTTGGCGTCGGTGAATTCGTCGTCCGACAACACTCCGGTCCGGTGGAGTTCGCCGAGCTCGCGAATCTGCGCCGCCAGGTCCGGCTCTGCGGCACCGGGCCGCATCGTCGGGGTGATCTGATGCTGTTCGGCAATGGCGGCTTCGAGCGCCTTGCGAAGGGGCTCGAAAGCGGCGGATTGAGAACGCGTGACAACAACGGCATTCTCGTTCCCGACCGCGTCCCGGGTCTGTCGGCCCAGTTGCGAGCGGCGTTCGACACCGCCCGGCAGGGTGAACTCGATAAAGCCGTTGACGAGCGCGCCCGGTTGTTTCCACTGCACGGCAGTGATCTGAGAGATGTGCATGCGCTTCTCGCCTTTGCCGACCGTGCTCCGGGCGATGAACCCCTTGCGGGTCAGCGTGACGAACTCGCCGTCGAACGTGACCGTTCCGTTGTAGCCCTTGGCTGTCAGAGGGGGGTCGAGACGCATCTGCCGTCCTTCGAAAGCACTGACCGGGGCGTCCAGTGTCGCGAACGAACGAGCCCTCCGCCCCGGAAACGAGACATCCCACGGAAGTCGGTCCTGCGGGGCATCGACGACTCCGGTCGCATGTACAGCAGGGACAGGTATCACCCGATCGTCGGGTCGTCCAGCGCGGCAGGGTCGACGACGCCCGTATACACCGCCACGGGGTCACAGTCGCTCACGCCCCGGACCGGGCTCAAGGGCTTGTACATCACCGGGCGGGCGACCTCGACCGCGCACACCCGCGTCGCGGGCCGGGTCGTTCGTGATCAGGTACGCGGGGCCGCGAGACCGCACTCGGCGGCCACACACAGTCAAACGAGCATTCGAGATGAGGGCGTGGCGGCAGTCTTGGGGGGGTCGACGGTGTAGCGGGTTACGACGTGGGCGTGAACAAGGCTGTGTGACGTCCTTGGGGGTCGATCCGGAGCCGGTGGTGTTCGCGTTTGGGTCTGCCGGTCTTCTCGAAGTCGATTCGGATGTCGGCGAGTTCGTCGGCGAGGCGGCGGGGGCCGGACTGGCGGCATGTGCCGTCGGCGTGAATGGTCGTGACGGAGCCGTCGCCGGTCCACAGGGTCAGGGCGTCGGGGAGGTCGCGTTGGCCCAGGTCGGACGCGGGCAGGGTGAGGCCGATCGGGAAGCGCAGGTCGTCGTCGTGCCACGCGTCGAGCGGCATCGCGCACGGCTCGAGCGGGCCGGTCGGATCGCCCGGGTAGGGGATGTTGTTGCTGCCCGCTGTGGTGCGCAGACCCATGAAGTAGGCGGGTGTGGCCAGGAACGGGCCTTCGGCGTGGCCGTGTTCGTCGACGGTCAGGCACGCGATCCCGGTGCCAAGTGGCAGGACGAGGCGGCCGTCGGGTTTGACGGCGGCGAGCCAGCCAGCCGGGACGCGGTCCACGCCGCAGGTAGCGATGAGGCGATCGAGGCTGCGGGGCGCGCCTGGTGGTCGGCTGCCGTCGGTGTGGACGACGGTGACGTGCGTGTGTCCCGCGGCGGACAGGGCGTGCCGGGCGGCGGCGGTGACGTCGGGTTCGATGTCGAGGGTGGTGACGTTGTCGTCTCCGGCCAGGCGGGCGAGGAGGCCGGCGTTGTAGCCGGTGCCGGCGCCGATCTCGGTCACGCGCATGCCGGGTTCGACGGCGAGGGCGTCGAGCATGGCGGCCATCAGGGAGGGGACGGTTGAGGACGACAGGGGTGGTCCGTCGTCGCCGAACATCGTCGCCGTGACCAGGAGTTGGTCGGTGTAGACCTCGCGGGCCCAGTCGGGGTGTTCGGGCGTGTGGACGCGTGTCTCCCACGTTCCGGGGGTGGCTTCGACACGGCGGACGAAACGGGGCACGTAGATGTGTCGCGGCTCGGCGCGGAACGCTTCCACGATCTCGGGGCGGATGCCGTCGGTGATCATCGACGCGACCATGGCGTGGCGCAGCCGGCGGGTCTCGTCGGTGTCCCGTGCCGGTGCGGGGGTCCTGTCGGTCGGTGGGTGGGTGGTCATCTGGTGGTGTGCTCCAGGTGGTCGGCGAGTGCGCTGGTGACGTGGTGGTGGTCGGGGGTGAAGGCCCATTGGCCACCGGGGTTGAGTTCGAGGGCGAGGATGCGGCGGTCGCGAGTGGCGATGAGGTCCCAGGCGGCGAAGGCGAGGCCGAAGCCTCGGGTGACGGAGACTATGCGCCGTGCGAGTTCGGTGGAGAGTCTTCCGGGTCGGTAGGTGGTGTGTTCGTCGGGCGCGGCGCGGATGTCGAGGTAGGGGGCGTCCACGTGGATCTCGGTGACGAAAAGGCGCTCTCCCACGACGGCGACGCGGTACTCGAACGCGCGCTCTTGGACTTCGGCTTGGACGAGGTGTGCGGTGGAGGCGACGCGGGGGTGGCCGGCGTGGGCGTCGGGGACGCGGGTGGTGTTGATGACGTGGCGTGTGCCGGTGACGTCGGTGTGGGTAATGGGTCCCAGGGTCTTGCCGATGGCCGGGGCGTGCTCGGCGCAGAAGCGGCCGTGGGCGAGGGGGGCGTTGCCGATCCACGTGTCGGGGGTGTCGAGGCCGGCTGCGCGGAACGCGGCGAGTTGGGCGGGTTTGGTGCAGGCGGCGGCGCGTGCGGGGTCGTTGACCCAGGTGATGTCGGGTAGGGCCGCGAGGATGCCGGACAGGCCCAGGCGTGCCTCGCGTTCGGCGAAGTCGCGGTCGGGGCCGGGTGGGGTGGCGATCGCGCGGGTGGTGGTGGGGCGGCGCCAGTAGACGGCCCGGATGTCCTCGAGCGCGATGCGCCGGGTGCCTTGGGCGAGCCGGCCGTGCCAGAGGCCGTCGTCCGCGAGGCGTGCGTCGAGGGTGACGTCGTGGGGGAAGGCTCCGGGGTCGATCCGTGTGCACGGGATGCGGCGGCGGTTGAGCTCGGTGATCACGAGGTCGGCGGTCGGGTCGACCGGTCCCGTGGCAACGAGCACCCGGGGCCGGCCGGTCCGCGTCGGGGGTCGGCTAGAGATCGTCTGCTCCCTCGTCGATGGCGATCGAGGAGTTCCCGTCGGTGCTGAACGTCGACTTCGTCGCCATCTCGATCCCCGGCACCTCGATCAGCGGTCGCCCGTCCAGGAACGAGACCTGGGTGTGCTCGTCCAGGGCCAGGAGGCCGGGGATGTCGATCGCGGTGTTGGCGGGGCGGGCCAGGTCCAACAACAGCGGGATCAGGGCGGTCTCGGCCGTCTCGGTGGTCGCGGGCTCGGTTTCGGGTTCGTACACGGTCCTCATGGCGATCCCTTCGGCGTCGGGTCGTGCCTGGCGCGGCGTTGGTATCAGCGTGCGTCGGCCCGGCGCGAGCGGTCATTGCGGGTGACGCGCCCGGCATTGAGGACGGGTGTCAATACGGGTGGGGTCGAGGTGAATGTCTCCCGAGCGTCGGCCGGTTCGGGTTACGGTGCGGTTATCGTTCGGTGACGCACCGTCGAGGGGGCGTGATGTCGAGGCCGACCCGGGCGCGACGTGAACAGATACGACGCGAGGCCGCGACCATCCGCGCGCGCTGTCAACGCGAGGGCCGGCCGGTCGAGGAGATCGCCGACACCATCGGGGAACGCATCCCCGAACTGTCCGCGCTGGAGGGGTGGCGCCTGGCACTGGGCTGGACGCGCGCGCAGACCCTGGCCACCGTCGCGCGTGTCTACGCCGACGACGGGCTGCGCGTGCCGGGGCTCTCCGCTGAGCAGCTGTGCCGTTTCGAACACGGACCCGACCGGCCCGGACCGGAGTACGCGCAGGTCCTCGCACGCGCGTACGGCACCACCGAGCACCGGTTGGGGTTGGCGACACGGTGCGCGTGCGGAAAGGAGGAAACGAGGGTTCCGGTGGGCGGGCTCGGGTACGGTCGGGCGCGGGAGACCCACGTCGGGTGGGCGACCACGCACTGGGGAGTGGAACACGTGACCACCGCCGCCGGACTGCCCGCCGTCCGTGAGTCCCTCCACCTCGCCCTCGCCGACGACCCACGCGCCTCGAGGACGCTCGTCGATCTCGCCGACGCGGCCGTGGACCACTACGCGCTCAACTACTCCCGCCACCCACCCCGGGTCCTCTTCGACGAAATCCACCGCGTGCGCGGCATGTTGGCACCCGTGCTCGAACGCGCGAGCGGCGGCGGGGACGACACCGCGGCGGCGGGTCTGCGGTCGGTCGCGGCCCGGCTCTCGGCGCTGTTGGGCAATCTCGCGTTCCACCTCGCTGACCACACCGGCGCCCAGGCACACCTGGCCGCCGCCGCCCTGTTGGGAGAACGCTGCGGGAACGAGGGCCTGCGGGCGTGGGCGTTCGGCGCGGCCTCCATGGTCGCCCGTGCCGACCGGCGCCACGAGGCCGCGCTCGTCCTTGCCGAGCGTGGCCTGAGCCTGGCGGGCACCGCGTTGCGGCACGCGCAGTTGTCGTCCTGGGCGCTCGCGCCGTCCCTGGCCGCGCTCGGTCGCGCCGAGGACGCCCGCCGGGCCCTCGCGGACGCCGACGACGCCCTCGACGCGTCCCCGGCGCAGGCTCCGGGGCGGTTCGGGTTCGATCGCGCCGAGCACCTCCTGCACGCCGCCGAGACCCACATCGCGCTGCGAGAAGGCGACCGGGCGGGCGCACACGCCCGCGAATCACTGGCCGCGGCAACGTACGCGTCACCGGGCTGGGCGGCCGCCACGGCCGTCCAGGCCCTCGCCGAAGCCCCCACCACACCGGGCGATGCCGCCGCACGCGCCCACGACCTCCTCGATCGCATCCCCGCGCAACACTTGCGCGCCACCACCCGCGAACGCCTCGACCGCCTGACGTCGGCACTGCCCCGGGACCTGCAAGCAGGCTACGAACTCCGCGAACGCCTGAGGGAGTTGCCGCCGGCCGTCGACACCCACGGACAACCACCGACACCGTAGGACCACCACAGGCGCCCATGAGGCCGCCTCGCCGGGATTCGTCGGGACCGGCGTGGTTCGGGCGAGACGAGGCGGCCGTTCGAGGGCCCACTCGTCCCGGGGCGACGTACGGCCGCGGAGCTCACCCGAACGAGGGACCCATGACGGGACCGGGAGACGGGCAGAAACGTGGCGGGCGCGGAGCGTCGGGTCCTCGGGGAAGGACGACCCGACGCCGCGCCCGCGCACTTCACCCGCCCCACGCACCCACCGACAAACCTTCAACGTGACCGGGACGACGGGGGATACGGGCGTTGCGGCGTTCGGGTCACAGCCGGGCCGGCCCCGCGGAAGTTCGCGTCACCGTGGGCCCGGTCGGTCGTTGTGCCCGTGGTGGTGGTCCGGCGTCCTCCCCGTCGCCGCGCTCCATCCCCGGTGGTCCCTCCCCCGAGGCCGCCGGGTGGCCGGGCGCGTCGGTGCCGGCCGGCGCGACGCCGGCACCGACGGCGTCCTGCGCGTTCACCGACGCGCCACCCACGCAAGACCGCCGAAACACGCAAACGGCGCCGCCCCCAAGGAACTGGGGTGGCGCCGCGGCTTCGAAGGTCGGTGAGGGTGGCCGCCTCACGGCGGAAGGCACACCGTGGCTCCAGCCGAGCGGTATTCCACGGAGGCAATGGTTGGGCCCGGGCACACCCTCACCACCACCCCAAGCGCGGTCACCGGCCCGGCACACACTCGAGATCGACCCCGCGCTCGCCACCTGGGCCCGCCAGGCGTTGGAGGCGGCCGGTGATCTCGTGCGTGAACCGGGTTTGTGGGTTGTGCTGTTGTCGTCCGTGCCGGGTGCCCGGCGGGGCATGATCTGGGTGTGGACTATGACCTGAGCTGACCCGGGTTTCGTAGAGTGTTGCGGTTGTTCAGGCGGTCTTCGTTTGTTGTTGCTGCGGGTACTGTCGGTACGCCTGCTCGTACTC
>NZ_JBITJP010000065.1:0-8589 GCF_044460165.1 Embleya sp. NPDC050154
CCGCGACTCATCATCCACCTCGCGACTTCCCACACCCACGCATCGCGCGCCGCCGAGACCCGCCGGGGTACCGGCGGCGAGGATCCCGTGAGCCTCCGGCGCGAGGCCGGAGGAGGTACGCGCGGACGGGCCGCGATGCACGCCACCGTCCGTCGGATCGGGCCCGTCTGCCATGCGTGTTTCGCACCGGAGCCCCCTGACCCACAACGGGTGGGTTGCGGTCGAAGGCCGGACCCCGGAAGGCGCAAATCCACCACGGCGCACTGATGACGCCAGTTCTCATAGGACGGGGGAAGCCGGTGAAGACTGAGCTGCTCCGGTTGATCGATGATCTTTCCAGCCCGGACCAGGACACCGCATGGAACGCCCGAGACGAACTCGAAATGGTGCTCACCCCTCAGGGGCTGGTGTTCGACGAAGGCTCGCCGGAGTGCATTCCATTGATGCTTGAGCTGGCATTGGAGCAGCGCACGCTGCTGGGGGCCGAGCTCATGCACTACCTGGCAAGCGTGTACTGCTCCGCGATGGGGACATGGCGGCGCGTACGGAGTGAGGCTGACGCCGAGCGAAGGAGCGTGTACGACAAGGGCGTTGCCTGGGAGGAGTCGGTCGCCGCCGGCTACGCGGCGGTGCTGCCCCGGGTGCTTGCGCTGGCACAGGGCCCCGGGGACACACCGTTCCGAGGTGCGTGCGTCTTTCTCCTCGGTGGGGCAACCGCGCAGCGCCACGTTCTGGTTCCAGCGCTCCAGCAGTTCTTCGACCACGAGACCGAGGAACCGCTGAAGATCGAAGCCGTCGAGGCCGTCGCCAACCTCGGAGCCGGCTCACACAGCGACGACCAGCTCGGATCGGCCGTCGCGAAATGGCTGCGACTGCGCCTTGACGACACCAACGCGGGCATCCGCCTCGGCACCGCACTCAGCCTCCTGGCCCGGGTCGAGGCCGACGAGCGCGACGCCCTTCTGGAGGTCGTCGTGGACTCCCGGCCCCAAGGTGCGCCGGCCGTGGACGAGGCCATGTGGCTCTCCGGCAAGGGCATCGGCTGGGCGCTCGATCGCCGACTCCGCGCGTGACCGACCCCCAGCGCCGTGCCCGGGAGGCGCTTCGGAGATCAGCGGACCACCCGATGTGTGCGCCCATCGCCGACAGCGTTGTCGTGACGGCCTACAGGAGCCGCTATGGCCTTTCGTAGTACGGGAGCCCCTGCGACACGATCCGTGTGGCGACCTCGTCGACGAAGTCCTCGGTGGGGGATGGCCGCGGTAGTGCGTGGTCTCCTCGTCCTTCAAGTCGGCAGGAAAGATGATCATCGATTCCGGCATATACCTCTTCGACTACCGGCGATTCCACGAACAAGTCGTACCGGCCATGCGACGGCTGCACGCCGAAGGAGTGGCCGAGCCGTGGTTGGAAGCGGTGTGGAACAAGCGTCAGCCACGGCCCACACCGGTCCCGCGGTTCACGCCCGACCTCAGGAAGCTGACCTTCGGCCTGATGGCCGGGCGTGACCTCGCCGGCGAGGTGCCCACCGAGTTGTTCCCCCGACCCGTATCGCGCCCGAAGCGCCGCCCGCGCCGTGAGCCGGGCCAGGTGCCACCCCCGGCCACGGACGAGTACGTGCTGCCGCCGGACCATGGCGCCTGGCTGGACTTGTGCGAGCTTTTCCAGACGGCGGTCGAGGAGACGTGTCTCGGCAGTGGCGCCTTCATGGGCAACGTCATGCTGCCGGGGCCCTCGATATCTGCGTCGACCAGCGGGGGACTCTCAGGTACGACCAGGACATTCGGACATTGCTGGAATGGTTGGAGAACCGGGGCAACGCCTGGAGACAGGCCGGTGTCGACTGCATCGCGGGCATATACGGCTGGCTCGACCCCGACGAGACCCGGCTGCTGGCCGACGCGCTCGACGGCGATCCCGCGCCGTCCATCGAAGCGACCTTGCCCGCCGTCAGAGCCGCCCGTACCGCCGGGGTGGGAGCGTGTACCGACGGAAACAGCTGCCCGCCGCTGCCGGCCGTGGTCCGCGCCGTCGCGCGGCTCGCGACATCGGAGGGACGAGGCTTGCTGTGGGGGCTGGACGTAACACCGCCTGAAGAGGCGCAGTTCGTATAGGCCGTCCGCGCATGCAGCTACGGCGAGGGAACTGCCCGCCTACATCGCGGAACCTGCACCGCGACTGGCGGGACATCGCCGCCCGGCGAGCCGAGACCCTGGACGCGGTCGGCACCACCCGCGCCGAGCCGGGCAACTGACAAGCCTCCGGCATCGCGAACAAGCCGTACACGCGCGTCGCTCCAGCACGACCTCCGTCGGGAAGAAGGCAACCTTCGTCGTCTCCTCGCGGCGCAGAGTGCCCGGTCATCCGGACGCCCGGTCACGCGGTGTCCCGGAGCGCGGCCGACGCCGCCGGGGGCGGGGCGACCGTTGAAGCGGCTCGACGCACCGTGGGGGCGATCCCGGAATGCATCCCCGTCTTTCCGGGGTCCCTTCACGCCTGTCCCCCCCGCGGTGCGCTCTCCCCCGCGCGGCAGGGATCTGCGGGGCAGACAAGCGGGCGGAGCTCCAACCGGCGAACGTCGGCCGGGCAGCGGCCGCGTACCCGGGCGGCCCGAGCCGGTCTAGCGACCCGGGCGGAGTCATTCGTGCCTGCCGCGATGGTCGATTCGCCTCGTCCGCCGCGTGCGGCGCTCTGTATGGGGCTCAGGCGGTGGTCGCGACGTTGGTGTTGTGGACCGCTTGCACCCACCAACCGCCGTCCCGTTTGACCAGAACCCAGGTGCCTGCGTTGGCGAAGTCGCCCGCCGCCGTGGCCGCGTTCTGTCGCACGAACACAACTGCGATGTCGGGTGCCGGGAACGTCACGCGTTCAAGGGCGATGTGCGTGCGGAAACCCTCGACCGGGTTCGCGAGTTGGCGACGGTGGTGGGCGTTGATGGCTTCCCAGCCGTCGAACCGTTGCCCGGCCGGCGTCGTGAACGACGCGTTGGCGGTGAACCGCGCGCCGACTCTGCCGGCGTCGAACTCGCTCACCCCCGCCTGGATTTCCGCAAAGACCTCGTCGATCGCTCGCAGGTCCTCACCGGACGCGGCCTGTTCAGATATGACCGGACGACTCATTCGTGCGCGCTCCCATGCTGCGTAGGTCCTCGACCGTAATCATCGCGCTCGCCCGGCACGCGCCTGCACATCCCCGGCCCATTCCCGGCAGGCACCGACATCGACGTCGCGACCGGCTTCGGGCCCGGCGGCGCGGCCCGCACCACCACCTGGCACGGCACTGCCGCCACCTTCACCGCACCGAGGCGGGCGACAAGAACGGGCGCGAACAAGCATATCTGGCGGAGATCCTCCGCCTGCCCGTCGTCGTCCGCGCCCCCGCCGCGTGGTGGAACGCACACCGGGCCGCCGTGGTCGCCGTGGCCCGGCGCGAGCCGACCGTCAGCGGCGGGCTGCTGAACGTCGCACCAAAGTGGCACCAGCGCGACATGACGTTCGACCAGGCCCGGGCGCTCGGCCTCGTGTGAATCGCCCTCCTGGACGACTGCGGAGCCACCGCCGGACTCGGCGACGGCGTCGACATCACCGACGAGGAACGTCCGGCGGACGGCACCACCGGGGTGGCCCACCCGCATCCTGCAACAGCCGGGAACGACTCCGAGATCTGGAGACCGGGCGGACCGTCGATGCGCCAGTCCTTGAGATTCTCCGCGTGAAGGACGACGTCACCGCCGTACGTGAGGGCTTCCTCGAATTCCCGGCGTGACCTCCGGTCCGGCTCGTCCGGATTGAAGACACACCTACCGGAGAACACGAGAGGAGGCGTCCCGCTAGCCTCGATCGTTCGTACGCCCAGCAGGACTTGGAGGTTGGCCATGTAGGTGGTTGATCGCTGGTTCGTAAGCTCGTCGTCGCCTGCCGGTGTGAGTCCGGTCCGGGTAGCTGCCAGGAGGCCCGGTAGCAGGCTGGCGGCGTCGGGGGGAAACGCCCGGCGTCGAAGTCCAGCGTCGAAAGCCCTGTAAGGGGGAGCAAAGAAGCGGTCCGTAGCATTACGCGAAGTCTGCGGCGTCGTTAGAGGCCCGCCCGTGAGGGTGGGGACAGGGAGAGCCGAGCCCCCGAAATCAGGGCGAAGGCCATGGAAGCGGTGAAGACCCTGGAGGGCAGCCGCGAAGGACTCCCCGGCGTATGGGACACGGAACGTTTCGACGGTGACGACGGGAACTGGGGAGGCCCTCCCCGGCCCGGCAGCCTGCGGCAAGAGCGCTGTCGGAAGCATCGCGACCTATAACCGGGTGCACCCCGGGAAGGGGAAGCGGGTCGGGTGGGCGTCGGAGGCGGCCGTAGTACCGCTTGAGCCGGACGGACAACACAACCGCCGGTGAGGGAAGGGCCGCTGCTTCGTCGATGCGTAGTGTTGAAGTGGAGGGGCCCGGTGAGTGCCCGCGTGGCTATTCCCGCCGTCGGGGGACGTTCTCCCTCGGATCCGGTTCGTGCCCTGCAACATGCGCTCTACCGGGCGGCCAAGGCCGATCCCGGACGGCGGTTCCACGCGCTGGGGGACAAGGTCCACCGCAGGGACGTCCTGGCGCGTGCGTGGTCGACGGTGCGTCGCAACGACGGCGCGCGGGGCATCGACTCGGTCGATCTCGGGCAGGTCGAGGAGTACGGGGTCACCCGATTCCTCGACGAGTTGGCCGTGGAGCTGAGAGACGGAAGGTGGCGACCGCTCCCCGCGCGCCGGGTGTTCATTCCCAAGCCCGGCACGCCGGAGCAAAGGCCCCTGTCGATTCCCGCAGTTCGCGACCGCATTGTGCAGGCAGCGCTGAAGATCGTGCTCGAACCGATCTTCGAAGCCGACATGCTGCCGTGCTCCTTCGGGTTCCGACCCAAGCGTGGCGCGCACGATGCCCTCCAGGTCTTGATCGACGAGTCCTGGCGGGGGCGGCGATGGGTGGTCGAGACGGACATCGCCAACTGCTTTGAGGCGATCGACCATGAGAAGTTGATGTACGCGGTCGAGGAACGCGTCTGTGACCGGTCCGTCCTGAAGCTTCTGCGCGCGATGCTGCGGGCCGGAGTGATGGAGGACGGGCAGGTCCGCCGGCCGGTCACCGGTACTCCGCAGGGCGGGGTGGAATCCCCTCTGTTGGCCAATGTCTTCCTGCACCGGATCGACCGGGCCTGGCAGACGAGGCAACACGGAGTGCTGGTGCGCTATGCCGATGACGCGGTGGTGATGTGCGCGACCCGGCAGCAGGCCGAAGCCGCCCTGGAGCGGCTGACGTTCCTGCTGGCCGACCTCGGCCTGGAGCCGAAGGCGGCCAAGACCAGGATCGTCCACCTCGAAGTGGGAGGCGAGGGGCTCGACTTCCTCGGCTTCCACCACCGATTGGTGGCCTCCCGGTCGCGCGATGGGAAGCGCCCGGTGACCTTCCTCGCCCGCTGGCCTGCGAACAAGGCCGTGCAGCATGCCCGCGACCGGATCCGTGAACTCACGGAACGGCGCCGACTGCTGCTGCCCGTCGATGTGATCGTGCAGGACGTGAACGCGTTCCTGCGCGGGTGGGCCGCGTATTTCCGGTTCGGGAACTCGGCCCGGCATTTCGACAAGATCGGGTCCTACGCGCGGATGCGGCTGGCGGGATTCCTGGCCAAGCGACATCGCCGCAGCCGAGCGTTCGGCTGGTCCGTGGTGGCGTTCGCCTCACGCGGCCGACCGGGTCTGATCGGCCTGCACGGGACCGTCGTTGCACCCAGGCCCTTCCGGGACTGGCGGGGGAGGCCGAATGCCGGTGGTGAACGGCGTCGGTGAGCCGTGTGCGGGAGAACCGCATGCACGGTTCGATGTGGCGGGGGCTGGAAACGGGGCGGAAGTACTCTGCCACCGCGCCAGCCCCCGACCCTACATGAGTCCTCGTCGTTTCGCTGACGGGGACTCTGTGTTTGCGCGGTCCGGCATTTCTGGGACTGCGCAGACCGATGGCCCGATTGTCGCGTCGGGGGCGCCGGGTTCCACGTCTCCGGGGTTGTGTCGCGGCTCGTCGGGGTGTTCGGGTCGGTTGTCAGGTGGGTGCGGCGAGTGTGGCAAGGCGGGCGATGCCGTCGAGGATGTGCCCGGTCCAGGGCCATCGCTCCGGCAGGCGGACGACGAGTCTTCGGCCGGTGCGGACCGGGCGGGCGGCGGCCGAGAAGAGGCGGAAGCGAAGCTTCTTGATCTCCCATCTCCGGGCGTCGCCGGTGAGGGCGAGCATCTGTGTCCAGGCGACCAATTCGCAGGCGAGGGAGACGAGTTCGCACCAGACCCGGTTTTGTGCGAAACCGTGCAGCGGCAGGTTCCGCGGGCCGGTCGCCTTCGCCTGGCGGATGCGGTCCTCGGCGCGGGCGCGTCGGCAGTGGCGGAGTTCGAGGTCCGCGAGCTGCCCGCCCGCCGTGTTCGTCACGAAGGCCACGCACCGGTTGCCGTCGACGTCGGTGATCCGCAACTGCGCGCCGGGGTGCGGGCGTTCCTTGCGCACGATCACCCGCATGCCCTTCGGCCACCCCGACGGGTCGAGCATGTCGGTGACCTCCGCGACCCACGCGCCATCGCGCGGACGCCCGTCGGCGTCGTACGCCGGCGTCCACGCGGCCTTGGGCACACGAAGGATCGCCGCGTGGATCCGGTCGGTGATCGTGAACCCGACCGAGTACGACAACCACCGGCCCGGCCGGGAGAGCCACGCGAGGAACTCGTGGGTGCCGCCCGCCGAATCCGTGCGGATCAGCGTGTTCCGGCCCCGCCGGTGCCGTTTCGGGACCTGCGCGAGGGCCTGGCGGGTGACCTCGATGTGGTCGCTCGCGGTGTTCGAGCCGGCGTTCCCGGGCCGCAACAACACGGCGAGGGGCTCACCGGCCCCTTCCGGGCCGTGGTCGGCGAACGCCCACAAGGGGTGGAACCCGAACGTCTTCTTCCAGGTCGGGCACGCGCCTTCCTTGTCGGAGTGCGCGGTGACCAGGACGCCGTCGAGGTCGATCGTCAACCGCTCGCCCACGACCGGCGACGCCCTCCCCGCGAGATTCCAGGCTCGTTCACGGGCCGCGGCGCGGGCCGCCCGGATCGCGGTCACGGCCTTCGGCCCCGCGGCGGCCAGGGCGGTGACCAGGCGCGAGAGGGTCGGGTCGGAGGCCACCGGACCGAACACCTCGGGCTGTTCCCGCAGGATCGCGACGTCGGAGAGGCAGTCCCCGCCCACCGCGAGCGTCACCGCGAGATCCAGGACAGTCTTCCCCGGATCGTGGACCGCCCTCGGTTTGTGCCAGGGCGCGAGCGCGCCCGACAACGCACGATCCAACCCGACCGTGCGAGCCGTCTCGGTCAACAACACCCCACCGGCCCGAGAAACGATCCCCGACCCACCGGACTCGACCCGGACACGCGGATACGAACCGCTATCCTTCTTCACCTGGGAAGTGCTTCTTTCCGTGCAGCCGACAGGACCCTAGAGAAGTCCCATCGTTGCAGGTCAGGAGCACTTTCCGTTTTTCTGACCGCATGTCAGACGCCCCGCTTCATGAAAGCGCGAGGCTGGTACAACAATCCGGAGGACTGGGACGACGACTGGGTCTTCGGCGATCCCCGCTTCGGCCTGGCTCGCGGGTCCGACGACGTCTTCCTGCGGTTCCTCGCCGAGACCCTCCACCCGGTCGTCCGCGCCGACCCGGTCGAGGCCCGACGCCTCGCGAAGGTCTTCAACGACGCGCTCGCGCTGGACGGTTGGGAACTGGTCCCGGACGGCGCGATCAGCGGACGGCCCGTGTACCGGGCCCGCCGCCGCACCTCGTTCCACGGCGGACTGCCCGAACTCAAACTCGACACGCGCCCGCTGTTGACCGATCCCGTGGTCCTGCACGAGCACTTGGGCCGGATCCGCGACGGCATCGAACGCGACCCCGCGGCGGCGATCGCCTCGTGCAAGGAACTCGTCGAGAGCCTGCTGAAGATGATCCTCGACAAGAGTGCGGTCGCATACACCAAGAACGACAACATCCCCAAGCTCTACGCGCAGGTCGCCGCCCTGCTCGCCCTCAAGGCCGAATCGGTTCCCGCGAGCGCGAAGGGCAGCGAGGCGTCCCACAAAGTCCTGGGCACCCTCGCGCAGACGGTCAACTCCCTGGCCGAGCTGCGCAACCAACTCGGCCTGGGCCACGGCCGCACCACCCCCAGCCCCGCGCTCGCCCGCCACGCACGCCTGGCACTGAACGCCACCGTGACCGTGGCCGAGTTCCTCCTCGACACCTGGCACGAACGCGTCGACAAGGGCCTCCTCACACCCACACCCATGAAACGGCGGGAACGCGAGCCGACGACGTCGCACGGGCAACACCACCTCCACACCCCCGAAGAGTCCCCACGCACCGCCCACCGCAACGCACGAGCGCATGCCGTCCGCATCCGAAAGGCACACCGGCCCCGCCGCCGACATTAGGTACAGCGCGCGTCCGGGGACTATCAAGGACTCGGCTCTGGCCCGTAATCGGTGGTAACGAAGGGTGACGGTTGTCGTTGGCATGGTGTGCACGATGTCAATGAGCTTGTGGCGGTGGTGTTTTC
>NZ_JBITJP010000066.1:1965-3737 GCF_044460165.1 Embleya sp. NPDC050154
AGTGTTCGTGGGAATCGGTTGTTGTTTGAGAACTGCACAGTGGACGCGAGCATCTGTGGCCAAGTTGTTAAGGGCGCACGGTGGATGCCTAGGTACCAGGAACCGATGAAGGACGTGGGAGGCCGCGATAGGCCCCGGGGAGCTGTCAACCGAGCTGTGATCCGGGGGTGTCCGAATGGGGAAACCCGGCAGTCGTCATGGGCTGTCACCCGCACCTGAATATATAGGGTGTGTGGAGGGAACGCGGGGAAGTGAAACATCTCAGTACCCGCAGGAAGAGAAAACAACCGTGATTCCGAGAGTAGTGGCGAGCGAAATCGGATGAGGCTAAACCGGTCACGTGTGATACCCGGCAGGGGTTGCGTGATCGGGGTCGTGGGAGTGTGCTTGATCGGTCTGCCGGCCGGTCGGCGAGTCAGAAACCGTACATGTAGTCGAAGGACATGCGAAAGGTCCGGCGTAGAGGGTAAGACCCCCGTAGACGAAACATGTGCGGCTTGCTTGCGCATTTCCCAAGTAGCACGGGGCCCGAGAAATCCCGTGTGAATCCGGCGGGACCACCCGCTAAGCCTAAATATTCCCTGGTGACCGATAGCGGACTAGTACCGTGAGGGAAAGGTGAAAAGTACCCCGGGAGGGGAGTGAAATAGTACCTGAAACCGTGTGCCTACAAGCCGTGGGAGCGTCGCCATCCGCGTTTAGTCGTGGGTGGTCGTGACTGCGTGCCTTTTGAAGAATGAGCCTGCGAGTTTGCGGTGTGTGGCGAGGTTAACCCGTGTGGGGTAGCCGTAGCGAAAGCGAGTCCGAACAGGGCGATTGAGTCGCGCGCCCAAGACCCGAAGCGGAGTGATCTAGCCATGGGCAGGGTGAAGCGCGGGTAAGACCGTGTGGAGGCCCGAACCCACCAGGGTTGAAAACCTGGGGGATGACCTGTGGTTAGGGGTGAAAGGCCAATCAAACTCCGTGATAGCTGGTTCTCCCCGAAATGCATTTAGGTGCAGCGTCGTGTGTTTCTTGCCGGAGGTAGAGCACTGGATTGTTGATGGGCCTCACCAGGTTACTGAGATAAGCCAAACTCCGAATGCCGGTAAGTGAGAGCGCGGCAGTGAGACTGCGGGGGATAAGCTCCGTGGTCGAGAGGGAAACAGCCCAGAGCACCGACTAAGGCCCCCAAGCGTGCGCTAAGTGGGAAAGGATGTGGAGTCGCAGAGACAACCAGGAGGTTGGCTTAGAAGCAGCCACCCTTGAAAGAGTGCGTAATAGCTCACTGGTCAAGTGATTCCGCGCCGATAATGTAGCGGGGCTCAAGCGCACCGCCGAAGTCGTGTCATTCGTACATGTAGCCAAGCCTTCGTGGTTCAGGCGTACGGATGGGTAGGGGAGCGTCGTGCAGCGAGTGAAGTCGCGGTGGAAACCAGCGGTGGACGCTGCACGAGTGAGAATGCAGGCATGAGTAGCGAATCACACGTGAGAAACGTGTGCGCCGGATGACCAAGGGTTCCTGGGGCAGGCTAATCCGCCCAGGGTAAGTCGGGACCTAAGGCGAGGCCGACAGGCGTAGTCGATGGACAACGGGTTGATATTCCCGTACCCGCTACGATGCGCCAGCGCCGAACCTCGTGATGTTAAGGCCGTGAAGCCGCCGGGATCCTTCGGGTGAACGGTTTTGGTGGAGCCGCCGAACCAATCGGGTAGTAGGTGAGCGATGGGGTGACGCAGGAAGGTAGTCCAGCCCGGGCGGTGGTAGTCCCGGGGTAAGGGTGTAGGGCGTT
>NZ_JBITJP010000066.1:3834-5264 GCF_044460165.1 Embleya sp. NPDC050154
GAGGAGACTTGCTCTCCGAGCTGGTGGTGGCCGCAGAGACCAGCGAGAAGCGACTGTTTACTAAAAACACAGGTCCGTGCGAAGTCGTAAGACGATGTATACGGACTGACGCCTGCCCGGTGCTGGAACGTTAAGGGGACCGGTTAGCTCTTCGGGGCGAAGCTGAGAACTTAAGCGCCAGTAAACGGCGGTGGTAACTATAACCATCCTAAGGTAGCGAAATTCCTTGTCGGGTAAGTTCCGACCTGCACGAATGGCGTAACGACTTCTCGACTGTCTCAACCACAGGCCCGGTGAAATTGCACTACGAGTAAAGATGCTCGTTTCGCGCAGCAGGACGGAAAGACCCCGGGACCTTTACTATAGTTTGATATTGGTGTTCGGTTCGGCTTGTGTAGGATAGGTGGGAGACTGTGAAGCGGACACGCCAGTGTTCGTGGAGTCGTCGTTGAAATACCACTCTGGTCGTGCTGGATGTCTAACCTGGGTCCGTGATCCGGATCAGGGACAGTGTCTGATGGGTAGTTTAACTGGGGCGGTTGCCTCCTAAAGGGTAACGGAGGCGCCCAAAGGTTCCCTCATCCTGGTTGGCAATCAGGTGTCGAGTGTAAGTGCACAAGGGAGCTTGACTGTGAGACCGACAGGTCGAGCAGGTGCGAAAGCAGGGACTAGTGATCCGGCGGTGGCTTGTGGAAGCGCCGTCGCTCAACGGATAAAAGGTACCCCGGGGATAACAGGCTGATCTTCCCCAAGAGTCCATATCGACGGGATGGTTTGGCACCTCGATGTCGGCTCGTCGCATCCTGGGGCTGGAGTAGGTCCCAAGGGTTGGGCTGTTCGCCCATTAAAGCGGTACGCGAGCTGGGTTTAGAACGTCGTGAGACAGTTCGGTCCCTATCCGCTGTGCGCGTAGGAGTCTTGAGAAGGGCTGTCCCTAGTACGAGAGGACCGGGACGGACGAACCTCTGGTGTGCCAGTTGTTCTGCCAAGGGCATGGCTGGTTGGCTACGTTCGGGAGGGATAACCGCTGAAAGCATCTAAGCGGGAAGCTTGCTTCGAGATGAGGACTCCCACCAACTTCGGTTGGGTAAGGCCCCCGAGAGACGATCGGGTTGATAGGCCGGGTGTGGAAGCCCTGTAAGGGGTGGAGCTGACCGGTACTAATAGGCCGAGGACTTGTCCTCAGTTGCTACGCGTCCACTGTGTGGTTCCCGAACCGCAATCGGTTTCGGGGAACCCGTTTGATAATTGAATCACCGCATGTGATTTCTGGTTCACCGAACGACCCGTGATTGTCGGGTTCGATGGTTTTCCGGTGGTCTTGGCGGAGAGGAAACGCCCGGTCTCATTCCGAACCCGGAAGCTAAGCTCTCCAGCGCCGATGGTACTGCACTCGAAGGGGTGTGGGAGAGTAGGACGCCGCCGGAATC
>NZ_JBITJP010000067.1:0-4538 GCF_044460165.1 Embleya sp. NPDC050154
CCTGAAAACACCACCGCCACAAGCTCATTGACATCGTGCACACCATGCCAACGACAACCGTCACCCTTCGTTACCACCGATTACGGGCCAGAGCCTAAATCCTGATACTCCCCACCCACACACCAACCACCACCCCCGGAATCACATGAAGGCGCACATGCCGGTGTCCGCACCGTCTGGATGGCGTGTGCGAACTCGCCTGCCGAGTCGGTGTCGCGGCGGCACACGGGGTTCGGAGGCCGGTTGGCGGTTCCGCCGCTGCCCGGCGTCACTGCGTGGCGGGCGCGGCCGGGCGCGCGGGGCCGCGGGCCACGTCGGCGGACCACCCCGGCTACACCGAGGCTTCGGGCAAGGTGGAGCGGTGTCGATCGGGGTCGGGCATGTGCTCGGGCGGGGGGTGGGGGCACGCCGGGTGCAGGGGGCGTTCGAGGAGTTCGCGCAGGGCCGCGCGTTGTCGTGCGCGTTGCGGGATCAACTCCCGGGTCCAGGCGTCCTCGCGGGCGACGGCCCAGTACGAGTCCCGGTCCGCGAGCTCGCGCAGGAACGCCCGTTGCCCGGGAGTAAGCACGGCGGCGGCGAGGTCGATCCCGGGCCCGGCCCGGTGGCACGGGGCCCAGCCGTCGGTGGGCACGATCGGGTCCACGTCCACCCCCGGGAACAACACCGCCAACACCGGAACCCAACACCGCGGGCCGAGGTCGAGCCCGACGGGTGCGGCGAGCATCGCCCGGGCCACGGGCAGCATGTCCTCGAACGCCCGGGTGCGTTCGGCCGCCGCCGTGACCACCGCGCCCAGGAACCGTTGTCCCACGACCGCGGGCAGCAGGTCCGGGAACCAAGGGTCCACGGCGGTCGGATCCGCGAGCGCGGCCCGCAACTCGCGGGCCGCGCCGACGTCGTGCGCGCACACCGGGGCCAGAGCCGCGCACACCCGGATCGCCGGGTCCCGATCGTCGAGGAGATCGCGGACGTCGCGGCCCCACGCCCCCAGGGCCAACGTCACCGCGGCGCGCTCGCGTCGATCCGCGTCGCCGACCAGCCGCCGGCGCAGGGTCCGGGCCGCCCGGGGTATGCGATCGGTGAGGCCGGGCGCCAGGAGCAGGGCGACGGTGGTGCCCAGGGCCGCCTCGCGCACGAGCGGGTCGGGGTCGTCGAGGAAGCCGCCGACGGCTTCGTACAGGGTCGGGCGGATCGCCCGGAACGCGAGCACGGTCGGGTTGGGGTCGAAGCCGGGACGGTCTCCGGGTCTTTCCCCGTAGGAGGCGTCGTCGTCCAGCTCGCCGAGCCACGTCAGGAGCACCGCGCGCAACGAGGGACGTCCCCTCGGGTGGGGAGCGGCGCCCTCGTGGGTGTTCGTCGTCGCCGGATGCCCGAGGATCGCCGCCGTGAACGCCGCCACCGGCACAGCCGCCGGATACAACGAGTTCTGCACGCTCGTGGCTCCCGCCACGCGCGAGAACGCGGCGGCCCGCACCGCGGGATCCGCACTCAGCAGACGCGGCAACTCCGCCGCGAGGTCCCCCGCCGATCCGAAGACGTCCAGGGCGGCCCAGTCCGTACCCGCGATCAACCGCCGCGCCGTCGGCGACAGTCGCGCCGGCACACCCCGGCCGTCCGGGTCCTCCCAAGTGATCGTCACCCCGACAGCATGACCCGCCACACCGACACCCGCCCCGGACCGGGCCCGCTCCGCTTCGACGCACCGTCGTCGTGGTCGGGCCGCCCGGGCGGCGCCCTCGACGGGTGCACGGTGGTCGACGCCGGAGCGTTCGACGGCGGCCGACAATACGTCCGGCGCAGCCCCGGTCGTCTCACAGCGTCCAGGTGTAGGCGTGCCCGTCCGGGGCTGCGAGGCGAACGTGTTGGCCGGTGGGGCCCGCGTCGAGGGTGAACCACTCGCGGCGCGGACGATTCAGCTCCAGCCACAGGCGGTGGGCCCGTTCGATCGGCGTCCACAGGTCCCGCCCGCCGGACCGGGCGACCTCGGCGCCGGAGTGGGTCTCGGTGACGGTGGTTACGCCGCCGTCGGGGGTGCGCAGGGTGGTGATGTGGCGGCCGTCGGTGCGGGTGAAGGTGCGGGTGGTGTGGGGGTCGAGGTGGAGTTGGGCGAAGAAGGAGAACGTCCAGTCGTCCAAGACCCTTGGGGTCAGGAGTGAGGTGCGGGTCTGGTCCCCGGCATGCCCGGGTTCCCAGTGGGCGGGCCGAGGGGCTCCTTCGTCCACGTCGTGGTCCGTGTCGGGCAGGAGGGGCATGAAGGCGGCGGGGGTGTGCATGAGGCGGCCCGCCGCGGTGCCGTCGGGGAGTTTCTTCAGCCAGGCGATCGACCCGCCCGCGAGGGTGCCCTTGAGCGGGACCACCAACACCGCGCCCGGCGCGCACTGTTCGATCCACGCAGTCGGGATCCGCGGGACGGAGGCGGTCGCGATCAACCGGTCGTACGGGGCGTTTCCGGCCCAGCCGGTCGTGCCGTCGCCGAGGACGACGTCGGGGGCGAAGCTGGCAATCTCGAGGCGTTCGCGGGCGGTGTCGACCAGGTGCGGAGTGTGGTCGAGCGTGGTGACGTGGTCCGCCCCGACGAGACGGCACAACAGGGCGGCGTTGTAGCCGCTGCCGGTACCGATCTCCAGCGTGCGGGCACCCGGGACGGGGTCGAGGGCGTCGAGCATGTCGGCCATCAGATCCGGCGCGGTCGACGAGGACGTCGGTACCCCGGACACGCCCTCGGACGGGGCGTGTTCGGCGTGGACACCGTCGACCTCAGTGATCAACGACTCCCCCGAATAGACCGCGTCCCACCAGGCGCCGCCGGCGTTGCCGGTGTCGTCGGCACGCCACGGAGTAAAACGGTCGCCGCCCTCGCGGCGGTAGAACACCGGGGTGAACACGTGGCGGGGCACGTTGAGGAACGACTCGGCGATCCGGGACGAGAGCACGACGTCGCCGGCGGCGATCCGCTCCACCAGGCGCACCCGGGCGGCGATCAGGGCCCGGTCGTCGTCGAGGACGCTCACGTGACTCCTTCGAGGTAGTCGGCGATCGCCGCCGTGATCGGCAGCCCGGTGGCCTGTTCCACGAATCCATACTGCCCGGACGGGTTCAACTCCAGCATCACCCACTCGCCGGTCGGGGTGATCACGAAGTCAAACGCGCCGTACGGCAGACCCAGCGTGTCCAGCATCGCCAGGACACCCTGAGTCACCGCAGGGGGCGGGTCGCAGACCTTGTAGGCGAGGCTGTCGTAGTCACGCCGCCAGTCCACGCGCGCCGACATCCCACCGGGCAAACTCCTCGACGGCCGCACCTACCGGTGGACCGCCCAGACCGGCGACGGAGCACTCAGCTCGGACATCTCCACCGGCCAGACCTTCACGATCGACGCAACACCGCCCTCGGTACCGGCGCTCACAAGCACCGACTACCCCATCCAGGGCACCGGCAGGACCGCCGGCGACAAGGGCACATTCACCCTGACCGCCACCGACAACGCCTCGGGCGTCCAAACGTTCGAATACTCCCTCAACGGCACCATTCCCGTCGGCGGCGCCGCCCGCGCGGTCTACGACGACATCGACAAGACCTGGAAGATCAAGGACCTCCCCATCCAGAACTGGGGCACCAACCACCTCTACGCGCAAACCGTCGACAAGGCGGGAAACCGCTCCCAACAGATCGACTACGCCTTCTACGCCCCGTCGAACCCCAACGCCACCACCACCCTGGGCGACGTCACCGGCGACGGACGCATCGACCTGCTCACCACCGACGACACCGGCGCCCTACGCATGTACGGCATCGACACCGACCCCACCAAGGGCGGCCAACTGGCGGCAGGCGCCGTCGAAGGGCCCATCGAGGCAGCAGGCGGCAAGAAGACCTGGACCGGCGCCCTGACCACCCACCGCGGCGGCAACGGCATCACCTACGACGACCTCTACGTCCACGCGAGCGGTCAGCTCTACCTCTACCAAAGCAGCTTCAGCACCGAACTCGACCCCGACAGCTCAGGCCTGGAAAACAACAACGGCCAATACTTCACCCGCGGCAATCGGCTCCTGCCGAACCGCCCCACCACCTGCATCGCCCCAACAGGCGCCTGCGCGACGTACAGCCCCAACTGGAGCAAAGTCCGACAGATCATCGCTCCCGGCGACGCCAACGCCGACGGATACCTCGACCTGATCACCATCGAGGAAGACGGCCCCGACATCGGCGGCGGCGCCCGCGGCCTACGCATGTGGATGTTCAACGGCAACGCCACCACCGGCGCCTTCGCCAAGGCCACCCTTCTGGGAGCCACGGGCTTGAACAACTCCGACCTCATCGCCCCCGGCGACACCACCGGCGACCAACTCCCCGACCTGTGGGCCCGCGACCGCGCCACCGGACAGCTCCACCAGTACGCGTCGAAGAAGAACACCGACGGCACCGTCGACGTCACGGCGCTGGGGAACACCGCCGCGCGCACGCTGATCGGGACCGGGTTCGACGGCGCCGCCTACCCCAGGCTCAACTCCGACGGCGACCTCGACGGCGACGGC
>NZ_JBITJP010000068.1:0-4139 GCF_044460165.1 Embleya sp. NPDC050154
GTCCGCCACCACCACCGGCCCCGACACACCCCGCCCGACCACACCCCCACCCACAGGAGCCTGCTCCACGATCACATGCGCGTTCGTCCCACTGATCGAGAAGGAGGAGACCCCGGCGCGGCGTGGACGACCCGTCTCCGGCCACGCCCGCGCCTCGGTCAGCAATTCCACCGCGCCCGCCGTCCAGTCGACGTGCGGGGTCGGCTCGTCCACATTCAACGTGCGGGGTAGCACCCCGTGCCGCAGGGCCATCACCATCTTGATCACACCGGCGACGCCGGCGGTGGCCACCGTGTGGCCGATGTTCGACTTCAGCGAACCCAACCACAACGGCCGATCCTCCGGCCGCCCCTGACCGTAGGTCGCCAACAACGCCTGCGCCTCGATCGGATCGCCCAGCGCGGTGCCCGTACCGTGCGCCTCGACCACATCGACCTCGTCGGCCCGAACCCCGGAGTTGGCCAGCGCCTGCCGGATGACACGCTCCTGCGATGGTCCGTTGGGGGCGGTGAGGCCGTTGCTCGCACCGTCCTGGTTGACGGCCGAGCCGCGGATGACGGCGAGGACGCGGTGCCCGTTGCGCCGTGCGTCGGAGAGCCGCTCCAGGATGACGACGCCGACGCCCTCACCCCAGGCCGTGCCGTCGGCGGAGGCCGCGAACGCCTTGATCCGGGCGTCGGGTGCCAGCCCTCGCTGCCTGCTGAACTCGGTCAACAGCCCCGGTGCGGTCAGCACCGTCACGCCGCCCGCCACCGCGAGGGTGCACTCCCCTTGGCGCAACGCGTACGCCGCCTGGTGCAGCGCCACCAGGGACGACGAGCACGCCGTGTCGGTGGTGATCGCCGGGCCTTCCAGCCCGAGGACGTAGGCCAGCCGGCCGGAGATCACGCTGTTCGTCGTACCGGTCGCCAGCAGGCCGTCCGTCCCCTCCGGGGCCTCGTGCAGCGGCGAGCCGTACTCCTGGCCCAACGCGCCGATGTACACACCCGTCCGGCTGCCGTGCACCGACTCCGGGCGGATGCCCGCGTGCTCGAACGCCTCCCAGGCGGTTTCCAGGAGCAGCCGTTGTTGCGGGTCCATGGCCAGCGCCTCGCGTGGCGCGATACCGAAGAAGCCCGCGTCGAACTCGGCCGCGCCGTGGAGGAAGCCGCCCTCGCGGGCATAGGTCTTGCCCGGCCGGTCGGGATCGGAGTCGTACAGCCCGTCGACGTCCCAGCCGCGGTCCGTCGGGAGCCCCGAGATCCCCTCGCGGCCGGAGGCGACCAACTCCCACAGTTCCTCGGGGGATCCGACGCCCCCGGGAAGCCGGCATCCCATGCCCACGATGGCCACCGGTTCGACCGACGCGACGACCGCGACTGCGGGTTCGGCGGCGGGCGCCGCGCCGAGAAGTTTGTCGCGCAGGTGTCGGGCCAGTGCGACCGGCGTCGGGTGGTCGAAGACCGCCGTCGCCGACAGGCGCAGACCGAGGGCGGCGGTCAGGCGGTTGCGCAGTTCCACAGCGGACAGCGAGTCGAAGCCGGAGTCCTTGAACTTGCCGTCCGGCCGGACCGATTCCGGTGTCGCGTGCCCCACCACGGTCGCGGCGTGGGCGCGCACCAGTTCCACGAGTTCGCGCTCGGCGTCGGCCGCGGACATCCCGGCGAACCGTTGCTCGCCCGCGGCGCCGCCCACCGGACCCGCCGCGGCGGTGCGCCGGGCGGCACGGGGACGCACCAGCGCGGAAAGCACCGCGGGCAGCGCCTCGTTCCCACCCTGAGCGAGCTGTGTGATGTCCAGCCGCGCGGGGACGAGCGTCGGCTCGTCGAGGGCGACGGCCGCGTCGAACAGGGTGAGCCCCTCCTCCGACCGCAGGGGCGCCAGGCCGAGCCGGGCGAGCCGGGCCAGGTCCGCGTGGTCCAGATTCCCCGTCATGTCACTGCGCTGATCCCAGAAGCCCCAGGCCAACGACGTGGCCGGAAGCCCCTGGGCCCGGCGGTGCGCGGCAAGCGCGTCGAGGTAGGCGTTCGCCGCCGCGTAGTTGCCCTGCCCCGCGCCGCCGAGCGCGGCCATCACCGAGGAGAACAGGATGAACGCCACCGGCTCCCGGTCCCGGGTGAGCCGGTGCAGGTGCCATGCCGCGTCCGCCTTGGGCCGTAGCACCGCGTCCAGCCGCTCGGGTGTCAGTGCGGAGATCAGGCCGTCGTCCAGCACACCAGCCGCGTGCACGACCGCGGTCAGCGGGTGTTCGGCCGGTATCGCGTCCAGCAGGGCGGACAGCGCCTCGGGGTCGGCGACGTCGCATGCCACAGCCGTGGCCGCGGCCCCGAGTCCGGCCAGCCGCTCGACCAATTCCCCGGCGCCCTCGGCCCCGGGCCCTCGGCGGCTGACCAACAGCAGCCGCCTTGCCCCGTGTTCGGTCACCAGGTGCCGGGCGAGCAGCTCGCCCAGTGTGCCGGTGCCGCCGGTGATCAGGACCGTGCCCTCCGGGTCCCACTGCTCGCGCGGGGGTGTCGGCGCGCCATCGGCCGCGACCGCGGCCCGGACGAGCCTCGGCACCAGGACCTCTCCCCCGCGCAGCGCGAACTGCGGCTCGCCACAGGCGAGCGCGGCGGGCAGGTTTCGGAGGGAACGCTCGTCCTCGTCGATGTCGACGAGGACGAAACGGTCCGGGTTCTCCGTCTGCGCGGTGCGCAGCAGGCCCCACACCGGCGCGGAGGCCAGATCGAGCCGCTCCGCGTCGCCGGCCGCCACCGCACCGCGGGTGACCACCGCCAGCCGGGTGTCGGCGAAACGCTCGTCGGCGAGCCACGATTGCGCCAGCGCCAGCGCCTTGAGCAGTGCGGTGCGAACGGCTGCGGGACCACCGAAGCCGGCCTCCTCGACGGAACCGGCGTCCTCGGCGGGCAGGTGGCAGGCCAGCACGAGTTCGGGACGGGAGGTGGCGGTGGCCGGGTCGTCGAACTCGCCGCCGAGCACGGACAGGTCCGCGTACCGCCGCACCCGTGCGGCGCCCGGAACGGCGTCGAGGCCGAGTCCGTCGTCGCCCACCAGGACCCACGAGTCGACCGGGGTCCGGTCGGCCTCCGGCACCGCCCTGCTCACCCATGCCATCCGGAACAACGCGTCGTGGTTCCCGTCCCGCGCCCCGACCGGTTTCCCGGGATCGACCGGACGCATCGCCAGTGAACCGACCGACGCGACCGGCACGCCTTCGGTGTCGGCGACCTCCACCACGAGGGCGTCGTGGCCCGTCGAAGCCAGTCGCACCCGCACATGCCTGGCGCCGGTCGCGTGCAGGCGCACGTCGGACCACACGAACGGCAGCCTCGGCGGCTCCGGTTCCCGTCCAGGCTCCGGGTGGGGGATGATCCCGGCGTGCAGCGCCGCGTCCAGCAGCGCGGGGTGGATACCGAAGACATCCGCTTCGGCGTGCCGCTCCTCCGGCAGCACGACCTCGGCGTACACCTCCTCGCCCCGCCTCCACACCGCCCGCAACCCCTGGAACGCGGGGCCGTACTGATAGCCGAGGGCGGCCAGTGCCGGGTACAGCTCGTCGATATCCACCGACACCGCCTCGGCCGGCGGCCACTCCCGGGGATCCCACGAGGATGCCGCCGGACCGCCGAGGGCGAGCACGCCCGTGGCGTGGCAGGTCCAGAGCACACCCGTGCGCTCGCCGTCGGGTCGGGAGTAGATGTTCACCGAACGCCGTCCGGCGTCGTCGGGCTCACCCACTTCCACCCGCAGTTGCACGCCGCCGGTCGCGGACAGGACGAGCGGCGCCTGCAAGGTGAGTTCCTCGAGGTGGTCGCCGCCCACCTCGTCACCCGCGCGAAGCGCCAACTCGACGAAGGCCGTGCCGGGCAGCAGAACGTTGTCGGAGACCGCGTGGTCGACCAGCCAGCCATGCGTTTGCAACGACAACCGGCCGGTCAGCACGGTGACATCCGTCCCCGCCAGTTCCACCGCCGCGCCGAGCAGCGGGTGTTCGATCGCCGCCTGTCCGGCCGCGGCCGCGTCTCCCGCGCTGTCGGGCGTCTCCAGCCAGTAACGCTTGTGCTCGAAGGGGTAGGTGGGGAGGTCGAGGTGGGTGGGTGGGGTGGTGGGGTAGAAGCGCGTCCAGTCGGTGGTGGTGTGGGTGTGGACGGTGGCGAGTG
>NZ_JBITJP010000069.1:0-4089 GCF_044460165.1 Embleya sp. NPDC050154
GGCAGCTATGACGCGCTGCACGGGCCGGGAGCGCTGGAGGCCTTGTTGGCCCCTCACTTGGCGGACTGCAACCCACCATCATCACAGCCTGCCGCTCACAAGCCCGCGCCGGATGATGGCGAGCGTCCGATGCCGACATTCCTCTAAGGGGTCGCCTCAGAAAACGGAAAATAAAGCACGCTAAGCCGGTTGCAGTGGTCGTAACGGCCTGAACTTGCCCGCGCCGATCTTGGCGCTGCTGCGCCAGAGGTAGTCGCCGGTCAGGTTGATGTGCTCCCAGCCCAGTGGCGACAGGTACTGCAACAGGGTGTCATCGACAGCTTGGCCGTGGCCACGTAAGGCGTTCGCGGCACGCTCCAGGTAGACCGTGTTCCACAAGACGATGGCCGCCGTCACCAGGTTGAGGCCGCTGGCCCGGTAGCGCTGCTGCTCGAAACTGCGGTCGCGGATTTCCCCAAGGCGGTTGAAGAACACGGCGCGGGCCAGCGCGTTGCGCGCCTCGCCCTTGTTCAGCCCGGCATGCACGCGGCGGCGCAGCTCGACGCTTTGCAGCCAGTCCAGGATGAACAGCGTGCGCTCGATGCGCCCCAGCTCGCGCAGCGCCACGGCCAAGCCGTTCTGGCGTGGGTAGCTGCCCAGCTTGCGCAGCATCAGCGAGGCTGTCACCGTGCCCTGCTTGATCGAGGTGGCCAGCCGCAAGATTTCGTCCCAATGGGCGCGGACGTGCTTGATGTTGAGCGAGCCGCCGATCATCGGTTTCAGCGTCTCGTAGGCGGCATCGCCCTTCGGGATGTAGAGCTTGGTGTCGCCCAGGTCGCGGATGCGCGGCGCGAAGCGGAAGCCCAAGAGGTGCATCAACGCAAAGACGTGATCGGTGAAGCCTGCCGTGTCGGTGTAGTGCTCCTCGATGCGCAGGTCGGATTCGTGGTAAAGCAAGCCGTCGAGCACGTAGGTCGAGTCGCGCACGCCGACGTTCACAACCTTGGTGTGGAACGGCGCGTACTGGTCGGAAATGTGGGTGTAGAACGTCCGGCCTGGGCTGCTGCCGTATTTCGGGTTGATGTGGCCCGTGCTGTCGGCCTTGCTGCCGGTGCGGAAGTTCTGGCCGTCCGATGATGACGTGGTGCCGTCGCCCCAGTGCTCGGCGAACGGTTGGCAGAACTGCGCGTTGACCAGATCGGCCAGCGCCGCCCCGTAGGTTTCGTCCCGGATGTGCCAGGCTTGCAGCCAGGCCAGCTTGGCGTAGGTCGTACCGGGGCAGGACTCGGCCATCTTGGTCAGACCCAGGTTGATCGCGTCGGCCAGGATGGTGGTCAGCAGCAGGTTTTTGTCCTTGGCGAGGTCGTCCGATTTCAGGTGCGTGAAATGGCGGGTGAAGTCCGTCCACTCATCGACTTCGAGCAGCAGTTCGGTGATCTTGACATGTGGCAGGATCATGGCTGTCTGGTCGATCAGCGCCTGCGCGGTGTCGGGTACCGCCGCATCCAGCGGCGTGATCTTCAGGCCCGACTCGGTGATGATCGCATCCGGCAGGTCGTTGGCCGCTGCCATGCGGTTGACCGTGGCAACCTGCGTTTCCAGCAGCGTCAGCCGGTCGTGCAGGTACTGGTCGCAGTCGGTGGCCACGGCCAGCGGCAATTCGCTGGACTGCTTGAGGCTGGCGAACTTTGCGGGCGGCACCAGGTAGTCCTCGAAGTCCTTGAACTGGCGCGATCCATGCACCCACACGTCGCCGGAGCGCAGCGCGTTCTTGAGTTCGGAGAGCGCACACAGTTCGTAGTAACGCCGGTCGATGCCGGTGTCGGTGATGACCAGCTTCTGCCAGCGCGGCTTGATGAACTCGGTCGGTGCGTCGGCGGGTACCTTGCGGACGTTGTCGTTGTTCATGTCGCGCAGCACCTCGATGGCGTCGAGCACGTCCTTGGCGGCTGGCGCGGCCCGTAGCTTGAGCACGGCGAGAAATTCCGGTGCATAGCGCCGCAAGGTCGCATAGCTCTCGCCGATGCGATGCAGGAAATCGAAGTCCTCGGGTTGCGCGAGTTTCTGCGCCTCGGTGACGCTCTCGGCGAAGGCATCCCAGGGCATGACGGTCTCGATGGCGGCGAACGGATCGCGGCCGGATTGTTTGGCTTCGATTAACGCTTGGCCGATGCGGCCGAACAGCCGCACCTTGGCATTGATTGCCTTGCCGGACGCCTGGAATTGCTGCTGATGCTTGTTTTTGGCGGCGTTGAACAGCTTGCCCAAGATGCGGTCGTGCAGGTCGATGATTTCGTCGGTGACGGTGGCCATGCCCTCTATGGCGAGCGCGACCAGGGTCGCGTAGCGCCGCTGCGCCTCGAACTTGGCCAGATCGGCGGGCGTCATCTGACCGCCCTCGCGGGCGATCTTGAGCAGCCGGTTCTGGTGAACCAGCCGCTCGATGCCGGCGGGCAGGTCGAGTGCCTGCCACGCCTTGAGGCGTTCGATGTGTTCGAGCATATGCCGCGAATTCGGCTTGGCCGGTGACTGGCGCAGCCAAGCCAGCCAGGTCGTCTTGCCGTTGTCACGGCGCTTGAGCAGATCGTCGAGGCGGCGACGATGCACGTCTGACAGCGGTTCGGCCAGAGCGTCATATATGCGCCGGTTAGCGCGAGTGATCGCTTCGGCGCTGGCTCGCTCGACGGCGTTGAGGGCAGGCAGAATAGTCGCCTGCCGGCGCAGATGGTCGATCAAAGCGCTGGCCAGCACAATGCCCTTATCGGTTTGCATGGCCAACTCGGTCAGCGTGTGGACACCCTGCCGGTAGTGGCTCATGGTGAACGGCTGGAAGCCGAACACCTTTTGCAGTTCGACCAGGTGCTCGCGCCGGGTCTGCTCCCGCTGCCCGTACTCGTCCCAGCTTTCGACGCTAACCTTGAGCTGGTCGGCGACCAGCTTCAACAAGGGCGGAAACGGTGGCTTATCGGCGCCAAGGATGATACCGGGAAAGCGCAAGTAGCAGAGTTGGACGGCAAAGCCCAAGCGATTCGCAGGCCCGCGCCGCTGCCGGATAATGGAAAGATCGGTATCGCTGAACGTGTAATGTCGAACTAGGTCGTCCTTGGTGTCCGGCAACGCCAGCAGGCTTTCCCGCTCGGCGGCGGACAGGATGGAACGACGCGGCATATCTATTGATCCAATCTCAAGTATTGATACAGGGTCTCCCGGCTCACACCAAACTCACGGGCCAGCTTCGCTTTTTGTTCGCCGGCGGCGGCACGCTGCTGTAGATCGGCTACCTGTTCGGGCGACAGCGCTTTCTTGCGGCCCCGGTAGGCTCCGCGCTGTTTGGCGAGCGCGATGCCTTCCCGCTGCCGCTCGCGAATCAAGGCCCGCTCGAATTCGGCGAACGCCCCCATGACCGACAGCATCAGGTTCGCCATCGGCGAATCCTCGCCGGTGAAGGTCAGGCTTTCCTTGACGAACTCGATGCGCACGCCGCGCTTGGTCAGCTTTTGTACAAGGCGACGCAAGTCATCGAGGTTGCGCGCCAAGCGATCCATGCTGTGAACCACCACGGTGTCGCCTTCGCGCACGAAGGCCAGCAGCGAATCAAGCTCGGGCCGCTGCGTGTCCTTGCCCGACGCCTTGTCGGTAAACACCTTGCCGACTTCGACATGCTCCAGTTGCCGTTCCGGGTTCTGGTCGAAGCTGCTGACCCGGACGTAGCCGATGCGTTGACCCTGCAAGATGCCTCCCAATACGAAAGTGTCAGGAAAAAAGCTATGACCTTTCGCCGTATGTGTCAAGAAATATAAATACCAACTCTATTCTGACGATATTGGGTGACTCTTCCTGACATCAGGATAGGGTATAGCTCAAGTTGACGCATTAGCGCTTGAACGCCAGTAACAAAACACCACCAGCGACCATCGCAATACCAGACCACTCGCGGAGCGACGGGCGTTCACCAAGAAACGTGAACGCAAACACCGCCACCAGTACGAGACTGAGTTTGTCTACCGGCGCGACTTTGGATGCATCGCCGATCTTGAGCGCCCGGAAGTAGCAGACCCATGACGCTCCGGTCGCCAAGCCGGACAACCCGAGGAAAAGCCATGTCTTGGG
>NZ_JBITJP010000070.1:0-3947 GCF_044460165.1 Embleya sp. NPDC050154
CCCGGGCGAAACCATGGATATGGGGCAGACCCGCCCCACCGACCCGCACATTACGGCGCCGCTTCGTGTACACCCTTTGAGGAATGCAGCACTAGGGGCCCCGCCGGTAGGACCGCCGGTACTCCGTGGAGTGAACCGCCCTCCCGCGGGGGTGATTTCGGGGTGGCCGCGGCGAAACGGGCGCGCGTGCGGAGCGGGAGCGCTCGTCAGGGGGCGCGCAGTCGCCGCGAGCCGCAGCGAGTCGGGCGGAGACCGCAGAGGGCCGCGGTGGTCGCGTCGGATGTGGGTCGCCCGGGTGCGCGGGATGGGCGGTTCGTCAGGTGGGGTGGGTGCGTTCGAGGTCGCGGATCATCGCGGTCGGCAGGGCCTTCTCGGCCAGGACCAGGTGCAGGGCAACGGTGGGGGCGTCGACGCCCATCGGGTCTGACGGTGGTCGTGGAAAGCTGGGTCTTCGGCGATTTTCGTGAAGCGGATCATGGTCTGGTAATCGTGCTGGGCGCTCGGGGGTCAAGTCGCTGAACTGTTGAAAGTCCTGTTTCCGCATCTGGCGCGGGTGGCGGTCGAGGCGGTCGCCGCTGTCGGGAGGTCGGTGCGGATCAAGGCGCGTTGTACCGGTCTGGAGGCTGAGTGCCCGGGGTGCGGGTCGCCGTCCCGGCGGGTCCACAGCCGGTACGTGCGAATGCTCGCGGACACCGCGGTCTCAGGCCGCCCAGTCGGGATCGAACTGCATGTTCGTCGGTTCTTCTGCGACGAAGTCGCATGCGGGAGAGGGACGTTCGCCGAGCAGGTCGACGGTCTCACCGTCCGGTACGGTCGGCGAACCCCGACCGCGCAGCGGCTGCTGGAGCGCGTCGCGCCGGCGCTCGGCGGCCGGGCCGGCGGGCGGCTGACGACGCACATTGCCGTCCCGACAAGCGGGTCGACGCTGCTGCGGACGATCCACCCGCTCGACGTCCCCGCGCCGCCGAAGGTGGAGGTGCTGGGTGTGGACGAGTTCTCGCTGCGGCGCGGGCGCGTCTTCGGGACGATCCTGGTCGACATGGAGTCCCACCGGCCCGTCGACGTGCTGCCGGACCACACCGCGGACACCTTCGCCGCCTGGTTACGCGAGCACCCCGAGGTCCGCATGGTCTGCCGCGACCGTGGCGGCGCGTTCGCCGAGGCCGCCGAACGTGCGCTGCCCGGTGTTCCACAGGTCGCGGACCGCCGGCATTTGCTCGACAATCTCGCCACCGCGGTGGAGAAGGCCGTCCGGAAACACCGTGCCTGCCTGAACCCGCCGCTGCCGGAACACGGCGTCCCCGAGAGCGCCCCCGACCCCGAGGAGAGCCCCGCCCGGCAGCGGATACGCGCCCGCTGGACCGAGATCCGCACCCTCCATGAGCGGGGCCTGACCATCACCGCGATCAGCGAGCAGACCGGGCTGGACCGCAAGACCGTCCGCCGCTACGCGCACGCCGCCACCGCCGACGAGCCGATAACCGTCCGACCGCGCCGCGGCAGCGCTCTCGCACCCCACATGCCCTACCTCGCCGCGCGGTGGGCCGAAGGCTGCAACAACGCCCGGACGCTCCGCGACGAGATCGCCGCCCGCGGGTACACCGGAGGCCGCAAAACCGTCCGCCGCTTCCTCAACAGCCCTGCCGAGAAGGAGCTTTCGCCCATAAAGCCACCTCCTCCGCCGCCCGTCCGGGAGGTGGTCCGGTGGATTGTCGGCCGACCCGAGCGGCAGAGCGAAGCCGCCCGCCGGCAACTGAAGGAACTGTGCGAGCACTGCCCCCACTTCGGGGAGATCAACCGACTCGCTCGCAGCTTCGCGACGCTTCTGCGGAAACGACACGGCCACCGGCTTCCCGAATGGCTCGCCCGGACGGACGTCTCCGAGATCAAGGAACTGCGCACGTTCGCCCAGGGCCTGCGCAAAGACCTCGACGCCGTCACGGCCGGCTTGACGCTCCCCTGGAGCTCGGGAGCGGTGGAAGGGCACGTGAACCGGACGAAGATGCTCAAACGCCAGACCTACGGCCGCGCCAGCTTCGGGCTTCTACGCCGCCGAATACTCCTCGCGGATTGACACGCTTCACGAAAATCGCCGAAGACCCAGATAAGATTGGCCGTTGACACGGCTGGACGCAAGGTCCTTCCGGGCATCCGCAAGTTTCGCCGTTCGACCCAGACCCGTTCCTGCCCGATCGAACGTGGGCGCGTGAAGCGCGAGCCTCGACCGGCGGCGCACGACTCGGGCGGGAACGGGAGTCCTGCGGGACGGCACGAACCGCCTGGGGAGGTCGGCGGGCGGCGGAACGGCCCCCGATGGCGCGCTCCGCTTGCCATGGCACCGGCAGGCCATACGGAACGACGGCCGCCGCAGGCGCTGGGGGGTGTGGATGAACGGTCGCCCAAGACGCGAACCGCCTCGTGGACGGCGTTGTGTCGTTTCGGCGAACGCGGGTCGTCAGCGGAACGCGAACGTTACGTCGCGCCCGGGTCGGCTTCTTTGAGAGACAAACCGGCGAATTCGGGGTCTGACCTGTGGCTTTGCGAAACGGGATGTCGTGACGGCTACGACATATCTCTGATGGATGTGTCGTACTGGGCTTACATATCTCCGCACGACTTAACCCCCATGGTTAACTCCGCGATTTTTGTGCCGACTTGCGGCGCGGACGGCCGCGCATCACTCGCCGGCGGTGGACGGTGACGGGCCGCCGACGCCGGCCGCGTGCGCACATCAGTCGGAGATGTGTCCGCCCCAGGTCCACACATCGCGGCACGACTTAACGGCGGGGGACGATCGGAGTGTTGTTGCCCTCTGTACGCGCGGGACGGTTATCTTTCGCGGCCTTGCTTTCGTTGCGCATTTCGCGCCGCTCCGGGGGCCAGACCCGGAGCGGCGCCGTGGGATTTTCCCCCCGCCCGCTCATTCTTTCCGACGCCGGTGCGGCCCCTCAGCGAATGGAATCCCTTTTCCAGGACGCCTGCATACCGCCCCGCCTCTGGGGGCTTGGGCATACCGTTCTTGTACGTCGAGGCCCGGAGGTCGGCCAACGTGCGCCGCAAATTGTCGGCGGAGTCGACTGGATCACGATTGCGCAGCATCTGCCCCCGCCGGTAGATGCCCTGGCTCAGCTCGCCGGCGTTCTTCCCGTTGACGATGACGTCGGTGAAGGCCTCCGCGTACAATTCGCGCTCGTTCGTGGCCGCATAAGCACTGATCTCACTGGTGATCAGCTCGGGGGTAAGAATACCCGATCTGCGCGGCGGAGATGGCTTCTTCCAGTGTGACCGTTCCTTTTCTTTGTCGACACGATAAAGGGGATACATGAAGGAGTGCATCTGATCCTGGCCAATTCGAAAGCCGTCCATGTGCCCCATCTCGTGAATGACCACTTCCGCCGCCCATGTCATCGGGACATCTCCTCGAGACAGACGCGTAAATGGATTCTTCGCCTCCAGGACCTTGCGATTCTTCTTTCCGAATGCCGCGATATTGAGCACCATGTGGCCGTCGTGATTGGCTTCCGCGCTGGCTCCTCGGTTGACCAGACGCTTTGCCACGCTCACTGCCGTGAGCGCACTCTCCGGATGGATGCGCGCGACGTGGAGGAGCGCCACGGCGGCCTCCTTCGCGGCGTACAAGTGGGCCCCCGTCAGGTCGACTCCCACGGGCCGACCGAGTGCTCCCTCCAAGCCGCCGCTGAGGCAGGCTTGTATCTCCTCCGTCGACCTGGCGTTCTTGATTTGTTGGTACAGCGGGTCTTCGGGGGTCATGCCCGGTGCTTCGAACCCGACATCCCCGACGGGGGCCTGCGCTCCACCCAGGAGCGGTGCGGTCGTCGGCATGGGAGGAACGTTGAGCTGCTCTGAGTTTGGTGGAGTCCTTGAAGCCGGGTTATGGTGCCCGGCGTAAGGAGCACCACGAACCATGCCAGCACCACGCAAATACC
>NZ_JBITJP010000071.1:0-3231 GCF_044460165.1 Embleya sp. NPDC050154
TGCACGGCCGAGCCGAATTCCCCCTGCTCCGCCACCGCATCCTCCTCCAGTGATCACTACACGGCGCTACCACCGATTACGGGCCAGAGCCAAGGACTCGGTGTACACCCTGAGCAAAGGGAGTATCCGATGACCGATGTGGCGATTACGACGACCGGGTCGAGTGCGGTGGAGGGCGTTTTGGGAACGTCCGCGCCGGCTACCGGGCAGGGCGTGGACACTACGTTGACGGCGGCCGTGGCCGAACTCGCGGAGAAGGCGGCCGAGCAGGCCAGGGCCGGCGGGGTGCGTCTGCTCGGTGAGGGCGGCCTGTTGCAGGCACTCGCGAAGCACCTGATGGAGGACGCACTCGACGCCGAGATGGACGAGCATCTCCGTGTCGAGCAGGCCCGGACCGGTGCGGCGAGCGCACGCCGCGGCGGGAACGCCCGCAACGGCACCCGTCGCAAGACGGTGAACACCGAGGTCGGACCGGTCACCCTGGACATCCCGCGGGATCGGACGGGGACGTTCCGCCCGGGCCTGGTCCCGGTCCACTCCCGCCGCACCGGCGCGTTGGACGAGATGGTGATCTCGTTGACGGCGAAGGGCCTGACCGGCGGGGAGATCGTCGCGCACCTGGCCGAGGTCTACGACATCACCACCTCGAAGGAGACCGTCTCCACCATCACCGACCAGGTGTTGGGCGGGATGAACGAGTGGCGCACCCGCCCGCTCGACCCGGTCTACCCGGTGGTCTTCGTCGACGCGATCCACGTGAAGATCCGGGTTCTGTCGACGATCTTGTGATCCGGACGGTTCGGGCTCATCGAGTGAGCAGGACGCGTTTGCGGAGGAGATCGAGGCCGGCCCGGCCGAACATCTGGCGTTTGAGCATCTTCAGCCGGTTGATGTTGCCCTCGACTGCGCCGGAACTGTAGTGCAGGGAAAGGCCGTTGCGGACGGCGTCGAGGTCGCGGCGGAGGTTGCGGGCGAAGGATGCCAGCGGGGCCAGGTCGTCCTGTTCGACCGTGCTGATCCAGTCGTCGAGACGGTCGCCGTGGCGCCCGGTCATCATCGCCGCGAACGTCCTGACGTGGCCGGTCAGCCGATCCAGCTCGGGATCACGCTCGCGCAGACCGCGCAGTTTGTCCGCGTCGTCGTCCGCCAGGTGTTCGGGGTGGGTCATGATCCAGGAGGTGACCTCGCGGACCGATGGAGGCTTGGGGCCGGGGGCCGGCGCATGTCCGCGCCCGTTGCGGTAGCGCCGCAGGTGACGTTGGACGGTCAACTCACCTACGGAGTAACCAAGTTCCTGGATTTCACGGCAGAGCTGGGCGGCGTTTCTGACTCCTTCGTTCCAGCGCTGGTGCAGGTGGCCGAGGTACGGATCGACGAGGTGAGCCCGCTGGAGGCTCTTGGCGACGACATCGTCGGCGGAGCGGGCGCCCACCAGCTTGCGGACGGTGGCCTGGTGCAGCCCGAGCTTCCGGCCGATCGCCGCCTTCGACATGCCCCGGTCCCACAGTTCGTGGACAGCGGCGTGTTGCTCACGCAGCCGGGTCACGACCTTCAGCTCCCGCGGCGGCTGGACCACCTGCGGCTCCGCCTCCAACTCGTCGGGTGTGTCGGCCGGTTCCGGAGGAGGTTCGGCCAGACGGGCGCGATGGGTGTTCGCCGTCTTCTCGGCCGCCTCGCCGAGGTTGGCCCACAGGTGGTAGCGGTCGGCGACCTGTTCGGCCCGGGGCGCGCCCAGCCGTGCGCCCTCCCCGTAGCCGCTGGAGCGGTCCCGGCAGATGACCTGCACCTCGGGGTGGTCGCGCAGCCAGGCGGCCAGGTCCTCGCTCTCGCGGCCGTCGAAGAGGTGTATCGGGCGGTGGGTGGCCAAATCGATCAACACCGTGCCGTAATGGCGGCCTTTGCGGAAGGCGAAGTCGTCGACGCCCAGCACTTCGACATCCCGACTTCGGGGTCGGGCAGGGCCCTGACCAGCCGCAGAAGATGGTCTTTGCCCACGCGGACGCCCATCGCGGACGCCAGACGGGCGCCCGCACGGCCGGCCAGGGCCAGGCCGATCCGCGTCAACAGCCCACGCAGCAGCGGGGTCTGGCGGCTGTGCGGGGCGGTCAGCCCCGCGACCTGCTCCGCGAACGTCACCGCCGAGCAGGCGGGATTCTCACAACGGAAGCGGCGTATGCATAACTCGATCACGACGCCGAGGCCGCCCGCAGCGACATCACGCAGATGGCGCACATACCGGCCGTGCACCCGTGCCGAGCCCTCGCCGCACCGGCACACGGCGGTCCTCGCCCGCACCCGCGTCCTCAGCACCACCTCGTCCGGCCGGCGTCGGACCTCCTCGATCAGCTACCCGGACAGGTGCGGAAACAGCTCCACGAGCACATCACGAGAGCACGCGACGCATGATCGCGAAAAGACGACACCCCCGGCTCAACCGTCCGGATCACAAGATCGTCGACAGAACCCGGATCTTCACGTGGATCGCGTCGACGAAGACCACCGGGTAGACCGGGTCGAGCGGGCGGGTTCGCCACTCGTTCATCCCGCCCAACACCTGGTCGGTGATGGTGGGGACGGTCTCCTTCGAGGTGGAGATGTCGTAGACCTCCGCCAGATGCGCGACGATCTCGCCACCGGTCAGGCCCTTCGCCGTCAACGAGATCACCATCTCGTCCAACGCCCCGGTGCGGCGGGCGTGGACCGGGATCAGGCCCGGGCGGAACGTCCCCGTCCGATCCCGCGGGATGTCCAGGGTGACGGGTCCGACCTCGGTGTTCACGGTCTTGCGGCGGGTGCGTTGCGGGCGTTCCCACCCCGACGCGCGCTCGCCCCACCGGTCCGAGCCTGCTCGGTCGCGAGATGCTCGTCCATCTCCGCGTCGAGCGCGTTCTCCATCAGGTGCTTCGCGAGCGCCTGCAACAGGCCGCCCTCACCGAGCAGACGCACCCCGCCCGCCCTGGCCTGCTCGGCCGCCTTCTCCGCCAGCTCGGCCACAGCCGCCGTCAACGTAGTGTCCACGCCCTGCCCGGTAGCCGGCCCGGACGTTCCGGAAACGGCCTCCACCGCAGTCGACCCGGTTGTCGTAATCGCCACATCGATCATCGGATACTCCCTTTGCTCAGGGTGTACACCGAGCCCTTGGCTCTGGCCCGTAATCGGTGGTAGCGCCGTGTAGTGATCACTGGAGGAGGATGCGGTGGCGGAGCAGGGGGAATTCGGCTCGGCCGTGCA
>NZ_JBITJP010000072.1:0-2516 GCF_044460165.1 Embleya sp. NPDC050154
CGGGTGGTGGGTCCGGTACGGGCGGAGGTTCCGGTCGGGGTGGTTCGCCGCCGGATGCCGGGAACGACGCGGGGCCCGGGACGATCACCTGGCTTCCGGGCGTGGGCGACACGTTGTCGCGCGGTGATCGGGTGTACGGGCGGGACGGGACGAAGGTGCCGTTGTTCTATGGCGAGACGCCGTTCTGGCGGGCGTTGTCCGTCGGTGTGGACAAGGGTGTGGACGTCCGCGAGTTGGAGCAGAACCTCCAGGCCCTGGGGTACGGCGGGTTCACCGTGGACGAGAGGTTCACCGACGCCACCGCCGGTGCGGTGAAGAAGTGGCAGAAGGACATGGGCCGCAAACAGACCGGCCGGTTCGATCCCGGTGACGCGGTCGTGCTGCCGGACTCGGTCCGGGTCGGCGAGGTCACCGCGGTCCTGGGCGCGAGTTCGCAGGGGCCGCTGTTCAAGGCGAGCGGCACCGGCCGCCGGGTCACCGTGAACCTGCCGGTCAACAAGCAGACCCTGGCGACCAAGGACGCCAAGGTCCGGGTCACGCTGCCCGGCGGGAGGACCGCGACCGGCACCGTCACCCGGGTCGGCACCGTGGCCGAGGAGGGCGAGCAGACCCCGGGGTCCGCGCCGGGCGGGGACAGGGCCACCATCCCGGTCGACATCGCGCTCGACCGGCCCGAGGACGCGGGCACCCTGGACGGCGCGCCGGTCACCGTCGGGTTCACCGGCAAGGAGCGCAAGGGCGTGCTCACCGTCCCGGTCAACGCGCTGCTCGCGCTCGCCGAGGGCGGCTACGGGGTGGAGGCCCTCGAACCGGACGGCGGCACCCGGCTGCTCGAGGTCGAACTCGGGATGTTCGCCGACGGGCGGGTCGAGGTGACCGGCGACGGCGTGATCGAGGGCCTGAAGGTCGGGGTGCCCAAGGCATGAGCATGAGGAGGCATCGCACAACGCCGCACACGACGACCGAACCGGAACCGCCAGGCGGTCACGGCACGGTACCGGTGATCGAACTCGAGCACGTCGGCCGGTCCCACCCCGGTGGCGTCCGTGCGTTGATCGACGCGAACCTGACGGTCGAGGCGGGCGAACTGCTCGCGGTGGTCGGACCGTCCGGGTCCGGGAAGTCGACCATGCTCCAGTTGATGGGCACCCTGGACCGGCCGACCGAGGGGGTGGTGCGCCTGCTCGGGCACGACGTCGCGCGGCTGAGGGACCGTCAACTCTCCGGCGTGCGGGCCAACTGGATCGGCTTCGTGTTCCAGCAGTTCTTCCTCACCGAGCACTTCACCGCGGTCGACAACGTGGCCAACGGCCTCTACTACCACGGCATCCCCGTCCGCGAACGCCGCGAACGCGCCGCCGACGCGCTGGCCAGGGTCGGCCTGGGCAGCCGACTCGACCACGTCCCCCGCGAATTGTCCGGCGGCGAACGCCAACGCGTCGCCATCGCCCGCGCACTGGTCGCCCGACCCGCACTCGTCCTCGCCGACGAACCCACCGGCGCACTCGACTCACGCTCCGGGACGACGGTGATGCGGCTGCTGCACGAACTCCACGCGGACGGCACCACCATCGTCGTCATCACCCACGACCCCGGGATCGCCCGATCGCTGCCCCGCCGGGTCGAGATCCTCGACGGCCGCATCCACGCGGACAGCGGAGCGACGAACACGCTGCCGGTGGGGGTGCCCGGATGACGAGGACCGGCCAGGACACCGTCACCATCCGACCGACGCCGGTGCCGCTGCCCGACACAGCGCGGCTGGGACCCTTCGACGTGGTGCGCGTCGGCCTGCTCGGCGTACGCGGCCGGCCGATGCGCGCCGTCCTGTCCGGCCTGGGCATCGCCATCGGGATCGCCGCCATGGTCGCCGTCCTGGGCATCGGCACCGCCAGCCAGGCCCGACTCATGGACCAGATCCGAAGCCTGGGCACGAACATGCTCTCGGTCGGACCCGGCGACTCGATGTTCGGCGGCAAGGTGAAACTGCCCGAGGACGCGGTCGACATGGTGCGCCGGATCGGCCCGGTGACCTCCGCGAGCGCCACGGCCCAGTTGGACGGTCGCAGCGTCCGACGCACCGACCGGATCGACCCGCGCGAAACCAAGGGCATCACCGTCGCCGCGACCCGCGAGGACCTCCTCGGCACGATCGGCGGACGGGTCGGCAAGGGGCAGTGGTTCAACGCCGCCACCTCCCGCTACCCCACCGTCGTCCTGGGCTCGCGGGCGGCCGAGTTGCTCGGCGTCGACGGGCCCAACCGGCAGGTGTGGATCGGCGAGCGGTGGTTCACCGTCATCGGCATCCTGGACCCCATACCCCTGGCCCCCGAGGTGGACCGTTCGGCGCTGGTCGGCTGGCAGGCCGCCCGCGACCTCCTCGACTTCGACGGACACCCCACCCGCATCTACGAACGCTCCACCGAGGACGCCGTCAACGACGTACGCAACGTCCTCGCCGCAACCGTCAACCCGGCCGACCCCGCCGGAGTCAAGGTCAGCCGCCCCTCCGACGC
>NZ_JBITJP010000073.1:0-2436 GCF_044460165.1 Embleya sp. NPDC050154
GCCCGCTTCCACGCGCTGTTCGACGGAGTGGAACTGCACAACCTGTACGGCCCGACCGAGGCGTCCGTGGACGTCACGGCCTGGCACTGCGCTCCTGGTTGGGACGGATCGTCCGTCCCGATTGGCGCACCGATCGCCAACACCCGGGTCTTCGTCCTCGACGACAACCTCGCGCCGGTCCCGCCGGGTGTGACGGGTGAGTTGTACCTGGCCGGTGTCCAGCTCGCCCGGGGTTACGTCGGTCGCCCGGGTCTCACCGGTGAACGTTTCGTGGCCTGCCCGTTCGGTTCCGGCGAGCGGATGTATCGCACCGGTGACCGGGCCCGGTGGACCCACGACGGCCAAGTGGTCTTCGCCGGCCGGGTGGACGATCAGGTCAAGATCCGGGGCTTCCGGATCGAACCCGCCGAGGTGCAGACGACGCTGCTCGCTCATCCGGATCTGGCCCAAGCGGTGGTCGTCGCGCGCGTGGACGAGGCCACCGGTACGCACCTGGCCGCCTATGTGGTCCCGGCCCGGGACAGCGAGGTGTCCGATGACGCCCTGCCCGACGACGTGCGGCGGTTCGCGGCGTCGCGGCTGCCGGAGTACATGGTGCCCGCCGTCGTCGTCGTGCTCGACGCCCTCCCGCTCACGAGCAACGGCAAGCTCGACCGCAAGGCACTCCCGGCGGCGGACTTCGCCGTGACCGCGTACAGGGCACCGCGTACGGCGCAGGAAGAGACCCTGTGTGCGGCCTTCGCCCAGGTGCTCGGGCGCGATGCCGTCGGGATCGACGACAACTTCTTCGAGCTCGGCGGCCATTCGTTGCTCGCCACTCGGCTTGTTTCCCGGATTCGCAGCACGCTCGGTGTCGACCTCGAGATCCGCGCGCTCTTCCAGGCACCCACGGTCGCCGGGCTCGCGGGTCGGATCGGCAATCAGACGTCAGGTCGGCGGCCGGTACTGCGGCCCATGCGTAGACCAGAGGAGCCCCGATGATTCCGTTGTCATTCGCGCAGCGACGGTTGTGGTTCCTGAGCCGACTCGAAGGGCCCAATCCGGCACACAACATTCCTGCGGTGCTGCGGTTGACCGGACGGCTGCATCGTGACGCGCTGTCGGCGGCGCTGCGGGACGTCGTGGTGCGCCACGAAGTGCTCCGCACCGTCTACGACGTCGCGGACGGCGAGCCGTTCCAGCGCATCCTGGAGCCGGAGGAACTGTGCTGGGAACTACAGGTGATGGGCCCGGTCGACGCGGCGGATCTGCCCGACGCGGTGCGTCGGGCAGGTGAATACGCCTTCGACCTGGCCTGCGAGCCGCCGCTGCGGGCCTCCCTGTTCCCGGTCGGGCCCGAGGAGCACGTCCTGGTTCTGGTGGTGCACCACATCGCGGGTGACGGGTGGTCGTGGGGGCCCATGGGCCGGGACATCTCGGTCGCCTACGCAGCGCGGTGTGGCCGACGAGCGCCGGAGTGGGCTCCGTTGCCGGTGCAGTATGCCGACTACGCGTTGTGGCAGCGGGAGTTGCTCGGCGAGGCGGATGATGCGGACAGCGTGCTGTCACGCCAGGTGACGTATTGGCGGGATGCACTGGCGGGTGCCCCGGAGGAGCTCGAACTCCCGGTGGACCGGCCCCGCCCGGCGGTGGCGAGTCATATCGGCCACAACGCGCCGCTGGAAATCTCGGCTGAACTGCATTCTCGGTTGGTCGAGTTGGCGCGGTCCGAAGGCGCCACGGTGTTCATGGTGCTTCAGGCGGCGTTGGCGGTGTTGTTGTCGCGGTTGGGTGCCGGGACGGACATCCCGATCGGGTCGGCCGTGGCGGGGAGGACGGACGAAGGGCTGGACGACCTGGTCGGTTGCTTCGTCAATAGTCTGGTAATTCGCACCGATCTCACCGGAGATCCGACGTTCCGGGAGGTGCTGGGCCGGGTTCGGGACACCGGATTTGCCGCGTTCGGGAATCAGGATGTGCCGTTCGAGCGGTTGGTGGAGGAGTTGGCGCCGGCGCGGTCGCTGGCGCGACACCCGCTGTTCCAGGTGATGTTGACGCTCCAGAACACGGAGCGGGCCGGGCTCGCATTCGCGGGAGTGGAGGTCGAGAGCGTCGCGGGGATGCGCCCGGCGTCGAAGTGTGACCTGGAACTGACCCTCGCGGAGGAGGTGGACCGGGGCGGTCGCCCGGCCGGTCTGACGGGGGGCCTGACCGGCGCCGCCGATCTGTTCGACTCGGCATCGGTTGCGGCGGTCTCCGACCGACTGGTGCGTGTGCTGCGCACGGTGACCGACGACCCGGGCATCCGGCTCGCCGCAGTTGATGCGTTCACCGACGATGAGCGGTCTCGGGTGACGGTGGAGTGGAACGACACCGCTGTGGATCGGGATTCGGTTTCGGTTGTGGGGTTGTTCGAGGCTCGGGTGGTGGCGTCGCCGGGTGCGGTGGCGGTGGTGT
>NZ_JBITJP010000074.1:0-2207 GCF_044460165.1 Embleya sp. NPDC050154
CGGGATCGCCTCGGGTGGCAACGGGACCATCCACAGCGGGCTGTTGGCGCCCTCGGAACCGACGTACAACGACCTGCCGTCGGGCGCGTACATCAGCGACTCGCCCTGCGTCGTGCTCGGCGACGCGAACTTGGCGAGTTGTTGCCCGGGCGCCGAATAGACGGTGACGTCCGAATAGTTGCGGATCGCGAACGAGCGCCCGTCCGGCGCGAACGCGCCGTCGGTCGCGGTGTCCGGAGCGGGCCCCACCGCGGTCAGGTCGTTGACCTGGTCGGTGCGCAACCGCAGCGGCGCCGAGTAGAGCGAACCGGGCGCGCCGAAGAGCTTGCTCGCCACGTACAGCCGGTTGTCGCGCGGATCGATCATCGCGGTCTCGGCGTCGTGTTGCCCGTCGGCGAACCGCAACGGGAAGCTCGTCGCGGGCACGCCGGCATCGGCGAGCGTCGCGGGCTCGGCGATGCGGTACAGCGTGACCTGGGCGCGCGTGCCGAAGTTGTTGCCGATGTCGGCCACGAAGATCGCCGGGGCACCCGCGTCGTCCTTGCCGACCGCGATGGCCTCCCAGTCGGTGTTGGTCACTCCCGACACGCGCAACACCGCGACGGTGCGGCAGGTGCTCGTGTCGATCGCGAACACGTCGGAGGTGTTCCCGCTGTCGTTGAGCGTGTAGGCGATGCCCGGGTGCCGGGAACTGGGCGCCAGACCACTGGACTCGCCGATCCGCGCGTCGGCCAGGTTGCACTGCACCCGGGGTGGCTCGACGGCGTGCGCGGGGGTGGCGCCGGTGAGCGTGGCCAAGGCGGTGGCCAGGGCCGCGACGCAAGCGGTACGGACGGTGCGGGTCGCACGGGTGGCACGGAGGGCACGGAGGCGGTCGAGCCGTCCGCGCCCGCCGATCGGTGGACGACTGTGCGACCTTGCCTGGGGACGTGGTCGATTCATGTTTCCAGGAGATGAGGCCGATCTCACCCGCGTCCAATACCGGTCGGGCATGCATTCATGACGCACCGACATGGGTTCGCCGGCACCGCACCGCTTGGGCATCGGTACATGAGCGCTGGGTCGGCGTGCGACCGCGATCATCCGGCCTTGCGGGCGGAACGCCGCCCTCTCCCGGCCAGTCCAGGCACGGAAGTCGACCGCGGGACGTGCGGCCCCGGGCCGGGGTGAACCCATTCTCGGTGCCCGCGAAGGGCGTTGCTTCCTCGGGGTGCCGATTCCACGCTGCGATTCCGCTTCGTCCACGCCCAAGGAGGCGCCAGGTCATGTTCGACTCCGGATCCGGGTCCCGGTCGAGGGCCCGGGGCAAGCCCCGATCGGCCACATTCGTCGCGTTGTCCGTCGCGGTCGCGCTCGGCGCGATCACCGCCGTGACCGCCCCCGCCTCGGCCGGCGCTCCCGACCGCCCGAAGGCGCAGGCCGCCGCCGCCATCCCGCGCTACGACCACGTGGTGGTGGTCGTGCACGAGAACGCCAACTACGAGGAGATCATCGGCAATTCGCAGGCCCCATACATCAACCAGCTCGCCGCCGGCGGCGCTTCGTTCACCGATTTCCACGGCGAGACGCATCCCAGCCAGCCCAACTACATGGCGATGTTCTCCGGTTCCACGCAGGGCGTCACCGGTGACGAGTGTCCGCCGCCCGGCTCGCCGTACACCGCGGACAACCTCGCCAGGCAACTGATCGACGTGGGCGCCACGTGGGGCAGCTACAACGAGGACTGGTCGGCGGCCAACCCGGGGGCCTGCACGAGTGGTTCGTACGCGCGCAAGCACAATCCGTGGTTGTCGTTCGCGAACGTGCCCGCCGCCACCACGTATCCGGCCACCGCCTTCCCCACCGACTACAACACCCTGCCCACGATCTCCTACGTCGTGCCGAACCAGTGCAACGACATGCACGATCGCCTGTTCAACCCGGCCTGCGGGATCTCCACGGGTGACACCTGGACCCGGAACAAGCTGAGCGGCTACGCGGAGTGGGCCAAGACCCACAACAGCCTGCTCGTGGTCACCTGGGACGAGGACAACTTCCGCAGCGAGAACCGGATCGCGACCGTCCTGTACGGGGCGCACGTCAAGCCCGGCCAGTACGCGGGCCGCAAGGACCACTACAGCCTGCTGCGCACGTTCGAGGACATGTACGGCACCCGGCGCTCGGGCCAGGCCGCGACCGCGACACCGATCACCGAGGTCTGGCAGGAC
>NZ_JBITJP010000075.1:0-2075 GCF_044460165.1 Embleya sp. NPDC050154
GCTCGAACAACTCCCACAACTCGTCCGGCACCAGCCGCTCCACAAGCGTCGTCACACCCGCCAGAATAGCGAACACCCCAAATGAAACGACTTCTTAGTCACCTGGACGCAGATGCTCGCCCTGACCGGCGACGCGAAACGGTGGGAGATCAAGAAGCTCCGCTTCCGCCTCTTCGGCGCCGCCGCCCGCCTGGTCCGCACCGGCCGAAGACTCGTCGTCCGTCTGCCCGACCGATGGCCCTGGACCGGGCACATCCTCGAAGGGATCGCCCGGCTCGACCAGCTCGCCGCACCCACATGAAACCCGACCCGCTCGCCCCGACGAACGAGACAAAGCCCGGAGACGTGGAACCCGGCGCCCACCCGACGCGACAATCGGGCCACCGGCATGCCCAAGCATCAAAAAGACCCACCTCACAAGCACAGAGTCCCCGTCAGCGAACCGACGAGGACTCATGAACGATCGAGGCTATGGATCGCGCAGAAATGGTACGAATCTTCAGCCCGGCCCTGGCGCCGGTTCTGGATCCGGATGAGATCCCTGAACAGGTGGTGGACAACCAAACCAGGTTTACTCTGCAAAATATCGGCGTACCGACAAGCGTCGGCGATGCCGCCGTGACCAACCTGTACGGCTTAATGCCCCTTGGTGAATTTCTGGGCGGAATGCAACTTCCTGCCTGGGCCCGGTCGAAGAACGTCTTGCTATTGGGTCTTATCCTTGACGGTTTTCTATGTCTGAACGGAAATGATGGCGCGGTGCTCATGCTGACTCGCGAGCTCGAAGAGGATCCTGTCGAGGTGGCAAGTAGCCTCCATGTATTCGTTTCCATTCTCGTCGGGGTCTCTGAGGCCGCGCACTGGACCGCCAACCCGCCCGACTTGGACGTCACGGCACTCATAGAACAGATTGATCCAAGATCGCTGGGCGCTTCTGCTCTCTGGGAAAGAGTTTTCGAGAACCTGGTCGGTTGACTTGTGCGAGTAGTGGCGGGCGACATGACGATGTCATCGGTCGGCGACACGGATCGTGTCGGTGGTGGCGAGGGCTTCGTTGTACGCGGCGAGGGTGCGGTAGAGGGTGGAGCGGCCGATGCCGAGGCGCCTGGCGATCGAGGTGACGGATTCGTCGGCGTCGCGGCGGCGGAGGGCGACGGCGAGCATGTCGCCGTCGACTGCCGCGGGCCGGCCACCGTGGCTGCCGTTCGCGGCGGCGGTGTCCAGGCCGATCAGGGTGCGTTCGTGGATGAATTCCCGCTCGACTTCGGCCATCGCGGCGAACACGACGAAGAGGATCTTGCCGGCGCCCTGGGGGTCGTGGACGCCGGACAGCGCGCCGCTGAGGATTTCCAGGCGGTGGTCGCGTTCGGCGAGGTCCTGTGCGGAGGTGATGAGTTCGATCATGTTGCAGCCGAGGCGGTCGAGCATGGTGACGGTGAGGGTGTCGGCCGGGCGCAGGTCGGCGAGGGCGGCGTTGTACTCGGGGCGGATCTTCTCCCGGGTGCCGATCTTCTCGACGTGGATGCGCACGCAGCCGGCCTTCTTCAGGAGGCGGACCTGCCCGGCGAGGTCCTGGCCTTTGCCGGAGACGCGGGCGTAGCCGACGCGGTCGCCGGTCCGCGTGAGAAGTGCGGGGTCGAGGTCGGGTTCGGGGCCGGGCTGCCAGGTGCGGCCGGGTCCGCGCGCGGTGGGGATGCGGATCGCGGGTCCGGACTTGAGTGCGGGGATCTTGCCGTAGCGGCCGGTGTGGTAATCGACGGCGACGACGCCGGTGTTGGCCCGGCACACCGACCCGGGCGGCGCCCCGCATCGCGGGCACGGCTGGCGCTCGATCAGCTCGGCGCGGGCGATCTCGTCCGGTTCGTCGTTCACGCGTTCCCCTCCGGCCTGGCCGCCCGGAGCGGCTCGTCCCGAATACCCGTCCCGCTTCCTGGTTGCGCCCGCCGGTTTCGGGATGCCTTTCGGGACGCCTTCGACAAGCTAGTGCTGCATTCCTCAAAGGGTGTACACGAAGCGGCGCCGTAATGTGCGGGTCGGTGGGGCGGGTCTGCCCCATATCCATGGTTTCGCCCGGG
>NZ_JBITJP010000076.1:0-1659 GCF_044460165.1 Embleya sp. NPDC050154
AGAAGCCGTTGTCTTATCGAAAGTAGTTCCTGCGTTTCCGCTGGTCGGGCATGAAGTCTGGTGCCGTGCGGGAGGGATGACGTGTCGCGTCGTTTCGTTCGTGGGGGTTGCCGGTGCCGTCGGTGATGGGGTTGTTGGAGGAGCGCGAGACGGCTGCCCGGGTGCGGGTGGAGGAGTTGCGCGCGGAGGTCGACCGGGTCTTGGCCTTGTTGCGGGACGCCGAAGTGCTGCTGGAGCGCCGGGTGGTCGCCGTTGAGGAACTGGCCGAGGCTCTGGATGCGCGGGTGCCGGTCGAGCAGGCCGTGGACGTCGAGCCGGTGCCGATCGTCGTGAAGCCGGCGAGGTCCGGTTCGGTGGTGCCGCACCGGCGCGCGGGGACGGCGGTGGCGGTACTCGCGCCGGACTACCGGCGGATCGTCGCGTTGGTGGACGAGGGTGGTGGGGTCGGGCTGCGCGCGAAGGATCTGGCGCGTGGGCTGGGTCTGGAGCCGGTTCCGGCGAAGTTGGAGGGGGTGCGGTCGAAGGCGAAACGGCTGGTGACGCGGGGGTGGCTGGCCGAGGAGGTGCCGGGGGTGTTCACGCCGCGGCCCGCGGACGGGCCGCGGCCGCCGCGCGGCGGGCCAAGCGACGGGTCATGAGCATGCTCATCGACCACCGGATGAGTGCTTCGCTGCTGGTGGGGAGGGTTTCGTAGTCGCGGGCCAGGCGGCGTGAGCGCATCAGCCAGCCGAATGTGCGCTCCACCACCCAACGGCGCGGCAGGACGACGAAGCCGTGCATGTCGTCGGTGCGTTTGACCACCGTCAGGGCGATGTCCAGGTGTTCGTCCGCCCAGTCGACCAGTTCGCCGGTGTAGGAGCCGTCGGCCCACACCCGGCGGATCTTCCGCAACGGGCCGCCCGCGAGCCGGGCGAGCAGGGTGCGCGCGGCACAGCGGTCGGTCACGTCCGCGGCGGTGACCAGCACGGTCAGCAGCAGCCCGAGGGTGTCGACGACGATGTGCCGTTTGCGGCCGTTGACCTTCTTGCCGCCGTCGTAGCCGCGCGTCGCGGACGGGACCGAGGCGGCGGCCTTGACCGACTGCGCGTCGATGCTGCCCGCGGTCGGCTCCACCGCCCGGCCCGCGGCGGTGCGGCACCGCGCACGCAGCCGGTCGTGGAACTCGCCGGTCAAGCCCTGGTCGCGCCAGCGGCGGAAGAACGCGTAGACGCAGGTCCAGGGCGGGAAGTCGGCGGGCATCGCCCGCCACTTGATCCCGTTGTCGACCAGGTACCGGACCGCGTCGATCATCTCCCGGTGGCAGTATGCCTCCGGCTGCCCGCCGCGGCCCTCCAGCCACCGGGGCATCGGAAGCGCGCCGCGGACGACGACCCACTCCGCGTCCGTCATGTCCGACGGATACACCCGCACCCGGCCCGGCCGGCCGTCCGCATTCCCGTACACATGCGCGAGGCAATCACACTGCAGGGGCTGCGAATTGGACTTGCCCGCCGCAACCGCGTACAACCGTGACAACAGGGCCTCCTGGACCTCGAATGGCGTAGACACCCACCGAGATTCCAAGAGGCCCTGCTTTCATGCGCTCTCAGCGCCGAGACCACTCCAACGAGAACCCAAGTCCTATAACCCGACGCCAAGTTCGGTATGACAACGGCTTCT
>NZ_JBITJP010000077.1:0-1638 GCF_044460165.1 Embleya sp. NPDC050154
CCTTGGCTCTGGCCCGTAATCGGTGGTAGCGCCGTGTAGTGATCACTGGAGGAGGATGCGGTGGCGGAGCAGGGGGAATTCGGCTCGGCCGTGCATCTGTCTCATGATCCGTTTGGTTCGGGTGTTGACGCCCTCGGTGCGGCCGTTGTGGTAGGGGCGGGTGAGGCCGGCGTCGACGGCGGCGCGGTCGAGTTCGAGGCCGTTCGCGAAGGAGTGCAGGTGGGGCAGGTCGGCAGCGCGAACGGTGGTGATCCAGTCGGTGAGCTTGGCGTCGTTACCCTCCGCTGGGGTCAGCAGCTGAGCGAAGTCACCGGTGAGGCAGGCGAGTTCGGTCATCTCGGGGCAGGCTGCGGCGAGTTTCCGCAGTAGCGCGGTGTCCTTGTCGCGCAGGTTCTCGGGGCGGGTGAGCAGGAGGCGGGCGAAGCGCTGCGGGGTGGTGACCGGCTTCTCGCCCTCGGCGCGGCCTTGGGTGAGGTATCGGACCAGGAGGTTGGCGCTGCCGGTGTAGCCCAGTTCCTTGATCTCGCGCAGGAGGTGGGTGACGGGCACAGCGGGGTCTTCGCTTCGGCGCCGGCGCAGGTGGTCGCGGTAGGGATCGACGAGTGTGGGCTTGTAGCGGGGTGCGCGGCGGTCGCCGGTGGGCTCCTTCATGCGGGCGTACCGCTTGACGGTGTTCAGGGCGACGTCGAGGCGGCGGGCGCATTCGAGGAGGCCGACGCCCTGGCCGAGCAGTTGGTGGACGCGCTGCCAGCGCTCGCGAATGGTCTGCTCGCGCACGCCCCCGGGTCGGGTGGGGTTCACGACGGTGGCCCAGCAGGCGGCGTGGGAGCGGACTTCGGCCAGGGCCTTGCCGCACAGGTTGGACCAGAGGTGCCACCTGTCGCTGACCTGTACCGCTTCGGGAAGGGCTTGGCGGATCGCTTCGGCGTAGGTGGCGGAGCCGTCGCGGCAAACGTACCGGGCCCCGGGATGCTCGCGCAGCCACGTGGTCAGGGTCTGAGCGGTGCGGTCGGGCAGGACGTCTATCCGCTCGCCGGTCTCGGCGTCGATGATCACGGTGGCGTAGCGGTGCCGGCGCTTGAGGGCGAAGTCGTCGACGCCGATCACCCGCGGGACGCGCAGCGGCGGCCTCACCACCTGGCGCATGAGCATGCGCAGGGCGGTCGAGCGGGAGATCGCGCAGGCCAGAACGCGGCAGAGGCGGGAGCTCGCCCGGCCCGCTAACTCCTTTACCACGGAGTTCAGTTGGCTGGTCAGGCGGTTGGTGCGGCGCTGGTAGCGCTCCACGACGCCGGGAACCTGCTCGCGGAACGTCTGCCGCGGGCAGTCGAGAACCGGGCACACCAGGCGGCGGACCCGTACCGAGACGACGATCCGCCGCCCGTCCACCGGCACGTCCGCGAGCACCCGCCCATGAAACCCGTGCACCCGCGCTGTTCGCGTCCCGCAAGCGGGGCAAGGCACCGGATCGTCCCGAGTCCGCGCCGACACCCGGATGACCTCACCCTCACCCGTCACTCCCTTGATGACCAGGGCCGACAACCCTGAAAACACCACCGCCACAAGCTCATTGACATCGTGCACACCATGCCAACGACAACCGTCACCCTTCGTTACCACCGATTACGGGCCAGAGCC
>NZ_JBITJP010000078.1:0-1598 GCF_044460165.1 Embleya sp. NPDC050154
GGTGAACAGTCCCGCTGCGGTGGTGGGGAAGACGCGGTATTCGGTGGTGCCTGCGCCGAGGTCGTACATGGCCCCCAACTCGACGTGGTGGTCGCCGTTGTGGTCGCCGGTGGTGAGTTGCGTCTTGTTCCAGTCCCATGCTCCGGGGGCGGCGCGCCAGGATTGTACGGGTGCGGCGAGTTTGCCGTCGGGTTGGGCGAGGAGGGTGTGGAGGGTGACGCTGGTGTCGGTCCAGCCGTACAGGGCGGCGATGTCGGTGCGTCCGTCGCCGTTGTAGTCGCCGACGGCGTACTTGGCGGAGGCGGCGTTCCAGGTGCCGGGGGCGGATTGCCAGCCGGGGACGGCGGTGTCGAAGGCGCCGTCGCTGCGGACGACCCAGGTGTGGACGGAGGTGGTGCCGTTGGCGGGGTCGGGGACCTGGGCGTAGACCATGGCGACGTCGTCCTTGCCGTCGCCGTTGTAGTCGCCGGCCATGATGGCGGCCCTGTTCCAGTCCCAGTTCCCGGCGGGTGTGACGTAGCCGGGGATGGGGTCGGAGAAGACGCCGCCGGGGTGGGCGATGAACTTGAACAGCGAGGTGCTGCCGTCGGTCCACACGTACAGGGCGGCGATGTCGTCGCGTCCGTCGCCGTCGAAGTCCCCGACGCTGTACTTGGTGCGGGTGACGTCGAAGTGTCCGGCGAGGCTGACCCACGCCTGGCGGGGCGCGCCGAAGCTGCCGTCGGCGTTGCCGGGGGAGACGAACAACGCGGTGGTGGCCTGGCCGTAGTCGTAGACGGTCAGCACGTCGTCGCGTCCGTCGCCGTCGAAGTCGCCGGAGTATTCGTTGCGTTGCGCGCTCGTGCCGTCGCCGGGGTGGTGGTCGACGGCGATTCCGGTGACGGAGTTCCAGCGGACGTAGCCGCCCTGGAAGTCGCCGCGACGCCCGCCGGTGATGTCGTACTCGTCGCTGGTGGGGAACCCGAGGTATCCCTGTTCCCAGCCGAGGGCGGCCCACCGGTTGCGGATGCTGCCGTAGACGGCGTGCGCGCCGTTGCCGGGGCTGGTGTAGATGGAGCCGTTGTCGGCGCCGGCGCCGGGGGTGCGGAAGTGGGTGTATGTGCCGGGTTTGGTGGGGGTGTTCGCGATGTCGGTGGCGGGGAAGCCGAGGGTGCCGCGGGGGCCTCCGGTGGCCTGCCAGCGGTTGTAGGTCTCGCCGCTGATCACGTGCGCGCCGGTGTCGCCGGTCCAGGTGATCGCGCCGGCCCCGGTGGTGGGCGTTCCCGCGTAGCGGCTGATCCAGCCGATCACGGTTCCCGCGCCGTCGCGCACTGTCGACTCATCGGAGACGGGGTATCCGAGCGGCCCGTTGAGGGCGCCGCTCTGGAGCCACTTCGTGCGGGTGTCACCGCGCTGGGACCAGGCGCCGGTGGTGGGTGACCAGTTGATGTGGGCGTTGGTGGTGCCGTCGTTCGCGGATCCCTGGAAGTCGGCGTACTTGCCGATGCCGCCGTCGTCGAGCACTCCGCTGGTGGGGAGCCGGAGCGGGCCGGTGGGACCTCCGGTGGCCTTGTACTTGGCCAGGATCGGCCCGCACAGGTCGAGCTTGACGTTCGCGT
>NZ_JBITJP010000079.1:0-1303 GCF_044460165.1 Embleya sp. NPDC050154
TGAGCTGCTCTGAGTTTGGTGGAGTCCTTGAAGCCGGGTTATGGTGCCCGGCGTAAGGAGCACCACGAACCATGCCAGCACCACGCAAATACCCCGATGAGCTGCGCGAACGGGCAGTCCGGGAGGTCCGCACCTCCGGCCGTCCGGTCGCCCACGTCGCACGGGACCTGGGCATCCACAAGGAGGCCCTGCGCAACTGGGTCCGCCAAGCCGAGGCCGACGCCGGCGAACGCGACGACCGGCCGACCACCGCCGAGGCGGAGGAATTGAAGCAACTCCGCAAGGAGAACGCGGAGTTGCGGCGGGCGAATGAGATCCTGAAAGCCGCGTCCGTGTTTTTTGCGCAGGAGATCGACCGTCCCCGGACGAGGCCGAGCAGGTGATCGACCACCTGCGTGACAAGGGTCTCGGGGTCGATCCCGTATGCCGGGTGCTGGACCTGTCCCCGTCGACGTACTTCGCGCGCAAGAAGCGCCCCAAGTCCGCGCGCCGGCTGCGCGACGAGCGGCTCATCGGCCTGATCGAGACCGAGCACGCCGACTCCGGCGGCACCTACGGTGCCCGGCGGATCACCCGCGCACTGGCTCGCAAGGGCCACGTCGTGGCCCGGTGCACGGTCGAGCGGCTGATGCGCGAATCGGGCGTCGAGGGCGTCATCCGCGGGCGGCGCCGCCGCACCACCGTGCCCGAGCCGGCCGCACCCCGTCCACCGGACCTGGTCGACCGCCGCTTCACCGCCGAGGGCCCGGATCGACTGTGGGTCGCCGACCTGACGTATGTCCGCACGTGGTCGGGGTGGACGTACGTGGCGTTCGTCCTCGACGTGTACTCACGGATGATCGTCGGCTGGCAGGTCGCAGACCACCTGCGGACCGAACTCCCGTTGGACGCTTTGGAGATGGCGTTGTGGCGACGCCGTATCAAGAAGGGCTCCGGACTGGTTCACCACTCGGACAGGGGGTCGCAATACGTGTCCATTCGCTACACCGAGCGGCTCGCCGATGTCGGGGCCGCCGCTTCGGTCGGCTCGGTCGCGGACAGCTATGACAACGCGATGGCCGAGGCGCTCAACGGCACGTTCAAGGCCGAACTGATCGAAATGCAGGGTCCGTGGCGAGACTTCGCCCAGGTCGAGCACGCCGTCGTGCGCTGGGTCGGCTGGTACAACGAGGAACGGCTCCACTCCGCCCTCGGCTACGTCCCACCGATCGAGTACGAGCAGGCGTACCGACAGTACCCGCAGCAACAACAAACGAAGACCGCCTGAACAACCGCAACACTCTACGAAACCCGGGTCAGCTCA
>NZ_JBITJP010000080.1:0-1295 GCF_044460165.1 Embleya sp. NPDC050154
AGATTTGGACGACGGCAGGAGCGCTTCCAGTTCGGTCTCAATCGCCTCGAGGTCTGCGTCAATGGCTTCGTCCAGCAGACTCGCCTGTTCAGATGTCAGTTGCTCGCTGCGCTTGCCGAACTTCCAGCGCTTGTGGATGGCCAGCTCGTGTGTGAGCTGGTCGATCTTGGCTTGCCGGTACCGCAACTCCCGGTCCTTCTCGCCGACCTGGGCCATCAACTGCGCAGCCAGTGTGCGCAGTTCGTCCGGGCTCAGGGCATCGAGGTTGGTGGGTAGGTTCATGCGGCGAGTCTGCCAGAACCCCAAGTCCTCTGGAAGGAAGCCAGTTTACGGCTTTGGGGGTATTACACGACCGTGATCGCGTGGTCGTGGGTGAGCGTCTGCCAAGGCAGCCCCGTCACCAGCGCACGCAATTGCTCGGGATTGAGCGCCGTGGCGATCGCCTGGTCGCCGTTCGTCCAGATGAAGCGCCCCTTGTTGAGGCGCCGCGCGGCCAGCCAGATGCCGAAGCCGTCGTAGACCAGCACCTTCATGCGCGTCGAACTCTTATTGGCAAACAGGTAGGCGTGGTGGGGGCGTGCCGCGCCGAACACCTTGACGACCCGCGCGAGGATCGTTTCGGTACCGGCGCGCATGTCCAGCGGCTCCACGGCCAACCAGATCGCGTCCACCCGAATCAACGCAACCACCCTTGCAGCCACTGGGCGCACTGCGCTGCGGCCGATCCCGGCCAGCGAAGACTGATCGTCGTCGCGCCACGGCGGACTTCGATCTGGATGTCCGGCACGGCAGTGGTCGGCTCGCCGATCCGCAACGGGATGAACTCGCCTTGCGGCACCCTCATCAACTCGCGGTCCTCAGGCGCGCCATTCTTTGCTTCCTGCTCGGCGACCCAGCGCCGCAGCAGATTCGCATTGAGGCGATGGTGCAGGGCTATCGCCGCGATCGAAACACCCGGCTGCATGCACTCCTGCACTGCCTTGGCCTTGAACTCGGCGCTATGCCGACGTCGGCGCCGTATTGGCGCGCTCTCTTCGATAGTGTCCACGTGTCCACCTAGAACTAGATGGACACGATGCTCCTTGCTACGCGGGTCCCCTTCAAGACGGGTTCACCGGGTGCTTACCGTTCACGGTAAATCCGGTCGTTGCGGTCAGGCTCGCTAGATTGCTTGAGGAAGCCGACACGCATTCTGCTGAACAATGGCAGATTGCATGCCCCTTTTCTGGCTTTTGGGCAGCAAATGACGCCAGCTTGGCTGGCGTACCAGCGGGCGAGATACTTACTGCGCTGCC
>NZ_JBITJP010000081.1:0-1285 GCF_044460165.1 Embleya sp. NPDC050154
TGCCGGCGCGGGTGGTCGTGTATTTCGTCCTGGCGATGTGTCTGTTCTCGGGGCAGGGCTACGAGGAGGTCGCGCGTCTGCTCACGCAGGGTCTGGAGCGGGAGCGTCGGTGGGTGGGGACGTGGCGGGTTCCGACGACCGGGGCGATCGGGCGGGCGCGGCTGCGGTTGGGGCCGGAGCCGTTGAGGGTGTTGTTCGCTCGGGTGTGTCGTCCGGTGGCGGTGCCGGGGACGGTCGGGGCGTGGTACCGCGGGCGGCGTCTGGTCGCTGTGGACGGCACGACCTTCGACCTGCCCGACAGCGGGGCGAACGCGGGGTTCTTCGGCCGGCCGGGTACGAGTCGGGGCCAGGGTCGGAGCGCGTATCCGCAGGCGAGGGTGGCCGTGTTGGTCGAGTGCGGCACCCACGTGGTGTTCGCGGCCGACATCGCGCCGCTCGCCGTGCGCGAGACGACCGCGGCCCGGCGGTTGTTCGCGTCGTTGGAGCCCGGGATGCTCCTGTTGGCCGACCGGGGTTTCCACGACTTCGAACTGTGGCGGGCGGCCTCCGCGACCGGCGCGGACCTGTTGTGGCGGATCAAGGGCAACGCCGTGCTCCCGGTCCTGACCTCCCTGCCCGACGGGTCCTACCTCTCGGAGATCTTCGCCGGTCACGACAGGAGACGCGTCGATCCGATCCGGGTCCGTGTGGTCGAGTACACCCTGGGCCCGGGCGGCGGGGAGGAGATCGTGTATCGGCTGATCACCACCCTCCACGATCCCTCGGCGGCTCCGGCTGCCGAGTTGGCGGCGCTGTATCACGAGCGGTGGGAGATCGAGACCGCCCTCGACGAGATCAAGACCCACCAGGGCGGTCCCGGCCACGTGTTGCGTTCGCGTCACCCGGCGGGTGTCGAACAGGAGATCCTCGGTGTTCTCCTGGTCCACCACGCCCTGCGCGACCTGATGCACCACGCCGCTCGGGACGCGGACTGCGACCCGGACAGGCTGTCCTTCATCCGAACCCTGCGCGTCGTCCGCCGCCACGTCACCGATCAGGCGGCGTTTTCCCCCCTCCCGACTCGCCGTCGCACTCCTCGCCACCCTGTGTGAGATCCACGAACGGCCCCTGCCGCCGAGGCGGTTGCGCTCCAACCCCCGCGTCATCAAGCGCAAGATGTCCAACTGGGCGCTCAAGCGAACCGAGCACCGCAGCACACCCCCACCGAACCCACCCGACGTCACGCTCGTCGGACCGACCCGCACCACCCCAACCCGCCGCAGAAAGACCTAAAACACCGGTATTG
>NZ_JBITJP010000082.1:0-1223 GCF_044460165.1 Embleya sp. NPDC050154
CTAGTGCTGCATTCCTCAAAGGGTGTACACGAAGCGGCGCCGTAATGTGCGGGTCGGTGGGGCGGGTCTGCCCCATATCCATGGTTTCGCCCGGGTGTTGAGTTGGGTTGTCGCGACGCGGGTGGCGTGGTCTATCTCGTCCGGGTCGGCGAAGGATCGGCCTGCCAGGGCGGCCTTGCGAAAGATGCGCCACCATCCCTCCTGCAGGTTCAACCAGCAGGCGCCGACCGGGATGAAGACGTGTTGGATCCTGGGATGGTCGACGAGCCACTCCCGGGTGGAAAAGCTGTTGTGGGAAGAGAGGTTGTCGGTGACGACCACGATGTCGCCGGTCGGATTGGCGTCTTCGACGAGCGTGAGAAAGCGCTGGTAGAAGACGCTGTTGCGCGACGTGGCGGTCATCGTGACCTCGGTCCCGTCCCGGACCCGCAGGCCCCCGTAGACCCAGGTCTTCTCCGGGCCGCGGCTGTAGTCGAGCACGTTCTTGATGCGGTGTCCGTCCGGCGACCAACCCGGCGCCGGCGGGAACGAGCGCGGGATCACCGGGCCGAGTTCGTCGACGCAGACGACCGTCGCGTCTTCGGGCGGGCTGGTGTAGAGCTCGACGATCCGCGTCCTTTTCCCGCGAAATCCGGGTCCCTCGACCGAACCCACGACCGCGTGCGGCGCCACCGCACACCCTCCGCGAGCAGGATCCTGCGAACCTGACTTCGACCCACCTCGATACCCATCCTGCCGGCCTCGGCGGCCAGGGAATCCAATGTCCACTCCGGCGGCCCGGCCTCGTCCTCGGCGTACAGGTCCCCATAGGGTTGCGTCGTGAGACGTCCGGAGGGAACTCCCCTCACCAGTGCGACGATTCGCGATCGTTCGGCCTCGGTGATCCGCCGTTTGCGGCCGCACCCGGGCCGGTCGCCGAGGCCGTCCAGGCCCTGTTCGTTGAACCGGTGCAGCCACCGCCGTACCGTCTTCGCGTCGCACCCCGCCCGATCGGCCACTCGCGGCACGCGCAGGCCTTCCCAGCTCAGCGTGACGATCCTGGCACGGAGGATCCAGTCCGCCGGCGCGTGACGCGCCGCAGCCAGTCTCCGGATCTTCTTCTCCTCGTCCCCGTCAACGGGTTGACGAGCCATCAGAAACTTCGGCACCACACTCGCCCCCGAGCAGCCGAAACAGCACTGTTTGACCACTACTTACCCACCCAAAGCGGAACTTAGCACTAG
>NZ_JBITJP010000083.1:0-1113 GCF_044460165.1 Embleya sp. NPDC050154
AGGCTCACGGGATCCTCGCCGCCGGTACCCCGGCGGGTCTCGGCGGCGCGCGATGCGTGGGTGTGGGAAGTCGCGAGGTGGATGATGAGTCGCGGCCTTGACGCCGGCCTTCGACATCTCGGCCGTGGCCCCGGAGCACATTCGCGGCTCCGTCGGGTCCCTCGGTGAGCTCGCGTCGTCGGCACGTCCACCGGGTGCGTATGGCGGGTGACGCGGTCGGGTCTACTCGTCGTCTCGTGGCGCGCGGACGAGATGGACGATGCCGGCGGGGTTGGTGATCCAGTGTGCGTCCGTGTCGGGGGCGAAGGCCTCGAGTTCGTCCTGGGTGTGGATGCCGCGTTCGGCCAGGTGTCGACGTGCGAGGGGAACGTCGTCGGTGAACAGTTCGAGCCACAGGTCGGCGCGGGCGAGGTTGTCGACCCGGTCGAGCCACAGTTTGACGGGGCCCAGTCGCACCGAGGCGCATCGCGAGACGACGCCGTCGATGCCGGTGCCGGTCTCCTCCACGACGTCCATGCCGAGTGTGTCGCGGTAGAACGCGACGGTCTCCTCGAAGCGGGCCTTGGGGAGTTTCATGGCGACGTTCGCGCCACCGCGGAATGTGGGGGTCACGGGTTGGTCTCCGATCCGTGGTCGAGGTGGTCTTCGAGTGCGCCCAGTCGGTTGTCCCAGTCCTGGGCGAGGGTCGCGAGGAATGCCTGGGCGACGCGTACGGGTTGGGCGTTGGGGTGGAACCGGACGCGTCGTCGTTCGCCGGTCTCGGGGCGGACCAGGCCGGCGTCGCCGAGGAGTGTCAGGTGTTTGGCGATGGCCTGGCGACTGATGGGCAGGCGGTCGGCGAGGTCGGTGGCGGTGGCGGGTCCGCGGCGGGCGAGTTCGGCGAGGATGTGGCGCCGGGTGGGGTCGGCCAACGCGGTGAACACGTCCGCCGCGATGGTCTCGGCGTCGGGTTGGGATGCGGTCATGGCTCAGGCGGACGTGTCGAGGAATTCGACGAGTTCGGCGAGTTCGGTGCGCCAGCCCTCGACGTTGCCCGTGTAGGCCGTCACGGGGTCGTCGCCGGCCCCGAGTTGCGCGAATCCCGTCTCGACGACGGTCAGACGGGTGCCGGTC
>NZ_JBITJP010000084.1:0-1056 GCF_044460165.1 Embleya sp. NPDC050154
GCCGGCGCCGCCGAGAGCACGTCCAAGGCGCAACTCCCGGTCGTGGACAAGGTCGACTCGCACCGCCTGGTGGTCCGGGTCAAGGACGACAAGAGCGCGCTCGCCTGGGAGACCGTGCTGGTCGGTCGTACCGCCACCGCGCCCAGCAGGCTGCACGTATTCGTCGACGCGAGCACCGGAGCGGTGCTCGACAGCTACGACGACGTCCGCGCCGGCAGCGGCAACAGCCAGTGGAACGGGCCGAACCCGCTCACCATCGACACCACCGGCTCGGGCAGTTCCTTCTCCCTGCGCGACCCGAACCGTCCCGGCCTGTCCTGTGCGGACTACAGCACCGGCCAGGTCTTCACGAAGTCCACCGACTCGTGGGGCAACGGCCAGGCCACCAGCAAGGAGACAAGCTGCGTCGACGCCATGTGGGGCGCGCAGAAGGAATGGAACATGCTCCGCGACTGGCTCGGTCGCAACGGGCACAACGGCAACGGCGGAAGCTGGCCCATCAAGGTCGGCCTCAACGAACTCAACGCCTACTGGGACGGCTCGACCGTCACCATCGGCCGCAACCAGTCCAACCAGTGGATCTCGTCGATGGACGTCATCGGCCACGAATTCGGCCACGGCATAGACCAGTTCACCCCCGGCGGCGCGGGCAGCGAGGCCGGACTCGGCGAGGGCACCGGCGACATCTTCGGCGCGCTCACCGAGGCGTACGCCAACGAGCCCTCCCCCTACGACGTCCCCGACTACACCGTCGGCGAGACCGTCAACCTGGTCGGCCAGGGCCCGATCCGCTACATGCACAAACCCTCCACCAACGGCGACCCGGACTGCTACAGCTCCTCCATCCCCAGCACCGAGGTCCACAAGGCCGCCGGCCCGCTCAACCACTGGTTCTACCTCCTCGCCGAGGGCACCAGCCCCGGCGGCGGCAAACCCAACAGCCCCACCTGCAACAACACCACCCTCACCGGAATCGGCATCCAACAGGCCGGCAAGATCTTCTACGGCGGCATGCTGCTCAAGACCAGCGGCATGACCTACAAGAAGTACCGCACC